>JAHDDU010000001.1:0-76283 GCA_020629175.1 Flavimaricola sp. | reverse complement strand
CCGTTTTTGCCGGGCGATTTGATCCCACAGCTGCTCTTGGCCTCGGAAGGCACTGGTTGCGCCATCGCGCAAAGCGACGACCGGTTACATCCCACGTGTGGGCTTTGGCCAATATCTATGCGCGAAAATCTGGCGTCAGCACTTTCCAGCGGAACCCGAAAGGTGACCGATTGGGCGCTGAGCCATAATCCGGGGATTGCTGTATTCCCGACAACAGGGATCGATCCTTTTTTCAACGTCAACACGCCAGAAGATTTGGCGCGGGCCGAGGCGATGCTATGAAGATCTACGGCGTGATCGGTTACAAGAACGCGGGCAAGACGACGCTTGTCGAACGGCTGGTGACCGAGTTCACGGGGCGGGGGTTGCGGGTTTCTACAGTGAAACACGCTCACCACAGTTTTGACCTCGACCAGCCGGGCAAAGACACCTATCGCCACCGGGCAGCAGGGGCTGAACAGGTGATGATGTCGACAGCTACTCGTTGGGTTCTGATGAACGAATTGCGCGCCGCTCCTGAGCCTGAGCTGGGTGATCTCTTGGCCAAACTCACACCTGTCGATCTGGTGCTCGTCGAAGGCTACAAACGCGACACGCACCGCAAGGTTGAAGTTTGGCGCAAAGAGACCGGCCACCCGCTGATCGCACCAAGTGATGCAACCGTGCGGGCCGTCGCCAGTGACAGCAAGCCAGAGGTCGCGCCGCCGTTGCTGGACCTCAACAACATTGCCGCCATCGCGGATTTCATCTGGGACGACGCGTTGGATGTTTGACGACATCCTCATCGTGGACTGGTCAGGGGGTAAAGACAGAGGACCTACGCCCAAACGGGATGCGATTTGGATGGGTGACGGTGTGGCGCCGCCTCTCTATTGCCGAAACCGTCAAGTGGCGCTGGCCGCCCTGACCCATCGGATCGACACCGCCCTCACGCAAGGGATCCGATTGTTGATCGGTGTCGACTTTGGGCTGGCGTATCCCAAGGGCTTTGCCCGGCACATCACGGGCCAGACCAGCCCTTTCGCGATGTGGGATTGGTTGGCAGAACGGGTCGACGACACACCGCAAGACAACAACCGCTTTGACATCGCCGCCGAAATGAACCGCAGCCTGCCCGGCATCGGCCCCTTTTGGGGCAACGGGCTTAAGCGCGATATTCCCGATCTGCCGCGCAAAGGGCGCGACCGTAGTTATCACTGGGCCACGTCCCGGCGGGACACTGAACGGCTTTGCCCCGGCAGTTTTGAATGCTGGCAACTTGCCGGAGCCGGCAGCGTCGGCAGTCAGATCATCATGGGGCTTCCGGTACTGGCCGCTTTGCGCGCACGTTTTGGCAAACGCCTCACCGTTTGGCCGTTTGAGGCGCCAGGCGATGGCGTCACCTTGGTCGAGGTGTGGCCGTCTCTGATTGCAAAGAGCATCGCGAACCTCAAACGCACGGACGACATACTGGACGCTGCCCAAGTCAGCATCCTGGCCGCCACTTTGGCCCGAGCTGATATAAAGGTTTTGCTGTCCGCCCCCGAAATCGCCAAAGAAGAGGGCTGGATACTGGGCGCGGGGCAGACGTCCTATCTTGTGAAATTGGCCAAAACCGCCCCACTGCATTGGCAAGGCCCGACATGAGGATTGAGCACGGCTTTACCCCCGAAGATCATGCCGTTATCGCCGAGCTCTACTGGCAGGCCTTCGGCGGCAAACTTGGCCGTGTGATGGGACCGACGCCCAAAGCGCTCGCCTTTATCCGTATGGTGCTGGACCCGACACATGGCATTTGTGCCAGGGACGCATCAGGCTGCATCCTCGGCGTCGTTGGTTTCAAGACGATCAAGGGCGCTCTGGTTGGCGGCGGGTGGTCTGAAATGCGCCGCGTCTATGGGATTTGGGGCGCTGCCTGGCGCAGTGCATTGCTGAGCCTGCTCGAGCGGGACGTGGATAATGAACGCTTTCTGATGGACGGCATTTTCGTCTCTCCCGACGCGCGCAGCAAGGGCGTTGGAACCGCCTTGCTCACGGCAATTGCAGAGGAAGCTGCCAGACGCGGCTATGCCAAATTACGTCTCGACGTTATCGACGGCAATCTGCGGGCACGCGCCTTGTACGAACGAGAAGGGTTTGTGGCCGTTGACGAACAGCACTTGGGCCCTTTGCGCTACCTCTTCGGATTTGAACGCGCGACCACAATGGTGCGGGACGTTTCCTAGTCGAACGTGCCCGCAACACGGCCCAGCAACATAAAGGCGCGGGCTGACCGCGTCTCGGAGAGGTTTGAGACCTGCTCGTCCGTTGCATCATCCTCGAACTCGGCCAGCATCTTGTCAAAAAGCCGCAGGAAATGATGAGCAGCATCGCGGAAAATCGCATCTTCCCGCATCCGACCGGCTGTCAACGCGAGTGACGAACGATCCCGGATACCGCCGAGCGAGGCAATCACCTTGCCTCGTTCACCATGGGCAAATCGTCGCCAAATCTCGGGCCGGGCCCGATCCGGCGTGAGGTCATCCATATATATGCCGTCCTGACTTAGCAGGGTCAGCACATCTTGCGCCGCCTGGATCAATTGCCGGGCTTTGCGCTCTTTGAGGGCACGCCGCAGGGCCGTAAAGCCCTCTTCGTCCTGATCGGTGTTTGGAAAGTTCAACGCCCGGATCATGTCGTCACGGTCCAGTTGCGGACCCAGGTCTTCTGCTGGCGTGCCAAGCTCTAGTGACGGCTGATCATCACCCGCGACGGTCGGATGAGCCGGTGGAAGTGGTTGGCGCGGCTGAGTGCGGGTTGTTGCAAAGGTCGCCAGAGCCGTCTCTGTCTGCTTGGTCGCTTGTGCAATTTCATCGAGCTTTTTCTCAACCGTTGCACCACCGCCAGACACGCCTTGCGCCTGACGGTCGCTGAGGTAACTCTGCCGCATGCCATCAATTGCTGCCTGCAAACGGCGGCTCTCTTCGCGCATGATCCGCGTGGATTTTGCAGCTGTTGCCCCAACCCAAATCAAAGCGATGGGCAGAAAAACCGCCATCAGCGTCATCACAAATCGAAGACTGTCAAAGGGTGCGTCACTTGGAGTGGCGGGCACAAATGTGAAAAACGCCACAGTGGCGAGAAGCCATAAAATGCTCAACGCGATCGCAATAATTTCAGTCGTAGAGATACCACCCTGCACCTTTTCGGCGAGGATGGATTTAAGGTCGTTCTCTGTCGATGCCATGAGGCAGGCCTTCTTGGTTGGCGTGGTTCAGACGTATTTGATACTCAGAACTTCGTAGGACTTCGCCCCACCGGGGGTCCGCACCTCGACACTATCGCCCACATCCTTGCCGATCAGCGCCCGGGCGATGGGGGACTTGATGTTCAACCGACCTTTTTCAATGTCGGCCTCATACTCACCGACAATCATATAGGTCTTTTCTTCGTCGGTGTCCTCGTCCGCGATTTCGACGGTCGCACCAAATTTGATGGTGCCGGACAATTTCGTCGGATCTATGACATCCGCCAAAGAAATCGCCCCTTCGAGTTCCTTGACCCGGCCTTCGATAAAGGACTGCTTCTCTTTGGCCGAATGGTACTCGGCATTCTCTGACAGATCGCCGTGCTCACGTGCTTCGGCGATCGCTTGGATAATGGCCGGGCGTTCGACGGACTTGAGCTGTTTCAGCTCGGCATTCAGTGCGTCATATCCCGCCTGGGTCAGAGGTATTTTTTCCATTTCTCATGCCTTTTGACATTGGTTCAGACGTATGTAGCAACTTCATTCGCCGAACCCAAGCGTGCTTATGAGTCAGGCAGCGGTGCGCCGCTGAAAGGCCACTTGGCCCAATGACGTAACGCCAGACGCGCGATTTCGTCGCCCCCGATTGATAGAAGGCCTCGCATCGTCTAGGCATCGTGAAACTATGTTGCGCGGGCGCGGAATCAGATACGCCCGTAAGCCAGAGGGAACGATGCGATGACACGCGAAACGATGGATTATGATGTTGTGATTGTGGGCGCAGGCCCGGCTGGCCTGTCGGCAGCAATCCGGCTGAAACAGCTAAATGCCGATCTTGAGGTCGTGGTGCTGGAGAAGGGTTCGGAAGTGGGCGCGCACATCCTGTCAGGTGCTGTGCTGGACCCATCCGGCCTCGACGCGCTGATCCCCGACTGGAAAGACAAGGGCGCGCCATTGAACGTGCCGGTCAAAGAAGACAACTTCTATATGCTGGGCGAAGCCGGCCAGCTGCGCATTCCAAACTTCATCCTGCCGCCGCTGATGAACAACCACGGCAACTACATCGTCTCGATGGGCAACGTGTGCCGCTGGATGGCCGAGCAGGCCGAAGAGCTTGGCGTTGAGATCTTCCCCGGTATGTCCTGTTCCGAACTTGTTTACCACGACGATGGCTCGCTCAAAGGGGTGGTCGCTGGTGAATTTGGGCGTGAAGCTGATGGCTCCGAAGGTCCCAATTACGAGCCGGGCATGGAGCTGAATGGCAAATACGTGTTCCTCTCGGAAGGTGTACGCGGCTCTCTCTCCAAGGAGGTCATCGCCAAGTACGACCTCGCCGCAAACTGCGATGTGCCCAAATTCGGCATCGGCATGAAGGAAATCTGGGAAGTTGACCCGGAAAAACACAACGAGGGCGAAGTCACCCACACGCTCGGCTGGCCGCTTGGGTTCAAAAACGGCGGCGGATCGTTCATCTACCACCTCGACAACAACCAAGTTTACGTGGGCTATATCGTCGATCTGAACTACAAGAACCCGCACCTCTTTCCCTATATGGAATTCCAGCGGTTCAAGCACCACCCCAAGGTCGCCGAACTGCTCAAGGGCGGTAAGCGCGTGGCCTACGGCGCCCGCGCCGTGACCAAGGGCGGCTTCCAATCGATCCCCGAAGTGGCCTTCCCCGGCGGCGCACTCTTGGGCTGTTCCGCAGGCCTCGTGAACCTGCCGCGGATCAAGGGCAACCATAATGCGATGCATTCGGGCATCGCAGCCGCAGAGGCAGCCTTTGCCGCCATCACCGATGGACGCAGCAGCGACACACTCGCCGACTACGACAAAAACCTCAAAACCGGCATCGTGGGCCAAGACCTCAAGCGCGTGCGGAACGTCGCTCCCTTCAACGCCAAATACGGCCCGCTCGGTGGCATGGCTTTGGGCGGCTTTGACATGTGGTTCCAGACGATCTTCAAAACCTCAATCTTTGGCACGCTCAAGCACGGCAAAACCGACGCTCAATCGACAGAGAAGGCGTCCAAGCACAAGCCCATCGACTATCCAAAACCCGATGGTGTGCTGTCGTTTGACCGCCTGACCAACGTGGCGTTCTCCTTCACCAACCACGAAGAGAGCCAGCCAGCGCATCTACGGCTGACAGACGACGCCATCCCTGTCGGCACAAACCTTCCCGACTACGCAGGCCCCTCGGCCCGGTATTGCCCGGCCGGCGTGTACGAATTCGTCGGCGAAGGGGCAGAGACCAAGTTCCAGATCAATTTCCAGAACTGCGTCCACTGCAAAACCTGCGACATCAAGGACCCGAGCCAGAACATTACATGGACAGTGCCTCAGGGCGGCGATGGTCCGAACTACCCCAATATGTGACGCGCGGTCGCACTTCACAGCGATGTGACCAAATATCAGGCGGGAACAAGCTGTTTCCGCCTGTTTTCGTCTCGTCACGATTGCAAGGACCGGCGCGCTTTCATAGCCTCATGGCTGGAAGAGTGGAGGAAACGGTATGGCAATAAGACTGACGCGGGGCGCGCTTGTGTTCGCGTGCGCTTTCGCCAGTTTTGGAAGTGCGCCCGCAATGGCCCAACAAGATGACATTGCAGGTGCGTATCTGGCCGCGCGTGCCGCTGGGGCATCGAATGACTTTGACGCTGCTTCGGAATGGTTCATCCGCGCCCTCGAACATGATCCAGCAAATCCCGGTCTGATCGACAACTGTCTGCTGGCTCTGGTTGGACTTGGTGATTTGCAACGCGCATCTGGCATCGCACAACAAGCCGTCGCCAATAACGTCAACAGCGAACTTGCGAACATGGTGCTTTTGGCAAGCTCGGTAGACGAAGACAATTGGGATGCGGTCATCACCCAATTGGACGCGGGACATTCGGTAGGCGATCGTGTCGATATGCTGGCGCGCGCCTGGGCGCTGGTCGGCAAAGGAGACTTTGATGAGGCACTCGTCGCATTTGACGCGACCTCACAGCTTGCAGGCTCCCGCGGCTTTGGCACTTATCACAAAGCCATGGCACTCGGCGTCATGGGCCGTATGGGCGACGCTGCCGAACTCCTGGCTCTGCCACCCGATCAAGGTGTACCATTGACCCGCCGCGCGGTCATCGCGCGCATTCAAATCCTGTCGAGCCTTGGTAAAAATGACGAGGCTTTGGAGGTTCTCGACGCTGCCTTTGGCCGGCAGATAGACCCCAGTATCCTCGCGTTGCGTCAGGCCGTCGCAACGGGTGGCATCGTTCCCTTTGACATCGTTGGCTCACCGGCCGAAGGCATTGCCGAAGTCTTTTATACCGAAGGTGGAGCCTATCGTGATGGCTCCCCCCCGGCCATCGTCTTGCTATACGCACAGATCGCGCAGCAGCTTCATGGCGATGATCCCGAAATAATCATGATGGCCGCGGGTCTGCTGGGGGAACTTGAGCGCTTTGAGCAAGCCGCGCGAACCTTTGCGCTCGTGGGCCGTGACAACCCAGCGTATCACTCGGCAGAGTTCGGACGCGCAGATGCACTCCACAAAGCGGGCGAAGCTGATCTTGCCATCGAAGTCTTGCAGTCGATGCTGCGCGGCTATCCTCTGCTCGCCATGGCCCATTCCGAGCTTGGCGATATCCAGCGGATGCAGGGGGACATGAACGGCGCACACGTGGCCTATACCGATGCGCTTGACCTGATACCCCCAAGTGACAGGCGCCATTGGTTGCTCCGCTACAAGCGCGGCATCGTAAACCATCAACTTGACGACTGGCCTTCAGCCGAGGCTGATTTCCGTGTCGCACTTGATCTTAATCCAGGTCATGCGGGCCTTTTGAACTATCTGGGGTATTCGCTCGTCGAACGTGGCGAGCACCTCGAAGAAGCGCTCGATATGATCGTTCGGGCCATAGCCTCCGAGCCTGACAACGGTGCCATTGTCGACAGCTATGGCTGGGCACTTTACAGTCTGGGCCGCTTTGACGAAGCTGTAGAGCCGATGGAACGGGCCGCGCAATTGCTGCCCGAAGACCCTGTCATCAATGATCACTTGGGTGATGTCTATTGGTCCGTCGGCCGATATCGCGAAGCGCAATTCCAATGGAACCGCGCTCTTTCGTTTGCAACAGACGATGAAATGGCAACCGTCATCCGCGAGAAACTGGAAAACGGCCTCGATCTTGCTATGACGACAGCTGAGGAGGGTGATCTGACGGTCGCCCATGAACTTTAGCACAAGGCTCAGCAATGCGCACTGAACGCGGCTTCGCCCCGGCCAAGGTCAATCTGACGCTCCACGTCACCGGCAAACGGGACGACGGCTATCATCTGCTGGACAGCTTGGTGGTCTTTGCAGGTGTCGGAGACACCATTGAGGTGACCCTCTCCAACGATCTGTCGCTCACCGTCGACGGCCCGTTCAAGGCTGGCATCCCAACCGACGATAGCAATATCATCATCAAATCGGCCATGGCCCTGATGCACGCCCGCAAGGTCGACAAAGGCGCGGCCATAAAATTGACCAAAGCACTGCCCCACCCTGCCGGCATTGGCGGCGGCTCCTCAGATGCCGCGACGGTGCTCGCCCTTCTGGCACGGCTGTGGGACGTCAAGCCGCTCGGCCCAAAACACCCTTTCTCGCTCGCCCTTGGCGCCGATGTCCCTGTCTGCATGGCCGGGCCCGCCCCCATGCGCATGGCAGGCATCGGCGATCTGCTGATGCCCGCCCCGCGCCTTCCATCCTGCGCCATGGTCCTTGTCAACGCGGGCCAACCCGCCAACACCGGCGACGTGTTCAAAGCGCTGCACAACCCTGACAATGACACGATGCCGGACATTCCCGGCGACCTTGACTTTGCGGGCATGTGCACCTGGCTTAAGACCCAGCGCAATGACCTCCTGATCCCCGCTCGCGCTCTTATCACCGGCATCGAAGACGCATTGGACAAGCTGAACTCCATGCCACAGGTCAAACACGCCTTCATGTCGGGATCCGGGGCCACCTGTGTGGGGCTCGTGGCGAATATGGCGCAGGCAAAGCAAGTGGCTCGCGCCATTCAAGTGGCCGAGATGAACTGGTGGGTCGCTCCAGCTCCAATGCTCAGCGCATAACCTTCATCTGACCATATAAACTCCGGGGGTCCGGGGGCCGGCCCCCGGTCGCGCTACGAAATGCGCGCCACGACATAGTCGGCAAGATCACGCAGCATATCACGCAACTCATGCGCGGGCAGCGTCGCGATGGATGCCTTCGCCGTTTCCGCCCAGCGCAGCGCATCCTGACGCGTCGCCTCCAGCGTGCCATGCTGGGTGAGCAGATCAAGCGCATGTGCCTGATCGCCCTCCTCAATTTTGCCCTTACCAATGGTCCGCGCCCAAAAGTCCCGCTCTTTGGTATCGCCCGCTGCAATCGCGCGGATCACGGGCAAGGTCATTTTACCTTCGCGGAAATCATCGCCCGTGTTTTTGCCGATGGCATTACTACCCTGCCAATCCAGCAGATCATCCACGATCTGAAAGGCGATCCCAAGCGCATCTCCGTAGGCATAGAGCGCCTGCACCCGGGTCTCATCGGAACCGGCAATCACACCACCAACTTCCATTGCCGCCGAAAACAACGCCGCTGTCTTGCCGCGCACGACTTTCAGATAAATGTCTTCCGTCGTCTCGAGATTGCGCGCCGCAGTAAGCTGGAGCACCTCGCCCTCGGCAATCGTCGCCGCTGCATTGGCCAGAATATCAAGGACACGGATCGACCCCGTCTCAACCATCAGCTGGAATGAGCGTGCAAACAGGTAGTCCCCCACCAGCACGCTAGAGGTATTGTCCCATAGCAGGTTTGCCGTTGGTCGCCCACGACGCTGATCGCTTTCATCCACCACATCGTCATGCAGCAATGTGGCCGTATGGATGAACTCCACAGTCGCGGCCAGATGGATGTGGTGCGGCCCCTCATAGCCACACAACCTTGCTGCGGCGAGTGTCAGCATTGGGCGCACCCGCTTGCCGCCAGCTTCGACCAGATGGGCCGTTACCTGAGGGATCCGGGGGGCATGTTCCGACGCCATCCGCTCGCGGATCATCGCATTGACGGCAGCCATATCCTCGGCCAGCGCGGCGGCCAATCGATCATGGGGTTTGGTGGCGGTTGCGATGTTCATTTGTGATCCGACGTTTGCTCGACAAAAAGGAGAGAACCCCTTAGCGATATAGGCATGAAAGAGCTATTGCGCACCACTGACCCTACGATCGTCGCTTTTGCTACGGCCATGCTCGATGGGGAGGGTATAGAGACCTTTGAATTGGACGTAAATATGAGCATCCTGGATGGCTCCATAGGCATTTTGCCGCGGCGCTTGATGGTGCGGGATGGCGACCTGGACGAAGCTCTTAAGGTCATGCGCGATCATGACATCGATCTTGGAAAATGATCTGACAACGGACGCCTTTTTGGGCGGTCGGCTCAGCTTGCAGCAGCCCCGGCTGGGCTACCGGGCTGGTGTGGATCCCGTTCTCTTGGCGGCCGTCACGCCCGCCACACCGGGGCAATCCGTACTTGAACTTGGCTGTGGCGCGGGGGCTGCACTTCTCTGCCTTGGTGCGCGCGTTCCCGACCTTTCGCTTACCGGAGTTGAGGTGCAACCCGACTACGCCGACCTCGCGCGCATAAATGCCAAGGCGAACGGTATGGCGGCCAAAATCATCTGCGCAGACTTGCGCTCCCTTCCGCGCGATGTGACGGACCAGCGCTTTGATCATGTCATCGCCAACCCCCCTTACTTTGATCGCACCAAGGGGACCGAAGCGCAGGATCTTGGACGTGATGTGGCCTTCGGTGGTAACACCCCGCTGTCAGACTGGATCACAACGGCCTCTCGACGGATCGCCCCGAAGGGTGCGCTCACGCTGATCCAAAAGGCCGACAGGTTGGCTGACATCCTGTCTGTGATGCCGCACGACTTGGGAAGCATTGTCATACAGCCTCTTGCGGCGCGCACGGGGCGGGATGCCGACCGCGTTCTTATCAGCGCCCGAAAAGGGGGACGCGCGCCATTGCGCCTTCGTGCGCCAATTGTGCTGCACAAAGGAGACGCGCACGAACGGGATGCTCCAGATTATACCGATCAGATCAGTGCCGTTTTACGAGATGCTGCCGGATTAGACATCCGGCGTTAATCTATTGGCAACACCGCCGGAACAGACTGCAATCGTCCGCAATGCTGCCCTGCGGCGTGACAGAACCTGAAAAATGTGTTCGGATTGGTTTACAGCAGCAAAAAGAGGAGGATTTACATGAGCGTCACATCCCACTTGGAAGTGCTCAAACAAAAACATCAACACCTCTCAGACGCGGTAGAACAAGCGCAACGAAGTCCCGGCGTCGACGATCTGGATATCGCCCAGATGAAGAAGCAAAAGCTTCACCTCAAACAAGAAATCTCGCGCCTCTCAGCGCATTAGACCTCTGGCCTGCGCAGGCTAAGGTCAGCGCAGGCCCCATGCTAAGTTCCTGCTGGCACAAATGTCCGACCTTCCTCAAAACGTTCGGACGTCGCAATTTCCTTCATCACCCAGCTTTCAAAGGCCGCCACATCCGGCCTGGTCTCTGCGCCATGCGGGCAGATGAACCGGAATTGAGCCTGCGTGACCAACCCCACCTCAAAT
The DNA here is from genome assembly GCA_020629175.1 of Flavimaricola sp. Classification (GTDB taxonomy): domain Bacteria; phylum Pseudomonadota; class Alphaproteobacteria; order Rhodobacterales; family Rhodobacteraceae; genus JALZWD01. Next base: position 65,422 of record JAHDDU010000001.1, on the reverse strand, counting down.
GGTGCCACCAACCTGCCCGATTCCAACGCGCGCGTGGCCAGCGACACCCGCCCCAAAACCACGCCTGCCCCGGCAATGGCCGCATCCAAAGCATGATCAGCCTGTGAAAATCGAGGGCCATGCGAAGTGTCAAAGTCAAGTTTGGCCGCACGGCACCACGCGGCCCAATCTGCGGGCTGCTTGAAGAAACTGATAGAATCGTCATGGATCAGAGCTGCCTGCGGCAAAGTCTCTGGCCTGCCGAATTGCGCGGCAAGCTCTGGTGTCATCATCGGCGTCATCCATTCGCGGATCAGCGGACGTGCGTAAACATCCTTGTCCTGACCCAGTCCGAAACGGATAGCAACGTCCACGTCATCCCGGTCAAAATCAATGATTTTGAGGCTCGCCGAGAAGCGCAACTCAATATCCGGATGGGCCTGAGCAAAATCATAAAGCCGCGGCGCAAGCCACTTCGATGTGAAGGCCGGACCCGCCGTAACGGTTAAAATTTTATTGTCACTCTGTCGCCGTGCAGCCCGCCATGCGGCAGTAAGACTTTCAAATCCGTCACGAATACCTGGCAAAAGGATCTGCCCCACCGCCGTTAATTCAACAGCGCGATTGAGCCTGCGAAATACAGGCATTCCCAAATGATCTTCTAAAGATTTGATTTGAAAAGATAATGCAGCAGGCGTCACTTTCAGCTCTGCCGCAGCCTGAGCAAACGACATATGGCGTGCGGCTGCATCAAAGGCGCGCAAGGCTGTCAGAGGCGGCAATCGATCGCTCATAGACGCACAAGTATAACTTAACTGAAGTGATGAAAAGTCTCGTTTGTCGCGACGTCCTCAAACACACATATTCAGCTCAAGCAAACCGCAACTATTCAGGAGCAGACAAGATGTTTGAGATCCCAACAAACGCCCAGACCCGCGACGCCATCAAACGCGCTCATACCGAGCGCGGCGCCTTCATTCGCTGGCTCTTTGGCTTCAAGTAATTCGCTCCGGCAGGCTTAGGTCAACAAAACCCGTCCAGCCGAACGAAAAAGGGCCGCCCGTCTCGGGCGGCCCTAAAACATTCAGGAATGCGGATCAGGCCAGATACTGCCCGCCGTTTGCCGACAGCGTGGCGCCTGTCACAAAGCCCGCATCATCGGATGTCAGGAATGTCACAGCCCGCGCAATCTCGGCAGTTTCACCTAACCGGCCCACAGGAATCTGCGGCAAGATCACTTCGTTCATCACCTTTTCGGGAATAGTGCTCATCATCTCAGTGTTGATGTAGCCGGGTGCCACGACGTTCACGGTGATACCTGCGCGCGCACCTTCCTGTGCCAGCGCCTTAGTAAAGCCGATGTCGCCCGCTTTGGTGGCCGCATAGTTGGCCTGCGCGAACTGACCTTTTTGACCGTTGATCGAGCTGATCGTGACAATGCGGCCAAACTTACGCTCGCGCATGCCGCCCCAGACGTTGTGCGTCATGTTGAACACGCCGTTGAGATTGGTGTCGATGCACTCATGCCATTGCTGCGGCGTCATCTTGTGAAAAGGCGCGTCGCGCGTGATGCCAGCGTTGTTAACCAGAATGTCGACTGAGCCGAGATCTGCCTCAACCTGGGCAATACCAGCCTTACAGCTGTCATAGTCAGCAACATTCCATTTGTAGGTCTTGATGCCTGTTTCGGCAGTAAAGGCCGCTGCAGCGTCATCATTTCCGGCATAGGTGGCCGCGACGGTCACACCCTCGGCCTGCAATGCTTTGGAAATAGCCGCTCCAATACCACGGGATCCGCCGGTGACGATGGCAACACGAGACATATCTTTCTCCTCTTTGGGGAATCATTCTGTTGGCAATGTTATTATGAAGTTTTGCGTCGATGCGCAATTTTATTGCGCGTCAAAATCGCGAGTGGACCGAAGCCCACCCGCAAATTGGTCTGATTACGGGCGCTCAACACACAGAGCGACACCCATACCACCGCCGATACACAGCGTTGCGAGGCCCTTCTTCGCATCCCGGCGTTTCATCTCAAACAGCAAGGTGTTCAGAACGCGGCAGCCCGAAGCACCGATGGGGTGGCCAATAGCAATCGCACCGCCGTTGACGTTCACGATTGAGGGATCCCAACCCATATCCTTGTTCACAGCACAGGCCTGAGCGGCAAAGGCTTCATTTGCTTCGACGAGGTCAAGATCATCGACACTCCAGCCTGCTTTCTCAAGCGCTTTGCGCGACGCGTAGATCGGCCCAACACCCATGATCTGCGGGTCCAGACCAGCCGTGGCGTAGGACGCAATTCGGGCCAAAGGCTCAATGCCCCGCTTCTCGGCCTCATCGGCACTCATCAGCAGTGTCGCCGCGGCGCCGTCGTTGAGGCCCGAGGCGTTGGCCGCCGTCACAGTACCCTCTTTGGTGAACGCGGGGCGCATTTTTGCCATCGCCTCGATGTTCGCGCCGTGACGGATGTATTCGTCCTGATCTACGACGATGTCGCCCTTGCGGGTTTTGACCGTAAAGGCGGCAATCTCATCCGCGAATTTCCCGGCCTTTTGCGCGGCTTCCGCCTTGTTCTGGCTGGCCACGGCAAAGGCATCTTGATCATCGCGGCTGATCTGCCACTTCTCAGCAACATTCTCGGCCGTTTGGCCCATGTGGTAGTTGTTGAACGCGTCCCACAGGCCGTCCTTAATCATCGTGTCGATGAGCTTCATATCGCCCATCTTCTGACCGGCACGGATCGCTTGGGCATGGGGGCTCAGCGTCATGTTCTCTTGTCCACCAGCGGCGACAATTGACGCATCGCCCAGCATGATGTGCTGAGCACCCAGCGCTACCGCCCGCAGGCCCGAGCCACAGACCTGGTTGATGCCCCAAGCCGCGGATTCTTGTGCGAAGCCTGCGTTGATATGCGCCTGACGCGCAGGGTTCTGGCCTTGGCCCGCGGTCAACACCTGCCCCATGATTGTCTCAGAGATATCCGCGCCATCGACGCCGGCGCGCGCTGCGACCTCTTTCAAGACAGCTGCACCCAGATCGTGGGCAGGCGTGTTGGCGAAGGATCCGCCAAAGCTGCCTACGGCAGTTCGGGCAGCAGATGCGATAACAACATTGGTCATGAAAGAAGGCTCCTCTGGCGTTCAAGACTGCAGAGGACACACGCCAAAACCGGCCAATCCCCCACAAATTACGGCCTCTTTAGGGGGCGTTTCGATTCCTCGCAATGCGATAGACGTCACATTAGCGAGCACGCATAGCGGAATTGACCTAGCGTCAGAGCGAAAACTTTGGCAGTCCGAAGAGGTAACCTTGCATGCAATCTATCCCAAGATGGGCAACCATCGCGGCCTCTTCCTCGCGCTCCACCCCCTCGGCTACCGTGAACATTTCGAACTGATGCGCAACCGCATTCAGGGACTCTACGAGGACCTGAGCATCGGGCGACTTGTGCAAGTCACGAATGAAATGCGTGCTGATCTTGGCTAAATCGAACAGAAAATCAGGCAGATGGCTAAAGGATGTTTGCCCCAGCCCAAAATTGTCGAGCGCAAATGCCACGCCAAAAGGCTGCATCTCTTCCATGAACCTTACAACGATATCGGGAAGGAGCATGGCAGAGTCTTCGCTGATTTCAAAAATTAGCCGGTCTCCCACGCTGGCGTCCGCGCGCAATCCCCGCATCAATATGTCGCGCCATTTACCGTCGCCCAGCGACCGCGCAGACATATTGATCGACAATCTCAACCGTGGCGTTTCGTGCAGCTTGGCAAGACCGAGTCGCAGGCTGCAGCAATCGATCTCGCGTCCCAGCACGCCATCTGTCACCTCCGGCAGAAAGTGTTTGGCGGGTAAGGTCCTGCCAGATGGGTCAAGCAACCGAACAAAACTCTCGTAAAACGAAAGCTGGCGGGTCTCGTTTGTAAGGTAGATCGGCTGGAAGGCCAGCTGCGCCCGCTCTTCGGCCAGCGCAAGGCGTACCAATTCCTCGATATCGCGGTCCTGGCTTTCAATGACCGCATCAAAAGGCGTCAGCGGTGGGCCCAACTGCCCTGGTCTTGCTACTTGCATCACGTCCCGATCCCTTGATGCCCCCAAGACGATAGTGGACAGTAGCACCATAAGATTGCGTTAAACCTGACGAGATGATTTGACAGACGGAGTGCAAGGAGGACGCACGATGGAACGTTGTGGATGGGCCGGGCCGGACGAGATATATCTGACCTATCACGATACAGATTGGGGCGTGCCCGAGCGTGACAGCCGCGCCTTGTGGGAGAAACTCATCCTCGACGGCTTTCAAGCCGGGCTCAGCTGGATCACCATTCTCAAAAAGCGCGAGAATTTTCGCGCGGCGTTTGAGGGCTTTCACCCGCATGTCATCGCCACATGGGGGGCGCCCGAGGTCGAACGCCTGCTCCAAAACGAAGGCATCATCCGCCATCGCGGCAAAATCGAAGCGACGATCACAAACGCACAGGCCTATCTAGAGCTATCTAAAGACCAGAGTTTTGCGGATTACGTATGGGGCTATGTCGACGGCACGCCTTTGCAAAACCACTGGCAAACTCTTGCGGACGTTCCGGCGGAAACCCCCATGTCAAAGGCGATGTCCAAAGACCTCAAAAAACGCGGGTTTAAGTTTTGCGGTCCGACGATTGTTTACGCCTGGCTTCAGGCGACTGGTGTCATCAATGACCACCTGATCACTTGCCCCCGCCACGCCGATTGCGCGGCCATGGCCTGATCACCAGCGTGTCAGCGCGTCCTCATCCTCGGTGCGCGCGGCGACCCATTCAGCGCCGCCCGACGTAACCTCTTTCTTCCAAAAGGGCGCACGGCTCTTCAGATAATCCATCAGAAACTCAGCGGCGGCAAATGCATCGCCCCGGTGCCGTGCGGCTGTGGCGACCATCATAATCTGATCCCCCACACGCAGGGCGCCATGGCGGTGAATGACCAAAACATCGGCAAGCGACCAGCGCGCTGCAGCCTCGTTTGCGATGGCCTGCAGCGCTTTCTCGGTCATGCCGGGATAATACTCGATCTCCATCCGATCGAGGCCGCCGTCGCGATCACGCACGATCCCGCTAAAGCTGACAATGGCCCCTGCAGCGCTGTGGCCAACGGAAAAAGCGTTCAGCTCCGCCCCCGCATCAAAAGCATCAGATTGAACCCGGACGTCCACTTTACCCACCCGTCATGGGCGGGAAGAAGGCCACTTCACGCGCACCCTTCAACGGTGCCTCAAAATCCGTGAGTTCCTGATCAACGGCCACGCGGAGCGAGGCCAGATCGGCAAAGGCCACCTCATAGCGCTCTTCCCGCGTCCGAAGCTCGGCCACCAGTTCGGCCACGGTTGCGGCCTGTGTCTCAACTTGCTCACGAGGCAGGCCAATCCGTTCCCGCACCCAGGCGAAATACATCACGTCAATCATTTCGCACCTTTGAGATACGGCATCGCTTTGCGGAAGTAATCCCACCCCGTCACCACCGTCAGAACCGCCGCCACCCAGAGCAGCGAAATCCCGATGTACCAGCTCCAGATCATACCGTTGTACTTCCAGATCAGCCCAAGCTCATCGGGAATGTCACCGCTCAGCACGCCTGCGATAATCTCGTTGTCCATGCCGAAAGACTGCATGCCAAAGTAATGCTCAAACGCACCGGTGGAGAATAGGACCGCGATGGCCACCATCTGCATGGTCGTCTTCCACTTGGCCAGGTTTGTGACTTTGAGTGTGCCTGCCGTATCCCCCAAAAACTCGCGCAGACCACTGACAAATACCTCGCGGAACATGATCAATGTCGCGGGCAACAAGATCCAGGGGTTCATGCCCGAAAACCCTGTGATCACCAAAAGTGCGATGATCACCATGGCCTTATCCGCAATAGGATCGAGCATCGCGCCCAGCTTGCTTTCCTGTTTCCACGCGCGGGCGAGATAACCATCCAGGAAATCCGTGAGGGCCGCTGCCACAAACAGAACCAGAGCAAACCAATCCGCCCATGGCCGGGTGAAATACAGAAACATGATCGCAACGCCGGGGGCTGCGAGCAGGCGCAGAACGGTCAGGATATTGGGCAAATTCCAAGTCATGGATGCAGCATAAGCATTGCCGCGCCCAAGGGCCATACGGGAACGCACGGACCGGCATATCTGCGCCTCCGGCGGGGGTGACGGCCCAAAGAAGTTTGGAGATGTGAACAGAGTGTTGCGCGGGCATGAGCCCCGGCGCCTTAGATTTGCCGCACAGGGTGCGAAGGATGTTAGGGGGGCGCACATACAACGTCAAAGGATGACCATGCGCCGAGATATGAAACTTCGTTATGGTCTTAGCCTCATTTTTTCGGTGATCGCGATCTTTCTGTTCGTTTGGGAACCAGAAACGGAGGAAGAGCGCGTAGCTCGCATCGAATGGGAGGCGATAGATTCCGCGTTTGAACAAGGAGAGCTGCAACCACCGGCGATCGCTGCTGAGATCGATAGCTGTATTGAGTGGCTTCGGCGCTTCATTGAAAATCGGGACACCGAAATACCCAGCCCGAGCCGAGAAGCCGGCTATGGTGCGATGCAGCGATGCACAATTCATCTTCAAACAGACGACCCGGCGGAGATCGAGCGTGTTGAAAATTGGGTGATACATAGACGAACTGCCAATTCGAGATGGAGCGCTGGCAAAAACGTCATGCGTGCGTTGGCGAGTCCAATAGACCACTGCAATCACGATAGCGGAGTAGCATTCGAAACTCCCACGTATGAAAAGCGACTTTGGACTCCAAGCACCGAATTGCGCGGCCACGGAATCGCATTTGTAGAAAGTTACGATTTGAATGACGGACCAGAAGGCGGGGTGGATCGCCGAGTCCTTGTTTGGGCCAGAACCTGGGAGGCGTGGTACGAACTGAACGGCCCGCTGCCCTGCGTCATCTGGTGAGTTCACCCCTGCTCGTGAAAGAAATCATACACCTTCTGCGCCAGCCCCTCTGAAATCCCCTCAACCGCTTTCAGGTCTGCCAGATTGGCGCGGCCCACTGCCTTGGCCGAACCGAAATGCGCCAGCAGGGCGCGTTTGCGAGTGGCGCCCACACCCGGCACGTCGTCCAATGGCGTCGCACCCACCGCCTTGGCGCGTTTGGCGCGGTGCGTGCCGATGGCAAAACGGTGCACCTCGTCCCGCATCCGCTGGATAAAGTAGAGGACCGGATCGTTGTGGCGCAGGGCCATCGGCTGTTTGCCCGTGCGGTAAAACACCTCTTTGCCCGCATCGCGATCCTCGCCCTTAGCCACGCCGACCATGGGCACGTCACCCACGCCCAGCTCTGTCATGATCTGACGCACAGCGCTCACCTGCCCCGCGCCACCGTCGATCAACAGCAGGTCCGGCCAGGTGCCGCTCTCACGCTTGGGGTCTTCTTTTAGCAACCGCTGGAACCGGCGGGTCAGCACCTCTTTCATCATACCAAAATCATCGCCCGGTGTGATGCTGTCATCTTTGATGTTGAACTTGCGGTATTGGTTTTTCTCAAACCCATCCGGTCCCGCAACGATCATGCCGCCCACCGCGTTGGTCCCTGAAATGTGGGAGTTATCGTACACCTCAATCCGCTCGGGCACCTTATCCAGATCAAACGCTTCAGCCACACCGCGCAGCAGCTTTTTCTGCGTCGCCGTCTCGCTCATCTTGCGGGCGAGGCTTTCGCGGGCATTGCGAGCGGCCCCCGAGACAAGCTCGGCCTTCTCGCCCCGCTGTGGGACGATCACCTCGACCTTGCGGTCCGCCTTTTCGCACAAAGCCTCTGTCATCAGCGCATGATCGTCGAGGCCATGGCTGAGGAGCACCATCCGCGGCGGTTCGCGGTTGGAGTAGAACTGTCCGACAAAGGCCTCCATCACCTCGGCGGTATCTTCATCCCCTGTAATCCGGGGGTAGTAGTCATGATTACCCCAGTTCTGATGCCCGCGGATAAAGAAGACCTGCACGCAAGCCTGCCCCCCGTCGATATGCAGCGCCATCACATCCGCCTCAGCCGTATTCTGCGGATTGATGCCTTGGGCGGACTGCACTTGTGTCAGCGCCTTGATCCGGTCGCGCAATGCGGCAGCGCGTTCGAACTCCATCTCGGCACTCGCCTCACTCATCTGAGTGGCCAGCGCCTCCTGGATGCCTTTGGTGCGTCCCTGCAAAAACTGACGCGCATCGGCAACGCTCTGGGCGTAGTCCGCCTCGCTGATATGGCCAACGCAAGGCCCCGAACACCTTTTGATCTGATATTGCAAACAGGGCCGCGTGCGCGTTTCAAAGTCGCTATCGCTGCAATTGCGCAGCAAGAAGACGCGCTGCAACTGGTTCAGCGTCCGGTTCACTGCACCCGCGCTGGCAAAGGGACCGAAGTAATCCCCCTTTTCCTTTTTTGCCCCACGGTGCTTTTTGATCTGCGGGTAGGCATGCGTCTTGCTGACGAGGATGTTCGGAAACGACTTATCATCACGCAGCAGCACATTGTACTTGGGCTTGAGCTGTTTGATCAGGTTCTGTTCGAGCAGCAGCGCCTCTGTTTCTGTGCGGGTCGTCAGAAACATCATGCTGGCCGTGCTCTGAATCATCCGAGTGATGCGGCTGGAATGCTGAGCCGAGGGTCGGGAATAGTTCGACACCCGGGCTTTCAGATTCCGCGCCTTGCCCACATAGAGAACGCGGCTCTCCGCATCGAGCATCCGGTAAACGCCCGGAGAGCTGTCGATTGTGCGCAAATACCCCTTGATGCAGTCATAGCCTGTCACGGTTGGTTCACGCTGATCTTTGTCAGATTTGTCTGTCATTCCGGATCCAGTGGCGATTCTGTCCCTTGCTGCAAATTTAGAGCCGTTTCGGCAAGTTAAAAGCTGTCCACGAATTCTGTGGATAACTCGGTGGGCAAAGGTCGCCGGTCTTTGATTTTTCCTTTAATTTAACGGGCTTCCATAGGATGCTTAAATTTTAGGCAAATTCGTAAACGACTGATTTACATGCAAAAAAGAATATCAAAATCGCAAACTGCTGAAAACGTTAACGAATTATGACGCTTCTGTGACACCCCGTGAAGTGGGTGGGTAAGTTTCACCGAGTCTCAAAAATAAAGTGCCGTAGCGGTAATTATTCAGGACCCTGCACATCGGGCGTTCGCCAGGCCAAATGCTGTCCACCATCGACGTTGAGACACTGGCCCGTCACACTCGGCGCGTCCAAAAAATAGCCAAGTGCTGCACAAATCTCATCAGGATTGGCACCCCGGCCAAGAATCGTCGCTGCCCGCTGGTTTTCAAAATGCGTTTTGGACTGTCGCGCGCCTTGCAACGTCGGTCCGGGAGCAATGGCATTCACCCGGATGTCCGGCGCCAATCCGCGCGCTGCTGTTTGTGTCAGCGTCCAAAGCCCCATTTTAGCAAGCGTGTAAGTCATGAACTCGGGGGTCAATTTGCGGATACGTTGGTCCACCATATTGACGATCAACGCCTGCGCAACGGGTTCACCGTTTTGATCAGCAATCGCATTGGGCGCTTGGGCGGCAAAGGCCTGGCTCAGCATCAAGGGCGCACGAAGATTGGACCCCATGTGCCGGTCCCAGCTTTCATGCGTGGCTGTGGCCAGGGTGTCGTATTCAAAAATCGAAGCATTGTTGATCAGACATGTCAGCGGCGTACCAAGCGCTTCTCTTGCGCGAGCCACGAGCGTATCGACAGACCCAAGGTCAAGAAGATCGGCCTGCAGAGCCACAGCGCGCTGCCCCATTGCCTCAATCTCGGCCACAACGTCATCTGCGGCTCCGGCGGATGATGCGTAGTGGACCGCCACATCATGGCCCCGCTGCGCAAGGTAGATGGCCATGGCCCGGCCAAGCCGAGCGGCACCTCCCGTGACAAGCGCGGTGCTCACGTCAGCGCCATCGCAATATAGGCGATGTAGAGCGCGGACAGGCCAATGCCCCACCCTCGCGTCAGGTCGCGCCCCATCATCACCAGTGGGAAGAGGAGCAGTGACGCGCCGACCATGACCCAAAGATCAAAGCGGAAGAATTCCGGATCAACGGGAATTGCCCCCACAAGGCTCGCAACGCCCATGATCCCCAACAGGTTGAACATGTTAGATCCGATAACGTTGCCAATCGCCACATCCGCCTGCTTGCGCAGAGCGGCGACAACGGTCGTTGCAAGCTCTGGCAGTGATGTCCCGATGGCAACAACCGTGAGCCCGATCACCGCATCTGAGACGCCAAAATCACGCGCGATATTACGGGCACCATCCACCAACAAATCCGCACCGAGGGGCAGACCAATTATGCCAAGCACCAAAAACACGGCGATCTTCCAACCCGCGATATTGGGATCAGCGCCTTCGACCTCTTCTTCCTCATCTGCAGCCTCCTTGGCCTCCGCCCGATGCTGCATCGACGCACGCGCTGCGTACAAAAGCATGGCTGCAAGTGCTGCCAGAAGGATAAGGCCGGAAATCCACGTCAGCGGTCCGAACCAACAGAGCACCACAAAGAGCGCCGTTGCCCCTAACATCTGGAAGTAGCTTGCGCGCGTGTCGCAATCGCTCGTGTGCATCGTGGCCAGCAAGGCAGGCACGCCCAACACCAGCAGAACGTTCGCGGTATTTGACCCGACGACATTGCCCAAGGCCAGGCCCGGCGCATCATCCAAAATCGCTTTGACTGACACCAACAGCTCCGGCGCCGATGTGCCAAAAGCCACTATCGTGAGAGAGACGATCAATGCAGGAATGCCCAACCGCAGAGCAAGGTTGACGGCCCCTTTGACCAAAGCGTCCCCGGCCAAGAGCAAAATCACCAAACCCAATACGACATAGACCCAATCCATTCAGCGCCCGTCCTTCAAACAGCTGCAGGGTCCTTTGCCGATGCGGAACCGGCCGCAGCGTTTGCACTTTGCCTCTGCGAGGCGGGCCTGTCCGGGAAACCGAAGTTTGCCGATCATGGCCAAAGCCATCATCCCGATCAAAAAGAAGACGATAATCTTGGCCAGCATTTATAGTCCAAACCGCGAAAAGGCGGCACGGTCCGCCAGATGCCCTTCGGCGCCTGCGATTATCTGTGCGCCGAACCGGGCCAGCAGGCCCTTTTTCTGGCCATAGCGCCGGAACCGAACCTTGTCGCCAAACCGCTCTTTCATGACGGGCACGAGATGCCCGATCCCATCGGCCAATCCTTGATCGATGGCCTTCTGCCCGATCCAGACCTCGCCCGAGAACAGGGCAGGATCATCAGCGAGCCTGTCGCCACGACATTTTTTGACATGCGCGATAAAGACCTGATGGATGTCATCCAGCCAACCTTTCAGCCGCGCGACATCCTCGGGCTTTTCCGCCCGGAACGGGTCCAGCATGGACTTTGAGGTCCCCGACGTGTGGACGCGTCGCTCCACCCCGTACCGGTCAATCAGGTCGTTGAGACCAAATCCGGCCGAGATCACGCCGATAGATCCCAGCATTGAGGTGTCATCGATGAATATCTCATCCGCCGCACACGCGAGCCAATAGCCCCCCGAGGCTGCCACATCCTCAACAAACGCAAAGACGGGAATACCTTTTTCCTCAGACAACCGCTTGATCCGCGCCGCGATGAGCGAGGATTGAACAGGGCTGCCCCCCGGCGAATTGATCTGCAGCGCGACGGCCTTGGGCTTACCCTTTGCAAAGGCTTTTTCGATCACTGGCGCCAGCCCCGGATCATCAAGACCGCGGCCCGCATTAGCGATAGCGCCCTGCAGTCGAATGACGGCAACCATAGGCGGCGAAGGTTTGAACGGATTCCAGCGGCTCATGCCTAGCGATGTAGGCTGCACAGCCAGCCGGGGCAAGGGTGCCGCCTATTGCCGAATGCGCCAACCGGTGCGGAAAATCCACGCAATCGCGGCGAGGCACAGGCCAGTGAAGAGCGCGATCGCCAAGAGCGAGAGCCCAATCGGCACGTCCGCCTGCCCAAAGAACGCCCAGCGAAACCCAGAGATCAGATACAAAACCGGGTTAAAATGCGTGATCGTCTGCCACACCGGCGGTAGCATAGAGACCGAGTAAAACGACCCTCCTAGGAACACGAGCGGCGTGATGATCAGCAGCGGGATGAGTTGCAACTGCTCAAAATTTCCCGCCCAGATGCCAATTATGAAACCCAAAAGGCTAAAGCTGATGCAGGTCAGCACGAGGAAGGCGAGCATCGCAAAGGGATGCTGAATTTCGAGATCGACAAAAAGCGCCGCCGTGGCGAGGATCACGACGCCGATGAACAGCGACTTTGTCGCCGCCGCCCCGACATAGCCCACGACAATCTCCAGAAAGTTCACCGGTGCCGACAACAGCTCATAAATCGTCCCGATGAACTTGGGGAAGTAGATGCCAAAGGACGCGTTCGACGTCGCCTGCGTCATCACAGACAGCATGATCAGACCCGGCACGATAAAGGCGCCGTAAGACACCCCTTCAACCTGATCAATCCGGCTGCCAATCGCGGCCCCAAAAACCACAAAGTACAGCGATGTGGAAATCACTGGCGAGACAAAGCTCTGCAAAAGCGTCCGCCAAAACCGCGCCATCTCGTAGAGGTAGATGGCCTTTACCGCTGCAAAGTTCATGCGCTTTCCTTCACAAGTCCAACGAATATCTCCTCAAGCGAAGATTGCGTGGTCGACAAATCCGTCATCTGAATGTTTTCGGCCTGCAGATCGTTCAGCAGCGCCGTGATACCAGTGCGCTCTGCCCGGGTATCGTAGGTGTAGATCAGCCGGGTCCCACTTTCTTCGACCGTCAGCCCACGGTCTACAAGGCTCACCGGCAATGTGCTGACGGGGGTCGCAATATCGATCTGCAACTGTTTCTGCCCCATCTGCGCCATCAGCTCGGCCTTGTCCTGCACCAGCAGAATTTCACCCTTCGCAATCACCCCAACACGGTCTGCTATCGCTTCTGCTTCTTCGATATAATGCGTCGTCAGGATGATCGTCACGCCTGTTTTGCGCAGCTCCTCAACGACATCCCACATGTCGCGCCGCAGCTCGACATCAACGCCCGCTGTTGGCTCATCCAGAAACAACACCCGCGGCTCATGGCTCAACGCTTTGGCAATCAGCACCCGCCGCTTCATACCGCCGGAAAGCATCATGATCTTGTTGTCTTTCTTGTCCCACAACGACAGCTGGCGCAGAACTTTCTCGATATGCGCGTCATCTTTGGGCTTGCCGAACAATCCGCGCGACAAGCGCACGGTGTTCATCACGGTCTCAAAGGGCTCCAGGGTCAGTTCCTGTGGCACCAGCCCAATGAGACTCCGGGCTGCACGATAGTCCGTGATCGTGTCATGCCCACCCACACGGACGCTCCCCGCCGTCGGCGTCACGATCCCACAGATGGTCGAGATCAGCGTCGTCTTGCCAGCCCCGTTCGGTCCGAGAAGCGCCAAGATCTCGCCCTCTTCAATCTCAAGATTGACCCCACCAAGCGCCTGAAATCCGCCCTTGTAGGTTTTGGTCAGATTGCTGACCTCGACAATCGGTGCCATGCCCGGTCTCCCTTACTCAAACCATGCGTAACGTGCTTGCAGTGCAAGGACCAGACCGATCAGTTCAGAAACGGGGATGTCGAATATTTCGACACTAGTGTCACTTTTTGGGATGACGCCGCCAATTGGCACCGCTACGCTCAGGCAAATCAACACCCCAGGTGCGCCCATGTCCAACGATCCTCTCCTCCAGCCTTATCAGCTCAAACACCTCACGATCAAAAACCGGATCATGACAACGGCGCACGAACCCGCCTACCCCGAAGACGGGATGCCAAAAGACCGCTATCGCGCTTATCACGTGGCCCGGGCTAAGGCCGGCGTCGGCATGACGATGACCGCAGGGTCCGCCGCTGTCTCGCGCAACTCCCCGCCTGTGTTCAATAACATCCTGGCCTACAAGGACGAAGTCACTGGCTGGATGAAGAAACTGGCCGATGAATGCCACGACCATGGCTGCGCCGTGATGATCCAGCTGACGCACCTCGGCCGCCGCACCCATTGGGCCAAGGGCGATTGGCTGCCTGTCGTGGCGCCCGGCCCATTCCGCGAGCCATCGCACCGCGCCTTTCCCAAAGTGATCGAAGAGCATGAGATCGCTGAGATTATCGAGGATTTCGCAGACGCCGCTGAACGGATGTATCAGGCGGGCCTCGATGGGATCGAGCTTGAATGCTACGGCCACCTCCTTGATCAATTCATGTCGCCCGCGACCAACACGCTGCCCGCCCCCTACGGCGGCAGCCTCGAAAACCGCGCCCGTCTCGCGCTCGATATCTACCGCGCCTGCCGCGCCCGCACCGGCGACGATTTCCTCATCGGCACCCGCTATTGCGCTGACGAGGCGGCCAAAGGCGGCATTACCCCCGACGAAGGCATCGCCATCGGCAAAATGTTCCGCGACGAAGGCCTCGATTTCCTCAACGTGATCCGCGGCCAGATCCACACCGACGCAGCCCTCACCGACGTCATCCCGGTGCAAGGCATGCCCAGCGCGCCACACCTCGATTTCGCCGGAAGGGTCAAGGCCGAGGTCGGCCTGCCCACCTTTCACGCCGCCCGCATCCCTGATGTCGCGACCGCCCGCCACGCCATCGCCAGCGGTCAGCTCGATATGGTCGGCATGACCCGCGCCCACATGGCCGACCCACAGATCGTGCAAAAGATCACCGAAGGCCGCGAAGACGACATCCGCCCCTGCGTCGGCGCCACCTATTGCCTCGACCGTATCTATCAAGCGGGCGACGCGCTCTGCATCCACAACGCCGCCACGGGCCGCGAGCTGACGATGCCGCACGACATTCCGCCCGCTGATACGATCAAGGACGTTGTCATCGTCGGCGCTGGTCCCGCGGGGCTGGAGGCCGCCCGCGTCGCCGCCACCCGCGGCCATAAGGTGACGGTGTTTGAGGCCCAGCCCGACCCCGGCGGCCAAATCCGCCTCACCGCTTTGAACAAGCGCAGGCGCGAGATGATCGGCATCATCGACTGGCGCATGGCCCAATGCGCCGCCCGCGACGTCACTTTCCACTTCAATACTTTTGCCGAGCCTGCTGACATCACGGCTCTTTCGCCAGACGTTGTCATCATCGCCACCGGAGGCCTGCCCAACACTGACTTTCTTGAGGCAGGCGCAGACCTCGTCGCCACTACCTGGGACATCATCTCCGGCGACGTCAAACCCGGCCAAAATGTTCTGCTGTACGACGACGCGGGCGATCATGCCGCTATGCAGGCCGCTGAAACCCTATCAGAGACGGGCGCAACCGTCGAAGTCATGGGCCCCGATCGCACATTCGCTGTGGACGTCATGGCCATGAACCTCGTCCCCTACATGCGCAATCTACAGGGCCGAGACGTGACCTTCACGCATTCCTGGCGCCTCAATAGCGTAACCCAAGATGGCAACCAACTGCGCGCCCACATCGGCACCGATTACTCCGATCTCACCCGCGAAAAAACCTACGACCAAATCGTCGTCAACCACGGCACTCTGCCAATGGATGACCTGTACTTTGCCCTTAAAAATGGCAGCACCAACAAAGGCGCCATCAACACCGATGCGCTCCTGTCCGGCGAACCCCAGCCGTGGGACACGGACGGCTACGCCCTCTACCGCATCGGAGACGCCGTCTCAGCCCGCAACACCCATGCGGCCATCTACGACGCCCTCCGCCTCGTCAAAGACATCTAACTGGTATTCTCACCACGTCCCGCTGAATTAGCCTGGACCAAAACCTCCTGATCCAGAGGCACTCTTGGACTATGCGGTCGATGCGTCACCTTTTCTCGCTTCGGCCGCCTCCGAAGCCGCCCCATCACGACAGCCAGGAAAACCAATGCACCCAAAGGGATCATGATCTGATTCATTGTCATCACTCAAGACTACCCCAAAAGCACGGCACAATTGCGGCCCTACCTTCATCTGACCGGAAAACTCCGGGGGTCCGGGGGCTGGCCCCCGGGGACGCTTACAACTCGCGCGCGGTCCCGATCCCCAGCACATCCGCAGCCACAACGCCGTGCCGCGCCGCAAATCGCTCGATTTCGGCTTCGGTCGGACGCACACCGGTAAAGGTCTCAATATACACCGGCACGCGCCGAACTCGATGCTCCACCGTCTCGCGCACCATCATCGAGATATAACCGATCTGCGTATAATAGACCGAGTAGGCCCTTACGCGCGCTTGCTCCGTTTCAAACCCATGGCGCAAAAACATCGCCGTCAATGCATCGATGCGAATCCGATCTGTCGCCTCCAGACGTTCGCGCAATGACGCATCGCCCAGCGCCCAAGTCCGCACTGCAAAATCGAGCCGCGCGTCAAACAGGTCATTACTGAACCAACAATCAAAAACGTTCAGCAGCCCTTCGGCAATCGATTCCGCATAGGCCTCGGCCTGTGCGATCAGATTGCCGGTGTTCTTGGCTTCCCATTTCGCGACCAACGCATCCAGTAACGCTTCACGGCTTTCGAAATGACCGTAAAAGCTTGTACGAGACAGCCCAAGCCCTGCGGCCAATGGGCCGACCTTCACATGCTCGACACCGGCGTCAATGAGAACCCGATAAGCCGCATCGAGCCACAGCTCTTCCGAACCGCGCCAGCCTGACTTCCGCTCTGCCTGATTACCATCCATCGCCATTTTGGACGTTTATCACCCTGATCACAGATTTGCACGGCGTCTGCATCGATTGTGCATTGCTTGTGTATTGAATGTGCATCCTCAAATTTTTCGACAGGGGCGTCAACTAACTTGACACATGTGTCGATTTTGGTGTGCAGTTCTGGAGTATTGTCAGGAGATTGGCCATGTCAGACGTCACAACAAAACCACGTCGTAGCCGCGCCAACCGCAGGCCCACACGCTCCGCCATTTCTGGCCAGAATCCAACGCTTGAAGTGCCCTACATCACCCGTCGCATTCCGACGTATGACCTCCTCGACGATACCAGCCTCTGCAGGATTGAAGACGCTGCCGACGAGATCCTCGCCACCATCGGAATTGAGTTCCGAGAAGACCCTGAGACGGTCGAACGCTTTAAGGCAGCGGGCGGAACCGTCACCAAAGTTGGCGAAGAGGCTTGGAACATCACCTTCGAGCCGGGCCTGATCCGTAGCCTGTGCAGCACCGCCCCCGAGCGCTTCACGCAGCACGCCCGCAACCCCGCCAACTCGGTCGACATCGGCGGTGACGCGATGGTCTTCGCCCCGGCCTACGGCTCGCCCTTTATCTTGGATCCCCAGGGCAACCGCCGCTACGCCACCATCGACGATTTCGTCAAACTCACCCGGCTGGCCCAATCTTCTCCCTGGCTGCATCATTCCGGCGGTACCACCTGCGAACCCACTGATATTCCGGTGAATAAACGTCACCTTGATATGGTTTATGCTCACATAAAACACTCAGATCGTCCTTTCCTCGGATCCATCACTCATCCGGACCGGGCCCGCGATTCTATCGCAATGGCCGAAATCGTCTTTGGCGCAGAGTTCATGGAAAAGAACTGCGTCATCATGGGCAATTTCAACTCCACCTCGCCACTGGTCTGGGACGGGATCACGACCCAAGGCATCACCGCCTACGCCGAGCGCAACCAAGGCTCCATCCACCTGCCCTTCCTTCTTGGCGGGGCCGTGACACCCGTCACGATGGCCGGATCCATCGCGCAATCGCTGGCTGAAAGCATGGTGGGCGTGGCCCTCACACAGCTTGTCCGCCCCGGCGCGCCTGCGCTGCTGGCCACGTTCCTCTCCTCACTCGACCTCCGCTCCGGCTCACCCACTTTCGGAACTCCTGAACCCGCGCTTGGGTCACTCGTTATGGGTCAGCTAGCGCGACGGTTGAAATTGCCGCTCCGCTGTTCGGGTAACTTCAGCACATCAAAGCTTCCTGATGCGCAGGCCATGACGCAGGCTATGTTCTCAATGAAGGCCGCGGTCCAATCCGGCACCAACTTCATCCTTCACTCGGCAGGGTTCCTAGACGGCCTGCTCTCTATGTCATTTGAAAAATTCATCATGGACACTGACGTTTGCGCCGCCATGCACGCCTACCTCAAGGGGATCGAGGTCACCGAAGACACCCTCGGGCTTGACGGCCTGCGCGAAGGTGGGCCGGGCCAGCATATGTTCGGCACCGCCCATACTCTGCGCCATTATGAGACCGCCTATTGGGACAGCGCGTTGGACGACTATCAGCCGTGGGAGACATGGCACGAACAGGGCGGGCAGGATGCCGTGGCCCGCGCGACGGCTCGTTGGCAAAGCCAGCTTGCCAGCCACGAAGACCCACACCTCGACCCTGCGATCGACGAGGCGCTCCTCGACTACATCGCGCGCAAGAAGGCGTCGATGGAGGACGCCTGGCACTGATCGATGGCCTATCCCAACCTCTTTCAACCGCTTGAGCTGCGGCACAAAACACTGCGCAACAGGGTGGTCTTTGGCGCACATACCGCAAACATGGCCAAAGGCGGCCTGCCGGATGCGCAGCACGTGGCCTACTACCGAGAGCGGGCGCTGGGCGGTGCAGCAATGGTCGTCTGTGAGCCGATGCCCGTGCACCCCGCCGCCGTGTTGACCCGCGGCAATTTCAGCCCATCGACGGACGAGGTGATACCCGCCTTTCGCGCCGTGACACAGGCGGTCAAAGCCGAAGGCAGCGTCATCCTGCAGCAGCTTTACCACGTTGGCGCACACGGTGATCAGGACAACGCTTGGCACGCAGGCTGGTCCCCCTCGGGTGGGCCCAGCTATCACGATAGTGACGGAAGCCACGCCATGACCGAAGCCGAGATCGAAGAGACGATCGACGGCTTTGTCCGTGCTGCCCAGCGCTGTCACGACGCAGGCTTCGACGGCGTCGAAGTTTGGGCCGCCTATCACGCACTGCCTGATCAGTTCTGGACCCCGTTTTCCAACCAACGCGACGACAAATGGGGCGGCTCCCTCGAAAATCGTACCCGGTTCAGCCGCGAGATTTGCCACCGCATCCGCAAGGCCTGCGGAGATGAGTTTATTGTCGGCCTCGCGATTAATGATGAACCTGACGTGCCTGCAGCGCTGGGGCGCGAGGCTCTGTGCGAGATTGTCGCGCTCCACGACGCCGAAGAAGCGATGGATTACGTCACTTGTGGTACAGGCAGCTACTTTGATTTCTACAAATTGATGCCCACCTTCCTCTATCCCGAGAAGATGACGGTTGATCTCACGACCGACCTCAAGGCCGTGGTTGGCCACGCCAAGGTCACGTCCGAGGCGCATATCCGCACCCCCGACAATGCAGAGGATATCCTGCGCAGCGGCCGGGCGGATATGGTCAGCATCGTGCGGGGCCAGATTGCCGATCCGCACTTGGTCACCAAAGCAAGTGAGGATCGGGCGGAGGATGTGCGCGGCTGCATTTCATGCAACCAGATGTGCTGGGGCCGACGGAGCCGCGATTATTGGATTTCCTGCCTCGTAAACCCAAGCGCCGGACGCGAATGGGAATGGGGTGGTGATCGGTTTGCGTCTGGCCAAGGCTCGGTTTTGGTTGTGGGGGGTGGTCCCGCAGGCCTCGAAGCGGCCCGCGCCGCAGCCGAACGCGGCTTTACCGTCGATCTACATGAGGCAGGCCCGGCGCTCGGCGGTCAATTCCGCCTCGCCGGCCTACAACCCAGACGCGGCCAAATCACCGATTTGCTTGGATGGTATGAACGGCAACTGACCCAGCTGGGTGTTCACATACATCTCAACAGCTATCTTGATGCCGCAGACATTGCCGCGATGCCGGCAGATCACATCGCCCTTTGCACCGGTTCGCTACCTACCGACACAGGCTTTCAACGCGCTATGACCCATCTGCCGCGCTTGCCGGGCATGGACCGCGGGCGGGTTTGGTCACCGGAAGATGTTCTCACCAAACAGGCCCGGCTGGGCGAGCACGTGATCGTCCTTGATGAGGGGGGCAACTGGCGCGGCTGTGGCACTGCTTGGTCGCTGGCCGAGGCAGGTCATGCCGTCACAATCGTCACGCCCGATCCGTTGGTCGGCAAAGAACTTCAGCGCTCTGCCACAGATTTACCACTGCGCAAACGGCTGGCCGCGCTAGGCGTGACCTTCGTCGTTGAAAGCGCGATTGCGGAATGGCTGGGCAACGGTGGTGGGGCAGATGTGACAGATCTGCTGACGGGAGACATTCGGCGGATTGGAGCGGACGATCTGGTTATGTCGACCGTCAACCAAGCCGACGAAACCCTGCCACGGGCGTTGGAAGGCCACGGCCTGAGCATCACACGGCTGGGCGACCTTGCCGCACCCCGCATGGCGGCGCTCGCGTTTTATGATGGGCGCAAGTGGGCGGTTGGGCTTCCCTCCGGCGCCGAACCTGCTTAGGACATGCTCCACCAATAGACGCATCGCAATATTGTCAGATTCTTGCGGTAATCGCTCTGCGATGTGATGTGTTTTGGACGCGTAAACGGTAGGCTTGACGATTTTGACTTCTGGCTCACAGGGCTCTGCGCCCACACAAACCCTGCAATACCGCGCTGACATCGACGGCCTGCGGGCCATCGCTGTTTTGGCTGTTGTTCTATATCATTTCGGCATGCCGGGACTGTCCGGAGGATTTGTCGGGGTCGACATTTTCTTTGTCATCTCCGGCTACCTGATCGGCGGCATTTTGTGGTCCGAGTTCATCGCGACAGGCCGCATTGCCATGGGCAAATTTTACATGCGCCGGATCAGGCGGTTGGCTCCTGCCTTCTTTGCCATGGCCACCGCCACGGCCGTTGCCGCATGGTTCATTCTCCTCCCGTTTGAATTCCGGGAGTTTGGTAAGTCGCTGATTGCAGCAACGATCTGGCTTTCTAACGTCCAGTTCTGGCGCGAGGCGGGGTATTTCGACATTGGGGCGGACAGCAAAGTTCTTTTGCACACCTGGTCCCTGTCCGTCGAAGAGCAGTTCTACATCTTTTTGCCGTTGTTCCTTATGGCGCTTCGGTTTCTGCGAAAGGGGGCTGTTGGCGCGCTGATCCTTGTTTGGGCCGCGTCTCTCGCAGCCTGCATCGCCACGACACCCACCGATCCGATCGCATCATTCTTCCTCTTCCCGTTCCGCGCGTGGGAGATGATGACCGGCGTGCTTTTGGCCATTTACATGCGCAACGGTCCGGCACCGCAGGCCGCGTGGCTCTCATGGGTGGGCATCGCGCTGGTGCTGGGAAGCATTTTCCTGATCCGCAGCGATGGCTTTCCCGGCTGGCAGGCGCTTGTTCCCGTTGCGGGCACGACGCTGCTTCTCGCGGGTGGATTGGCACAAACGCCCGTCACCCGCGTTCTGGCCATGCGCGGCCCCGTCTTTGTCGGGTTGATCTCCTATTCTTTGTACCTCTGGCACTGGCCGGTCCTGGTCCTCTCAAAATACTGGCTGAACGGATATGAGAACGGGCTTATCGCGGCCGGGTGGCTGGCAGTGTCCGTGGTGCTTGCGATCCTCAGCTGGGCGCTGGTCGAACGCCCCATCCGGCGGGCCACATGGCTTGGTTCTCTCCCACTCTTGGCTGGGGCGATTGCCTCAGCCGTGGTCATGCTCGCGATCGGTGGATATGCCTACGTCAAGAACGGCGTACAAGACCGCTTTGCCCCCGAAATTCGCGGCCACATCGCGGCGTCGGCTGATTTCCTGCAGGACTGGAGCCGCTGTTCCGTCCCGCTAGAAGGGCCTTTTGCGGGCGTCGAGCTCTGCGCGATTGGTCCTGACGGGGAGGCGGAGGTTGTCATCTGGGGTGACAGTCATTTGCGCGCCCTGATGAATGGGTTTGCCGCCGCCGCGATCGACGCGGAAACACCTGGCCTGATCATTTGGCAAGGCGGTTGCCCACCCCTTTTTGCCATCACCAAGGACGAGACCGCCGCAACACCGCTTCAAGACAACGCCTGCATGACGGCAAACGAAACCCTGCGAGCAGGATTTGCAGAACTGGAAGCCGCAGAGCGCATCCTGCTCGTCGGGCGGTGGGCCTATTACGCCAATGGCAGTGGCACCGGAGATGACGCACACAATCTGATCACTTTAGAGCCCGACGCCACAAACAGCTTGGGCGGTGAGACGCAGGCCGAGGTGTTTGCCAACGCTCTCGCGTTCACAGTTGCCGAACTTTCGAGTGACTTCGACAGCGTGCATCTGTTCCGGCAGGTCCCCGAAATCCCCCATTACTCCTCGCGAGAAGTTGCGCGGGGATTGGCCCATGGCCATCTGATGCCGGAAGACGCCGCATTACTTTTTCATGTCAGCGAGGAAGAGCTTGCCGCCCGTGTCACACCAGCAGAGCGCGCGATTTATCCGCTTGTCGATGCTGGGGCGGTGACGCTGATCGACCCATGGCCGCTGCTCTGCCCCGAGCGGTGCTCTGTGATGCAAGATGGCCAGCCGGTCTACTTTGACAACAACCACCTCACAAACGCAGGTGCGATGCTGTTGCGACCGCTGTTCGGACCGTTTCTCACCGGTCAGTCAGATGGCTGATCCCGCCGCACAGCATTGGGACGCAATCGTCATCGGCACCGGTATGGGTGGCGGCACGGTCGGACGAAAACTGGCCGAGGCCGGAATGCGCGTTTTATTCGTGGAGAAGGGTCGCGCAGGCTACCGAACGGAAGAGTCCGGCGTCGATGTCGATGTTTGGGATCCCACTGCCCGCGCCGTGCGCGGCATGTGGCCGGACCCCGTCGAGGCGACGTTGGATGGCACAACTCGCAAAGTCTTTGCCCCGCTTGGGAGCGGTGTCGGCGGCAGCTCTGTCTTCTATGCAGCGACACTTGAACGCCCCGAACCGCATGATCTGGACCAGACAAACGAGAAGCCACACCCAACCGGCGGCTGGCCCATTGGGTACACGCAGATGCAGCCCTATTTCGATGCTGCCGAAGATCTCTATGCCATCGCCGGCGAGCGTGATCCATTATCTGATATCCCCTGCCCAAAACTGCGAGACGCCCCAGCGCCGAGCACGGGAGACGCGGCGATAATGGAGCGGCTCCGCGAAAAGGGGTTGCACCCTTACCGGCTGCACGCTGCGGTGCGGTACCTTGAAAGATGCGCCGAATGCTTTGGCCGCAAATGCCCGCGCCCCTGTAAAATGGACGGACGTTCGGCTGGTGTCGAACCAGCGCTTGCCACCGGGCGTGCCATGTTGATGGATCAATGCGATGTCACGCAGATCCTCATGGATGGCGCGCAGGCGACAGGGGTTCGCGTGCAGCACAATGGGTCCGAGAGGACCCTCACTGCGGATCGGATCATCCTATCCGCCGGGGCGCTGTCGTCACCGCGCGTCTTGCTCAATTCCACGAGTGAGCATTGGCCAGACGGCATCGGCAATCAGCACGATCTTGTGGGGCGGCATTTGATGTTTCACCTTAACGAGATGTTCGCCTTGTGGCCGGGGCGAGATGCGCGCTTTGATGGACCGTCGAAGGCAGTCGGCTTTCGCGACCTCTACCACCTTGACGGACAACGTATGGGGATGGTGCAGGCCATGGGCATTGATGCGCGCTATGGCGAGATCGCGTATTACATGAAGGGCGCGGTAGAGCGCTCGGTCCTTAGGCACCTTCCACTTGCCAAAGATCTGGTGCGCATTCCGGCGGCCATTGCGGCCAAAGTGCTGGGCAACGCCAAGATATTCGTAGGCTTGCTTGAGGACTTTCCCGACCCAGAAAACCGCGTGACGCGGACACGAGGGGATAAGATCGCCTTCACCTACCGGGTGAACGACGATCTTTTGGCCCGCCGCAAGGCGTTTCGGCGTGGGATCAAGTCCGCTTTCAAGGGGCAAAGGACAATGTTCCTGACCCACACGCCAGAACCAAACCTTGGCCATCCCTGCGGCACGCTCCGGATGGGAGATGATCCCGCATCAAGCGTGCTGGACGCCAATTGCCGCGTGCATGGCGCGGCCAACCTGTGGTGTGTCGATGCCTCTTTCATGCCGACATCGATGGGTGTTAACCCAAGCTTGACCATCGCATCGAACGCGTTGCGGGTCGCAGACCAGATATTGAGGGCCTATGACTGAACTCGCTGTTATCACCGGCGCAAGCGGCGGCCTTGGCCGTGCCTTGGCGCTGGAGCTGGTCTCTCGCGGCGTAGCCGTTGCTGGGCTCGGCCGCCGTGCGGACGCTCTAGAGATGATCGCCCGAGACGCGAGAGGCCTGTTCACGCCCATTACTGTTGATGTTGCGGATGCTGCGGCCGTTGCCGCGGCCTTTTCCCAGATTGATACGCTGGGCAGCCCCACGATCCTGATCAACAATGCGGCCGTCTATCCCAGACGGGATATCCTTGACGAGACGCCCAATAGCTTTGCCGCGACGGTTGGCATCAACCTTGGAGGTGCCGTCGCCGCAACGCATGAGGCGTTGACCCGCATGGTTCAAACGGGACACGGGCGCATTCTCAATGTTTCTACCTTTGCCGACATCGCCCCTCTGCCTGCGAGCAGCGCTTATGCAGTGTCGAAAGGGGCGGCCCGCATTTACACTCGCGCCATTGTCGCCGATCTACACGACAGGTTTCCAGGCATCGTCATTAATGACTGGATGCCAGGAATGTTGGCTACGGGCATGGGTATCGAGGACGGATTGCCGCCTGAGACCGCCGCTAAGTGGGGCGCCACGCTCGCTCTCTGGCATGACCGGACCCTGACTGGAACTGTTTGGGAAGAAGATCGTGAAATCCCCCCACAACGCGGTCTAAAGACGCGGATTAAGGACAAGCTGCTATTGCGCAAACCTGTGATCAGGCGGCTGAGCCCCGACGCTTCTTAAGCGATTGCCGGATATAGGTCGGCAATATCTGAATACATAGCAAATAGCGTTTTCCCAATCTCATTGGATCGTTCAGGATTCGCCAGAGCCATTCCAACGCCATACGCCGCACCCAAATTGGCGCTCGAACTTGCTGGCCCGAGAGGAAATCCAGCCCTGCTCCGATGGAGGCAAAACCAACATTCGGTGTACGCTTGCGGCCATGCGCCGCAAACAGCTCCTGTTTTGGCGCACCGAGGGCGATAAAAGTGATCCCGACATCGTGCGCGGCCAATTGATCAAGGATCGCATCGGCGGCCTCGCCCTCGGGATCGAACCCCATGGGTGGTGCCACCATGACCGCCACATCCAGATTTGGGACCATCGACTTGAGCGCGTCTGCCGCTTTCCGCAAACTGGCGTCCGTGCTGCCCACGAGGGCAACCGAACGACCAAGGTCCGCAGCTATGCAGGCCAGAGGCACCACGAGGTCAGCGCCGGGCAACAGATCAACCGGTTGCCGTGCCAAGTTTGACAACCACACGATAGGATTGCCATCCGCCGTGATAAGGTCTTGCGCCGCATATGCTGCGCGAAATTTGTCTGAGGCTTTGAGCTTTACAAGGTGATCGAGGTTGAGAGTCGCCATTGCAAACCCACGGTGCGCAGCCAAACGCTCTTTCAGCGCCGCCACAAGGGCGGGCTGATCAGCCACATTCACTGTGACAGACGTCCCCTGCGTCTGAAACTCCACCGGCTTTGTTACCTCTTCAACATGCACTCGCCACGCTGGGTGGGTCGTAGCAGCAAAATAAACGTTCGTAAAACAATGTGATTGCGGACAAACTGTTGCCAATTTTACATGATCAATCATCAAATTTCAGGGGAATTGGCTAGCTTTCGGCGCAAATTGCGGCCCATAACGCGCGCGAGTTGTGAAAGGTATCAGATGTCGGGAATCACGTTAATTGGCTGTGGCTTTGTGGCTGACCTCTACATGCGGTCGCTAACCACCTTTCCGGATGTCAAAGTCCTTGGGGCCTATGACCACGATTCCGAAAGGATGGCGACCTTCTGCGCGCATTGGGACATCCCACAAATTGCGAGTCTCGACGGTGTTTTTGATGCGCAACCGAAAGACGGCGTGATCCTCAACCTGACGAATCCCACCTCTCACTATGAGATCAACATGGCCTGCCTGAACGCCGGGCATCACGTCTGGTCAGAAAAGCCGCTCGCGATGACCATGGAGGACGCACGCGCGGTTTGCGCTCTGGCCTCGTCCAAGGGGCTGATGATGGCTTCGGCCCCATGCTCGGTCCTTGGGCAGGCGGCACAAACACTGGCCCGTGCGGTCAAGGACAAGGTGCCAGGCGAGGCCCAGCTGATCTATGCCGAGTTGGACGACGGATACATCCCGCAAGCACCGCTTGAGGCCTGGCGCAGCGAGAGCGGAGCGCCTTGGCCTTATGTCGATGAGTTTCGGGTGGGCTGCACATTGGAACATGCGGGCTACTACCTCAGCTGGCTGATCGGCATGTTCGGGTCCGTGCGGAGTGTGACAGCAGCCTCGGCCACTGTGATCCCGGACAAGCTTGGCGTGACGGACGCAGCTCCAGATTTCTCAACCGCCACCTTGTTCTTTGACAACGGCCCAGTGGCCCGGCTCACCTGCTCAATCGCGGCCCCGCATGATCACCAAATCCGGGTGATCGGCGACAAAGGCGTGCTCAAGCTCGACAAAGCCTGGGACAATGGGGCGGCGGTAAAGTTTCACAAACGGATGCGCATTCGGCGGCGTCTATTGGAGAGCCCAATTGGCCGCAAAATTCCGGCGGCAGGGGCGGCGCATCCAAAGGTTGGACGCTGGGGGGCGGCGTCGATGAACTTTGCGCTTGGACCGGTCGAAATGCTGCGGGCCATAGCACGTGGCGAAGACAGCCGTTTGGCCGGCGACTATGCTCTTCACCTCAACGAAGTGACACTGGCCATTCAAAATGCGGGCGATGACACCGGAGCGCAGCAGATGACGACAGGATGCGAACCAATGCGCCCAATGGAGTGGGGCTGATGCGCGTCTTGATCACCGGGGCGAACGGATACGTCGGCCGTGCCTGTGTCGCAGAAGCGCTGAGGCAGGGTCACGCAGTGCATGCCCTTGTGCGGCGCGGAGATGTCGACGGCGCGTTGGCCTTTCGCGGCGACCTGTCCAGCCCTGCTCTGGCTGCCGCGATGGAGGGCGTTGACGCCGTAATCCACACGGCTGCTTCCCTCGCTGGAGATGAAGAACAGATGATGCGTGATACGGTTGACGGCACGCGCGCCCTGATGACCGCTGTTCATGCACAAGCCCGCAAGCCACGTGTTGTGATCACAAGCTCTATGTCCGTTTACGGCGCGGATTGTCCTGCCAACAGCGTCATCTCCGAGGATTCTCCCCGTGAAATGCAGCCCCAACT
Source organism: Flavimaricola sp. (assembly GCA_020629175.1). GTDB lineage: Bacteria > Pseudomonadota > Alphaproteobacteria > Rhodobacterales > Rhodobacteraceae > JALZWD01. The sequence continues at coordinate 38,131 of JAHDDU010000001.1, read as the reverse complement.
GCGCGATGCCTACACCCGCGCAAAGATGGCTCAAGAGGATATTGTGGATCAGATGCGCGATGGGGTTGAGGTTTGGATGCTTCGGATTGGCGCGGTTTTTGGTCCGAACCGATTGTGGAATGGACATATCGGCGTGGTAAAGGGGCCTATTTTGGTGCGACTTGGCAAGACCGGGGACATTCCGCTCAGCCATGTCGGCAATACAGCTAGGGCATTGGTGCAGGCGGCAACTATACCTGCCCAAGGCATTGAAATCATCAACGTTTTGGATGACGACCTGCCCAACCGTGTTGAATACCTTGCGGCGCTCAAGGCCGGTGGCTGGTCCAAGATCGTTATTCCGGCACCATGGACCCTGTTCGCGCGCATCGGCCAAGCCTTTGGTTGGCTTCCGGGACTTCCCGGGCTTTTGCGTGGCCCGGTTCTGCGGGCGCGGATGATGCCGTTGCAGTACAGCAACGACCGTATGAAAGAGCGCCTCCGCGTCACCCCGCACGGCACCGTTTTGGACAACATCGCCGCGGCACACAGCGAGGAGCGGTCATGACCGAACTTGATGGGCCCATCGCATATCTGACGGGCGAATACCCTCGGGCGACGGACACGTTCATCCAGCGCGAAGTGGCCGCTCTGCGTGGCCATGGCTTCACAGTTCAAACCTGCTCGATCCGCAAAACCGGGCCCGAGCATATTGTCGGGCCTGAGCAAGCGGAGGAACAGGCGGGAACCTTTCATGTCCTAAACAGCCTTAAAACGCTCTATGGCCTAAAGGCACAATTCCGCGCAATGAAAGCACCGGGGCGATATCTTCGTGCTCTGGCTCTTGCATGGCGGACCGCACCAAAAGGCGTCAAAGGGCGGCTCTACAACCTGATCTACTTTGCCGAAGCGGCAGCGCTTGCCGCCAAGATGCAGGATGCGGGCATCGTCCACTTGCACAATCATATTGCAAAAGCGAGTTGTACGGTCGCCATGCTCGCCTCCGAACTCAGCGAGATCCCTTACAGCTTCACCTTGCACGGCCCTGACATCTTTTTTGCACCCGATCACTGGCGATTGGATGAGAAGATCAAGCGGGCCGACTTTGTGGCGTGCATCAGCGATTTCTGCCGCAGCCAGGCGATGCTTTATTCAGACCGTGCGCATTGGGACAAATTGCACATCGTCCATTGCGGCATTGATCCTGCGCGCTATGCCAGCAGCGCTCAAGCCACGACAGACCTTTTGTTCGTGGGCCGTCTTGCGGCGGTCAAAGGCGTGCCCATCTTGTTGGATGCCATGGTCGAGTTACAAAAAACACACCCAGATTTGACACTTACCCTGATCGGGGACGGGCCAGAACGGGCGCAACTGGAGGCCGAGGCACGCGACATGGGCCTGGCGTCAGCCCTGACGTTTGCAGGATACCGATCACAAGATGAAGTGGCCGAAGCCTTGGCCCGATGCCGCGCGATGGTCTTGCCGAGCTTTGCCGAAGGTGTGCCGGTCGGCCTGATGGAAGCCATGGCAGCTGGAAAACCTGTCGTGGCAACCCAAGTTGGCGGCGTGGGCGAATTGGTGACGGATCGCGTCAGCGGCCGGATTGTTCCGCCCGGAAATCCACAAGCCTTGGCCGAAGCAATCAAAGATGTGCTGCAAAACGGCCCTGAAATGGGCGCAAAGGGCCGTGATAAAGTCACCACAGACTTTGATATCAACCAAGAAGCCGCATGGCTCGGTGTGCTCATTTATGCCTCCAGAGCTGGCGGCCCACGCCCGGGAAAACGTCCATGACGATCGCTGCCGTTGTGATTGGCCGAAACGAAGGCCCCCGCCTTCACCGCTGCTTGACCTCGCTTGAGGGGCAAGTTGACGAAATCATTTATGTCGACAGTGGCTCAACGGACAGCAGCGTGTCTTTCGCGCGAAGCGCCGGTGCAAAAGTCATAGAGCTCGACACATCCACGCCATTCACCGCCGCCCGCGCCCGCAACGCGGGGTTTGAAGCGATCGGCGATGCCGATTACGTCCAGTTCGTGGATGGCGATTGCGCCGTTGTCGAATACTGGGTCGAAAAGGCTGTCGAGGCTTTTGACAACAATGGCGAGATCGGGATTGTCACTGGCTGGCGCAATGAGATTGCACCAGAGGCAAGCGTCTACAACGCGATGGCCGAGGTCGAATGGCACCGCCCCGCTGGTGATATTGTCGCCTGTGGCGGGGATATGATGGTCCGTGCATCGGTTTTTCGCGAGCTCGGCGGATTTAATCCAACGGTCATCGCCTCGGAAGATGACGAATTCTGCTTGCGCGTTGGCAAGGCTGGATACCGCATATTGCGCCTGCCCGAGCAGATGACCCGGCATGATTTTGCGATGACCAAATTCAGCGCCTGGTGGCGCCGGACGATCCGTAACGGCCATGGCTTTGCAGAAGTGGGCCGTATGCACCCACCGCACTTCCTACGCGAACGTCAACGCGTGTGGGTCTATGGGGCACTCTTGCCCTTGGCGTTTCTGGTGTCGCTCATCATGGGCTTTCGCCTCGGCATGCTTTTGGTGCTTGGCCTTTATGTCTTCAGCTGGTTCCGCACTGCAGACCGTTTGAAATATGATGGGTTGGGTCCTTGGCAGGCCCGCCATCACGCGCTATTCCTCACGATTTCCAAAATCCCGAACCTTATCGGGATGTTGACGTATCATCGCCGCCGTCTGCGCGGTGCTGACGCGACCATTATCGAGTACAAATAGGTGGGTACCTAAAATGACCAAAGCATTAACGTCACCGGTTCGCGTTGGGATCATCGGCGCGGGCTATATCGCGACGTGGCACGCAGATGCCCTAAAGGCGACAAAGGATGCGGTCATCACCGCCGTCGTTGACCCTGCGATCGAAGCCGCGCAAGGCCTCGCCTCGGCGCATGGCGCCCAGGCGTTTGCCTCTGTCGCTGAGATGGTGGCTGCGGGTGTATGCGACGCGGTCCACATTTTGACTCCCCCCAATCTGCACCATGCGTTGACCTTGGAATGCCTTGACGCGGGCTTGCACGTGGTTTGTGAGAAACCGGTGGCTCTGTCTGCTGCGGAAACCCAAAGCATGGTGGATGCGGCTGAAAAGGCCGGGCTGACTTTTGCGGCCGGTCACAATTTTCTGGGCCTGCCCGGATATGAACGCCTCAAGAAAATGCGCGATGCAGGCGAGCTCGGGCGCATTGCCGGGGCGGACATCAACTGGTCCCTGCCACTGGCTCCACTGCGCTCTGGTCCATTTGGATTGTGGCTATTGCGCGAGCCGCAGAACCTTCTGCTTGAGCTTGGCGCACATCCTTTTTCTTTCGCTGTCGACCTTTTCGGGCCACTGGAAATCCTGTCACTTCAGCTTGGCCAACCTGTTGAACTATCTGGCGGCGGCACCCGGCACCAAAGTTGGCGTATTCTTGCCCGCGCGGGTGAAACGGAAGTGTCGATCAACCTCTCTACGGTTGAAACCTATGATGACCGCTCCGTCACCTTGCGCGGATCCTCTGGCATGGCACGCCTGAACTACGCCCAGGATGTTCTCACGATCGCGCGCGACAATACCGCCGATCTGGTTGTGAACCCCTTGCGCAGTGCCTTGGGTCAGAGCTGGAATCACCTGCGCGAAGGCGTTGTTAACGCCGCGCGTCAGGTTACCTCGCTTAACCAAAAGAACCCTTACGGCCTTTCCTTTCGCGGCATGAATTCGGCCATCTATGGCGCGTTGGTCAACGGCGCTAAGCCTGATGCCCGCTTTTCCGGCGCCTCCGCCGTCACCGTGATGCAGGCCATTGATGACACTCTGGCTCTGATGCCCGAAATCCCGGCCCCAATTGTCGCCAAAGGAACGCCAAATCCCAAGGTGATGGTCATCGGCGGCACTGGCTTTATCGGGCGGAACCTGACCCGCAGGCTGGTTGAAAAGGGGCACGATGTGCGTGTCCTGTCGCGCGGCAAGAATGGTCCCTTTGGGGACATTGCCGGAAACGTGGAAACCGTCGCCGTATCATTGCGTGACAAAGAAGGGCTGACAGAGGCGATGCGCGGCATGGATGCCGTCTTTAACCTCGCAAAATCCATGGACGATACGTGGGAAGCAGCGCTTGAAAATGACGTGGGCGTTGCCGTCCGAATTGCCGAAGCGGCTCAGGACGCAGGCGTAAAGCGCCTGATCTACACTGGAACCATCGCGTCTTACGACATGTCGGTCCCCGGAGCCAAAATCACCGAGGAAACCGGCTTTGGCGATATCGCCCAGCGCAACATGTATGCCCGGTCCAAGGCCGAATGCGAACGCCGCTTGCTGGAGATGCACGCCACGTCTGGCCTTCCGCTTGTGATTGCGCGACCCGGTATTGTCGTTGGCCATGGTGGGCCATTACAGCATTGGGGCATTGGTCGTTGGCACGGCGCCGGCGCGCTCAAGCTTTGGGGTTCGGGCACGAACGTTTTGCCATTCGTTCTGTCTGACGACGTGTCAGACGCGCTGATCTCGATGATGGATCACCCTGATGCAGTGGGCCAATCGTTCAACCTCATTGGCGAGCCGATGCTGACGGGGCGGGGATACTTTGAAGCCATCAACCAGCGCCTTGGAGCCAAGCTTCGTGTGAGCTCTGGCAATCTCATGATGATGTGGGCCGCGGATGGCGTGAAGTGGGCGCTCAAACGCTATGCCTTGGGCCGCAAGGATGCAGTCCGGCCGTCCCTTGCGGATTGGAAATCGCGCGGGCACCTCGCTCGGTTTGACAACACGCACCCAAAGGAGGTCTTGGGCTGGCGGCCTGAGGCAGACAAAGAGGCGTTTTTGCGCCGCGCGATCGACGAAGCGGGTCTTTTCGGTTTCTAACGCCATCGAAGAGTGCAGATTTTATATGGGCGGCATATTTATGCCAAGTTTCACTTGTTCAAACTCTAGAACAGGCGATCCCGTGAGGTTTGGGAAATAGTTATGAACGACGACAGTAAGTACACGTATCGACGGCCACGGCTTGATCCCGAAGCGCATCGCCGCATCATGGCCGAGATTGGCGCGTTTGGACGTCCCGATCCTAAAGAGATCACGGAAACCACCCAAGAACTGCGGGATATCCTTCTCGATCCGTTGGACGAGATAATTGATATCGAGGACGCCGGTGATACCCTTGCACCACTGGACTCAGCCGTCGCACTGGAGCCTATGAGCGAATGGGCAGAACTTGGGACGATAGAGCTGAACGAAAAGGTTCTCGACAAAAATCTGATCATCACAGCAAGCCGCCTGGACCCCGCTCATGCCTCGTTTGATGTCTTGCGGACACGACTTGTCCAAGCTCTCACCGAGAAAGGTTGGAAGCGCGTGGCCATTACCTCTCCCACTGCTGGATGCGGCAAGAGCTTCACAGCGCTCAATCTGGCTCTGACTTTGTCACGCTACGACAATCGTCGGACCCTGCTGCTGGATATGGACCTGCGCCGCCCGGCCGTGGCCAAGTATCTTGGGCAGAAGACCGTCGGCAGTATTGGCGATATGCTGCGAGGCGCAGTTCCACCGCAAGGCCATCTCAAGCGAGTAACCTCCGGCACGATGTCGCTTGGGGCCAACCTAGTACTCGGTATGAATGATCGGCGAGAGGACTACGCCTCTGAATTGTTCCAGAACCCACAAACTCAAACTGTCTTGAAAGACATCGAAGACCGATACGAACCGGATATCGTTTTGTATGATCTGCCACCGGCGCTGGCCCAGGACGACGTCCTGAGCTTTCGTCCTTATTTTGACTGCGTGCTTCTTGTCGTTGGCGGCGGTATCTCAACCGCCAAAGAGATCAAGGAGGTGCATCGCCGCATCGGCGAGGACAAACCAGTGATGGGCGTCGTCCTCAACATGGCTGAAGACTACGAAGACAATACATATTGACGGATTAGGACGGTGCTGCGTTTGAGCTAAACAAGCGCAAGATGACGTCCCGGACCCCCGAACCGAGCCACAACGGTGCTGACAAAATGGCAGCGGCAACGGCGGCAAACCCCAAGCGTTGACGACGCCGCTGCACGCGACTTCGCAGGTTGGGGACAGTAATGACTGGCTGCACACCAAGCTGACTTTCCAGCTGCGCCGCACTCCGGATCACCGGTTTCGCGATTTCCAAAAGGAATGCAGCTCCAAGTGCCATCAACCCAACAAGAACCCCTCCAGCCATCGCGATTTTGCGGCGACTGGTCGAAACGGCATTCTCGGGGACAATGGCGGTTTCCAAAATTTCATACCGCTGCGCCTGGTTCTGACTTTCCAGTTGCGCGCGGATGGCAGCATCGGTCCGGCTCGTTGTGATCGCTTCAAACTCACTCTCTAGCTGGGCGAGTTGCCGGTCCATGGATGACAATTGCCTTTCGACATCCGGCGCAGCGGCCAATGCGGCCTCCACTTCAGCAATGGTCGACTGCAGAAACGCACGTTGCTGCTGCAAAAGACCGGTTTGTCTTGCAATGTCTTCTTCTCGGCGTCGGTCAGCCGTGGTCTGGATCTCTATCAATTGCTGATCAATGAGGAGGACCTGCTCGCGCAAGGTTGTCAGACGATCCCTTTGTCCGGATAGCTCGGACGGAAGAGAACCTGCACTCTCGACCTTAAACATCGCCAAGTCATCCTCGACCCTTTGAATCTCGGCGGTGACGCGCGCTTCCTGCTCGGTGAAAAAGGCCAAAGTCTCACTGGCACGCGCATCGGATCGCTGTTCTGCAGCGGCCAAAATTTCATCCAGAAAGTTGTTCGCAACCATTGCGGCCTGCTCTGGATCACCCATGCGAACGGTGATGATCAGGCCAGACGGCTGAACGTCCGGGCGAAAGCGTTGGGTGGGATCAATCAGCTTTTGAATACTGACGGCCCCGCGCAGCAAACCCACGCGCTGGTTTGGGCTTTCAACCTCCGGAAACAGACCAAGCCGGTTGATGATTTCAGTCAGACTGTCGCGAGATGTCAGCTTTTGCTGGATCAGATCAAGCTGACTCACCGCCGAACCGCCCGTGGCGATTTGCGTCGCAGTTCCTACAATCTGCGGGGCCTCGATCTGCATGACGGCAATGGCCTCATACACCCGGTCACGATTCGACGCGTAGTAGACCACCATTGGAAGACCGATGATCAGAACCAACAGGATAATTGGCAGCCTGCGATAAATGATGCGCATGACGTTGCGCGGAGAGAAAAACTGGCCCATGGCCGCCTCCAGTACATACCAGCGGTTCTGTCACCGCCTAAAGACTCGATAGTTTGACACCGAATCCCAAACACACGCCCCCACGCGAGTTCATATTTAGGCATATATTCATAAAATTGCCACGTTTCTGACAGAATTTACCGGAAACGAACTGTCCCCAGATTTGCGCTAAACGCCTTGACGACGTGCGGCGCGTTTCGCCCGCATATCACGACGGCGGGCCATCGCCTCAGACCGCCCCGTTGCCCGTCCAGATCGTGCAACGGGTGGCTGACCCTTATCCTGTACCTCCCCCGCGATCCGTTGGGTCAGAGCGCCGAGTGTCGGGAACCGAAAGATGTCCGTGATGCTCAAGTCGGGTGCTGACAGCGCGGCTTTGATGTCACGATGGGCCTGAACCGCCAACAAGGAGTGGCCCCCAAGCTCAAAGAAGTTGTCTGTGGGTGCTAGGTCCCCGACTCCCAAAAGCCGCGTCCAGATGTCAGAGATAACTTTGGCAGCATCGCTCCGTACCTCCCGGACGACCGCTTGCTTTGCCACCGGAGCGGATCGCAACCGTTTGGGAGTGGCGGGCACAGGTAAAGCTGATCGGTCGATCTTTTTGTTGGGAGTCAGGGGGAATGCGTCGACCGTGACAATCCGGGCCGGAACCATATGCGGCGGCAGCGTCTCAGCCAAAGCATCTCGCATCCGTGCCTCGTCTACTTGCGCAGTTGAGGTCACATACCCCACCAACTGCACAAGCCCCGGCACATCTTCCCGCGCCACGACAACGGATTGTGTGACCGACGGCTGCGCATCCAAAACGGCCTCGATCTCGCCCAGCTCAATCCGGTAACCGCGCAATTTAACCTGATGATCGGCCCGGCCAAGGAAATCGAGCGTGCCGTCAGGCCGCCATCGCACCAGATCTCCGGTCCGATACATCCGTCCATCAGCGAAGGGGTTTGGTACAAACCGTTCCGCTGTCAAATCCGGGCGCTTCCAATAGCCGCGAGCGACCCCAGCACCCCCGATCCAAAGCTCGCCAGCTTTGCCCACAGGCGTAGGCTCCAAAGCGTCGTCGAGAACATAGACTTGGGTGTTCGCGATGGGTGTCCCGATGCTCGTCGTGCCATCACTCACATCAGCAGTGCGGGTGGTTGACCAGATTGTTGTTTCTGTCGGGCCATACATGTTTTCGATATGTGCATCTGTCGCCGCGCGAAGATCCGAGACAAGCGCTCCCGGCAGGGCTTCTCCGCCGATCATAAGATGATCCAGATGGCGCAAAGCGGCGCAGCTCTCCTCATTTGTCACCAGCATCCGCGCCATGGACGGCGTGCACTGCATATGGGTCACTTCGTGACGCTCGATCTGGGCCGCGATTGAGAAGTCATTTTCGGCAATGACCCGGTCCGTGTTGGTGATGCGCAGAACCTCGGCAAGAGGTTTGAGACCTTCGAGAACCAGATCATTGTCGATCCCGTAGTCGATCAGGCAGGCAACCTCTCCGATGCCTTTGGATTTCAGCTCTTCAACGCGCGCGACGGCATCCTCTATCGTGCCGAATAGGCCACTGTCGTTGAAGTAACGCTCAAACGCAAAATCGAGGATGCCTTCCAACTCATCCGGCTCAAGCGAACCCAGATCGAGGTCGAACGCGGTTGTCGCACCTTTCGGTTTCTTGAACGCTGGGAAAGCCCAGGCGTATTGCTTGATCAATCCTGCAGCGGACCGCAGGTAATCCTTCATCGGCTCCCGTGCGATCTCGGCAGACGTTTCACGAGTGTCCGCAAGGAACGTGTGCAGCATCAGTGTGACTTTGAAGTTCTTCGGATCATAGCCTGCCTCACGCAGAGCCTCATGATAGATCCCGATCTTGCCAGCCACTTCGTCAATCGTTTGGCCAAGCAAATGGGTCAGGACATTCGCACCCAACCGCCCCGCCTCGCGCCAAGTTTCGGGATTTCCGGCACTTGTGACCCAAATGGGCAATGTGTCGGACATGGGACGCGGCTGCGTGACGACACCGTGCATCTGACCGTCCTTGCGCGGAAACTCTACGGTCTCACCCGCCCAAAGCTTTCGCACCGTTCTGACGGTTTCAAACAGCGCGGGCTTGTTGTCCGGCGGCGTATTCTCGGGCCGCAGGACAAAATCATCCGGCTGCCAGCCCGAAGCCATCGCAAGCCCGACTCGACCGCCGGTCAGATTGTCGACAACCGCCCATTCTTCGGCGATCCGTGCAGGATGGTGCAGCGGCGCCACAATGCTGCCCGCGCGCACGGCGATGTTGTTCGTGACCGCCGCAACTGCAGCCCCAGTAACTGAGGGATTAGGATAAGGGCCGCCAAAGGCGTGAAAGTGCCGCTCCGGAGTCCAGACAGCGCAAAAGCCGTGGGCATCAGCGAATTTGGCCCCTTCCAGCAGCAGGTGGTACTTGCCCTGCCCTGCGACATCATCATTGCCCCAATAATAGACCGAGAAATCAATGCCGCCCGTTGTAACGCCTTCGCTTCCAGAAGAGACAAGAGCCCGGCTTTCGTCACCTGAAAGGATAACTTTAAACCCACGGGCAAGCGTCCAAAATAGTTCAAGCACCGAAATGTCAAAGCTCAGCGAGGTGACCGCGAGCCATGTTCCACCACCCTTATGTTCGATCCGCGCATCCATGCCGGTGAAAAAGTTGCTGACATTGCGGTGTTCGATCATCACACCCTTCGGCCGCCCGGTCGAACCTGACGTAAAGATGAGATACGCGAGATCGGAGGATGTGACAGACGTGACCGGGTTGCCATCCTCTGCTGCATCAATCTCGGGACTTGCATCAATCAGCACAACCTTGGCCGAATGCGCAGGAAGGTCGGCGGAAAGACCGGTCTCGGTCAGGATTATCTCTGCTTCACTGTCTTCGATGTAGAGCGCTACGCGGTCTGCGGGATAGGCCGGGTCAAGCGGAACGTAGGCAGCCCCCGCCTTCAGGATCGCCAGCGCGCCAATCAGCAGATGCGCAGAGCGACGCACATTCAGGCCGATCAGGCTGCCCGGCTTGGCGCCCTGCGCCATCAGGACATGCGCAACCTTGTTCGCTTGCGCATTCAGCGCAGCATAGGTCCAGCTTTCGCCCTCAAACACCAGCGCCGTGTCATCTGGCGTTCGTGCAACCTGCGCCTCAAACAACTGGTGCATGCAGCCCGTGTCATCATACGCCGCATCCGTCGCATTCCAGTCAGAGAGCATCATCTGGCGCTCACCTTTTGGAAGCTTGGAGTGCCCGCTTAACGCAGCTTCCAGCCGCTTTGCCAGCAGAGCAATGCCCGCTTGGCCGATGCGATCCGGGTTGGGCACAAGGGTTACCGCATCATCCGTTACCACCAGCGTGACAACAGCCGACACCACAGGTTCAGACCGGCTGATGGCCGCCTCGGGTGTGCTGATCACAACATCAGGCGTCCTATGCGCCAAATCCAATGCAAAGCCAGCGCCAGCCCCCTCGGCCAAAGTCCCTGCCTCAGGATCAAAACGCACCGGGCGCCAATCGCTGGTCAAACCGGGGGCTGCGGGGGCAACATATTCGGCCAGATCAACCGGTCCGCCCTCGGACACCTGCTGGCACACCTGTGCGAATGCGGTGAACACATGTGGCGCGGTTAAACCCTCTGGAACAATCACTGAAACGGGTACGGCCCCAGTGCCAGGCAAATTGATCGCCGCTGGCGCAAGGCCACGAAACGTTGCGAGCGCCTTGTGCTCCTCCTTAGCGACCAAGCTCAATGCTTCGACAATGCCCTCGTCCGCTGGACCAAACCGCATGCCCTTGCGGCATCGCGCGCCCGGGTCGATCGGGTTGCCCTTTGCATCCACTATTGCACTCAGCAGCACGGCCCCATCGGCCGTCGCGATGCGCAGGCCATTGGACGTTGACCCGAGAAGCGTACCCGGATCACCTTCACCATCCGCCGCTTCGGCCCGACGGACGATGGCCATGTCACCGGCCAGAATGATCTTTGGGGTCGTGACCGGATTGCCATGGTCACCGTGATCCAGCGCCCGGATCATCCGCAAAATCACCTCTGTCGGCTGATCAAAGTTCAGAATGCCGCCACCTGCGGGCAAGTCGCCCCGGCCAAAGTAGCTCCGCTGCGAAAGGTCCTGGGCCATCCGATCGGGCGCACCATTGCCAAGTGCGGACATCACACCAGAAAAGCTCTCAACCCCGGCGGCGTAGCACTTCGTATTGAGCGTTTGCGCAGTGTCTGTAGAGCCAATGGCCACGTCACGTTGGGCTAGAATGTCACCTTCATCAACCCCACCTTCGATGAGATGCCATGTTACGCCGTGCTTTTCCTCGCCTGCTAAAATGGCCCACACTGGCGCATTGAGGCCAGCGTAGCGCGGCAAAGGACCGTCATGGAAGTTCACGGCACCCTTACCGGCCATATCGACGACCGCCTTTGGTATCAGCGTAAGATTGGCCGCACTGACGATCCAGTCAAAGCTGCGCCCTGACAATCGTGACGCCAAGCCCGGACCGGCAGGAATGACATCAACACCTTCATTCAGCGCCCATGCTTTGACGTCAGCATCATCGCTGACCACAGCGGTCAGAGAATGGCCTGCGTCCAACAACATGGCCCCGCATTGGACAGTCAAAGCCTCATGCCCGATCAGAAGTGCGGAAAAGCTCATGTCGTTCTCCGTTCAACTTGGGCCGACCGCTGCTTGGATCCAAACAAGACGGCGAGGTCATTGGCGATCAGACGGCGCAAAAACTTCGGCGGATCAGCTGGTGATTTTCGGCCTATGGCGCAGCGTAACCGATGCAAAGCGCCGCCCACAGCATGGGCCAAAGTCGCGAGCGCAAGGCCACCGCGACCGTGGTTTTTGGCAAAGTAATGAGCGCGCGACGCAAACCAATAGTCAGGCGTCTCGGCCCATTCCTTCATACCAGTTGAGACCGATCCGATATGTTCGACAGCACTTTCGCGCACAAAGTGTACTTCATATCCCGCGTTGCGGGCGCGCAGGCACAGATCTGTTTCCTCAAAATACAAAAAGAACGTTTCATCAAAGAGCCCGGTCTGATCCAGAACATCAGACCGCATCATCATGCTCGCCCCCGCCAGCCAGTCCACCCGGCAGGAGGTTTGCGGCGTGGGGACCGGAACGGCCCATCTTCGCAACAGTCGCGAGATGGGACCGAACCGCGCGGCCCCTTCCAATTCGCCCAGCGCTGATGGAAAGCGAAACGTCGTCAGGTGGCCGAAACCATCCGAGCCGTAGATATAACTGCCCGCAAATCCTGCGGCAGGCGTGCGATCCAGATGATCCGTTAGCAAGGCAATGGAGTCCGGCGCCGGGAAAGCATCTGAGTTTAGGATGTAGAAATAGTCAGGCCGTGACCCATCAGAAAGCCCGGCGCGAATGCCGACGTTGTTGCCTGCGCCGAACCCGCCATTGCGACCGCTTTGCAAAACACGGACGTTGGCCATGTGTTCGGTCGCAGCGCTGATCGTCTCAAAGGATCCATCCTGACTGTCGTTGTCGACAACCACAATCTCTCCGTCGAGGCCCTGCATCGCCGCCCGCGCAGCCGCTAACGATTGCAGCGTCATATCAGGCGTGCGCCAATTGAGGATGACGGTCAGAATACTACTCATTCTGCAGCCTCCTCACTGACCCATGGCTGTGCGGCACGCAATCGCGCAGAGCGTTCAGCCGCCTCGATCACACGCTTCATTCGCGCGGCGAGCACACGAACGTTGGGTTCAAGAACCATACTGTCGTGATCGCCCGGCACTTCGAAAACCTCAAGCTCGGGGGCATGCTGCGTCCAATCATTGTCGGGCAGAACATAGGCGCGTTCGCTATTGACCCACCGCCCCGGCGCAACTTCCCACTTACCAATCTGTGGCGGACGGAAGAGGGTCAGAGGCCCATCCCAAGGGGCCACCTGATAGACAGCGATGGCGTCGTAGAACGCCGCCTCAATCGTCGCATCGTGGAAATGCGGTGTCTCGTCAGTTTCATCCTCGACACCGCGTTGCCGCTTCTCAAGCTCCCATCGGATACGGTTGGCAACCCACTTGAAAGGATAGCTGATGCCTTTTTCCCGCAACTCGATCCGCTGAATCGCAGCCCGGTCTTGCGCTGTCAAAGGCCGACGCTGTGGCAATGGCGTGTCGAGCATGATGACCGAGGCGATCTCCTCACCTTCGGCCTGCAATTGGTGCGCAATTTCATAAGCTGTAATGCCGCCACCAGAGAACCCACCCACCATGTAGGGCCCGTTAGGCTGCACCTGCCGGATCTCTGCAATCATGTCACGCGCAGCATCTACAAGATCGCGGTGTGGTTCGGTGTCCCCCAATAAGCCACGCGCCTGCAGACCGTAAAACGGGCGATCCGTTCCGATCAGGTTGGCCAGATGACGCAGGTTCAGCACGTTTCCAAACATCCCAGCAACGAGGAAGAACGGCGTCTTCGGCCCGCCCTCGCCTTCATGCATGGGGACAAGATGTGTAAAGCGTTTCACGGCGGCTTTTGGGGCCTTAACTGGGGCCGCCCCCTCATCAACCGGTACGCCACGCTCGGCAATCAGCGCCGCACAGGCCCGGATGGTCGGGGCCTCAAACAAGACAGAGATCGGGAAATCGACCGCATAAGCCTTTTTGACCATGGCAAACAGGCGCACTGCGATCAGCGAATGCCCCCCAAGATCAAAGAAACTGTCGAGCACACCAACATTGGAGACACCCAGCAACTCCTCCCAGAATCCCGCAAGCTTGCGCTCAATGTCATTCTCGGGTGCTGCAAATTCGCTGTCGAGATTTGGGCGTTCAAAGGCCTGTACCTCAGTGTCTTCGACTGATGCCTCCGCCTGTTGCACCAAGCCATGGAGATCAAGAGAGGTCATGATCACCTGCGGCAGACCGGACGACATAGCCCGCAAAAAGGCCTGCGCCCCCTCCTCTGGTGTGATCCCCTGCCCAAGGTTATGGCGCAAACGCTCCTCCGCTGGAGAAAGCGGCCTAGGTCCATCTGTGACAATGGGTTTGGACGGTTCGGGGAACTGGAGCGCACCTTCAAGTTTGCGGATCGTGAAATCCTGCACCTCGACCAGCACTTTTCCATCGGGCGCTGCGACGGTTACGTCAAAAGTGGCTGTTTCGGCCTCTCGCGTGTTGCGCGCCGCGTTACGCACCCAGCTGACGACAGATTTTGGCAAAGGCCCAAAGACCTGAACAGCACCATAGGAAACTGGCACCCAAAGGTGATCCTGAGCGTAACCTTCAATCAAATCCATGGCCCAGCCGGTCGCTAGGTCCATTAGGCCAGGATGAAGGGCCATGCCATCATTATCAGCCACGTCTGGCAACTGCAGCGTAGCTAATCCTTCGCCCTGGCCCAAGCTGGTCGAGGTCAGTACCCGCCAACGCGGCCCGAAGTCGAGATGCGCCTCTTGTCGGGATACCAATGATTGGCCCGGCAGTGCGACGACCGTTTGTCCAAGCCGCGCGCGAATTGCGAGCAAGTCAAGAGGTGCGGGCCGCTGGATGGGCAAAAGGCTGAGCTCTGCTTCGGCATTCAGATCAAACCCGGCATCCGGCGCCGCGCTCGACACCTCAAAGCCATAGCCCTCATCAGACCGGGGCAGCGCGACCCGCACGCGGCGTCCGGCCTCATCCACATCAAACGGACGCAAGAAGTAGAGGTTGCGGATCTCAAACGGCCCGCTTTCGCCTTGGGCAGTCAAGGCCTCGGCCGCCAGTTCCAAGTATCCCGTACCGGGAAGCAATGCCTCCCCCGCTAGCGTCCGGTGGTCATCAAGGAACCAACGCGATGTTGCCTTATAGGTCGCCGAGAATTCACGGTTGCCTGCAGCGTCAAAACTTGCTCCGTCAAGCATGGGCGCTGATATAGGCGTCACCTCATGTTTGACCTGCTCGGTCCGGGCGAGCATAGCGTCAGCGGCCATCCCCACATCCGCCCAAAGGCCCCAGTTGATCGCTGTGACCTGCGTTTTGCTGCCGGCGCGAGATTTCGCGTAGGCATTTAGGAACTCGTTCGCTGCGACGTAGTCCACTTGCCCGCCCGGCGCTGTCACGGTCGAAGAGGACGAAAACAGCGCCATCCAATCGATCGATCCATCCGGGAACAGCGCGTCAAGCACCTGCGTGCCATGGATCTTTGGCGTGAAGACATCCTCAATCCCCATGAACTGCTTGCTCATGATCGGAGCGTCATCAATCACACCGGCCGCGTGAACCACGCCCGAAACGGGGCCAAGCCCCTCTTCAATCTGCGCCTTGACGTTGCGCATGTCTTCAAGATTGCTAACATCCGCAGCCAGCGGCAAAACCGTACCACCCGCGGCCTCCAGTTGCCGTACGGACGTGATCCGACGTGCCACAGGATCATTCGGCGCGCGGCGGCCCAATTCCTCGTCCCAATCGGCGCGGGGCGGCAGCGCATGGCGCGCCAAAAGCACGACCTTAGCGTTGTGTTCCCGGATGAGGGCTTCGGCCACAGTCAGTCCGATGCCGCCAAAACCACCCGTGATCAAAACAACACCGCCATCTTGGATCGGAGGCGTCTTTTCCGGCACGGGACGTTGACGATAGCTCAAGGCATATCGCGTCCCGTCGCGCAGCGCCGCGATGGTGTTGTCGGCTGGCGAAAGAACTTCTTCCAAGACCTGATCAATCAGCCCATCCGGCAGCTTGCGCCGTTTCGCGGGCGGCATCTCAACATCGAGTATGGCACAGGTGACGCCCGGAAACTCGCGCGGGATGACACGAGCCGGGCCCAGCACCGTGGTCTTCGACGGATAAGGCAGCGCCTCTTCTCTCACCCGCGCAGCGTCAGACGTCAGGATTGTTATGTGCAACGGGTCGTCAATGCCCTCGTCGCCCAACGCCTGGGCCAGATAGAGTACCGACCAAAACCCGTGTTCTTGGGTCCGGTGATAAAAACTGGAGCCGGGGCGGTGCGCCTCATCCCCTGTGACAAGCCAGCCATGCACGATACGGGTCGGCATCAGCCCGCGGTTTGCAAGATCAGCGATCAGACTATCGTAGCCTTCGCGCCCTCGCTCGGGCGGCAAGATGTAGGTGTGATCACCGGTTCGCGCAAAGGCATCTGCCAGCCGCACCGTGATGACAGTATGACCCGCAGCCCGCAGCCGCGCTGTCACGCCCGCGGCAAGGCCGGTATCGCCCTCAAAGACAAGCCAGACTTCCTGAGGTACATCCTCCAGTTGACCCTGAACATCAAAATCGCAGGCCGCATAGGTCGGTTTCCACACCGGCAGATAAGACCATTCCTCGGTATCCTCGGTCTTCATCAGCCAATTTTGAACCGCCTCGGCTGATAGCGCCTTGGCCTCTATGAAATAGCGGCTGCGCTGGAACGCATAGGTCGGCATGGGCACGCGGTGGCGCAGTGCCTCTCCCCAAATTTGCGCCCAGTCAAAATCACCGCCTGTGGCCCAAACCCGGCCCAGCATCGCCATGAAATATGCATCGTCGGCGACCGTGTCATTGGGATGGCGCAAGCTGCTGAGGACTTGGTTCGGCGTGATGTTCCCGTGCTGTCCTGCCAAGGAGGACAGCGCTTTTCCCGGCCCAACCTCGACGTAGATCCGCTCTGGATCTTGCGACAGAGTCGAAAGCCCACCCATGAAATCAACAGTACCGCGCAAGTGCCGAACCCAGTAGTCCGGGTCGGTTGCCTCCTCGGGCGTTAGCGTCCGTCCCGTCTGGTTTGAGATAATCGGCAGGGTAGGAGCATGCAGATCAATAGAGCGCAGGTAGTCACCAAACTCTTTAAGGATCGGGTCTAGCATGCGGCTGTGGGCCGCGATGTTGATCGCAATGCGCTGGTAGTCGACGTTGGCCGCACGGAGTGTTTCTTCCAGCGCATCCAGTTGACCTTGTGCGCCTGTCGCAACGCTCAGATTGGGCGCATTGATGGCCGCCAGATCGAGAGTGTCCGTCAGGTAAGGGGTCAGCGCCTCGGCAGGCAAAGCAACCGACAACATCCCGCCTTTGGGCACGGTATCGAACAGCGTGCCGCGCAAATGCACCAAACCGATGCAATCCTCAAAACTCATGACGCCGGCCAAGCAGGCGGCGGTATTTTCCCCCATCGAATGGCCAATGAGCGCGTCAGGTTCGACACCCCAAGCCATCCACAATTGGGCCAGAGCGTATTCGGTGATCATGATCAACGGGAGCTGTACAGACGGCGTTTTTAACCTTTCGTCTGCCGCGGCTTCTTCGCCCTCCTCCGGCAACCACAGCGCGCGAATGTCGTAGTCCAGCTTTGGCTGCAGAATGTCCAAGCCCCGGTCCATCCAA
Source organism: Flavimaricola sp. (assembly GCA_020629175.1). Classification (GTDB taxonomy): domain Bacteria; phylum Pseudomonadota; class Alphaproteobacteria; order Rhodobacterales; family Rhodobacteraceae; genus JALZWD01. The sequence goes on along the minus strand of JAHDDU010000001.1, from coordinate 20,590 downwards.
TCGGCGAAGACTGGCTCTGTCTCATACAAATCCCGCGCCATGCCTGCATATTGCGCGCCACCGCCGGGGAACATGAACACGGGTTTGGGATGGTCCGAGACGACCTGATGTGTGAACACCCGCCTCGGATCATTTGCCTCAAGCAACTCGGCCGCCTGTTCGTGACTTTCAGCGACGATGACGCGGCGCCGCTCAAACGGCCGCCGCCCTTCTTTGAGGGTCCAAGCGATATCCGCCAAAGGCACTGACGGATTTTCCCGCAGCCAAGTCGCCAGCGACGCGCTGTTGGCCTCTAGCGCCGACTTTGTCCGGCCCGATACCGTGAGCAGCTGAAAGGGCCAATCGCTTTCCCCCGACGCCGTCCGTTCTGGGGCTGCTTCGAGGATCACATGCGCATTGGTGCCACCCACTCCCAGCGAATTCACACCCGCACGCGGGGGATGCGCCCTTTCCGGCCATGGCGTCAGCGTATCGTTCACGGAAAACGGGGACCCGTCGAACCCAATGGCCGGGTTTGGCGTTTCAAACCCAAGCGACGGCGGCATCTGCCGGTGGTGGAGCGCCATCGACGCTTTGATCAGGCTTGCAACGCCAGCAGCTGTATCCAGATGGCCAATGTTGGTTTTGACCGATCCAATACGGCAAAAATCTACATCATCCGTCGTTTCACGGAAGGCTTCGGTCAAGGCGGCCACTTCGATAGGATCGCCCAAGTAGGTCCCGGTGCCGTGGCATTCGACATAGTCAATAGAATCCGCTGTGACGCCGGCCACGGCCTGCGCCTCGGCAATCGCAGCCGCCTGCCCTTCAACCGAAGGCGCAAGATACCCGGCCTTCGCCGATCCATCATTATTGATGGCGGACCCTTTGATCACAGCCCAAATGTGATCCCCATCGGCAACCGCATCCGCCAGCCGGCGCAACACGACAACACCAACGCCAGAGCCAAAAACTGTCCCCTGTGCGCGGTGATCAAAGGCATGGCACTGGCCATCGGGCGAGAGGATCTCACCCTCCTTGAAGACGTATCCCCGTGCATGCGGCAGTTCGATCGTGACACCCCCGGCAAGAGCCATGTCACACTCACCATTCAACAGGGATTGTGCAGCTTGATGTGTCGCGACGAGCGATGTCGAACACGCAGTTTGCACGTTGATCGACGGACCGGTGAGATCAAAAATATGGCTCAACCGCGTGCTGAGAAAGTCCTTGTCGTTTCCTGTATGGCGCAGCAAAAACATCCCCGTCTGATCCACCAGATCGGGATTGGAACAAATGTTGAAATAGAAATAGCTGCCCATGCCGCAGCCCGCAAAAACGCCTATAGGACCGTCGAAATTATCCGGGACATGCGCCGCATTTTCCATCGCTTCCCAAGCGGTTTCGAGGAATTGGCGATGCTGCGGGTCCATGATCGCCGCTTCTTTTGGGGAAAAGCCAAAGAACTCCGCGTCAAAGTCTGTAAAGTTGTCCAAGGTTGCGGCAAAGGGCACATAATCCGCGCGTCGCAAGACATGAGACGCCTCGCCTGCCGCAATCAGCTCGTCCTCGCTCAAGGCGCGGATAGAACACGTCCCGTTGCGAAGGTTGTCCCAGAACACATCAATTGAAGACGCACCCGGCAAATGCGCCGCCATGCCAACAATGGCAATGTCGTTCTCTCGACCATCGATGGTGGTGTCGACCCCGGACATGGCTACCTGAAACTCAAAAACACGATACTAACTCGGTCCTCTTCCTGGCTCAACATTGCGGTCGAATTTCGGCAAATTCCGCAAAATTTCCCCTACGTCAGGCTAATCTTGGCCCGGTATCAAGGACAATGCCAGCAGAGCGTCGCTATGTAGCCAAATCGCCAACAGTCCAAAGCCTACACCGATGACGGCAAACCCAGCATCATGAAGCGGGTCCCAAGCACCCTGCTTTGAAGCCAGCCAGACAACGACGGGGTAGGCCGCCAACCAAGCAAGCCCCTGTCCGATCAATGCACCTGGCAATCCGTAGATTTGCAAACCAACGATCAGGCCAGTCACGACACAGACAGCCTTGGTGGCGGCCAGCACAAAGAAACTGCGCGAATCTCCCGCGGCCAAAGCGGCCTGGTCATAGGTGAGCGCGATTATCGCGGGGATTTGCATAAGGGCAATCAACACCACGATACCCCCGGCAGGCTGATAGCGTTCGTCATACATGACGCCGACGAGCCAAACCCCCAGCACAACAAGGATCAACACGAGCGACAGCAGCGCCGCAGTCGCAAAAGTCCGCATTTTTCGCAACCGCAGGAAATTGTCCCGGCTCTCTGTTGGGGGGCTTTCGCGATAGATCGGGATAACCGCGCGATTCACAACAACGCCGCCCATCATCATCGGGAACGACGCAAGGAAGAAACCGATGTTGTAGATACCAAAGTTATAGGTGCTGAGATATGCGCCAATGACGACTTTGTCCGCCTGACTGATCGCAAAACCGCAGATCGTGGAGAGAAAGACCCATTTCCCAAAATTGATCAGCTCATGCGCTGCGGCCTTTTCCCACCGAAGGCTGTTGGTCAAACCGGGAAGAAAGCGATTGAGGAAGTAGAGTTGGGCCAGCATCGACAAGAGCCCCGAGACCACCAGGGCCCAGACCGATTGATAGATGTAGGCAAAGATCACGGCCGTGATGATGCCCACGAGTTGTGTGGCGATATCTATCACCGTGATCCGCCCTGCGAGCAGATGCCGATGGGCGCTCTGGAGCCGCGTAGGGTTGAAACCTTGGATGATCAACGTAATCGCGGCGACAGGCAGGAAATAGATCAAATCAGGCTCGCCGTAGTATTGGCTCACTGGCCAACACAGGATCACCGCAACAGCATACAGGAGGAACCCGCGGATGATCTGGATCGTCCATGCCGTGTTGAGGAAGTCTTTGTCGTCACCACGTTTGGACTGCATGATCGCAGGCCCGGTGCCAACGTCCGAGAACATCGTCAGGCCCATCAGGAAGACTGAGACCATCGCCATAACGCCAAAGGCCTCGGGAAACAGCAGGCGCGTAAGAATGAGGTTAGAGGCCAGCCTGATAATCTGACTGCCCGCAAAGCCCGCCACTGTGATGGCAGAGGAGCGCAAGGCGCGCTGCGTGAGGCTTCCCCCGCGCAAAGCTTGGGCGAAACGGCTCATCTGCTCCGGCTCCATTCGCGTTCCGGCCCACGGATTTTCACGGCAAGCGCCACGGCGGCATAAGCGGCAAAGCCGACAGGATCGCGCAGTGCGAGCCGCGCATAGCCCTTGGCCCCCAAAGCGGGCGTACCGTCATTGATGATGACATCCGGCCAGTTGTCCCGCACCTCTTCAACGCCAGTATCTTGCCTGCGCCGCACCCGCACCAAACGGGCAAAGCCCTCGGCAATGGGCCAATCGTAGGTGGCCGATACCAGATGGCGTTCTGCAGGCGTAAATTGCAACCGCACAAAGGTATCGTCCGAAATGATCTGCGGCCACGCGCCCCATCGCGCCCGCCCCTCGGCATTGACGGCAAAAACACCGCACCCCGGTACGCCCGTAGACATGAACGGCACCTTGGACCAGAGGCGAGCGTATTGGCGGCTGAACCAACCTTTGGCGGTGATGTTCACGCGTCCGCTCGCATATGCAGCCTCCTCACGCCGCAAAGCGCGCACCAATCCCGCGATCAAACCGGGCGAGACGACGACGTCAGCATCAACGTAGGCCCGCAGATCGCCTGACGCGCTGGCATCTGCGGCAGTCAAAGCGCCCAGTTTTCCGCCCTCGGGCAAGCTCATCACGAGCAGGCCCCAGCCCTTTTCCGCAAATTTTGCGTCATATGACCGGCAAACCTCAGCCGTGCGGTCCGTACATCCGTTCGCCGCAACGATGACTTGGACGACGCCACTCACCGGATCAGATGCCAGCAGCCCTTCGAGACAAGCGCCGATCAAAGCCTCCTCATTGTTGGCCGGAATAATAACACTCAACATTTGCAGGGCATTCCTTGCGATTCTAACACACTTTCGGTAGCCGTCTGACACGGCCAACCTAGGACAGCAACATCGTGACCAAACTCGGCTATCTCGTTCCACAATTCCCCGGCCAGACGCATATTTTCTTCTGGCGGGAAATACTTGAGCTCGAAAAACGTGGGATCGATGTGGCGCTGTTCAGCACGCGCAAACCGCCCGCTGGCCTGATTTCGCACCACTGGTCTGGCGAGGCGATGGCGCGCACGACGTACCTTGGCACCCCGAATGTTGTGGACGCTGCACTCGCCTTGCCCAGATTGCCGTGGAGTGAGTTGCTGGCGCAGGGCGGTCGGGCGTTTCTTAAGGATGTAGCCCTTTCCGCGGCGGCCGCTCGCGCGCTGAAACGTCATTGCGCGGCACAGGGCGTTGACCATGTTCATGTCCATTCCTGCGGTCGTGCGGCCCTGATCGCGCGATTGGCCAAGCACATGGGCGGTCCCAGTTATTCGGTCACGCTGCACGGGCCTTTGCAGGACTATGGCCCCGGCCAGCCGGTCAAGTGGCGCCATGCAGAATTCGCCACCATCATCACACAAAAGCTGATCGATGAAATGCGGGCCGAGATGCCCGCCGACTTGCCCGACACCATTTACCTGCAGGCCATGGGCGTCGACACCGAGCGCCTGTCCCGCGACTTGCCTTACGTCCCGCACGCGCCCGGCACTCCGCTCAGGATCTTTTCCTGCGGGCGCCTGAACATCGTCAAAGGCCATCAAGATCATATGCAGGCCGTCCGTCAGCTGATTGATGCGGGTCATGACGTCCAGCTTGAGATTGCGGGGGAGGATGACGACGGCGGAAACGGCTACCGGCAAGTGCTTGAAGCCAAGATCACCGAACTTGGTCTGCAAAAAAACGTACGTCTTCTGGGGGCCATTGATGCCGATGCCGTGCGGTCCAAACTGCTGAACGCGCATATGTTCGTTCTGGCCAGTTGGGCGGAACCGCTTGGCGTTGTTTACATGGAAGCGATGAGCTGTGGGGTGCCGACCATCGGGACCGCCGCAGGCGGCGTGCCAGAGCTGATCACGGATGGAACCGACGGCATCCTGGTCCCACCGCAAGACCCTGCGGCCCTCGCAACGGCTATCCAGTCGCTCGCCACCGACCCGGACGTCGCACGCCGCATCGCAGCCGCAGGACGAGAGACCATCGTCGCCGGTTATGGCGCGGGCAAAGGCGCAGAGACCCTGTTGTGCGGTATCGGTCATCCCGATTACTCCGGCAAAACAGCGACGGTCTGACCCTCACCGGGTGCGTCATCAAATTCGAGCTGTTCGACCTGCGTGGCATAGGTGATACCAGACGGACCAAGCAGGATCAGAATGTCCCCGTCCCAACCTTGCTGATAGTCATCCGGCCCACCGGGCAAAAATACCGTGTCCGAACCATCCCCACCATTGATACGGTTGGTGCCGCCGCCGGGATAAAAGGCATCGTCCCCCTCGCCACCGATCAACACATCCGAGTGGAGTGTCCCTTCGATCCGGCCAGAGCCAACCCGTGTCACGCCATGTGCAAAAGCCTCCGCACCACGGTTGCCACCAAACGGCACCGCATTGAATCCTTGCAGCGTTGACCACCGGGGGTTCACATCATCCAAATGCCGCAGCGCGCCCCAACTGCCAAATTGCGAGGGAGCCGAGACATCCACAAATGCATTAAACGGCCCATCAGCGTTTGCGCGCCATGCCGCCAGTAGATCAGCGTAAAGAGCGGCCATCTCGGGCGTGTAATTGTAGTTGGTGTAAAAGGCGGTCAATCGATCATCCTGGCTCTGCACGCCGTGGCCCGCCACATGGGTGCCACCCTCGTACATATGCAGAGCAAAGCCATATCGGTTCGCTACCTGCGCGTGGTAGGGGAAAATGTCATCGGTCAACTCGCGGAATGACCCATCGCGGAGCATCTCCGTGACGCGCGCCTCGGCCTCGCCCGCCTCGATCCAACGGTGTAGCGTTTCGGCCATCTCATCTTCGCCAATCTCGAACCCGAAATAGCCGGTAATCGCATAGCCATCGAACGCCTCATGCGGCGGGGGCAGCCCCTCGGCAACGGCCAGCGGCGCCTCAAGCATGCTTTCTTCCAGTCCAAGCCATCCGCTGTGGGTCGCCACTATCGAGACGAGGCTATCAGAACGCGCTTCAAACTGACGCTGCCAAATGGCGGCAACCTCGGCCGCGCGCAGGCCCGCATACTGCATCCACGCATCATCACCAGCATCATCCCCCCAGCGGGCCAAGGCCTGCTCTCGCGCCCAGACGGCTTGGGGAAAGATAAAATTCCACACCTCGTTTGACCATTCGACATGGGCCACAAGATCAGGCTCAAGCGCAGAGGCTACGATCAACGCCATCGCCTGATTGTAGGCATCATCGGCCATATGCGGCACGGTAAACCACGGATCAGCGCCAATTTGATTGGCAAGCTCTACCATCACTTCGATTGGCGCACCCCGCCAGACATAGCTGAAATCATCTGGCATCGGGCGGTCAGCGAAGGTCACTTGTGGCGAGCCGTTGGTCATCATCCAATCCATGAACCGGATCATCCGAAGATCAGCAATTTTGGCGACCCAGTCAGGATTGAATATGACCCCAGCCTGATAGAAGGGCAGCAAGTCCTCTCGGACAACAGCAATATCGCGAATTGGATTTTCGGCATCCGTCGCCTCGATCCTTACAGCGACCAACCCCTCCCCCGGTCTGTATCCAAACGTGATCCGACCGGCGTCCCGCTCAACATCCTGCACAGACCCGGTGACAGAAATATCCCCCTCACCCCGCCAGGTCACCACATAGCGGCCGGCGAGCGAACTCGCCCCGGCGGGCTGGTCCGTCAGGACAAAGGCCTCGAGCGCATCAACATCCTCTGGCAAGGCGATGGGCCAACCTTGGGCGTTGAGAAAACCACCCTCAACCAATTGCGCCATGTCCCAACCGCCCCATTGCCCGCTGATATGGCCAATCCACGGTCGCGCCGTCTTCATAACGTTCACAAAAGGCTGCTGAGTGGACCAATCGGCAATGCCGTTCAGCCCCATCGCGAGCGAAGGGTCGGTCAGCCCGGTTTCAGGGATCAATTGAATGGCGCTTGCAGGAACGATGGCACCGCTGAAACTCGCCCAGATTTGCGCCCGCAAAGACAGATAGTTGTCGCGGATCACCGGATGCAGACTTTCAGGCAAAGTGATCTCGTCAGGTGGAGCCTCGCCGTAGAGAGCGGCATAGGAAATCATCGCCGCCAAAAAATAGAGGTTGCCGGTGCCATGGGGCGCATCGTCGAGGTAAAGGTCCTCCGCACGCATCTCATCAAATGGCGCGGTGCTCAGAACCTCGGCCAACACGCGTGCGACGGGGATCAGCGTGATATCGATATCCGGGCGCTCTGCCTGAAGCTGCGCAACGAGATCGAGGTACCACTGATGATATTCCCCCTGATTGGCCGCATGGTAGCGACGCATGCCGCGGGCGTTGGGCGGATAATTCACAACAGAGGCCATTTCGGCCCAACCTTCATAGATGAAAAACCGCGCGCCCCGCGCCTGCGTCTGGGACCAATCGATGATCTGCCCTGCGGCGGCGAGCGGAGAGGTTCCAGTGGGGTTGTCCCCATCATAGGGCCGATCTGGCCCCTGATACTGTACAAAATTTGCAGGGCTGATCAGGATTGTATCAAACGGCACCCGGCGGAATGCAAAGCCTTCGTTGGCCCACACCCGCTCAACACCATCAATCGTCCAGTTCGGCTCGGGCGGCAGGTTCACCGCGAACTGAGGCAGAAAGCCCCATTGTCCATCCAGCGCCAGCCCATGCCCACCCGCCTCGGCCAGTTGCGCAAGCCAGTACGGCATCGTCGTCTCAGGCGTGTCGGTCAGGTGATGGATAAGGCTATTGCCAAAGACAAAGGCGTTAACATCCCGAGGAGTCTGAGCCTGAGCGGTCAGCGCCGAGAACATCATCGACCCAATCAGGCATAAGCGGAACAAGCGTCCCATTTTTCTTCCCCTTTTTTACGGGCGGGCCCGATGACCAATCGCAAAGTCAGGCTTTGCGTCAGACGCGCCCAACACCCAATCATAGACAGCAGAGACCTGATCGGCCTTGGCAGCCCATGTGAAATTCGCGTGAACAGCGGACCGGGCAGCCGCACCCTTTGCCGCAACTTCTGCCCGGGTATGTGTCAGCCCGCCAAGCGCATCCCGGAACCCTTCAATGATGCTATCACGATCCCCCAGCGGCACTGTATAGCCCGTTTGATCGGTCAAAAGCTCTGCCGGGCCCGCATAGTCCACGATGAGTGGCGCAAGACCCAGCGCCATTGCTTCTAGCACGACGCCGCCGCCGAATTCTCGCACGGATGGAAACGACAGAACCGAACAACGTGCTACCACATCCTGCACCTGCGCGTGGTCGAGCCAGCCGTGAAACGTCACACCTGTCAGCCCCTCTGCCTGCGCGCGCAGCGCCGGCAACAGCGGCCCATCACCGATAAATTCAATCGTCATTTCGCCTCGTTCAACCAACGGGCGGGCCGCCTCGAGCAGCATATCGGGGCCCTTGTACGGCACCATCCGGCCGATAAAGCATGCCCGCAATGGGCCGTCCGTTTCAGCCAACGAGGGGGCGTTAAACCGCGTGGGATCAACCGCGTTTTCCGGCAGCCAGACCACCTTATGCTGGTGCTTTTCAGGAATCTCTCCCGCCGTGTGGGTGGACCCTGCCAGAATGGCAGAGGCATGGTCCAACATGGCCCCCCGCCCTGGGAGGGCCTTGTACGCCCCCCGCAGATACGACAGCCATTCCTTCTCTTGCCGGCGCGCCGCATCAAACTCGCGCGGCCAAGGGACGCCGCCATTCAACGGCCCGACGACAAACGGCACACCGATGCGGGCACATTTCTTGGCCAAGGGGCTCACCTGTGTCGGGCTGAGCGGCGTCACGCGGTGCACGATGTCGTACTCACCTGCACGTAAAGCGGCTCCGAATTTCTTCCAAATCAACCGCTCAAAATATGGGTAAGACACGGCTGACACCGCCTGGAGAGCAGTCCATCCTTTACCCTCGCCCATCCGCAGAAAACTGCCCAGCGCCCAAAGTGGCTTGGCCAAAGCCTCACTGTCTATCGCGGTAAAATCCTCACCCTCAACCAATCCCGCCCGCAAGATCGCATCGCGGTTTCGAATCTGGGTCACAAGATGCACATCCGCGACATCCGCAAGCGCCCGCGCAAGGGACCAGCCGATCAGCGGCACACTCACCCATTCGGGATTGGCGGCCTCGGCAATCACCAGAACCCGTGGCTTGCGCAATTCACTCGACATCATAACACCGTTTCAAAAGCCACCGTCCGCACACGTTCTTTCGCGCGGTAGGTCTCAGCATACCCGAGGACAGCGCCGGCAAAAAGCCATGTGATCGCGGTGATTGTCGCGTTGGGCAACAGGTCAAATACGTTGATCCCGAGCATCAAGGCCAGTGGCCCGATATAGGGCGACAGCCCATATCCGCCAACGCCCGGCCGCGCGCCCTTCCACCACATCAGCATGATCGGGAACGCCAAGAGGCCAAACTCCGCCAGATACCCCAGCCAGCCAAACACGCCGATAACGATGATCCAGCGGCCGTCTGTCACGGTCAAAAGCTCGCCGGACACCGGATCAAGCAAATGGTTGCGCCCCCACGTGCCCCAGCCAAAGATTGGCTTTTCGTAAGCGCGCTCAAGCAGCACATCCTCGTTGTCAAAGCGGAACTCTAGCGACCGCGACCGCTCCTCGCTCAGCTCTGCGATCTCAGAGAGGATGCGCTCGGTCGGGATCATGTCTGCCTGCTTCAGCACAGGATATACGATCGTAAAGCTTGCAAAGACCATCGCGATCGTCAGCTGTAAACGCTGGGACAGGATGAATACCATCGGCATCAAAAGCACGGCAAAAACCAAGGCGCCTGCGGACTTGCACAGGAACAGCACCGCAGCAAGGTAGACGGCAGCAAAGGCGTATTTGAGTTTCCCGGACCAATTGGACGCCCGTGTCAGCGCAACAGCAGACACCACCGCTGTCATCAGGAAAAACGCCAGCCAGATGCCGTGATAGAGAAACACCAAGGGCCGATATCCGCCAAAACGAATGGTTTGCTCAAATGAGTGCTGGTAAAAGCCATAGACCCAAAGGTTCATCTGCGGACTTAACCGCACTTCAATCAGCGCGGGCAGACTGTAGGCAAGCCCAGCAAGCGTCAGTGCAATCAGCACATCCCGCTGATCCTTTTCCTGCGCCAGGAAATGCCGCGCCAAAAGCATTGGTGTCAGGAACAACGCCTGCTGCATACACACGGCGACCGCCTCAACAAAACGCAAGCCGGGTAGACCGACGTTGCCGTAAAAGACCGGCTCAAGGTTCGTTACTACAGTCAGGATCGGCGACAAAACAAAGGTGATCACCAAGGCCCGCGCGACCAGGTTGCGCGGCAGCCATTCAATCCGCTCCTTGGCGAGTCCTAAACAGATCAGGATCATCACGATATTCGGGATGGAATCCTTCGTCAGCGCCGGAAAGAGCGGCGGATCAAATCCAGCGGGGACGGGTGGCAGGAACAGATAGCCGATCAAAACGCTGCCGAGGATGGCCCGGCCCACGGTCATGTATCGGAACATGATCATGGAGGCGACAGGCCACAACATCAGGGCAAGTGCTGCGATGAAATTGCCTTGTGTCATCTCGTCCCGCTTACATTTCCGCGTGGGCTTCGGCCGTCACGCACACCGATAAAATACCACCGCATCTGCACTACAGGGGTAAGGCGGCAGAAAAATGACCCTTGCGCGCCTCGCGCCCGCCCTTATGCAGATACACCACAGTCCCATCGAGGTCCCGTATTTGGTTGCGCAGGGTATAAGGTCGAAATGTGCAGAAAATCAGCAGAAAAGCCGCTTCGGATCGCATTTTTATGTGATCAGTCGCCTCTAAACCGGCCTCTTTACTCAGGCGGCAACGCGCGCATGTATGACGCTTTGCACAAACATGTGGGCGACGTTCATGTATTGAGTGCGGGATGGGGTGCGGCGGAGCCGGTGCGCCGCGCCATTATGGCCATGCCCGATAAGTACAATCTGCGGCTGCGCTGGCGGATGCACCTGTTGCTGGCGCGGATCATCGCGCGCGGCGTGCGGCGCGAGTTGGCGGCCGGGACATACGATGTCCTCTTTTCCACCTACAGCTTTCAATCCCTATTTCGCGTGGTGCCGCCCTACCCGATGACTGTCGTGCACACGTCAGATGCGACGCCAACGGTTTATCGGAACTCCGAAATTGGCCAATCCTTCGGGACATACTTTGCGCCATCACGCTGGATTGACCCCCTCATCACAAAAGCAGAAAGCCAGACATACAACGCAGCTGATCTGCTATTGTGGCCTTCTGATTGGCTGCGCGAGGGGGCGAATGAGACCTATGGCTTGGACCCAGCAAAATCATTGACAGTTCCATGGGGTGCAAACCTCGACACAGCACCGCCTGCGAAACCGGGGCCTGCGCTTTCCAAGTCCGCACCTGTGCAGCTCTTGTTTGTAGGGCGCGATTGGTATGCAAAAGGTGGCCACATCACAGCCGCGACACTGGCGCATTTACGTAGCACCGGAATAGATGCCCGTCTGACCGTCATCGGCTGCACCCCACCGCCCGAAGTCGATACGACCTATATCACGGTGCACCCTTCGCTAGACAAATCTGATCCTTCACAGATGCAAACCTTTGCGGCGGCTTACGAGACTTCACACTTTATCGTCATGCCCTCTATGGAAAGCTACGGCTTTGCGTTCTGCGAAGCCTCTGCCTATGGCCTGCCATCGCTTTGCTTTCGTGCAGGCGGCGTGCCCGTTCGGGACGGCATCAACGGGCATGCGCTGCCACTAAACGCTGATGCTCCGCTATTCGCTGACCTCATCACCCAGTATCTGAACGCGCCGAGCACTTATGTCGCCCTGCGGAAAACGACGCGCGCCGAGTTCGCTGAGCGCCTGAATTGGGATGCATGGGGGCAAACCGTAAACGGGCTGCTACGCGATCACGTAGCAGCCCGGTAACTCATTACATACTTGTCTTGCTGATCAGCAGCCCTTGGCACCTGCTACAACCGCAACCGTTTTCCAGATAACGCTCAGGTCAGTGGCCAGAGACATCTTGTCAAAGTAGTCGCGATCATAATGTGCACGCTCGTGAAATCCTGTCTCGTGGCGATCAGAGATCTGCCAGAAACCGGTCACACCAGGACGCATCTCGTAATACTCGGTACCGGGATAAAGAACGCGCTGTTCCAGCATCATCGGACGTGGACCAACGATTGACATATCACCGCGGAGTACGTTCCAAAGCTGCGGAAGCTCGTCGAGCGAGGTCCGGCGCAGGAGCGCGCCAAGTTTGGTGATACGCGGATCATTGCGAAGCTTCTGATGATGGTCCCATTCAACGCGCGCCGCAGGATTGTCAGCAAGATATGCCTCCATCGCAGCGTCTGCATCCTGAACCATCGACCGCAGCTTCCACATGCGGAAGATTTTGCCATCCTTGCCAATGCGCTCTTGAACATAGAACGCGGGCCCGCCATCGCGCCGCACCAAAAGGGCGAGCAATCCGACGGTCAACAGCAGTGGGACTGACGCGATCAAAACCGCAGTCACATCCAAAATGCGTTTCAAGGTAGAGCGGTAAAACCCCCGCTTGGGCCCAAAGTTTGTCACACGAACCGGATGCGGTGCGGCGACTGACTTCATTTCCGAACGATACTGATACGTCACTTATATCCCTCCCCAGGGAAAACGGATGTCACCATCCGCCGAACATTTACTCTCAACCAAAGCGGCAAACGCACCGCTTCAAACTCATCAACACCCACCCGTGGGTACAAAGAGCGAAGGTTTAACTGGCAAACACACACCCGCTGCCTTCGCTCCAAACAGTCAAAGAAACCACCCGATCTCTTATCAACTCTTACAATACAGCCAGAAAAGATGACTGGCTATTTATTCCTATTTTAATCACACCGCCGGGGATCTAAACACAATCAAAGCGTGTTTCCCTTCTGGCATCATTATCCCGGGAATGCCATCAAATTACCTTTATTCACTCTCGTCCGTGAGGGGAAAGCCCAAGTAAAAGGCACCCCTAATACGATCCATCTCGCCCACCGATATTTGTTTGACGTCTCTCACCGCCAAACTATTGGCCACATTGGATTAACAATGGCCTTTCATATCCCTCGATACCCGCCGATTGTCACAGGTTTGCGAAACAATACAGGCTATTTTCAATTTCCGACGTTACGTCACACCTGTCACTTCCCAATGCGAAAAACAATGGCATACCCGGTATGCAGCAGCTGCATTGATCGTCATCTGGAGACAGTCGGGATGGCCGGTCTTGCCACAATGCCGACAAAAACATCGGAAGCACAACTTAAGGATGCACACTAATCTGAGACAAACACCCTCTGAAATAGGGGATTGTTCCTTGTCCGAGGCAGGTTTCCGACCCTACCGATTCGAAAGTGGCAAGTTTCCGCCTTAATCCAGAAGATCTGCCAGATAGGCCCCGTAGTCGTTCTTGCCAAACATCTTCGCGCGCTCGGAAAGGCCATTCGCATCGATCCAACCTTGCTCAAACGCGATCTCATCGGGGCTGCCTGTCTGCAAACCCTGTCTGCGTTCAAGCGTCCGAACAAAGTTACCCGCATCAAGCAGGCTGGCGTGCGTTCCTGTGTCCAGCCAAGCATAGCCTCGGCCCATGCGTTTCACGTCAAGAGCGCCTTCCTGCAGATACATCTCCAACAACGAGGTGATCTCAAGCTCTCCGCGTTCGGACGCTTTCACGTTGCGGGCACGTTGAGGGGCGGTTCCATCCAGAAAGTACAGACCCGTCACAGCATAACTGGACGGTGGATTTTCTGGCTTTTCAATAATGTTGCGTGCTGTGCCGTTCTCATCAAAATCGACAACACCATACCGCTCTGGATCAGAGACATGATACCCAAAAACAGTACCACCTTCAGTCTTCTTATCTGCTTCGGCCAATAGGTCAGGCAGTTGTGCGCCAAAGAAAATGTTGTCGCCCAGAACCATCGCAGACGGCGCGCCGTCCAGAAAATCCTCTGCCAACAGATACGCTTGCGCCAGCCCATCGGGGGACGGCTGCGTGATATAGGTAAGGTTCAGGCCCCATTGCGACCCATCACCCAATGTCCGTTTGAACTGCTCTTGATCCGCGGGCGTCGTGATCATCGCAATATCGCGAATGCCGGCGAGCATCAGAACCGTGATGGGATAATAGATCATCGGCTTGTCGTAGATGGGCAGCAACTGCTTGGACAACCCAATGGTGATAGGATACAGCCGCGTGCCAGAGCCGCCTGCCAGAATGATACCTTTGCGTGCCGTCATAACCGCCCCTCTTTCGCCCGTCAGTAGGTGAACGGGCTATCAAACTCTGCAAACCGCTGCGCCGTCCGGTCTTTGTCAGACAGGACTGCGTCCTCAACGGCGACGCCCCAATCAATACCCAGATCAGGGTCATCAAAATAGACCGAACCATCGCAATCCGGCGCGTAGACGTCACTACACTTGTAAAGCAGTTCGGAATTTGGCGCCCGTGTGGAAAAGCCGTGAAGAAACCCTTTCGGAATCAAGAGCTGCAACCCATTGGCCGCCGACAACTCAACGCCGACCCATTGCCCATAGGTTGGTGAGCCGCGCCGAACATCCACAGCTACATCCCACACCACGCCTGCACCGCATCGCACCAGTTTGTCCTGTGCATGAGGTGGCGATTGGTAGTGCAACCCGCGCACCGTCCCGACATCGCGGCTGAGGGAATGGTTGTCCTGGACAAACTCCATATCAATTCCCAGTCTGGCGAGCGTGGCCTTGTTGTAGACCTCGCTGAAAAATCCGCGGTCATCTCCAAAGCGTTTGGGCTCCAGGATGAGGACGCCCGGAAGTTTGGTTTCGGTTACATTCATCGGCTTATCCTGCTTGTGCCACGCCAAGGTCCCGCAGAACCTGCGTCAAATCCTGCCGCCAGTCAGGCGCAGTAATACCGTAGTCCGCTTGCAAACTGCTGCAATCCAATCTGGAATTCGCGGGCCGCGCAGCGGGGGTTGGAAACTCGCTTGCAGGGATCTTGTTAACCGCCACGCTCATGGCGGACTGGCGAAAGATCTCTTCTGCAAACCCAGCCCAGCTTGTCGCCGGTGTACCCGCGAAATGATACGTGCCAGAAGGGGCAGCGCCATCTGTCATTTGGCGAGCGACCGTGAACAAGGCCTCGGCAATACGCCCAGCTGGCGTTGGTCCACCGATTTGATCATCAACGATCGACAGCGCGTCACGGTCAGCACCCAGCCGCAGCATCGTGCGCACAAAGTTCGCACCATGCGCCGAAAACACCCAGCTTGTTCGCAAAATTGCATGCGGCCCCCCGGCCGCACGGACACCTTCTTCGCCAGCCAATTTGGTCTGGCCATAAACACCCAACGGGCCGACGCTATCTTGTGGCTTCCAGGCGGCATTGCCGGTGCCATCAAAGACGTAGTCCGTTGAGATGTGCAAAAACGGCTTGCCCGCATCCGCAGCGATCTTCGCCAGGGCCCCGGGGGCATCACCATTTACCGCTTGTGCGATCTCTGGCTCACTCTCGGCCCGATCCACGGCAGTGTAGGCTGCAGCATTGATCACGACGTCAACGCTCTTGATCAAGCCGCGCAACACACTTGCGGCATTCTGAGGTGCAGAAAGATCCGCAGCCTCACGCCCAAGCACGATCAGGTTGGCCCCCGCCGCCCCGGCTTGCCGTTGCAGCTCTGTCGCAACCTGGCCGCTTTGTCCAAAGACGACAGCCCTCATGTCGTGCCCAGACGCTTGCCCACGCCGTCGCGGCCTTGTAGCGCTTGCCACCATTCAGGATTGTCGAGGTACCATTGAACCGTCTTCTCAAGGCCTTGTTCCAGCGTCACCGAAGGACGCCAATTCAGCTCGGTCTGCATTCGCGTCGGATCAATCGCATAGCGCAGATCGTGTCCGGGGCGGTCCGCAACAAAGGTGATCAGCTCTGCATAAGGTGTATCGGCTGGCCGCTTTTCATCAAGGATCGCGCAGATCATGTGGACAAGCTCGAGGTTCGTCGCCTCATTCTCACCACCGATGTTATAGGACCTCCCAAGCACACCTTTTTCGAGCACCGTCAACAGCGCATCGGCATGATCCTCAACATAGAGCCAATCGCGCACATTTTCGCCCTTGCCGTAGACCGGGATCGGCTCACCTGCGAGCGCGCGTAGGATCACCACGGGCACCAGTTTTTCGGGGAAGTGGAACGGGCCGTAATTGTTTGAACAATTGGTCATCACAATCGGCAGACCATAGGTCTCGGCCCAGGCCCGGACGAGGTGATCGCTTGCCGCTTTGGACGCTGAATAGGGCGAATTGGGCGCGTAAGGCGTGTCTTCGGTAAACTGCCCCTCGGCCCCTAACGTGCCAAAAACCTCATCTGTAGAGATGTGGTGAAACCGAAAGCCCTCGGGGCGGCCTTGCGCCTCCCAATGGGCCCTTGCGGCTTCTAGCATGTTGTAGGTGCCCGTGATGTTGGTCTCAATAAAGTCACCGGGACCGTCGATCGAACGATCTACATGGCTCTCAGCAGCCAGATGCATCACCGCATCAGGGCTGTGCTTAGCAAACACAGCATCCAGTGCCGCACGGTCACGGATATCTGCCTGCTCAAACGCGTAGTTCGGACTGTTCGAGACAGAGGCCACATTGTCCAGACACGCGGCATAGGTCAGGGCATCCACATTGATGACAGAATGACCGGCCCGCACCGCATGACGTACAACAGCCGAGCCAATGAAACCTGCGCCACCAGTAACCAAAATCTTCATACATTCACCTTCGGGCTTCATTTTGACGCTGCTTTAGCAAGGCCAGAGCCTACTGTCACGTACAAGGCCCTAAGTGTTGCCAACTGCGCCAATATCGCTACGTCCGACGGCCACTGTCTTGACCATAGCATACACGTTTTGCCTTATTTCAAGCTGTAGATTGAGGGCTGAACGCTTGGTAACGCGGGCCAGAACGCGTTCGTCCCCCAAATCAATCTGCACAATGACGCCCGGCCCGGCCCCGTCGCGAATAGCCGAAATCTCACCCTTTAGAACGTTAAGTGCAGAAAATCCGGTGGGCCGATTTAGCGATAGGATGACATCCTGCGCTTCGATCCGAACCCGAAGGACCGCACCAAGAGGTTCGGTTCGATGGGGAAGAAAGAGAGCTCCGCCTGAGGTCTGCAATTCGGTCAGACCGTCTGCGTGATGTGCAACGACGCGTCCTGTGACAATCGATCCAGCATCGCGAACGCCAAGATGGGGAACCAGGTCAGGATCAGACAACAGCTGATCTATGGGTCCCGTCGCCGCAATCGCGCCGTTGTCCAGCACAACAAGCGTGTTGGCCAATTGAGCAACTTCGCTGATCGCGTGGCTCACATAGACGATCGGAACGGCCGCCTCATCCCGGAGGCGCATCAGATACGGCAGGATCTCGTGCTTTCGTCCCTGATCAAGAGCAGCAAGCGGCTCATCCATCAACAACATGTCTGGTGCCGACAACAAGGCACGTCCGATAGCAACGCGCTGCCGTTCCCCACCCGACAGCGCTTCCGTTCCCCGCTCCAAAAGAGGCTTGAGGTCCAAAAGCTCTACCACCGGGTCCATTGGGACTCTACGTTCGGAAAAACGGGCACCGTACAAAAGGTTTTTACGAACCGTCAGATGCGGAAACAGCCGCGCATCCTGAAACACATACCCTATGCGCCGCTGATGTGGCGGCACGAAAACACCCTGCGCCGTGTCGACCAGTACCCGATCTTTGACAACAATCCGCGCCTGATCTGGGCGCAACAGCCCGGCAATGGCATTGATCACAGTCGTCTTGCCCGCCCCGGATCGTCCAAACAGAGCCGTCACACCCCCGTCCGATTTAAATTGCGCTGAGATGGAAGCGTCACCAAAACTATGGTGCATGTCGACATCAATCATCGGCGCGCCTTCCTCGCCAGGCGCTGCGCGAGAATCTCTGATACGATCAGGGCAGCAACAGCAAGGGCCGTGGAGATCAGAACAAGACGAACTGCCGACGCCTCCCCCCCCGGCACCTGCAAAAAGGCGTAAATCGCGGAAGGCACCGTTTGTGTTTGCCCAGGGATGTTTGCGACAAAGGTGATCGTGGCACCGAACTCTCCCATCGCTTTGGCAAAGGCGAGCACCGTTCCTGCAAGAATGCCTGGCGCCATAAGCGGCAAGGTGATCGTGACAAAAACCTGCAACCTTGAGGCCCCGAGTGTCGCGCCAGCTTCTTCCAAACCATTGTCCACCGCCTCAATCGACAACCGGATCGCGCGTACCATGAGGGGAAACGCCATGATGGCAGCGGCAAGCACCGCCCCCGTCCAGCGAAAGGCCAATTGAACGCCCAAGGCATCAAGCCAAACGCCGAACAGGCCGGTCCGCCCGAATGCGAGGAGCAGAATGTAACCCGTCACAACCGGAGGCAACACAAGGGGCAAATGCACCAGCACGTTTAGGGCCTGCCGTCCCCAAAACTCTTTGCGTGCCAATAAGTATGCGATCCAGATACCCAACGGCAGACTAAGGACCGTCGCCCAAAATGCGACCTTCAAAGACAGAGCAACCGCCTGCCATTCCTCTGGCCCCAACCAGTCCATCACGGGCCAAATCCATAGCTCATAAAGACTGCACGGGCCTCTTGCCCCTGCAGGTAAGAAAAGAAGTCCTCCCCCTCAGGCGACAACAGGACAGCAGAATACGAGATATCGGGATGCAGCGTGCTGGGGACCATCAGCTGCACGGGCAGCTCAGGATGCGCCAAGGCATCGGTAAGATAGACGATTCCAGAGTCAGCTTCACCCAACAAAACCAGCCGATGTGCTGCTGTCACAGAGGGTACTTCGATCAGGCGGTCTGAGACGGCATCTCGGACGCCGACCGCCTCCAACGCAGCACGCGCGTAGATCCCAGCTGGAACTGACCGCATGTGTCCGACTGCGATATGACCTGACATCGTGGCAAGGTCTGTCAGCTCTGCGAGACGCGGACCACGGCCCACCACAACCAACTGGTTTGAGGCGAATTGCGTAATGTCTAAACCGTCAACGCGGGAGGCAATCCAATCGATCCATTCGGTGTTGGCGGATAGATAAACGTCTGCAGGCGCACCGCGATATATCTGTTGCGCCATCGTACCGCTTCCGCCGTAGGATACGATGACCTCACCGTCATACTGCGCGGCTATCTCATCCAGTGGGCGCTTTAAGCTCGCCGCCGCGAAGACAACGATCTCGGCCCACGCAAAGACAGGGAGTGCAGTGAAGGCGATAAGGATTGAAAGTAATCGCATATCTCTACCTTCCGCGCAGACCTTCAAAAGGCAAGACCCACAAACGAAAAGAGGGCCGACCCAGCGGGACGACCCTCGAATTCTTGGTTGCGGGAGCAGGATTTGAACCTGCGACCTTCAGGTTATGAGCCTGACGAGCTACCGGGCTGCTCCATCCCGCGCCACCTAAGCGCCTCAAATTACGGTTATGAGGCAGAAATCGTAGTAGAGAGAACAAACGAAAACACTTCTTACTAGGTTTGGCAGTGACTTACTCTCCCACGTCTTAAGACGCAGTACCATCAGCGCAACAGTGCTTAACGGCCGAGTTCGGGATGGGATCGGGTGTTTCACTTGTGCTATGACCACCAAACCGAGAAAGAAGTGTTTTCCAAGTCTATACGACTAATGATTGTGTGTGTGACTTTGATCAAACCAGTCTTTTACTGGATCAAATCAAGCCTATCGGACAATTAGTACCGGTCAACTGAACGCCTTACAGCGCTTACATCTCCGGCCTATCGACGTAGTAGTCTGCTACGGTCCTCAGGGAATTCTTGTTTTGAAGGGGGCTTCCCGCTTAGATGCCTTCAGCGGTTATCCTGTCCGATCATAGCTACCCTGCACTGCCGTTGGCACGACAACAGGTCCACCAGTGGATCGTTCACCCCGGTCCTCTCGTACTAGGGGCAACTCCTCTCAAGTATCCTACACCCACGGAAGATAGGGACCGAACTGTCTCACGACGTTCTAAACCCAGCTCACGTACCTCTTTAAATGGCGAACAGCCATACCCTTGGGACCTGCTCCAGCCCCAGGATGAGATGAGCCGACATCGAGGTGCCAAACGGTGCCGTCGATATGGACTCTTGGGCACCATCAGCCTGTTATCCCCGGCGTACCTTTTATCCGTTGAGCGATGGCCCTTCCACTCGGGACCACCGGATCACTATGGCCGACTTTCGTCTCTGCTCGACTTGTCAGTCTCGCAGTCAGGCTGGCTTATGCCATTGCACTCAACGAGCGATTTCCGACCGCTCTGAGCCAACCTTCGCGCGCCTCCGTTACTGTTTGGGAGGCGACCGCCCCAGTCAAACTACCCACCACACAGGGTCCCGGATCCGG
>JAHDDU010000060.1 GCA_020629175.1 Flavimaricola sp. | reverse complement strand
TCCTGCACCGTCGAGCGAAAGCTCGCGTAATCGCCAGATTGCACCGTCAGCAGTGGCAGCGCTTGCTCGCGCTCCATCGTCTCGCGGTCAATATAGCCCTGCTCTTCCATCAGGCGCAGGGTGTTGTTCCGCCAGAAAACGGCCGTGTCATAGTCAAACACCGGGTGCCGCTCAGATGGTGCCTTTGGGAGTGACGCCAGATAGGCCGCCTCCCCCGCGGACAACTCATCAAGCGGGCGGTTGAAGTACGTCTGCGCGGCGGCTGTCACACCGTATGCGTTCTGGCCCAGAAAAATCTCGTTCAGATAAAGCTCGAGAATGCGATCCTTTCCCAGGGCCTGCTCGGCCCGGACGGCCAGAATAATCTCGCGGATTTTCCGCTCAATCGTGCGAGAGCCGTCAAGCAGGAAGTTTTTCATCACCTGCTGCGTGATCGTGGAGGCGCCGCGCAAATCCTCACCCCGGGACACGACTGCATCGCGAAACGCACTGGCCATACCCTGCACGTCAAATCCGGGATGCGTGTAAAAGTTCTGATCCTCCGCACTGATAAACGCCTGCTTGATCAGGTCAGGAATTTCCTCGGCAGGTGTGAACAGACGGCGCTCACGCGCGAATTCGTCAATAATGTCGCCCTCGCCCGAGTAAATCCGGCTGATGGTCTGCGGCGTGTATTGAGCCAGAACCTCATGGCTCGGCAGGTCGCGACCGTACGCAAAAAAGATCGCGCCCAACATCACCGCACCCAAAACGGCGCCGAGCGTCAGCAGCGTAAAGATGCCGCCAAAAAACGAGAAAATGAACCGCAAGACCAAGGCCGAACTCCTTTAGGACAGGCTGTGCTTTTCTATACGCTGTGCGCGCTGCAGGGTCAAAGCCGCAACAGCGGGAATGGTGAACGGATTGTCCCCTATTGGCGCACCAGCGGGGCGCGCATCGCTTCGGATTGCTGCCAGCGGTTTAGCCCCTGGACAATCGCGGCAATCGTCTGGGCCCGGGTCGCAGGATCGATCAAGCGGGCGCGGTCACCGGCGTTGGACAAAAAGCCCAGCTCCATCAATACGCTGGGAAAATCTGGTGCGCTCAGAACGGCCAGCTGCGCCTCACGGTTGGGGTTGGAGTTCAGCCTGACCCCACTGTCGCGCATGGCGGTCACCAACACTCCTGAGAGACGACGCGCGGCAGGAGCGGTTTCCAGCCGAGCCAGATCCATCATAATCGTGGCAACCGTGTCATCCTGACCGCTCAAATCCACCCCGGCGAGCATATCCCCGGCCTCATGCCGCTCTGCCATCCGTTGGGATGCCGTGTCAGACGCCTCGTCACTCAGCGTATAAACCGAAACGCCCGACGCCTCGTCCACTTCAAGCGCATCGGCATGCAATGAAATCAGCGCATCCGCTCCCGCAGCGCGCGCAATCGTCATTCGCGCATCGAGCGGCACGAACTCATCGCCTTGCCGGGTCAAGACGGCGCGCATCCCCTCCTGCCTGTTGATGGCCTCGCTCAGCTCGCGCGCAAAGGTCAACATAATTTCGGCCTCGATCAGCCCACCCCTGTTTGCGCCCGGATCAATCCCGCCATGGCCGGGATCCAGCGCGATCACCAAAGCCCCGTCGTTTTCCGCGAACGGCTGTGTCGAGACATCCCTCAGATCACCGATATCTTCCCAACTCTGCCGTGGCGGCGGGCCGGAAACTGCCGCAAACTCCTCGGCGCTGACCCGCGACAGAGCCACATCGACGATGGCCGTCCCGACATCGGGATCAACCCGCATCTCAGCGGTTCGTATGGCAAACGGTTGGTCAAGCACGACGACAAGCCGCGACCAACCCGGGCGGATCGTCCCAAACCGAACACCAATTACACCCTCCGCTATATCAAGTGCTTCAGGCGTCACACCGCTCCAGTCAATCTCGCGGAAATCAAGGATGAGCAGGCGGGGATCGTCCAGCGTAAAGACCCGGTAAGGCACTGCTTGGCTAAGGTAGAGGGTGAGCGCAAGCCCGTCCCTGCTATCCTCAATCCGGCTTTGTGCTGCATCCACACGGGCAAGTCCCGTCAAGTCTTGTGCCGCTACTGGAGCAGCCACTATCCAAACGAGCATGGCCGCAATCAATGACCTCATTGCGCGGCCATGAACGCTTTGAGCCGCGTAAGGCCCTCTTCTATGTCCGCGGTGCTGCGCGCATAGGAAAACCGCAGCCAATGGTGCCCCGCCTCGGGATCAAAATCGAGGCCGGGTGTCACCGCGACACCGGCCTCGGCCAAAATCTGCTGCGAGAACGCGAGCGCATCGTCGGTATAGTCTGAGACATCGGCATAAACGTAAAACGCCCCGTCTGGAGGCGCCATCGTGGCCAGCCCGGCCTCCGCCAGCCCCGCCATCATCAACTCGCGGTTGCGGGCGTAGACGGCAACATTGGCCTTCAGCTCCTCACCACACTCCATAGCATGCAGAGCGAGCCGTTGGGACGCATGGGGCGGACAGATGAACATGTTCTGCGCAAGCCTCTCAACCAGCCGCACGTGATCTGGCGGTACGACCATCCAGCCAACGCGCCACCCTGTCATCGAGAAATACTTGGAGAACGAGTTTACGACATAGACTTCATCCGTGACTTCCAGCGCCGAGACCGCACGTTTGCCGTAGCTCAGCCCGTGGTAAATCTCGTCCGAAATCAACGCAGCCCCGCCGATCTCACAAGCCTCAGACAGCCGCGCAAGGTCCAGCTTGGACAACATCGAGCCGGTGGGGTTTGCGGGAGATGCGACGATCAGGCCCTGCACACCGCGCACATCGGCGGCGGTCGGCTGAAAGCCAGTGTCGATGCTCGTACGAATTCCGCGCGGCTCGAGGCTCATCGCTTTGAGGATTTGCCGATAGGACGGATAGCACGGCAGCCCCAGCCCGACCCTGTCGCCTGCATCAAACAGCGCCGAAAACGCCAGCACAAAAGCGCCGGAGGCCCCTGCCGTCACCACAACGCGTCCGGGATCAAGGTCCACGTTATACCATTCGCCGTAGTGCTGCGCGATGCGTGCGCGCAGCTCTGGCAGCCCAAGCCCCACGGTGTACCCCAAAGGACCACCCGCCATATCCGCCTGCAAACGCTCAAGTGCGGCTTGCGGTGCGCCTGTTCCTGGCTGCCCAACTTCCATGTGGATGATGTGCTGCCCGCTTTCTTCAGCGGCCCGCGCGGCCTCCATTACGTCCATCACAATGAAGGGATCGACCTCACCGCGGCTTGAATGTCTCATCTTGGCACCTGTATCTTTGGCCCTAGATGCACAGGGCGTCAGGTGTTCGTCAATGTCTGACCCTTGGCACTTCGGTCACTTTATGGTCTGACCGGGGAACACGCACGATATGGAGCGCTTTATGACCTTTCGCCTCGCCTTGCCCTTGGCCCTCGCAACCAGCCTCGCCACACCTGCGTTGGCCCAAGAGATGACGGATGCCGAGCGGGAGGCGTTTCGCGCCGAGGTGCGCGCCTATCTCCTTGATAACCCAGAGGTAATCATGGAAGCCGTCGGGCTTTTGGAAGCCCGCGAACGGGAAGCACAGTTGGCAGCGGACCGCGCCATGGCAGCGAACAATGCCGAATTGCTGAGCAACGATGGCTATTCCTTCGTGGGTGGTAATCCAGATGGAGACATCACGCTCGTCGAGTTTATGGACTACCGTTGCGGCTATTGCCGGCAGGCCTTCGCCGAGGTCGAGGAGCTTGTCAACCGGGACGGCAACATCCGCTTTGTGCTGAAGGAATTTCCCATTCTGGGTGAGCAATCCATGCTCGCCTCGCGCTTTGCCATCGCCACGCAGATCGTTGCCGGAGATGACGCTTACAAGGATGTGCATGACAGCCTGATGACAATCACCAGTGACATCAACCTGATCACGCTCGGGCGGCTGGCAGATGGGCTCGGCCTTGATGTCGCGGCCATCACCGAAACGATGGACAGCGACGAAGTCACCAACCGGCTAAACGACACACGGCAATTGGCACAGGCGTTGCAGATCACCGGCACGCCGACGTTGATCATGAATGATCAGATGTTGCGCGGCTACGTGCCCCTTGCCACCATGCAGCAGATCGTGGCGGAGATGCGCCAGGACGGATAAGCACAACGAGCGGAGGCCAATATGACCACACGACGCGCCTTTCTGGGCCAATCAGCTGTTGCCGCTGGGGTGACATTTCTCCCCTTTGTGGCCAGCGCTGACGGACATGCGGCCAACACGTTTGAGACGCCAGCGGGCCCGCTCACCGTCCACCCGATCAGCCACGCATCCTTTGTGATGGAAACACCCAACGGCACGATTTACGTCGATCCCGTAGGGGACCGTTCGCTTTACGGCCGCTTTCGACAACCCGACCTGATCCTCATCACCCATGAACACGGGGATCATTACAATGAAGAGACCCTGCTCTCGATCAACGGGGAAGTCACCACGATCTTCACCAACCCTGCTGTGTTTGAGCGGCTGCCCAATCGTATAAAGCGTTTTGCTGCACCGATGGAAAACGGCGACACCAATTTCTTTAACGCCGTCGGCGTTCGCGCCGTCCCCGCCTACAACACGACCGAGGGGCGTTTGAACTACCACCCGCAAGGGCGGGACAATGGCTACATCCTCTATTTCAACGGGTTCACCGTCTATATCTCGGGCGACACCGAAGACATTCCGGAGATGAGGGCGCTGACAGACATCGACTTGGCGTTTGTTTGCATGAACCTGCCTTGGACAATGGATGCTGAGGCTGCCGCCTCCGCCGTGAATGAGTTCGCGCCTACCTATTGCTATCCGTACCATTACCGGGGGCGGGACAACGGCACGCAAGATCCGCAAGAGTTTGCCGATATGCTCAATGCTACGCAGGCCAAATTCGGGCCCTGGTACGGGTGACCCGGCGGACCATCACAACGCTTGACGACTTACGCGACGTTGTCCCCAACAGTACTTCAGACCTGATCCTGACCAAGGACATGACGCATCTGGGCGATGTGGCCCGCGCGTTCATCGCGCTGTCCCCGTATCTTTTGCTCTCCACCCGGGGGACGGATGGGCTGCAGGATATTACGCCGCGGGGCGACCCACCCGGATTTGTTCAGGTGGTGGACGACACCACTCTGCTTATCCCCGACAGGCCCGGCAACAATCGCTTGGACAGTTTTCAAAACCTGCTGGGCGATCCGTCCATCGGCCTGATTTTTATTGTTCCGGGCCATGCAGACACGTTGCGTGTCGCCGGAGTGGCTGAAATCCTTCAGGATGAGACACTGGCACAGACACTGGCCATCAACGGCCGCGCCCCAGCGCTGATCCTCTCTGTCACGGTGCGCGAGGTGTTCATGCATTGCTCAAAGGCAGCCGTCAGGTCTGGCATCTGGCAACCGGAGACATGGCCCGCCCGCCGCAGCGCCCCATCTCTGGCGGACTGGACGGCAACCGCAGCAAAAACAGATCAAACGTCTGAAGAGATCCAAGCCATCCACGATGAGGCCATCGCCAAACGGCTCTACTAGTGCCTACTCAGCCGCTGCCACGGCTTCGGCGGCTTCAAGCTCTGCGGCCTTTTTCTCAACCTGTTCAACGATGTGCTCGATCATTTTGTCGTTGTCCATCGCGTGGCTTTTGGCGCCGCCCAGATAGACCATGCCGCGCCCATTGCCGCCGCCGGTCCAACCGACATCCGTCATGAGCGCCTCACCCGGGCCATTCACAACACAGCCGATGATGCTCAGGCTCATCGGGGTTTTGATGTGCTCGAGCCGCTGTTCCAGCGCCTCAACCGTCTTGATCACGTCAAAGCCCTGTCGCGCGCACGAGGGGCAGGAAATGATATTTACGCCGCGATGCCGCAAGCCGAGTGACTTAAGGATTTCATAGCCGACTTTCACCTCTTCAACAGGATCAGCGCTCAGGCTCACCCGGATCGTATCACCGATCCCCATCCACAAAAGATTGCCCAAACCAATCGCGGATTTTATCGTACCAGAGGTCAGACCGCCTGCTTCCGTGATGCCCAGATGAATGGGCGCGTCAGTAGCCTCGGCCAATTGCTGATAGGCTGCTGCGGCCATGAAAACGTCCGAGGCTTTGCAGCTGATCTTGAATTCGTGAAAATCGTTGTCTTGCAGGATTTTGATATGATCCAAGCCGCTTTCGACCATCGCGTCCGGCGTCGGTTCGCCGTACTTTTCCAGAAGGTGCTTTTCCAACGAACCCGCATTCACTCCGATGCGGATTGAGCAATTGTGGTCCCGCGCGGCCTTGATGACCTCTTGCACCCGCTTTTCATCGCCGATGTTGCCCGGATTGATCCGCAGACAGGCAGCCCCTGCCTCCGCAGCCTCGATGCCGCGTTTGTAGTGAAAGTGGATGTCGGCCACGATGGGCACTGGGCTTGCCGCGCAAATCGCCTTCAGCGCGGCAGAGCTCTCCTCATCCGGAACCGAAACACGCACGATATCGGCCCCAGCCTCAGCCGCCGCGTTGATCTGGCGGAGCGTGCCCTGCACATCTGGCGTCAACGTGTTGGTCATTGTTTGAACAGTGATCGGAGCATCACCACCCACTGGCACATTGCCGACCATGATCTGACGGCTTTCACGGCGATAAATGTTGCGCCACGGACGGATATGATTGAGCGACATCTCGGACCTTTGCGTTACAGCTGTCGCTGTAAACTTAGAGGGTCAGCCCGGCATGAACAACGTTTGAAATGCGCAATATTGCCGCGCCTCAGCACGGATCGACAGTCAACCCGCTGATATCCGCGTATTGCATCGGCTCTGCAGCAGCAGGCACATGCGGCTGAAAGTTTGTGGTCAGGTTTGCGACAGACAATTCATTGGTCGAAACGGCGCCCCGCGGACCGGCCGGCCCATGCGCCACACCGTTCACGGCAAAGTAAATCGCGCCAGACTGACCGATACGAATGTTCGGTGCCAATTCGGTTTGCGGCACAATGTAGCTGTCGCCTGCTGCCATCACACCTTCGTAAATTGTGCTGCCATCGGCAGTACGTACGCGCACCCAGGAATCGCAGGCAGCAACAACGGCGATCTCAGGTGGCGGCGTCTCAGTCACCTGAACACCGCTGCCCCCACCGACAAGCTGTGCGACAACGGCATCAATCGCGCCGTCGGTCCCGACAGCGTCCTCAGTCAAGGCTGCGGGGCCTTCATCCGACAAGCCAAGCGCCGCAATCGCCGAGTTATCAATCGCCGCAATCGGGCCATCGCGCTGAACAAGCCGTGGCACATCAAGCGCTTGGGGCCGGTACAACCGATCCAATGCCTCAGGCGACGGCAGCGTCACCTCATCAACACTGGCCCGTGCCACCGTTTGCGGCCGTGTAGCACCCGCCAACGGATCAACTTCTGCCAAAACTGTTGGCGCTTGCTCCACGGGGGCGAACTGCACCCGCTGCACCTCTTGCAAGACGGAGTAACCGCCAAACCCCAGCCCGCCGATGAGAGCGACGAGCACAAGGATTGAGCCCACAGCACGCGGCTCTACGGTAGAGAACATCCGCTCGCCCGCGGGCACAAACGGTGTCGCAGAGGCCGAAAAGATGTCGCGGCCATGGCCTGCCGCACCATTAAGGTCGCCGCGTGACTGTTTGATACTTGAGGCACGATCAGACATGCCATGGGCCGTTTGAAATCCGCTTTCGCGGCAGAACGTGTCAAACGCCCAATCGGCATCCATGTTCAGGTACCGAGCGTATGACCGCACGTACCCTGCGATAAAACCAGGAGTGTCAAAGGCAGATGGGTCAGCGTTCTCAATAGCCGCGATGTAAGCCGCTTTGATTTTCAATTCTCGCTGGACGTCCAACAGGCTCTTGCCCATGGTCGCACGCTCACCGCGCATCATGTCACCAAGACGCAGCTCAAAAGCGTCAAAGCCTTGTGCTTCGACCTCTTGCTCCGTCTCCGGCTTAGCGCGTTTGAAGCCCCGCCCGATCATGACCCAGTCCCGTGTTCTGCCTGTCCCCAAGGATTCTTTGAGCGATTCGTCCCCGCGCAAGAATCTCTTATGCAGCTAACATAGCACGTCGCTGAGTACAGTAGCAGAAATAATTAACCAGCGAGTTCAGCGCGATTCAGCGCACAATGCGACCACAGCGCATCAAGGGCATGCACCAGTGCATCAATTTCACGCGGTCCATGCACAGGCGACGGTGTGAACCGAAGCCGTTCAGTGCCCCGAGGCACCGTTGGGAAGTTGATCGGCTGGACGTAAATTCCGTGATCTTCCAACAGCATATCCGACAGCTTTTTGGTGTGAATGGGATCGCCCACGATCAGCGGCACGATGTGGCTGCCGTGATCAATGATTGGCAAGCCCAACCCCTTCAGCCGCAATTTCAGGATGCTTGCCTGGGTTTGATGCTGCGCGCGCAGGCTGCTGTCGCTCTTCAAGAAGGCAACTGACGCTGCAGCACCAGCCGCCACTGCCGGCGGCAAGGATGTCGTAAAGATGAACCCCGGCGCATAAGACCGCACCGCATCGGCCATTTTTGCGCTCGTCGCGATGTAGCCGCCCATAACGCCGTAGGCTTTGGCCAGCGTCCCATTGATAATGTCGATCCGGTGCATCAGCCCATCACGCTCAGCAATGCCCGCACCTCGCGCGCCATACATACCAACGGCATGTACTTCATCAATGTAGGTCAGCGCCCCAAACTCATCGGCAAGATCACAGATCTCGGCAATCGGGCCAAAGTCACCGTCCATCGAATAGACACTCTCAAAGGCGATCAGCTTTGGTGCAGCAGGATCATCCGCCTCGAGCAGTTCGCGCAAATGCGCCATATCGTTGTGCTTGAAAATCCGCTTCTGGCCGCCGTTGCGCCGCACACCCTCGATCATGGACGCATGGTTGAGCGCATCAGAGTAAATGATCAGCCCCGGAAACAACTTGGGCAGCGTGCTGAGCGTCGCGTCATTGGCGATGTAGGCGCTGGTAAACAACAAAGCCGCTTCCTTGCCATGCAAATCGGCAAGCTCAGCTTCCAGCTGATTGTGATAAATGGTTGTGCCACTGATGTTCCGCGTCCCGCCCGAGCCCGCGCCTACGGCATCCACTGCTTCATGCATCGCCTCAAGCACGACTGGGTGTTGCCCCATTCCAAGGTAGTCGTTCCCACACCAAACAGTCACAGGCGCCTGCGTCCCGTCGGGCCGGTTCCAAACCGCGTGGGGGAATTGCCCATTCTGACGCGCGATGTCGATAAAAGTCCTGTACCGGCCTTCCTCGTGCAAACGGGAAATGGCAGCGTCCAGTTTGGCGTCGTAATTCACGGCCGGTCTTCCTTCGTCACTACTCCACATCAGGCGAGCCCGACGTCTTCGCTGTCATATAGGGCCAAACCGCACAGAACAAGACACGAGCATGTGTGGCCCCTCGCCGCATCTGGACCCTTCCGCCCGCGCCTCCTAAGGTCTGGGCAAATCACACATAGGAACCCACATGTCCGCAGAGCTTGACCCCGTCCTTGCCCATATTGATGCCGAACTGCCCAACGCTTTGGAGCGTTTGAAAGAATTGCTCCGCATCCCCTCCATTTCCACCGACCCGGCCTTCGCCGCCGATTGCGACAAGGCCGCCGATTGGCTCACCGCCGATCTCGCGTCCATAGGGTTCGACAGTTCTAAGCGCGAAACGCCCGGCCACCCGATGGTGCTGGGCCATGTCGAGGGGACCGGCCCGCACCTCATGTTCTACGGTCACTACGACGTGCAACCCGTTGATCCGCTTGACCTTTGGGACAATGATCCGTTCGATCCCCAAATCGAGGATACCCCCAAAGGCCAGGTTATCCGAGGGCGCGGCACATCTGACGATAAGGGTCAGCTCATGACCTTTGTAGAAGCCTGCCGTGCTTGGAAAGCGGTCCACGGCACGCTTCCCGCCAAAATCTCGCTCTTCTTTGAAGGCGAAGAGGAAAGCGGCTCACCATCGCTTGTGCCCTTCATGCAGGAGAACGCCGCAGAACTGACGGCCGACATGGCGCTGATCTGCGACACCGGGCTGTTCGACGACGAAACCCCTGCTGTGACGACGCGTCTGCGCGGCCTGTTGGGCGAAGAAATCACGATCGAGGGCCCATCGCTGGACTTGCATTCCGGCATGTACGGCGGTGCCGCGATGAACCCAATCCGCGTGCTGTCGAAAATAATCGCAGCCCTGCACGATGACAACGGCCGCATCACCGTGCCCGGCTTTTATGATGGTGTGCCAGAACTCACGAACGAACAACGCGCCCAGTGGGAGGACCTCGGCTTTGATGACAAAGCCTTCCTCGGCGACGTCGGCCTCAATACGCCCGCGGGCGAAGCGGGCCGCTCCACGCTTGAGATGATCTGGTCGCGTCCCACCTGCGAGGTCAACGGCATCATCGGCGGTTACACCGGTGATGGCTTCAAAACCGTGCTGCCGTCCAAAGCCAGCGCCAAGATCAGCTTCCGCCTTGTGGGCGACCAAGATCCCCACGCCATCCGCGACAGTTTCCGCAAGATGGTCACGGACATGCTCCCCCCCGATTGCACCGCCACGTTCCGCGGACACGGCGCCTCTCAGGCCAGTACCATGAGCACCGACAACCCGATGTTTGAACAGGCGCGCCTTGCACTCTCTGACGAATGGCCCCGGCCCGCCGCCTTTATCGGCTCTGGTGGTTCCATCCCCATCGCGGGCCATTTCAAGGACATTCTCGGCATGGATGCGATGCTCATCGGTTTTGGCCGTGATGATGACGCGATTCACAGCCCGAACGAAAAATATGCTCTGGATAGCTTTCATCGCGGCATCCGGTCCTGGGCACGCATCCTCGACAAACTGGCTCATGGCTAACGCTTGACGCGCGCCTGCTCCCCCTGTCAGGCTGATCTCAGCCAGATCAGGGGGACGACACCATGCGTGTTCTGACGTGGATTGCGGGGCTTTTGGCCTTACTCGCTGTTGCTTTCGGCATCTCCTGGCTCTTTGCGATGCCAAATGCACAAGAGCGCGGTGTATGGCAACACGAGGCAAATGGGTCGCTCATCACCTTGGACCGCCTCCAAGCTCGCCTCTATCAGCAGACATCGCACAGCTGCGTCGAAACCGGAGTGTTCCCGGCTCATATGGCCCTCGTCACAGCGCTTGAGGGCGCGTGGATCCGGGTCGACGGCGACACACTCGCGCTCCACATCGACGGGAACCTCAACCCGGCTCAATTTCACCGGATCGATGCCCTGCCCGCCGCTTGTACGCAACCGCCTAACACCGACGCCGCTTCTGTCTTTGAAGCTATGTGGACGTTTATGGACGAACACTATGCGTTCTTTGACCTCCATGGCGTGGACTGGGACGCCCGCCGCGCCCTCGCCCCGACGGCGGGTGCATCTGACGAAGAGCTGTTCTCTGCCATGTTCTCAGCACTTGAGGGGCTTGACGATGGCCACGTCCAACTGGGCGCGGGACCGTTCGGCTTCCACTCTCCATCCGTGCCCCCGGATTGGTACGATCTGACGGGCCTTGATCGCGACGGCCTCACGCAAATCGGTCGCGATGCGATCGGTATTCCTCTGACCCCAATCGAAAACACCGGCCTCGAATATGGTCTGCGCGAAGATGGCATAGGCTATATCCTCATCCGAGGGATGAGCACCGATCCCGGTTTTGGCCAGCTCGGCACCGACCTCGCACATGATGCATTCGCAGAAGTCGCGACAGCGCTCTCGGAGGCCTCAGCCTTGATCATCGACGTCCGCTATAACCCCGGCGGTGATGATGGCACGGCGATGGCCTATGCCAGCTTCTTCACCGATACCGCCCTGCCGGTTCTGACCAAGCGCACCCGCGACGGCGACGGTTGGACCCAATCTTTGACAAGCTCCGTTCCCGCCAACACGGGCGAAGTGACTCTTCTGCACCCCACCATCCTGCTGACCAGCGAACTCACGGGAAGCGGTGCGGAAATCTTCACAATAGCCATGCGGGAAATGCCTCAGGTCACAGTCCTGGGCAGCGCCACAAGCGGCGGCCTCTCTGACATCCTTGGCACAACGCTCCCAAACGGTTGGCTCTTTGGCCTCTCCAACCAAGAATACCGCACAATGAACGGGGACCTCTACGAAGGGACCGGCATCCCGCCAGACATATGGCTGGAAACGGATGGCGAAGCGCTCGCAACCGGACGTGATCTCGTCCTAGAGGACGCTCTGCAGCGTCTCTCGCCCTGATCTCATCTTGCTGAAAATACCTCCGCCGGAGGCAAAATAAAATTTGCAAGGAAGGGAAAAGTGGCGCGGTTGACGGGGCTCGAACCCGCGACCCCCGGCGTGACAGGCCGGT
>JAHDDU010000059.1 GCA_020629175.1 Flavimaricola sp. | reverse complement strand
TATCGTGAGGCGGGCGATTTTAAGACATCCTATCAGGCGGACAGTCAGACGTTTCCGATTGCGTTTGATCGATACCGGTATTGGGCGGTTTTGGCGGTGGCATTTCTCGTCATTCCGTTTGTCATTAATGACTACTGGGCCAACGCCATTCTGGTGCCGTTTCTGATCTATTCTATCGCGGCGATTGGGCTGAACATTCTCACAGGTTATTGCGGGCAGGTCTCGCTCGGAACTGGTGGGTTCATGGCTGTCGGGGCCTATAGCTGTTATAAGCTGATGACCGGGTTTCCGGATGTGTCGATTGTGATCCACATCATCCTATCTGGTGGGATCACGGCTGTGGTGGGTGCGGCCTTTGGTCTGCCGTCCCTCAGGATCAAAGGGTTCTACCTGGCGGTGGCGACGCTGGCCGCGCAATTCTTTCTTGTTTGGCTCTTTAACAAGGTGGGCTGGTTTTACAATTATTCGGCGTCCGGGCAGATTTCTGCGCCAGAGCGGACGGTGTTTGGTATCGCTGTCACCGGGGCGAATACAGCGCCTTGGGCGCAGTATATGATCGCGCTGGTGTTCTGCGTCGTGTGCGCCGTCATCGCACGCAATCTGACGCGCGGCACCATCGGGCGGACGTGGATGGCGATCCGCGATATGGATATTGCAGCCGAGATCATCGGGGTGAACCCGCTGAAGGCGAAGCTG
The DNA here is from genome assembly GCA_020629175.1 of Flavimaricola sp. Classification (GTDB taxonomy): domain Bacteria; phylum Pseudomonadota; class Alphaproteobacteria; order Rhodobacterales; family Rhodobacteraceae; genus JALZWD01. The sequence goes on along the minus strand of JAHDDU010000059.1, from coordinate 11,721 downwards.
ACCGCCTTTGCGGTGTCTTCGTTCTTTATCGGCATTTCGGGCGCGTTGTTCTTTGCGGTCTATCTGGGCGCCGCCGAAGTGGGCGAAGCCTTTGGCATTCAGAAGTCGTTCCTTGTGCTCTTTATGGTCATTCTAGGCGGCTTGGGCAGCATTTTTGGCTCCTTTGCCGGGGCCGCGTTTTTGGTGCTGTTGCCGGTGTTGTTGAAGGTTGTTGGCGTGGATTTGCTGGGCTGGCCCACCGATCTTGTCTCACATCTTCGGTTGGTGATCGTGGGGGCGCTGATCATGTTTTTCCTGATCAAGGAACCGCACGGGCTGGCGCAGTTGTGGCGGCTGGCGAAGGAAAAGCTGCGGCTGTGGCCGTTCCCGTATTAATTTTTCGACAGACCGGGGGCGAACCCTGGCAATTTTTCGGATCAACCATGGGAGGATATATCCGATGACTTTAAAGAAACTGGCCAGTTTGGCCCTTGCCGGTGCGGTTTGTGCCAGCGGTGCTGCCGCAGACCTTGTGATACCGGATCTGAGCTACCGGACCGGGCCTTATGCCGCTGGCGGGACGCCGTTCTCGGATGGCTATCAGGACTACTTCAACCTGTTGAATGCCCGCGATGGCGGCATCGGTGGCGAGGCTGTGCGCATCATTGAGTGTGAGACGGGCTACAACACTGAAGTCGGCGTCGAATGCTATGAGAGCACCAAAGGGGAAGGCGCGTTGATCTATCAGCCGCTGTCCACAGGCATCACCTATCAGTTGATCCCTCGCGCGACAGCGGATGAGATTCCAATCCATACGATGGGGTATGGTCGGACCTCGGCCGCGGATGGGGAGACGTTCAACTGGGTGTTCAACTATCCAGCGAACTACTGGGATGCGGCGTCGGTGATGGTCAACTACCTGTTGGATCAGAATGGTGGCAGCCTCGATGGTAAGAAAATCGCCCTGTTGTTCCACAACTCGGCCTACGGCAAAGAGCCGATCCCGACGCTGACGGCCTTGTCCGAAATGCATGGGTTTGAGCTGGTCGAACTGGCTGTGGACCATCCGGGTCAGGAGCAAACCGCGCAATGGCTGCAAATCCGCCGTGAGCGCCCGGACTACGTTTTGATGTGGGGCTGGGGCGTGATGAACCAAGTGGCTGTGCAAGAAGCGGCAAACATTGGCTATCCGATGGATCAGTTTATCGGAAACTGGTGGGCCGGGGCCGAGCATGACGTGACGCCTGCCGGGGCTGCTGCTGATGGCTACCTTTCGCTTAATATGAACCGTGTGGGGGACTTGCCTGTCTTGGCAGAGATCCAGTCGCAGGTCATTGATGCGGGCAATGGGGCTGGCGATGGCAGTAACATTGGCTCGGTGCTCTATATTCGGGGCATGTACGCGGCGATGTTGGCAGCCGAGGCGATCACCAAAGCGCAGGAAATCCACGGTGTGTCTGATGTGACGGCTGCGATGGTGCGGGACGGCATGGAAGCGCTGGAGATCACCGAAGACCGCATGGCTGAGCTGGGCATGCCATTGATCGGGCCAGAGTTCAGCGTGTCCTGCGAGGATCACGGTGGCACGGGTCTGGGCATTGTGCAGCAGTGGAATGCAGCGGACGGCGAGTGGGTCGCTCTGACCGACTACATCTCACCCGATGACAGTGTGACGGCGCCGTTGATCGCAGCGGATGCTGCGGCCTTTGCGGCGGAGAACAATATCACTCCAGGTTGCCTGTGATGTGAGTGGACCCGGCGGGCGGCGCGACGGTTGCCCGCCGGATTTTAGGTATTTTTGGCAAGATGAGATCAAGGGCGGTGCGCAATGCTGGATGCCGGTAAGACATCTGAGACCTTGTTGGAGGTCAACAACATTGAGGTGATCTACAACCACGTGATCCTCGTGCTGAAGGGCGTGTCGTTGAACGTGCCAAAGGGCGGGATTACCGCGCTTTTGGGGGGCAATGGCGCTGGCAAGACGACGACGTTAAAGGCGATTTCGAATTTGCTGCATTCCGAGCGGGGCGAGGTGACCAAGGGGTCCATCCTGTATCGTGGAGACCGGGTGCAGGATTTGTCGCCCTCTGACCTTGTAAAGCGGGGCGTGGTTCAGGTGATGGAAGGACGGCATTGTTTTGAGCACCTGACCGTTGAAGAAAACCTGCTGACTGGGGCCTATACGCGGCGGGACGGTAAGACAGCGCAGGCGCTGGAGATGGTTTATGAATATTTCCCGCGGCTCAAGGAGCGGCGGAAGAGCCAGGCGGGCTATACCTCGGGCGGGGAGCAACAGATGTGCGCCATCGGGCGCGCTCTGATGTCCAAGCCAGAGACGATCCTGTTGGATGAGCCAAGCATGGGGCTGGCGCCGCAGCTGGTGGAAGAGATTTTTGGCATCGTGAAGAGCCTGAATGAGAAGGAAGGTGTCTCGTTCCTACTGGCCGAGCAGAACACCAATGTGGCGCTGCGGTTCGCGCATTATGGCTACATTCTGGAAAGCGGGCGTGTGGTGATGGATGGCGCGGCGGCAGAGCTGCGCGAGAACCCGGATGTGAAGGAATTCTATCTGGGGATGTCCGAAGAGGGACGCAAATCGTTCCGGGATGTGCGGTCGTATCGGCGCAGAAAGCGGTGGTTGTCATGACGTTTTACGATGATCTTGAGACCCGGTCCGCAGACGCGCGGGAGGCGGCGCACCTGGCGGCATTACTGCCGATCCTGAAGCGAATTGATGAGACGGCGGACAGCTGTCTGGTGGGCGCGGGCAAAGTGCAATCGCTCGCCGATCTGCATCATTTGCCGGTGCTGCGGAAATCGGACCTGAGTGCCTGGCAAAAGGAGGCGCCGCCCTTTGGTGGAATCCCCACGCAGAACATCACGCGGGTGTTTCAATCACCCGGCCCGATCTATGAACCAGGCGGCAACAGCCCGGATTGGTGGCGGTTTGCGCGGTTCCTTCATGCTGCTGGGATTGGAGCAGGTGATGTGGTGCAGAACACGTTCAGCTATCATTTCACCCCGGCCGGCGCAATGTTCGAAAGTGCGGCCTATGCGGTCGGAGCGAAGGTCTTTCCGGCGGGGCCGGGGCAGACCGAGTTGCAGGTACAGGCCGCTGCGCATCTGGGGGTGACAGCCTATGCCGGGACACCGGACTATCTGGGTGCCATTCTGGCCAAGGCCGACGAGATGGGTGTAACGCTTGGCATTGCCAAGGCTGCTGTCTCGGGTGGACCTCTTTTTCCCCAAGTGCGTGCTGGGTATGCCGACCGTGGGATCACCTGTTTGCAGTGCTACGGCACCGCAGATGTCGGCCATATTGCCTATGAAACCAAGGCGATGGACGGGATGGTGGTAGAAGAGACCCTGATCGTTGAAATCGTGACACCCGGGACTGGTACCCCTGTTGCCGAGGGTGAAATTGGGGAAGTAGTTGTGACCTATCTCAATCCCGACTACCCTTTGATTCGGTTCGCGACGGGTGATTTGTCTGCCGTGCTGCCGGGTCAGAGCGCCTGTGGGAGGACGAATATGCGACTTGCCGGATGGAAGGGCCGGGCCGATCAGGCCACCAAGGTGAAGGGTATGTTCGTGCGTCCCGAGCAGGTGGCGCGACTGGTTGATCGCCACCCCGAAGTGCACCGCGCCCGCGTTGAAGTGGGCCATGACGGCAAGGGCGACACGATGGTGGTCAAGCTGGAAACCGACGGCGGGCAGGCTGACACCTATGCAGCGTCGGTCAGCGAAGTGCTCAAGCTGCGTGGTGTGGTAGAGATGGTGCCACCCGGTGCGCTGCCCCGCGACGGTGTGGTGATCGCCGATCTTCGGGACGTGGGCTGATGGGCGTGATCATTGCAGGGGCCGCCCGTACGCCGATGGGTGGGTTTCAGGGGGCGCTGTCCGATGTACCGGCGACCGAATTGGGGGCCGCTGCGGTGCGGGCCGCTTTGGACAACGCTGGTGTTGCAGAGGTTGATGAGGTGCTCATGGGCTGCGTTCTCCCCGCAGGCCTGGGGCAGGCACCGGCGCGGCAGGCAGCCCTTGGGGCGGGATTGCCGCAGTCGGTGCCCTGCACAACAATGAACAAGGTGTGCGGATCAGGGATGAAGACGGTCATGGCCGCCTTTGATCAGATCAGCGCCGGGTCGCAGCAGGTGATGATCGCAGGCGGCATGGAGAGCATGTCGGGTGCGCCGTATTTGTCGCCCAACACGAGAAGCGGGGCGCGGCTGGGTCATGCGGCGATGAAGGATCACATGTTCCTTGATGGTCTGGAGGATGCCTATGACAAGGGTGCCTTGATGGGGACTTTTGCTGAGCTTTGTGCCGAGCGGTTCCAGTTCACGCGTGAGGCGCAGGATGACTATGCGCTTGGGTCACTGTCGAATTCACTGGAGGCGCAGAAAACGGGCGCATTTGAGGGTGAGATCGCGCCCGTGACGGTGAAAACCCGAAAAGGCGAGGTTGTTGTCAGTGAAGATGAGCAGCCGGGCAATGCGCGGCCCGAGAAGATCCCGCAGCTGAAGCCAGCGTTCAAAAAGGATGGGACGGTCACGCCTGCGAACGCCTCGTCGATTTCGGATGGGGCCGCGGCGCTTGTGGTGGCCTCTGATGCGTTGGGTCTGCCGGTGCGCGCGCGAATTGTGGGGCATGCAAGCCATGCGCAGGAGCCCGCGTGGTTCACCACGGCCCCGGTGCCTGCCGCGCAAAAGCTGCTCGACCGTATTGGTTGGGCGGTGGATGATGTGGACCTTTGGGAAGTGAACGAGGCCTTTGCCGTGGTGCCTATGGCCTTCATGCGCGAGCTGGGGATTGCGCGGGACAAGGTGAATGTGAATGGCGGGGCTTGTGCCTTTGGCCATCCGATCGGGGCCTCAGGCGCGCGGATCATCGTGACGTTGCTCAATGCGATGGAGAAACGGGGCCTAAAGAGGGGTGTGGCCGCGATTTGCATTGGTGGCGGTGAAGGCACGGCCATCGCGCTGGAACGGGATTGAGCCATGCAGATTGACGAACATATCTCTGCCGTTGTTACCGGCGGCGCATCTGGCTTGGGCGCTGCGGTTGTTGCGGCGCTGCGCGCGCGAGGTGCTGCGGTAGCCATTCTGGACCGCGATGCCGAGCGGGGGATGGTATTTGCGCGCGAGGTTGGGGCGACGTTTCAAGAGACAGATGTTACGGATGCGGGCTCGGTCGCATCCGCCTTGGGTGCGGCGCGGGGCGCGCAGGGGCAAGAGCGGATTTGCGTGAACTGTGCCGGGATCGCGCCCGCCGCCAAAACAGTGTCGCGCGGGGCTGCGCATGATCTGGCGTTGTTCCAGTCGGTGATCAACGTCAACCTCGTGGGGTCGTTCAATGTGGCGTCGCAATCGGCGGCGGGCATGGTGGCCGCAGACCCGTTGGGAGAAGAGCGTGGCGTGGTGATCCATACGGCGAGCATTGCAGCCTTTGAGGGGCAGATGGGGCAGGCGGCCTACGCGGCCTCGAAAGGGGGCATTGCGGGATTGACCCTGCCGATGGCACGCGATCTGGCGCGTGATGGCGTCCGGGTCATGGCGATTGCGCCGGGGATTTTTGGCACGCCGATGGTCACGTCGATGAGCCAAGAGATACAGGATGGTCTTGCCGCAGGGATACCGTTTCCGCAGCGGCTGGGCGATCCGGATGAGTTTGCAGCACTGGCTCTGCATATCGTGGAAAACGCGTTTCTTAATGGCTCGGTCATCCGGCTGGATGGTGCGACGCGGCTGACACCGAGGTAATCAAATGGATTTTGCGCTCAGCGAAGAACAACAGTTGATTTTCGACATGGCCAAAGGCTTTGGCGCCGAGCATATCGCGCCCAATGCGCTGGCTTGGGAAAAGGACGGGGACATCCCCAAGGACCTGTGGCCGAAGCTGGCCGAGCTGGGTTTTGGCGGACTTTACGTGCGTGAGGAAAGCGGTGGGTCGGGGTTAACACGACTGGATGCAACGCTGGTGTTCGAGGCGCTGTCGATGGCCTGTCCGTCGGTCGCGGCGTTCCTGTCGATCCACAATATGTGCGCGGCGATGGTCGACAAGTTCGGCTCAGACGATCTTCGGGCTGACCACCTTCCGTCGATGCTGACGATGGAGCGGTTCTTTTCTTATTGCCTGACCGAGCCGGGTTCCGGGTCGGACGCGGCGGCGCTCAAGACGCGGGCCGAGCGGACGAATGAGGGTTTCGCACTCACCGGGACCAAGGCGTTTATCTCGGGCGGCGGCTATTCGGACGGCTACATCGTGATGTGCCGGACGGGCGATGCAGGCCCCAAAGGGATTTCGGCGATCATCGTGGACGACGGCGCAGACGGGCTGTCCTTTGGTGGATTAGAGGACAAGATGGGCTGGCGTGCCCAACCGACCCGGCAAGTGCAGTTCGATGATTGCCGCGTGCCCGCCGGCAATCTGTTGGGCGAGGAAGGCCGCGGGTTCTCTTACGCTATGGCGGGTCTGGATGGCGGGCGCCTCAATATCGCGGCCTGTTCGCTGGGCGCGGCGCAGGCCGGGCTCGATCAGACGATTGCCTATATGAAAGAGCGCAAGGCGTTCGGGAAGCCGATTGCGGATTTTCAGGCGCTGCAATTCCGGCTGGCGGATATGGAGATCGAGTTGCAGGCCTCGAGGGTGTTTCTGCGGCAGGCTGCTTGGAAGCTTGACAGCGGTGCGCCCGATGCGCCGGCGCATTGCGCGATGGCCAAGAAATTTGTGACGGAGGCTGGTTCAAAGGTGGTAAACCAGTGTCTGCAGTTACACGGCGGCTATGGCTATCTGGCCGATTATGGCATCGAGAAGCTGGTGCGTGATCTGCGGGTGCATGAAATCCTCGAAGGCACGAATGAGATCATGCGGATGATTGTCAGCCGTGGCATGGTAAAGGGATGAGTGACCTTCTCACCCGGATTGAGAACAGCACTGGCCGCATCACGCTGAACCGGCCCGATGCGCTGAACGCGCTGACCTATGACATGGTGTTGGGCATTGAGGCGGCGCTGGATGCATGGCGCGATACCGTGGATCAGGTGATCGTCGATGCCACCGGCGACCGTGCGTTTTGTTCTGGTGGTGACATTGCGGACATGTACGCCAGCGGTCAACGTGGTGATTTGACCTACGGTCGCAGGTTCTGGCGGGACGAGTACCGTCTGAATGCCAAGATCTTTGAGTACCCAAAACCCATCATCAGTTTCCTGCAAGGTTTCACTATGGGGGGCGGGGTCGGTGTTGGCTGCCATGGCACCCACCGGATCGTGGGCGAAAGCAGCCAGATTGCGATGCCCGAGTGCGCGATCGGGTTGGTTCCGGATGTGGGCGGGTCGCTCATGCTGGCGCTGAACGAGGGGCATGTGGGGGAGTATCTTGGGACCACAGGCATGCGGATGAACGCGGCTGATGCGATCACGGCGGGCTTTGCCGATGGATTTGTGCCCGAAGCCGAGTGGGAGGCGCTGAAGGCTGCAATCGTGGTCGATGGTGTTGGCGGGATTGCCTACTGCGACGCGGGGATGGGAAAAATCCCCGTCCTACGGGCGGAGATTGACCGGCACTTCGCTGGAGCAACCTTGGCAGATATTGAGCGGTCTTTGCGCAGCGAGGAGACAGAGTTTACCGCCGCAACGCTCAAGGCGTTGGGCCGCAATGCGCCGCTTGCGATGGGTTGTTGTGTGCAGATCGTGCGGCGGCTGCGGTCGGCCGGCAACATCCGGCAGGCGCTGGATCAAGAGTATCGCTTTACCCACCGCGCCGTGGCGCAGGGCGATTTCATCGAAGGCATTCGGGCCGCGATCATTGACAAAGACCGCAAACCTGTGTGGAAATACGGCAGCATTGCTGACTTACCTCAGGCGGAGGTGACCAGGATGCTCATGCCGTTGGGAGAGGACGCGCTGGTCTGGGAGGACTGACACTATGAAGATCGGATTTATCGGGCTGGGCAATATGGGCGCGCCGATGGCGGTGAACCTTGCCAACGCAGGGCATGAGGTGACGGGCTTTGACCTTGTCGCTTCGGCGCCTGAGGGCGTAACCCAAGCGGCGACTTTGCTCGACGCGGTGCTTCACCAGGAGGCGATTATCACGATGCTGCCCAACGGCGAGATTCTGCGGGATGTCGCCGCCAACGTCATCGATGGCATGGCACCAAACACGCTTTTCATCGATTGCTCCACCGTGGACGTAGGCAGCGCTCGTGCGGTGGCCGAGCTGATCACGGCACTGGGGCATGATGTCGTTGATGCGCCTGTCTCGGGCGGCACGGTTGGGGCCGAGGCTGGGACGCTGACCTTTATGGCCGGTGGCAGGCCAGAGGCCTTCGCGCGGGCTGCGCCACTCTTGGACATCATGGGGCAAAAGGCGGTGCATTGCGGCGATGCGGGTGCGGGTCAGGCGGCCAAAATCTGCAACAATATGATCCTTGGCATCACGATGATCGGGACGTGTGAGGCGTTTGCGCTGGCCGATAAACTCGGGCTGGACCGGCAGGCAATGTACGATGTGGTCAGCACATCCAGCGGGCAAAGCTGGTCAATGACCACCTATTGCCCAGCGCCGGGGGTAGGGCCCACCAGCCCGTCTGACAACGACTATAAACCCGGCTTTGCCGCCGAACTGATGCTCAAGGACCTCGATCTGAGCCAGCAGGCCGCAGATGAGGCCGGGGCTGCGACTGCATTGGGCAAGATGGCGGCCGAGATGTATCGCGCCTTTGTCGAAGGCGGCGGAAAGGGACAGGATTTCTCGGCCATGCTGCCGCATCTGAGCAAGGTGGAGCGTTAAAAATGTTTACCGCGTCGATGAATTTTGCACTGGGCGAAGAGATTGAGGCGCTGCGCGATATGGTGCATCGCTGGGCGCAAGAGCGGGTCAAACCGATGGCCGCAGAGATTGACGCCAGCAACACATTCCCGTCAGAGCTTTGGGCCGAAATGGGGGAGTTGGGCCTTCTCGGGATCACGGTGCCTGAGGCGGAAGGTGGCAGTGGCATGGGCTATCTTGCCCATACGATTGCCGTCGAAGAAATCGCGCGGGCCAGTGCCTCTGTCTCGCTGTCCTATGGCGCGCATTCGAACCTCTGCGTGAACCAGATCGCGCTGAACGGCACGCCCGCGCAAAAGGCGCAGTTTCTGCCCAAGCTGTGTTCGGGGGAGCATGTCGGTGCGCTGGCCATGTCCGAGGCGGGGGCCGGATCGGACGTGGTGTCGATGAAGCTGCGAGCGGAAAAGCGCAACGATCGCTATGTGTTGAACGGTACCAAGTACTGGATCACCAACGGCCCGGATGCCGACGTGCTGGTGGTCTATGCCAAGACGGACCCTGATGCGGGGTCCAAGGGGATGACCGCCTTTCTGATTGAAAAGTCGATGGTGGGGTTCAGCACGTCGACGCATTTCGACAAGCTGGGCATGCGCGGGTCAAACACCGCAGAGCTGGTGTTTGACGACGTCGAAGTCCCGTTCGAAAATGTCCTTGGCGAAGAGGGCAAGGGCGTGCGTGTCCTCATGTCCGGGCTTGACTACGAACGTGTGGTTCTGTCGGGCATCGGCTGCGGGATCATGGCCGCCTGTCTTGATGAGGTGATGCCTTATATCAGCCAGCGCAAGCAGTTTGGCGAGCCTGTCGGGAACTTTCAGCTCATGCAGGGAAAGATTGCCGACATCTACACCAAGATGAACAGCAGCCGCGCTTACGTCTATGCGGTCGCCCAAGCCTGCGACCGGGGCGAGGTCACGCGGCAGGATGCTGCGGCCTGCGTGCTGATGGCGTCAGAAGAGGCGATGAACGTGGCACATCAGGCGGTGCAGGCCATGGGGGGCGCGGGGTTCATGAACGATACCGCGGTCAGCCGCATGTTCCGTGACGCGAAACTGATGGAGATCGGGGCAGGCACTTCTGAGATCCGCCGCATGCTCATCGGGCGCGAGATGATGGGGGCGATGGGGTGAACACGCCGCGGCAAAATATGGCCGCGCAGTGTTTGGCGCATCCGCCGGATCAGACGGCGATCGTTGATCTGCGTGATGGGCGTGTGGATGTTTCTTATGGCGATTTGGCTGCGATGGTGGACCGGGTTGCGGGGTATCTGTCCACGGTGACGCAGCCCGGCGACCGGGTAGGTGTGTTGCTGTCGCAGTCGCCGTGGTGCGCGGCGGTGCATTTGGCATGCTGGAAAATCGGGCGCATATCAGTGCCGCTGTTTCAACTGTTCAAGGCCGAGGCTCTGGCCAGCAGGATCGAAGATAGCGGCCTGCAGGTTGTGTTGACCGATGCAGGGGGATTGGCCTTGATCAGAGAGTGCAAATCCGGCGAAGCCGGGCAGCGTTCCACTCCCCTCCGCGGCCGGTCGCGGCCCTTGTCAGCGGTGCTTGTAGAAGATGTCGATGGCCCACCAACGCAGTGGGCCGAGGTCACACATGAAACCCCAGCCGTCCTGATCTACACCTCTGGCACCACGGGCAAACCAAAGGGCGCGCTCCACGGTCATGGCGTGTTGGACGGCCATATTCCGGGTGTTGTCCTCAGCCACGATCATCTTGGGCAACCGGGCGATTGCCTGTGGACGCCTGCCGATTGGGCCTGGATCGGTGGACTATTTGACGTGCTGATGCCGGGGCTCGCGCTGGGCGTGCCGGTGGTGGCGTCATCCAGCGGCAAGTTCAGCGTCGATGATTGCCTGATGACGATTGCCGAAGGTCGCGTGCGCAACGTGTTTTTCCCGCCAACCGCCCTGCGCATGCTCAAGGCCGATGGACGGCCCATCCCCGGTTTGCGCACGGTCGCGTCAGGGGGCGAGCCGTTAGGAGCAGAGATGCTGGCGTGGGGGCAGGAGGCGTTTGGCCTGACGATCAATGAGTTCTATGGCCAGACCGAGTGCAACATGATCGTCTCATCCTGCGCGGCGGATTTTGCGCCCGAGCCGGGATGTATGGGCCGCCCGGTTCCGGGTTTTGAGGTGCAGGTGATCGATGACACCGGTTCAATGACGACCAGAGAGGGCGATATCGCGGTGCGGCGCGGTGCACCTTCGATGATGTTGGAGTATTGGAACAATCCAGAGGCCACCTCTGCCAAATTTCGCGGCGACTGGATGCTGACCGGGGATCGCGGCGTGTGGGAGGGGGACCACCTGCGCTTTGTCGGGCGCGAGGATGATGTGATCACATCGTCGGGTTACCGGATCGGGCCCGCTGAGATCGAAGATTGTCTTTTGACCCACCCGGGCGTCGTCACCTGTGGTGTCGTTGGCAAGCCGGATGCACTGCGCACCGAGATCGTCAAAGCCTATGTGGTGCGCGCCCCGGATATGGCGTTGGAAGCACGCGATCTGCAGGATTGGGTCAAAGGGCGGCTTGCGGCATATAGCTATCCGCGAGAGGTGGAGTTTGTGGATGCTTTGCCGATGACGGTGACGGGAAAGGTCATTCGCCAAGAATTGAAACGCCGTGCCTGCGAGGAGGCGTTGCAATGAGTTTTCTTGCCAAGATGAAGAACGGAGCGATGGGATGAAGTTGACCTCGGATGTTTCGACAACTTCGGCGGCGTATAAGGCCAATATGGCCGCGCATGAGGCTGCACTGGGTGATGTTGCCGCGGCCGCGGAGGCCGCGCAATCGGGCGGCGGGTCTGCGGCGCAAGAGCGGCATGTCTCCCGTGGCAAGCTACTGCCGCGAGAGCGGGTTCAGCGGCTCTTGGATCCCGGCTCACCCTTTTTGGAAGTGGGGATGT
>JAHDDU010000016.1:8757-60576 GCA_020629175.1 Flavimaricola sp. | reverse complement strand
GCTGGTACAGATGGACTTCTACCTCGAAGGGTTCGAGGGCGACATTCCGAACTAAGCTGGTTTGAATTCAGGAAAAGGCCCTGCACTTGCGGGGCCTTTTTTGTTCGCACGAACCTTGCGACGAGGGTTTGTGCAGACTGCGTGATGTTGTCGCTCTCAGGTGTCGGTTTTGAGCCCTTAGTTACTTTCGATGATCTTTGACGGCTTCGTAGTAAGACTTGCTCCCAATACCGATTTGCGCCCAAACAGGGAAGCGTCTACCCCTTCTGTCGTATTGCTTATCTGCATCCCAAAGCGTGACAATCTGTTGGGGGAACAGATGCTCGTGCTCGGAAAAAGTTGTTCGGTCACCATTCTCAACTTGCTGGAAAACTTCAAAAACTTGCTCTGCGTCCATTTCGAATAGGTCATGACCCTGAAAAAAAAGATCAATTTCGGAGTGAGACGAAATTCCGATGAACGATGCCGTGTCCGCATCATCAAATTCAACCTGAATTGAATTTTCAAAAAAATATAATCTCTTGTCGTGCTCTTCTAAATCATCATCGAAGCCGAGATCCAACATAACTTTCCTGACATCGTCCCGCGTCGAACCCAAAAAAATCGGCAGAATGCCAGAATGCGGAACAATCTCAAAGTGCGGCCTCTTGTTTGTTTTGAATATTTGTGGCCACCGCATGTCGTACACCCAATCAGAAAGATATCTTCAATTGATGCTCATACTTTATTTGATCAAAGAACTTTACAGCATTTCGAGAAATTGAACAGTTTGACAAATATCTTGAACGGCAGAAAAGCCCGCAAACCTGACGCCATCCCACACCTAAACCGCTTCCCCCGCATCCATCCGGCCCAGCCACGCTTCGGCCTCGCTCAATACCGTCTCGCGCTTGCCCTCATCCATCCGGTCCCACACGCGGAACATCTGCGCCATGCGGGGGTTTTTGGCGAAGCGATCGCGGTGCCGGTCGAGGAAGTGCCAGTAGAGCAGGTTGAATGGGCAGGCCCCCTCGCCTGTCTTCTGTTTGACGTCGTAGTCGCAGCCTTTGCAGTAGTCCGACATTTTGGCGATGTAGTTCCCGGATGAGATATAGGGCTTTGACCCCACGATCCCGCCGTCGGCAAATTGGCTCATCCCGATGACATTCGGTGCTTCTACCCATTCATAAGCATCCGCGTACACGGCCAAATACCATTCATGCACCTGATGCGGATCAATGCCCGCAAGCAGCGCAAAATTGCCCGTCACCATGAGCCGCTGGATATGATGCGCATAGGCCTCGCGCTGGGTTTGCCCAACAGCGCAAGAGATACAGTTCATCCCCGTACGGCCACCCCAGAACATCGCAGGCAAATCACGATTGTGGCCCAGATCATTGCGAGCGGTGTAGCCCGGCCCCTCCAGAAAATAGATCCCGCGCATGTATTCGCGCCAGCCGATGATCTGCCGGATGAAACCTTCGGCGGCGTTGATCGGCGCGCGGCCGTCCTTCCAGGCGGCCTCCACGGCACGACAGACTTCAAGCGGGTCCAAAAGCCCAGCGTTGATGTAAAAACTCAGGATCGAATGGGACAGAAAATCCTCATTCTGTAGCATGGCGTCCTGGTAGTCGCCAAACGTGGGCAGGCCGAAATCAATCCAGTGCGCCAACTGCTGCTGCGCCTGCTCGGCATCTGTCGCAAACCAAAACGGCCCCAAATCGCCAAAACTATTGCTGAACCGCGCCTCAACCAGATCAAGCACTTCGGTAACCACATCGTCCGGCTCAAACCGCAGCGGCGGGGCGAATGTCACGCCCTTGGGTGCGGATTTGCGGTTGTCGTGATCATAGTTCCACTTACCGCCCGCGGGTTTATCACCTTCCATCATCAACCCAGTCTCGCGCCGCATCTCGCGATAGAACCACTCCATGCGCAGCTCTTTGCGGCCCGCGGCCCAGGCCTCAAACCGGGCGTGGCTGGCTACGAACCTGTCGTCCGGTAGAATGGTTACCTTCAATGGCGCGTCGTTCAGCGCAGCAATGAGCCGCCACTCGCCCGGTTCCGTCGCGAGGACATCCGAGGCCCCCGACGCCTCTGCTTGCCGGACAAGCTCGCCTACGATCGACGTCGCCCCTTGGTCGAGTTTCGTATAGCAGACGCTCCACCCATCTGCCTCTAACCGCGCGGCAAACTTGCGCATTGCGGCAAAGATAAAGGCGATTTTTTTGGGGTGATGGCGGACGTAGGAGGCTTCATCCATAACTTCTGCCATGATGACAACATCAGTCGCTTTATTCGCTGCGGCCAGAGCCGAAAGGTTTAGCGAGAGTTGATCCCCTAGAACAAGAACCAGCTTCACCATGGCACCTCGCCTCCAGTCCAATCAAAAAACCTACCGGATTGCTCTGGCGTAAGACCGTTCAAAACGCTGATGAGGTTTTGGGCAGCCTCCGTTGGTGTGACGGTTTTATGCCGGGTGGAGTAGCGAGCAGTAAACGGCGTCGCAACTGTCCCTGGATGCAGAGCCACGCAAATTGCCGACTTGTGGCTGCGCCTCAGTTCGATCGCCGCTCCATGCACGATCTGATTGAGCGCCGCCTTTGACGCGCGATAGCTGTGCCAGCCACCCAGACGATTATCGCCGATAGAGCCGACACGTGCCGACAACACCCCAACGATAGCCCGCCCCTCTCGGGACAACAGCCGGGGCACATGCCCCAGGATGAGAGCAGGCCCGATTGTGTTGACGGCAAAAACCTGTGCCATCGATGCTGCATCAATCGCAGACAGCGATTTTTCAGGCTGCGCCCCTTCAGGTGCAAGAATGCCGACAGCAATCAAGATAAGGCTGAACCGGGTGTCCAATGCGGCCAGTGAGCTTTCAACCGAGCTTGGATCCTCAACATCAAAACCATCATCCCGCCGAGAGAGTGTTGTGACATCCCATCCCATTGAACGCAGCTCGGAACTGATCGCTCCGCCGATGCCTCCGGATGCTCCGATGATTAACGCTTTTTCCATAGGCGCGGACGTAGCGCCTCTGTCTGTGAGGTCACGCTCTTTTTCCACGTTTTAAGAAAGGTAAATGCGGTGTTCATAGCTTTTTAACCAAGCTCCCGTAGCAAGGAATCATTAACGAGTCCCATCCGCTGCAAAAGTTGCGTTTTCTTTATATTTCTTGCCAGTGAGGCCAGCACAGCCTCCGGCGCCTTGTCACCAAAGGGGGCCGACATGCGACTATTTATTTGGCTCGGCTTCTTGGCGGCTTTTGCCGTGCAAGGGCATCGCATTCAAACACTAAACGATGCCGCCCACTCGGTACGACAACATCACATCGGCTTACCATTCTTTGCATATTTCCGGTACGGCATTCTGCCGGATTCGCTGGTCTTCAACATCAATGCCGATTGCCATGCCATCGAAGGACAGGTTATTTCCGCCTTCCTCGATTTTGCCGCTGATGTCAAAGTGTATCAGCCGGCAGAAATCAGGCTGGCTTGGCGCGGTGAAACGATTGCAACTCTTCGCCGTACCGAGCTTGACCTGATATGGGCCCACGCCTTGCACCGGGTAAATATCGCAGACAATCCGCTCGCCTATACAACGCGCTGCACGTCAACAAATGACATCATAATTGTTCCACGCAGCCTGCCGCAACGGGTAGACGTAATGATCTAGATATTGCCGTCATCCTCGCTGATGCACTCAATCACTTCAAACAAGTGGTCCGTCGTCAAAGGTTTGTAAATGAATTTCCGGACAGCAGAGTACGACGTTGCGCGGGCATGATCGGCCGGATTGATTGATGTCGTTAGCATCACGATAACGAGCTTGGCAAAATCCTCTCCAAACTCTTCGGTTGCGGCCTCCAGAAATTCAAAACCGTTCATACGCGGCATATTGATGTCCAAAAAGATGACATCAACGTCTGGTCTATCCTTGCGCTTGAGAAACTCGAGCGCTTCTTCGGCGTGCGTAAACGCCAGCGTTTTTTGAACAACACCGGACCTCTCCATGACCCGGCGATAGATCATCTGATCAATCTTTTCGTCATCGATCAGAATGGCCAGCTTTATCTTTGGTGCTGGGGTGTTTGGCGTAGTCATTGCATCGTCCTTGCGATCCGCACGGTAAATTCCGAGCCCTTGTCCAACTCAGAGGTCACCGAAATGGACCCCACATGGTTTACGGCCACACGTTGGCATAGCGCCAAGCCCAGACCAAATCCATCTATTTCATCGCGGTTATGAAGGCGTTGAAACATTGAAAAAATGCGCTGCTTTGCCTCCTCGGGTATACCGAGACCATTGTCCTTGAACCGCAGTTCAACAACATTCTCGGCCGCGATCTCTTGGCAAGTGATCCTGATTTTCGGCGGGCGATCAGGATGCGCGAATTTGATCGCATTGCTGAGCAGGTTTTGGAACAAAACCATGATCTGGTTGCCAATGCCCGGGACGGTCGGCAACGGATCGGCGAGGATTTGGGCGCCAGAGCTTTCGATATCGGCTTTGAGATTGAGCATTGCCGCTTGCAATTCTGACGTCAGGTCGACCGGAGCAAAGATCGGCTCCATCCCAACGATGCGGGTGTAATCAAGCACGCTTTCGACGAGCGTCTGCATTCTCGTCACCGTCGCCAAGCTGAGGTCAAGGAACGTGTTGGCCTCGTCTGGAAGGGTGGCTCCTGCCTCGTGACGCAACTCAGACAACAACAGTTGTAACGTGTTTGCCGGCGCCTTGAGATCATGAGAAACAGAATAAGCAAATGTCCTGAGCTCTGCATTTGCGGCCTCTGCTGCCGCCCACCCAGCCCGCGCAAATTCTTCTGACTTTTTGACAGCTGTCAGATCATTGTGCGCACCAAGCATGCGAATGGCCCGACCACTCTCATCCCGGATGGCAATCCCGCGACAGCGCACCCACACCGTCGATCCACTTGCGTGTTTGTAGCGCACGATCTGGTCATAGGGATGTGACGGGTCCTGACAGTGCAGATCGAAATTGTGCCGTGCACGCGCGAGGTCTTCTTGAAAAATGAGGTCGCGCCACTCGTCAGGATGATGCCGCTTCGTCTCTGGCTCAATCCCGAAGAGCCGCCAGAACTCAGGGCTCATCCACTCATGTTCGGGGTTTTCAAGATCCCAATACCAAACGCCATCGAGCGAGCCTAGCTGCAGAAAATTCCACATCGCCCCATCTTTTTGGATCAGCCGATCCATCTCAAGTTTCAAGTAGTGCTCCGCCACGCTGCCGTCCCAACCTGCTCCTGAGCGAATTGGTTAATGGCGAGTCGTTAACTTTCTTCTAAATTTTTCTGGAAAAATGCACTCCGCCTGGTTTGGGCTCTTTTCATCGAGCACCAGCGCGTTCACTTTCGAACCATGACAAAGCTGACCCTACTTAACGGAACCCCGCTTTCACCGGGTGTCTTCGGCACCATGCAATTTGGTGGAACCGCAAACGCCAAGGCCTCTCAAGAGCTGTTTGAGGCATGTCGTCATGCAGGCATTGCCCACTTTGACACAGCTGTGAGCTATACGGGCGGGCAATCCGAAACGCTCCTTGGCAAGTTTATCGCGCCGGTGCGAGAGAACATCTTTTTGGCCACCAAAGTGGGCTACACCGGTGGTGCGGACGCCAAGACATTGAACGATCAGTTCGATAGCTCGCAGCGGCAATTGAACACAGACTTTGTTGACCTGCTCTATTTGCATCGGTTCGATCCGACCACACCATTGGAAGATACCTTCAATGTCCTCGCGCGGCTGCAAAGCGAAGGCCGTATCCGGTACATTGGCGTCTCCAATTACGCCGCATGGCAAGTGATGAAAGCAAACGCTGTCTGCCAGGCTTTGGGAACAAGGATCGACGCAATTCAGCCGATGTTTAATCTGGTCAAACGCCAGGCCGAGGTTGAGATTTTCCCGATGGCGCAGGATCAAGGGATCAAAATCTTCCCCTACTCGCCCTTGGGCGGCGGGCTTCTTACCGGGAAATACCGAAAGGCGGACGCAACAGGACGATTGGCCGAAGATGAACGCTATGCCGCGCGCTATGGTGTGGCCGCGATGCATGACGCCGCAGCGGGGCTTCAGGACGTGGCCCTTCGGCTTGGACAAGACCCCGCCACCCTCGCAGTGGCCTGGGCCAAAGCGCATCCGGCGGGTATCTCGCCAATCATCTCTGCCCGCTCTGTTGCGCAGCTGGCACCATCCCTCGCAGGCTTAACGTTGGAAATGTCAGAAGAGCTCTACGCAGAAATTTCTGCGCTTTATCCCGCACCACCCCCAGCTACAGACAGATTGGAAGAGTCGGGATGAGCGATCATGCTGTCGATGTCCTGATCATTGGCGGCGGCATTGCGGGCGTATCGGTCGCTGCAAAACTCGCGCCCCATGCCACTGTTGCCGTGCTTGAGACTGAGACGCAACTCGGGTTCCACGCGTCCGGCAGGTCCGCGGCGCTCTACGAGCCGAACTACGGCTCCCCCAGCACCATCGCGCTGAACAAGGCCAGCGGGGATGAGCTACAATCCCTTGACGTCCTCTCTCCCCGCGGCGTGATGCTGATTGGGACAGAGGGGCAAGACGCCGCGTTTGAGCAGGATTTGCGGACCTTTGAGATGGCTGAATTGTCTTTGGAGGATGGTCTACGACATTGGCCCATTCTAAACCCCAAAGTCGTGCGCCGCGTGGGTTTTGACGACCGCGCGCTGGATATTGATACCGACAAGCTGCTCCAGTCCTACGCAAAACATGCGCGTCGGGCGGGTGCAAGCATTCTGACCAACCGTGCAGTAACGGCAATCGAACGTTCATCGGTTGGGTGGGCCGTGACGGCAGGCAAGACGCGCATTATAGCCCAGACCCTTATCAACGCCGCAGGCGCTTGGGCGGATCAGATCGCGATCCTTGCCAATGTCACACCGCTCGGTCTGCAACCGCGCAGGCGTTCCATGGCCCGAATTCCGGGGCCCGAAGGATATGATCTTTCCAAAGCACCAATGATCTTTGGTCCGGGAGAGGAATGGTATGCCAAGCCCGACGCAGGCGCGCTCCTCGTCTCACCTGCGGATGAGACGCCTGTGGACCCGCATGATGCTTTCACCGATGACATAACCATCGCCACCGGGATCGCGGCGTTTGAGGCGCATATGACCCACAGCACAGAGCGCCTTCTCGCCTCTTGGGCGGGACTGCGCACCTTTGCACCGGATGGCAACCTTGTGCTGGGTCGTGATCCCGCCCTGCCCGGCTTTGTCTGGTGCGCGGGCCAAGGGGGGTATGGCATGCAATCGGCACCAGCCGCGGCTCGCCATGTCGCCTCGATCGTGCTTGGCACCTCACCAGAGCTGACCGCCGCGGAGACAGCAGCGCTCGCGCCATCTCGATTTTCCTGAGCCGGGATGGTGGGTGGGGTGTCGCGCTTGCGCGCACGGCACCCCCGCCCGGATCACCCGTCGACGCGAATAGTTGTGTTCTTCGGATCGTAAGGGCTGTCTTCGACAACCTCAGCGTCCCACAGCTCTCGGAACATGCGGACCTTCAGCTTGGTGCCCGGAACCGCCAGATCGGGCCGCACATAGCCCATGCCGATGGACTTGCCAAAGGCTACCGAATAACCGCCCGAGGTTAGACGCCCCACCCGTTCATCACCTGCAAACAAGGCCTCACGCCCCCACGGATCTGCATCGTCGGGTCCATCGATCAAAACAGTCACACATTTTGAGCGAATGCCTTTGGCCACCATCGCATCTTTGCCGTGGAATTCTTTGCCCAGATCAATAAAGCGCGGCAGGTCCGCTTCAGCCGGTGTCGCATCGCGGCCCAGCTCGTTGCCAAAGGCGCGATAGGACTTCTCTTGCCGCAACCAATTCTGTGCCCGCGCACCAACCAGCTTCATCCCATGCGGCTCCCCCGCTTTTTCAAGCAGATCGAACAGGTGGTTCTGCATCTCCATCGGGTGGTGCAACTCCCACCCGAGCTCCCCAGTGTAAGCCACGCGGATGGCGTTGACCGGCACCATGCCCAGCTCAATCTGTTTGGCGCTCAGCCACGGGAAACGCTTGTTGGACAACGCCGTGTCGGGATCAGCATCATTGATGATGGCCTTCAGTACGTCGCGCGACTTCGGCCCGGCGATGGCAAAAACGCCCCACTTCGTGGTGACATCCTCCTCATTGATGCGACCGAACTCAGCCTCTTTCTCCATGATCGCCTTGTAAAGGTAGTCCTGATCATAGGCGTGCCACGCACCGGCCGATACGAGATAGTAGTCATTCTCGCCGTTGCGAACGATTGTGTATTCCGTCCTCGTTGTGCCGTGCGAGGTCAGCGCATAGGTCAGATTGATCCGCCCAACCTTTGGCAGCTTGTTACACGTGAACCAATCGAGGAACGCTGTGGCACCGGGCCCGGAAATACGGTGCTTGGTAAATGCTGTGGCGTCGATGAGGCCGACGCCCTCACGAATGGCTTTGGCCTCCTCAACAGCGTACTGCCACCAACCACCACGACGGAAGGACCGGCTGTCATGATCGCTGAACCCCTCGGGCGCGTAGTAGTTGGGCCGTTCCCAGCCGTTTACAAACCCAAACTGTGCCCCGCGCGCGGCCTGGCGGTCATAGGCAGGAGATGTGCGGAGCGGACGGCAGGCGGGCCGTTCTTCATCCGGGTGGTGCAGGATATAGACGTGGTCATAGCATTCTTCGTTTTTGCGGGCCGCGAATTCCGTCGTCATCCAATCGCCGTAGCGCTTGGGATCAAGCGATGCCATGTCGATCTCGGCCTCACCCTCGACCATCATCTGCGCGAGGTAGTAGCCGGTACCACCAGCCGCTGTGATCCCGAACGAGAACCCTTCGGCCAGCCACATGTTATGCAGCCCCGGCGCAGGCCCCACCAGCGGATTGCCATCGGGCGTGTAGCAAATCGGCCCGTTGAAATCGTCCTTCAGTCCACTTTCCTCGCACGACGGCACGCGGTGGATCATCGCCATATACTGCTCTTCGATCCGCTCAAGATCGAGTGGGAAGAGGTCGGCACGGAACGCATCAGGCACGCCATGCTCAAAACGGGCCGGCGCGTTTTTCTCGTAGACGCCAAGGATCCACCCGCCCCGCTCTTCGCGCACGTAGGATTGCGCGTCCGCGTCGCGGATCACCGGATGCTCGGCGTTGCCTTCAGCACGCCATTCCACCAGCGTCGGGTCCTGATCCATGACGATGAACTGATGCTCAACCGGGATTGCTGGGATCTTGATCCCTAGCATCTTGGCCGTGCGCTGCGCGTGGTTGCCGCTGGCTGTCACAACATGTTCAGCCTTAATCACCACCTGCTCATCCGACGGCACCAGATTGCCGCCCTTCTCAATCATCTTGGTGCAGGTCACATGCCAATGGCTCCCGTCCCATTCAAAGGCATCGGCCTGCCACTTTCGCTCGATCATCACGCCGCGCTGGCGAGCACCCTTAGCCATCGCCATCGTGACATCGGCCGGGTTAATGTAGCCATCCGTATGGTGATAGAGCGCCCCCTTCAGATCCTCAGTACGGATCAGCGGCCATTTGGCCTTGATCTCTTCAGGCGTCATCCACTGAAACGGCACATCACAGGTCTCGGCGGTGGAGGCGTAGAGCATATACTCGTCCATCCGCTCCTGCGTCTGCGCCATACGCAAGTTGCCGACGACGGCGAACCCGGCATTCAGACCAGTCTCGTCCTCCAGCGTCTTGTAGAAGTCGACAGAATATTTGTGGATGTGCGTCGTCGCGTAGGACATGTTGAACAGCGGCAAAAGACCCGCGGCATGCCAGGTCGAGCCAGACGTCAACTCGTCCCGCTCCAACAGCATGACATCATCCCATCCGGCTTTTGCCAAATGATAGGCGATCGAGGTACCAACGGCACCACCGCCAACGACAAGAGCTTTGACTTCAGTTTTTGCGGGCGAGGACATGAGGCATACTCCGAATGGACTTTCCGCAACCATGCCGCCATTCATCCAGCCCGCGCCGAAACGCGCCGACCTCTTGCCGACCGAAACCGACAGCGCCGTTATAAAGGTGCCTCACTTGGCCTGCAGTTCGCGCTCGTCTGCACTGCTCGACGTCGACTTTCAAACGACGAGCAAACGGTGCGAGCCTGCGGACAGAACAGCTTGAAATCGGCCATTGAAATCCTCGATCACAGAGCGAAACAAATGCCCGCAAAACTGCGTATTGTTCTCCGAAAACACCGTTAACCCGCCCAATTTAATTACTTTTTTCGGAAATTCTTGTTTCGAATCCAAGAATGTCGCTACTGACCAATACATTTGTCCAAAATTTGGAAGTCCCCCAATGTTCAATTCTTTTATCTCCAAAGGCCAGACGCTCGCAGCTGCTGCGATGATCTGTGCCGCGACCACGCAAGCCGCCCAGGCTGCAACAATCGTTGATGGTACAGTCGGCGCAAATGCTGTGGACTATATCTTCTTCGACTTCGACGGCGGCGCGCTGCAAATCAATCTTGATGGCGTGACCCTCGGTGATCCGATGATCCGCTTGTTTGACGACAATGGCTCCGCCGCAGGTGCGCTCACAGGCACCTTCCTAGGCGTCAATGACGATGGCGGCCCCGGACTGAATTCCGAGCTGTCGGTGACTCTTCTGAACGGTAGTTACGTCCTGGCAGTCGGTGCATATTTCTTGAGTGACACCGAAGCACGGAGCGGTCTTGCCAGCACACCATTCTTGCCCGGCACATATCGCGCGACCTTCTCCGACGACATCACTGTGACAAACGGTATCGCCGCTGTTCCATTGCCTGCCAGCATGCCCCTCTTGCTGATCGGTGTGGGCGCGCTTGGCGCAGCACGGCGACGTGCAGCCAAGGCCTAAGACGACGATCCGACAATCATTTGGAAACGCCCCGCAATGTCGGGGCGTTTTCATTGGAACCACATGACTATGTCACAGATGTCCCGGTACCACCAAATCCGGGGGCCGGTGTCCATCATCAAACGTCTTGATGTTAATGATGACTTTTTCGCCCATCTCCAGCCGCCCCTCCACTGTGGCCGAGCCCATATGCGGCAAGAGCACGACGTTGGGCAGCTCACGCAGCCGCGGATTCACCTCTGCGCCGCGCTCGTAGACGTCGAGGCCCGCGCCCGCTAGCTCACCTGCGCGGATCATGCGTGTCAGTGCATTTTCGTCGATCACCTCGCCGCGTGAAGTATTCACAATTACCGCCTCTGGCTTCATCAGCTTCAGCCTACGGGCGTTCATCAGATGAAACGTAGCGGGCGTGTGCGGGCAGTTGATGGACAACACATCAACGCGAGACACCATCTGATCGAGACTGTCCCAATACGTCGCTTCCAGCCGTTCTTCGATCTCAGAGCGCAGGCGCTTGCGGTTGTGGTAGTGCACCTGCATGCCAAAAGCCGCTGCACGCCGCGCGACAGCTTGACCGATCCGGCCCATGCCCAGAATGCCCAATCGACGCCCCGCGATCCTCCCGCCCAACAGCGCCGTCGGCCGCCACCCGCTCCACCCGCCTGACTGCATCAGTTGCAGCCCTTCGGGAATCCGACGCGTCGCGGCAAGGATCAGCGCCATCGTCATATCAGCCGTATCTTCGGTGACGACGCCGGGTGTGTTGCTGACCAGAATACCGCGCTGACGGGCGGTGTTCACATCGATGTGGTCCACGCCCGAGCCGTAGTTCGCAATCAGCTTCAGCCGGTCGCCAGCCTGCCCTAAAACGCCCGCATCAACCTGATCCCCGAGCGAGCACACAAGGACATCCGCATCTTGCAAGGCGGCGACCAAAGCCTCCCGGCTCATGGTGTCGTCAGACGGGCTGAGGCGCACATCAAACAACTCCGTCATGCGGGTCTCAACCGCCTCGGGCAACCGTCGCGTGACAACAACACTCAGTCGTTTCCCCGGCATCCCTGTTCCTCCCAGACTTGCAAATGCGGTGCTTGTTCTGGCACTCTGCCTGCAAGGGACGCGAGGCTCAAGAACATCGCGCCCATGAGGTAAAAATCAGGCGGGTTCCATCGTGCGACTTTCGCATCTCATTGTGCTCTGTAGTTTTGTGGCCAGCGCCGCGCAGGCGGAACGATTGCGCCCTCAATCGCGCCCGGCTGCAGTGGTTCCCGCCGCCGTAATGATTGAAGAGCCCGCACCAGCAGAAGCCCCGGCTGTGGCCTCGCCCCCCGTGCGGGCCATTGAGCCAATTGCAGATGCCGGTCCGATCCTCGGCCCCGAAACCAATCTGCCGCTTCCGCGCTTTGTGTCGCTCAAGACGGATGAAGGTAACGTCCGCCGTGGCCCGTCCCTGTCCCACCGGATTGACTGGGTCTACCTTCGTCGCGGTATGCCGCTGCAGGTCACGGCGGAATACGGTCACTGGCGCCGCGTTGCGGACCGCGAAGGGCTTGGCGGCTGGGTGCATTACTCGCTACTCTCCGGCAACCGCACAGTTCTAATCGAAGAGGACTTGCTGCCCATCTACGCCCGCGCAGACCTGACTTCGCAACAAGAAGCCATCCTCGAAGTGGGTGTGATTGCACGGTTGGGTGATTGCACGACGGACTGGTGTGAAATCTCCACCGGAGGCTACCGAGGCTGGGCCGAGAAAGAGGCCCTCTGGGGCGTCTTTCCCGACGAAATCAGGGACTAGGCCGCGTCCAGCAGGCCACGCCCTTTCAGCAACGGTTCGACGCCGGGCATGCGGCCTCTGAACGCTGTATACAACGCCGCGGCATCCACCGACCCGCCCGAGGACAGAACGGTTTCCTCCAAACGCCGGGCGAGATCGGCATCAAAGGGGTTCCCCGCTTCTTCAAACGCGGCAAAGGCGTCGGCGTCCATCACCTCCGACCACATGTAGGAATAATAGCCACTCGAATAGCCGTCACCGGCAAAGACATGGGCAAAATGAGGGGTCGCGTGCCGCATCCGGATCGCAAAAGGCATGCCGATGTCTTCGAGAACCTCCGCCTGCCGTTGCATTGGATCGGCAGGGGCCGCACCGTCGTGGAATGCAAGATCAACGAGCGCACTGGCCACGTACTCCACAGTGCTGAACCCAGTATCATAGGTCGCAGCGGCGAGCATCCGCTTAAGCATATCCTCGGGCATAGGCTCACCGGTTTCGGCATGGGTCGCAAACTCGGCCAGCACCTCAGGCACTTCCAACCAATGCTCATAAAGCTGGCTGGGAAGTTCCACAAAGTCCCGCGCGACCGACGTGCCCGAAATGCTCTCATACGTCACATCAGACAGCATGTGATGCAGCGCATGGCCAAACTCATGAAACAACGTCCGCGCGTCATCGTAGGACAAAAGCGCAGGCTGCCCCTCTGATGGTTTGGCAAAGTTGCAGACATTCGTGACATGCGCCCGACGCGCACCGTCAAGCTTGCCCTGATCGCGCATCGCACCACACCACGCGCCAGATCGCTTCGACGACCGCGCAAAGTAGTCACCAATGAATACGGCCATATGCGCACCATCCCGCGTCACATTCCATGCCCGCACATCCGGGTGGTACATCGGCGCATCGATCTCTTCGAATTCCAGACCAAAAAGCCGGTTCGAACAGGTGAAGGCGGCTTCGATCATTCGCTCAAGCTGCAGGTAAGGCTTTAGCTCTGCCTCATCCAAATCATGCTCGGCCTGCCGGCGTTTCTCGGAATAGTATCGCCAGTCCCAAGCCTCTAGTGGTCCGGCAAGCCCGTCCGCCTTAAGCATATCTTCAAGCACTTGCGCATCGATCTCCGCAGCCGCCTTGGCCGGGGTCCAGACCTGCATGAGCAGATCACGCACGGCGTCCGGTGTGCCTGCCATTTCGGTCTCAAGCTTGTAATCGGCAAAGCTGTCATACCCCAAAAGTTGCGCCCGCTCTTGCCGCAGAGCCAGCGTCTCGGCGGCAAGAGCACGGTTGTCGGTCTTCCCTCCATTCGCGCCGCGGGCGGTCCAAGCCTCATAGGCTTTCTGGCGCAAATCTCTGCGTGGCGAAAATTGCAGAAACGGCACGACCAGCGAGCGTGACAAAGTGACGACAGGTCCATCCGCGTTCTTCTCGGCCCCGGCACTCCGCGCTGCGTCGATCACAAAGTCTGGAAGCCCCTCCAGATCGCTTTCAGCCAGCGACATGAACCAGTCACGCTCATCGGCCAGCAGGTTTTGCGTAAACGTCGTGCCCAGCGTTGAAAGGCGGGACATGATGTCCTTGAGCCGCGCCTGCTCTTCGGTCCCAAGTTTGGCGCCCATCCGGACAAAGCTGCGCCGGGTCAGCATCAAGAGCCTGGCCTGCTCGTCAGTCAGCGGCAAATCCTCGCGCTGCTCCCACAGCGCCTCAATCCGAGCAAACAAAGCGGCGTTCGCAAACAAATCCGAACTATAAGCAGAAAGTTTGGGTGACACCTCCCGCATCAAAGCATCGCGCGCGTCGTTGCTGTCGGCCCCTGCCACGCTGAAGAACACGCCCGCGACCTGATCAAGACGGCTCGATGCACGCTCAAGCGCTTCAATCGTATTCTCAAATGTGGGCGCATCTGCCTGCGCTGCAATCGCCGCAATCCGCGCGCGCCCTTCTGACAGCGCCGCATCCATCGCCGGGCCAAAGTCTGTGTCGTTGATCCGCTCAAACGGCGGCAGCCCAAACGCAGTATCCCAGTCTTCCAAAAGCGGATTTGTCATTGAGTGTCTCCTTTGGGGGATAAGTAGGCCGCCGCTGACCGTGCCGCCACCCTTATCTCGCGTCCTGACGGCGCATACCACGTTCAAACTTCCGCAAGGCGAGGGACAGCGCAATCGTCATCGTCAGATACATCAGCGCCACAACGTTGTAGGTTTCAAAGTAGCGAAAATTGCCCGCCGCCGTCACTTTGCCCAGCTGAGTGATGTCCGTCACCCCAAGGACTGACACAAGTGACGAATCCTTAATCATCGCGACGAAATCATTGCCAAGCGGTGGAAGGATCGTCCGAAACGCCTGCGGGAACACGATGTGGCGGAACCTTTGCCAGCGGCTCAGGCCCAGCGCTTCGGCAGCCTCAATCTGTCCTTTGTCTACGGACATCAAGCCGGCGCGAAACACCTCTGCCAGAAATGAGGAATAAGCGAGCGTCAGTGCAATCACCGCGCGCCACAAAAACGGAAAATCGCGCCCCCGGATGGGATCAAACCCCAGCCCCTCGGCCGCCCAATTCCAAAGCGCAACGAGCGCGGGCGCCAGAACAAACGCCACGTAGAGGAGCAGGACGATGATCGGGATGCCTCGCATCACCTCCACATAGAGGCGGCAAAGCTGCCTTATGATCAGGGATCGGGACAAGGCCCCCAGCGCCAGAAGCAACCCCAGCACACAGGCCGCAAAATAGGAGACCAGCGTGACAAGCACAGTGATCCAGATGCCCTTTGACAGCGTCTCCAGCACCTTGGAGTAGACATCACTCGACCACACCTGCCAGAACATCCAGGCAAGAGCAGTTCCGACGATGACCAACCACCAGGGAAAGTCATCGTCGTTTGGGGACGTCGGGATCATGAGCTTAGCGCGCGTGCAGAGCCTTATTCACCCAGCTTGTACTCAAGGAACCAGCGGGTGTTCAGCGCGTCCAATGTCCCATCAGCTGCCATGTCCGCGATCGCCGCGTTAATCGGCTCAACCAACTCCGACCCGCGCGGGAAAATAAAGCCAAAGTCCTCAGTCCCCAAAGGCTCACCAATGATCTTGAGCCCGCCGTCCGAGGCCTCGACATAACCATTCCCGGCAGTGCCATCGGTCAGGATCATGTCCACATCGCCCGCGCGGAGCGCCTGCACCGTTGCGCCAAACGTCTCCATCAGGCTGATGCGCGGGTTCGCCTCATCGCCATCGAGCACTTCATACACGGCCACATAAAATGGCGTCGTGCCCGGCTGCGCGGCGGTCAACAGATCAGGGTCAGCAGCAAAGCCCGCGGCATCCGTAAACCGCTCCTCATCGCCACGCACGAGCATGACCATCTGGCTCGTCATATAGCTGTCCGAGAAATCGACGACTTCGGCGCGGTCTTCGCGGATCGTGATGCCCGTCATGCCCATATCAAACTGGCCCTCGGACACTGCTGGGATCATCGCGTCCCAGCTGGTGTTCTCATACGTCACCGTCAGGTTCAGCCGGGCCGCGATTTCGGCCATGGCATCATATTCCCAACCAACCGCATTGCCGTCACTGTCCAGAAACTGCAACGGTGGGTAGGCGTTCTCGGTTGTCACTACGATTTCCATTCCGCCCATGTCGGGCAGATGGCCATCGGCCACAGCAGTGGTTGCCATCATCGTGGCAGCAATCGCAAAAATCGTCTTCATCTCAAATCTCCCCAGTGTCTTTCACTAGCCTATGCGTTCCGCCCGCGCAGGCAAGCCTTTCACCCACAAACGGCGCAATCGGCCCGCTTTTGCGCACGGATCACGCGAGTTTCGGCATAAAGTGCATCATAGATCATCAGACGCCCGGCGAGTGACTCACCCGCGCCGCAGATATGTTTGACCGCCTCCACAGCCATCATCGCCCCAACAACCCCCGGCAAAGGTCCCGCAACGCCAGCCTCTGCACAGGTCGCGCCAAGAACGGCATTTGCCGCTTGTGGGAAGACACAAGAATAGCACGGGCCAGACGGCGCATGATAAAGCCCGATCTGCCCCTCCCACTGCGTCAAAGCCGCTGAAATCAAGGGCTTGCCTTGCGCTACACAGATGCGGTTCACAAGGTACCGCGTTTCCATGTCATCGCAGCCATCAAGGACGAGGTCGTAGTCTGCAATCAAATCCTCGGCAATCTCATCTGTCAGACGGCGATGATACGGCCGCACATCTACAAACGGGTTTTGCGCCCGCATCGCCGCCGCCGCCGAATGCACCTTGGGCGTATCAATCATCGCATCCGTGTGGATGACTTGTCGTTGCAGGTTCGTGGACTCGACCACATCGTCATCAATCACCCCAATGGTCCCCACCCCCGCTGCGGCGAGGTATTGCAAAGCGGGCGAGCCGAGCCCCCCTGCTCCTACGACAAGCACCTTCGCCTCGCGCAGCGCCTTTTGTCCCAAGCCACCAATTTCGCGAAGGATGATGTGGCGCGCGTAACGGTTCAGTTCTGCTTCGCCCATTTGCTCGGGTCGCGCGGGGGTCAGCGCAGGCTTCTCAACCCCAGCCCTGTCCACCATGCGGCCCAGAAATTTACGGTAGAGCCACACGATGACCGCAAGGAACCCGACGGTTACAACTGACCGCGTCAGGCTATCGGCGGTGACCTTTGCCGGATGGCCGTCTTCAAGCAACAGCTGCAAGCCACCCCAGGCAACCGTGACCACTGCCATCATGATCCAGCGCTGTTGGCGCGGCGCTTTGGTGGCGATGCCAATCCCCCAGACCGCCGCCCACATCAGGACCAGAATGATCATCCGGACACGCCCGTCGATCCAAATCCGCCCGCGCCACGCTTGGTCGCGTCCAAAGCCTCAACAACCTTGAACCTGGGCTGAACGACGGGCGCAAACACACATTGCGCGATCCGGTCACCGTGGGAGACTTCAAAAGGCTGCTCGCCAAGATTGATCAAAATCACACCCAAAGGCCCGCGATAATCGCTGTCAATTGTAGCGGGCGCATTCGGGATCGAAATGCCGTGTTTCAGGGCCAGACCAGAACGCGGACGCAGTTGCAACTCATACCCTGCGGGAATGGCGAGGCTGAGACCCGTTGGGATCAACGCGCGCGCGCCCGGCGCCAGCGTCACAGACCCACTGCCTTCGCCGAAATTCGCCCGAATGTCTGCACCCGCTGCACCGGACGTTTGGTAGCCAGGCACGCCGAGGGAGGTGTCTGCCCCGGCCAGCCACGCCCATTGCACCTCAACCATTCAGGGCCTCGGCGATTTGCAAGGCCAGACGCTGTGCCACCTGATCTTTGGTCATGCGGGGCCAAGTGTCTGCACCTTTATCAGAAATAACCGTCACCGCGTTTTCCGATCCGCCCATGATACCGGTCTCGGGCGAGACGTCATTGGCGACGATCCAGTCGCAGCCCTTGCGCTCCCGCTTTGCTGTCGCATGGGCCACGACATCATCCGTTTCCGCGGCAAACCCGACAACCAGCGCAGGCCGCCCCTTTTTCATCTGCGCAACCGTGGCGAGGATGTCCGGGTTCTCTGCAAACTTCAGTACGGGCAATGCGCCCTTGGTCTTCTTGATCTTGCTACCGCTCTCACTCGCCATGCGCCAGTCGGCCACGGCAGCGGCAAAAACAGCTGCATCTGCAGGCAACCCACCCGTCACAGCCTCCAGCATCTCGGCCGCTGTTTGCACTTTCACAACTTCAACGCCCGCAGGCGGCGGAATATCGGCTGGTCCTGTCACAAATAGAACATCTGCGCCTAGAACACTTAACGCCCGGGCAATCGCGGTGCCCTGCGCTCCGGAGGAGCGATTGGCGATATAGCGCACCGGATCAATCGGCTCGTGGGTCGGTCCAGATGTGACCAAGATGCGCTTGCCCTTCAGCGGGCCATCCTCGAACGCCGTATCAATGGCGTCCACGATCTCAAGCGGCTCAGCCATACGACCCGGCCCATACTCGCCGCAGGCCATATCTCCCTCATTCGGGCCCGCCACAAGAACGCCATCACCGATCAAGGTCGCGAGGTTGCGCTGCGTTGCTGGATGCTCCCACATCCGGACGTTCATGGACGGCGCGATGAGCACACGTTTGTCTGTTGCCAATAGCAGGGTTGAGGCCAGATCATCCGCATGGCCTTGCGCCATCTTCGCCATCATGTCGGCAGTCGCCGGGGCGACGACGATTAGGTCGGCGGCCCGGCTTAGCTCGATATGGCCCATCTCGGCCTCGGACGTCAGGTCGAACAGATCGCGGTACACCTTATTTCCTGCGAGTGCCGAGACTGAAAGCGGTGTGACGAACTCCTCTGCAGCTTTGGTCAAAACCGGCGTCACCTCGGCCCCGCGCTCCCGCAGGCGCCGGATCAGGTCCAACGCCTTGAAAGCCGCAATGCCCCCACAGACCACCAATAGGATGTGTTTGTTTTTCAACATGTTATGACCACGCACGCAATTTGCTGCAGCCTACTCAGTTCTCAAACCCAACACAAGGATCGGGCCGATCCACTCCCATGGTTTCGATGACGATATCAAAAGGCGCGCTGGTTTCGCCCCCTTCGATCTGACCGATGGACATCACTCTCAAATCTGGCGCGGCTACTGCCAGAACTGCCGGAATACCCCAATCCGTACGAGCGTGACCGTTGCCTGTGATCACAACAATCGGCCCGCCATGTGCCTCAAAGGCCATAAGTGTTGAAGAGGCGAGCACTGCATCCCGCAATCGCTGCGCTTCAACGAAGGGAGGTAACATCTCTGGCGGCAACATGCCGCAATGCGCATCAAGCTGGAGCGCCTCGCGTACCGCCTGCTCGTTTTCGGGCAAGGGCTGGTTCAGTCCGAATCTCTCAGAGGTCGCAGCCCCACTCGCAATGCCATCAAACGCCGCCGCGGCCCCTTCCGCAAATGTCGATTGCGCCACAGACCTCTCAACCTCACCACCGTAAAGCTGTGCATCGCCGAGCGCTTCAAACACTGGCGCATACATATCAAAGGGCGGCCAACCGGACCTGTCCCATGCCAAAACCTCTGCTAAATCAACGCCGTCTCGGGTGAATGGATCTGCAACGATCCCAGCCTCCTCAGGTGTCAGCATTTCCATCACAATAGCCGCAGGAGACACTGCGCGAATTATCTCGGCCTGAAACACATGATGCGCCGCGTTGTCGTGGACCTCCCCCACGACAATCACGTCGGCCCTCGCCAGACGCGACACATCAAAAGGGTCCGCCACAGCAAGTGACGGACCCAAAATCGCGGCACATAAAATCTGTCTCATACGAGGAAGTGTGCAACCTCTTTCGACTGCCCTTCAAGGCTTTTGCGCATTTTGCCAAAGGCCGCTGCCTCCAGCTGGCGCACGCGCTCTTTCGACAGGCCAAGCTCGTTTCCGAGGCTCTCCAATGTGCGGGGATCTTCCCGCAGCTTCCGCTCGCGCACGATGAACTGTTCCCGCTCATTAAGCGATGACAGCGCCGTCAGCAGCCACTGGCGAAGCGTATCCGTGTCGTGGCTGTTCTCAACGTTCTCGGCAGCCTGCTCACTGTCGTCTTCAAGTGCATCAATCCATTCGCGCCCTTCATCCTCGGATGACTGCGTCGCGTTCAAAGAAAAGTCGGACCCGGACAACCGGCCTTCCATCATCTCAACATCATGGAGCGGCACGCCTACTTCTTCTGAGATGAGGCGGCGCATTTCGTGGCCCGGCAATGTTCTGCCCTCTGCCGCGGCCTCGCGCTCCAGTCGCGCCTGCACCCGGCGCATGTTAAAAAACAGTGACTTTTGGGATGACGTGGATCCCGTGCGCACCATCGACCAATTGCGCATCACGTAATCCTGTATGGACGCCTTGATCCACCACACTGCATATGTCGAAAAGCGGACACCGCGATCGGGGTCGAACTTATCCGCCGCCTTCATCAAACCCAGCGACGCCTCCTGGATCAAATCGTTCATCGGCGCGCCATATCGGCGAAACTTTGAGGCCATGGAGATGGCCAGACGCATGTATGCCGTGATGAGACGGTGCAGCGCGCGCTCATCACGCTGATCTCGCCAAGCGTAGGCGAGCGCCAATTCCGTCTCTGCGTCCAAAAGCTCGGCCTTCATTGCCTTGCGTGACATCGTCTGATCAGAAAAACCGTCGAGTGCCATTTCTCATTCCCCATCAGTGAACGTGACTTTTCGTCTTTTGTCCGATGCTCTATCTACGAGGGGTCAACCTCGGCGGATCAAAGAAAGTTCAAAAAATGTCCTTGCAGTCGCATCAATTGGTTCTAGGCGGCGCAGCATCAGGAAAGTCTGTCTATGCCGAACGCCTGGTTACCGACACGGGCCTGTCGCGAATATACATCGCGACGGCGCAGGCTTATGACGCTGAAATGGCATCGAAAATTGCTGAGCATCAAAGGGTTCGCGGTCCGAACTGGAGGACGCTCGAGGTCCCGATGGACCTGCCTGAAGCGGTGACTGAACTTCCAAAGGACCACGCCGTGCTTTTGGACTGCGCAACACTCTGGCTGACCAACTTGTTGGTGTCTGACGCCGATGTCCCGACACGGATAGACGCGTTGTTTGAGGCACTCGGCAACTGCCCGTCGCCCGTTACCATCGTATCGAATGAAGTGGGTCAAGGCATTGTGCCCGACAACGCCATGGCCCGGCAATTTCGCAACATTCAGGGGCGCTTCAATCAACGCCTCGCCGCCGCTGTCGGACGCGTGACCTTTGTCACCGCCGGCCTGCCCCACGTCCTCAAACCCACATGACGACGCTTTGGATGGTCCGCCACGGACCGACACACGCCAAAAGCATGATCGGCTGGACCGATCTTGACGCTGATCTCTCTGACCAGGCCGCGATAAGCAGACTTTTGTCGTTCCTGCCCGATGCGCCCGTTGTCTCATCTGATCTCGCACGGGCGGTACAGACCGCCAACGCGATTGCAGGCGGACGCCCGCGGCTTCCAGACGATCCTAGCCTTCGCGAAATGCACTTCGGGGCTTGGGAAAACCGGACATGGGCCGAAGTGGACGCCGAAGACCCTGCGCACATTCGCGCCTTTTGGGAGACACCAGGCAATGTCGCCCCCCCAGGCGGCGAGAGCTGGAATGATCTGGTGCGTCGCGTCTCTGCCGGTGTTGAAAAATATATTTCGGCTGATTTGGAACATCTGATCATTGTCTGCCACTTCGGCGCGATACTATGCCAACTTCAACGCGCCCTTGGATGCTCGGCCAGTGAGGTCTTCGCGCACAAGATCGACAACCTCTCGGTGACGCGGCTTTCGACCAAACCTTGGGCGGTTCAGCTGCAAAATCACCGTCCGTGATGGACCGGGTCACAGATTGCAATTTCACATCCCGGTCCCGCCTGCCTAGGGTCAAGCTATGACATATGACCTCTATATCGGGGACCGCACGTTCAGCAGTTGGTCCTATCGCGGCTGGGCCATGCTTGAGAAGTTTGACTTGCCCTACACCTCCCACATGGTGGGACTCTATTCCGGCAGCATGGCGCAGGACATGGCGCATCTGGCGCCCGCCCGCACCGTTCCGGCCCTGCAAACACCCGAAGGGCATGTTCTGACAGACAGCATCGCCATGGCCGAAACGCTGGCCGAACGGCATCCAGATGCAGGCCTTTGGCCCAAGGATCCCGCTGCCCGCGCGCTTGCCCGGTCCATGGTCGCGGAAATGCATTCCGGCTTTATGCCTATGCGGTCCGAATGCCCCAATATGCTCGCGCATACGTGGGACGGGTATGTGCCCAGTGACGCCGTCCTCGCAGATGTGGAGCGCGCCGAGGGCCTGTGGGCTCTCGCCCGCGCACGGCATGGGACGGAAACGCCGTGGCTCTTTGGTGAATATTCACTGGCGGATGTGTTCTACTCGGTGTTCTGCCATCGGATCGCGACGTATCGCCTGCCCGTATCAGAGGCGGGTGCGGCCTATGTCAAAGCTCACCTTGCTTGCCCGGCCTTTCGCAGATGGCGTGCGATGGGGTTGACCCAAAGCTACTCTCCCATGCCCTACGCTCTTGATCTGCCGAAGGGTTCGTGGCCCGGCCCAACGCCTTTGGCGGCCAAAGCCGTGACGGCGGGACCATCAGAAAACGCCGAATGTCCTTATTCCGGCGACCAGGTGACCCATTTCATGGAGCTTGATGGCCGCATCTTTGGCTTTTGCAACGCCTTCTGCCGGGACAAAACTGTCAACGACCCAGCGGCATGGCCTGCATTTATGGCACTCTACGAGGGATGATCCTGCGGCATGGTTAACCAAACCTAAACCCTTTCCAAGTCATGGTTAACGCCAGTCGTTAATCTTGCATTCGGAAAGGGCCGCATGGTCACATTTGCCTATACCGTCGCCTTTGAAGGCGTCGAGGCCCGCATGGTTGAGGTGCAATGTGCCGTCAGTGCCGGAATGCCCGCCTTCTCAATCGTCGGCCTACCGGACAAAGCGGTGTCCGAGGCCCGCGAACGCGTGCGCGCAGCGCTCACGGCCATGTCCATCGCCCTGCCGTCAAAACGGATCACGGTGAACCTCTCGCCCGCTGATCTGCCGAAGGAAGGCTCGCATTTTGACTTGCCCATCGCCATAGCGCTCCTTTCCGCGCTCGAGATCATACCGGCGGAAGAGGCGGCGCGCACCGTGGCTTTGGGCGAGCTCTCACTCAGCGGCGGAATCATTCCGGTGATCGGCGCCCTGCCCGCCGCCATGGCCGCCGCATCGGAAGACCGCATGCTGCTCTGCCCGCACGGCTGCGGGGCCGAGGCGGCGTGGGTCGACGCCGCCGAAGTGATCGCACCGCGCACCTTGGCCGAGGCGATCCGCCATTACACTGGCACGCAAATCCTCTCTCCCGCGACGCCGGGCGAGGTGAAGACCGACCCAACCCACCGCGACCTGCGCGATGTGAAGGGGCAGGAACGGGCCAAGCGCGCGCTTGAGATTGCCGCCGCCGGGCGGCACCATCTAATCATGGTCGGCCCGCCGGGGTCGGGCAAATCCATGCTGGCCGCCCGCATTCCCGGCATCCTGCCACCGCTCTCACCCAGAGAGGCGCTCGACACCTCAATGATCCATTCGCTCTCTGGCCTGATCGACGAAGGCGGCATCAGCCGCAGCCGCCCGTTCCGCGAACCCCACCACACAGCCTCAATCGCGGCCATCGTTGGCGGTGGCCGCAACGCCAAACCAGGGGAGATTTCGCTGGCTCATAACGGCGTGTTGTTCATGGACGAATTTCCCGAATTCCCTCGCACCGTGCTCGAGACCTTGCGGCAGCCGATTGAAACCGGCGATGTCGTCATCGCACGGGCCAATGCGCATGTCCGCTATCCGTGCAAATTCATGCTGGTCGCTGCAGCAAACCCCTGCAAATGCGGCTACCTGACCGAGCCTGCGCGCGCCTGCGCCCGCGTTCCCCATTGCGGCGAGGACTACATCGGTAAAATCTCCGGGCCGCTGATGGACCGGATTGATCTGCGCTGTGACGTGCCACCCGTGGCGTTCA
Source organism: Flavimaricola sp. (assembly GCA_020629175.1). Lineage (GTDB taxonomy): Bacteria > Pseudomonadota > Alphaproteobacteria > Rhodobacterales > Rhodobacteraceae > JALZWD01. The sequence goes on along the minus strand of JAHDDU010000016.1, from coordinate 36,412 downwards.
CAGACCTCGACCTGCCGCCCTCGGGCGATACCTCCGCTCAGGTCGCCACCCGCGTCGCCGCAGCGCGAGAGGTTCAACGCCAACGCTACGCAGCAATTGACGGCGTTGATGTCAACGCAGATGCAGAGGGGCAAATCCTCGAAGAAGTGGCGACCCCAACGAATGAGGGCCGCGACATGCTGACCCAAGTGGCCGAGCGTTTTGGCCTTTCGGCGCGGGGCTACCACCGCATCCTGCGCGTCGCGCGGACCATCGCGGACCTCGCAGGCGCAGACACCGTGCAAAAATCACACGTGGCCGAGGCGGTGAGCTACCGCCAAGCACTCTCTAACGACGACTAGTCCGCCTTACGGGCCTCGATTGCCTGCCAGATTTTCTCGGCGATATTCACACCGTCAAACCGCTCAAGCTCTTGGATACCCGTGGGGGAGGTCACGTTTATCTCGGTCAGCCAATCGCCGATCACATCGATGCCGACGAAAACCTGTCCTTTTTCTTTTAAAAGCGGCCCGATACGGGCACAAATCTCGCGGTCGCGGTCCGTCAGGTCCACCTTCTCCGGCCGCCCGCCGACGTGCATGTTTGACCGGGTCTCCCCCGCGGCTGGCACGCGGTTGATCGCGCCCACAGGCTCCCCATCCACAAGGATCACGCGCTTGTCGCCCTTGCTGACATCGGGCAGAAATTGCTGCATGATCAACGGCTCACGATTGATGCCGCTGAACAGCTCATGCAGGGAGGCAAGGTTGCTGTCGCCCTGTGTCAGCTTGAAAACACCAGCGCCACCGTTGCCATAAAGCGGCTTCAAGATCACATCGCCATGCGCTGCGCGAAAGGATTTGAGCGTCTCAAGATCGCGCGCGATCATTGTCGGTGGCGTCAAATCGGGGAACTGCAGAACCAACAGCTTCTCGGGATAATTTCGCACCCAAAACGGATCATTCACGACAAGCGTGTCCGGATGCACCATATCGAGCAGATGTGTCGTGGTGATATAGCCCATGTCAAAAGGCGGGTCCTGACGCAGCCAGATCACGTCCATCTGTGCGAGATCAAACTGCTGCGCCTGACCCAGTGTGAAATGGTTGCCTACCTCACGGCGCACTTCCAACGGCCAGCCGTTGGCGATGACGCGTCCCCGGTCATAGGCGATTTGATCGGGCGTGTAGTAGAACAGCTCATGCCCGCGGGCCTGTGCCTCTTCGGCGATACGGAAGGTGCTGTCCGCATTGATGTCAATCGGGCCGATCGGGTCCATTTGGAAAGCAACGCGCAAAGACATAGGGCACCTCTTGGTCATTCGTGTGAGTGCTACATGGACCCTTGCGCACTGCAGCGCAATCCCGGCTCAGACCTCTCCAAACGCGTTCTCGAGGATGTGAACATCGCCCAAAGCATTTACCAAGGCCAGATCAAACCGCATCTCGGTGAGTTGCCCGGTCGGCTCGCCCTCAACAAACTCCGATGCTGCGGCACATAGCCTGTCCATTTGCCTGCGCGATAGACGTGAGGCGGCCTGATCAAAAGTGCGGCTTTTCTTGACCTCAACGAAAATCACCTGCGCCCCTGATCGGACGATCAAATCAATTTCTCCACCTTTTCCGCGCCAGCGATCATGCGCAAGTATGCATCCCCGTTTCTGATAAGTCCGGGCTACCGTCTTCTCCGCCGCTCGCCCGGCCTGATAGGCCACAGCCCCGCGATTCTGCCGCAGGGTGGCAGTCATTCCTCGCGGTCCAGGCCAAGCGCCAGTTGATACACTTGCCTTCGCGGCAATCCATGCGCGCCGGCGACCATCGTCGCCGCATCTTTGACCCGCATCGTCTTCATCGCCTCTCGCAATACATCCTCCAACTCTGTTTCACTCAACCCTTCGGAGACGCCCCGCCCCACGAGCACGACAACCTCCCCCTTCACCGGTTTGGCCTCCAGCTCGTCTGTCAGTTCGGCCAAGGTGCCACGACGCACCTCTTCGAACTTTTTCGTTAGTTCGCGGCAGACCACCCCTTGCCGCGAACTACCTAAGATTTGAGACAAATCCTCTAACATTTCCCTAACGCGCTTGGGGCTTTCGTAGAAAACCAGCGTCATATCCACGTCCCGAAGGTTGGATATTGCCGTTTGTCGCGCCGCTTTGGCAGAGGGCAAAAAACCGATAAAGGCAAAACGGTCCGTCGGCAGGCCCGACACTGTCAGCGCAGCCAGCACTGCCGAAGGCCCGGGGGCGGCATAGACAGACAATCCCGCCTCAATTACCGCGCGCCCCAGCGCATAGCCCGGATCCGCTACCAAAGGTGTCCCGGCCTCGGACACATAGGCCACGGATTTGCCCTCACCGATTACGCCCAAAGCCCGATTGCGAGGCCCATCGCCCGAATGATCGTGATAGGCTACGACCTGCCGCCCCTCGAGCGGAATACCGTGAATATCCATCAACTTGCGGGCCGTTCTTGTATCTTCGGCCATAATCAGATCAGCGCTTGCAAGAATATCCAGCCCTCGCAGCGTGATATCCCTCGCAGAACCGATAGGTGTGGCCACAAAGTGCAAACCGGCGGAAAGAGGCCGTTTGTCGTAATTCATCACTGGACCCTTTTTGACCACGCTTTATGATGGTGCACCAATATCGCGCCCAAGCACAGACGCCAATGATCTGTGCGCCTGCGCATGACCGAGGGAGTGTCACCACCATGTTATCTCGTATCCTAAACCGTCGCCAAACCGCGTCGCGGTTGTTTGCTGTTGTCTCGTTGATGTGGCTGGCCGCCTGTGATCCCGTAGGGCTGACCTCGACAGTGCCTCAGGGCAGAAGCATTGATCCGACAGCACCGGTGCAGGTCGCCCTTCTGGTCCCACGCGACACAGGCGATCCGGGCGATACGATTATTTCGCGTGATCTTGAGAATGCCGCGCGTCTGGCGATTGCTGATCTTGCAGGTGTCACGATCGATTTGCGCGTTTATTCATCCGGTTCTGACCCCGTGCAGGCGTCTGCCGCAACCCAGGCGGCCCTTGCCGAAGGGGCCCAAATTATCCTCGGACCGCTGCGTGGCGAGCAAGCCAACGCTGTGGGCGTCGCGGCCTCGGGCTCGGGCGTGAACATCCTCGCATTCTCCAACAACCCTACCATTGCGGGCGGCAACGTCTTTGTCCTAGGGCCAACATTCCGCAACACCGCCAATCGTTTGGTCCAGTACGGGCGCAGCACAGGCATAAACAGCTACATGATCGTCCACTCTGACGATCTGGCTGGCAATCTTGGACGCGAGGCTATTCGAGGCGCGGTTCAAACCAACGGTGGCTCAATCGCAGGCATCCAGAGCTATGCCCTGTCGCAGGACAGCATCCTGAACGCGGCCCCCGGCATCTCTGCCGCAGCGCAAGCGTCCGGTGCGGATGCCGTGTTCCTGACGGCGAACCTCGGCGCCGACCTGCCACTTTTGGCAACCTCCTTGCCGGAAAACGGCCTCAACCCCGCAGTGACACGCTATGTTGGCCTGACCCGTTGGGACACCACAGCACAAACACTGGCCCTGCCCGGCCTTCAGGGAGGCTTGTTCGCTATCCCGGACCAAGGTCCGCTTAGCGCATTTGAAGCCCGCTTTAGCGCGGCCTACGGCAGCAACCCGCACCCTCTCGCTGGTCTCGCCTATGACGGTATCGCAGCGGTCGGCGCCCTTGTCGCACGCGGTGATGCCAATGCGCTCACCCGGGCCGCTCTGACGCAGCCACAAGGATTCCAAGGGACATCGGGCATCTTCCGTCTGCTGCCTGACGGCACCAATCAGCGCGGCCTTGCGGTTGCCACGATCCAGAACAACCAAGTCGTAGTCCTGCAAGCCGCACCACGCAGCTTTGGCGGGTCAGGCTCCTGATCCGGTTGACCACATGACGAATACACCTGCGCCGGACGGTCTCATCTGTCCGGCGCATCTCGTTTTCGATGCTTCCAAGGTTCAAGCCTCTCTCACGGACGCGCTTGGGTCTGCAAGCGACGCCAAATCCATTCGCGCAGCCACCGTCTCTGTGCTGAGCGACGCGCGCAAGTCCGGCATGGCCGCCATAAAGGCCGCGTTTCAAGACCGCCCGCACGACGCGCGCCCCACGACGCGCGCATATACATGGCTCACGGATCAATTGGTCCAGACCGTGCTCGCGGTCGCCCAGACCAAGCTGCATCCCCTGCCCAACCCAACCGATGGCGAGCGTCTCGCCTTGGTGGCCATCGGGGGCTACGGACGCGGCGAGATGGCCCCTGCCTCTGACGTTGATCTGCTATTTCTGACGCCCTACAAGGTCACCCCTTGGGCCGAGAGCCTGATCGAAAGCATGCTCTACATGCTATGGGATCTGAAACTCAAAGTCGGCCATTCCACCCGCACGATCCGCGACTGCCTACGCCTTGGGACGGAAGACTACACCATACGAACGAGCCTCGTGGAATACCGCCATCTGGCTGGTGACACGAGCTTGACAGACGAGCTTGCACAAAAACTCCGTGAAGAGCTTTTCGCCACCACTGCTGCGGATTTCATCGAGGCAAAGCTCGCAGAACGCAGCGCCCGGCATCAAAAGCAGGGCGGCCAACGCTACGTGGTGGAGCCAAATGTTAAAGAGGGCAAAGGTGGCCTGCGCGACCTGCAATCCCTGTTCTGGATTTCAAAGTACGTCTACGACGTCCGTGATACCCGCGACCTCATTGCACGGGGTGTGTATGACGAGGCCGAATATGCGACTTTTGAGCGGGCTGAAGATTTCCTCTGGGCCGTTCGTTGCCACCTGCACCTGATCACCGGCCGCGCGATGGATCAGCTGACCTTTGACATGCAAGTCGAGGTCGCCGCCGCGATGCAGTACACTGACCGCGGCGGGCGCCGCGCAGTAGAGCACTTCATGCAAGACTATTTCCGCCATGCGACCCGCGTTGGTGAACTCACTCGCATCTTCCTCACAGCGCAGGAAGCGGACCACACCAAACCCGAACCATCGCTTTTGCGAATGTTCAGCCGCAAGAAAAAAGCCAAGCCGCCCTACGCCTTCAAGCAAAACCGGATCACAGTCGAAGATGAGGCAACGTTCCTCACCGACCCGATCAATATACTGCGCATGTTCGAAGAGGCGTTGCGCACGGGCACCTTGATCCACCCCGATGCGATGCGCCTTATCACCAAAAACCTTGGCATCATCAGCCCCTTTGTGCGCGACAACAAAGAAGCCAACCGCATCTTCCTCGACCTGATGCTCAAACACGGAAACCCCGAGCGGGCGCTGCGCCGGATGAACGAGCTGGGCGTCCTTTCGGCCTTTATCCCTGAATTCGCGCCCATCGTCGCGATGGTGCAATACAACATGTACCATCACTACACGGTGGACGAGCACACCATCCAATGCATCTCGCATCTGGCGCAGATCGAGCGGGGCGAGTTGATCGAAAGCTTGCCGCTGGCCTCGGGCATCCTCAAGGCCGGGATCAACCGCAAGGTCCTCTACGTCGCTCTCCTGTTGCATGATATTGGCAAAGGCCGGCCCGAAGACCACTCGATCCTCGGCGCCAAAATCGCCCGTGTCGTGGCCCCGCGTCTGGGGCTGTCAAAGAAGGACTGCGACACCGTCGAATGGCTTATCCGTTACCACCTGCTCATGTCTGACGTCGCCCAAAAGCGCGATATCTCTGAGCCGCGGACCGTCCGCGACTTTGCCAAAGCGGTAAAGTCTAAGGAACGACTCGATCTGCTGACAGTTCTGACCGTCTGTGACATTCGCGGCGTTGGCCCCGGCACTTGGAACAACTGGAAAGCGGTTCTGATACGCAACCTGCACAAGGCCACCGCCGACGCCCTCGAAAATGGTCTCGAAGACCTCAACCGTGATCACCGCGAGGCTGAGGCCAAGCGCAACCTGCGCGACGCGCTCTCCGATTGGGAGCCCAAAGCCCTCCGCGCCGAGACGGCCCGCCATTACGGCCCTTATTGGCAAGGCTTGCCTGTCGCCGCTCACGCCACCTTTGCCACGCTCCTGCGAGATCTGGCTGACAATGTCATCGCCGTTGACGTCAAGCTTGATCCCGACCGTGACGCAACCCGCGCCTGTTTCGCGATGGCAGATCACCCTGGCGTATTCTCCCGCCTGACAGGCGCCTTGGCCCTCGTCGGCGCAAACGTCGTAGACGCGCGCACCTACACAACCAAAGACGGCTTTGCGACCGCGATCTTCTGGATTCAGGACAACGACGGCAGCCCATTCGAAAACTCTCGCCTCCCCCGCCTGCGCAAAATGATCGAACGCACGCTGGCCGGCGACGTCGTCGCGCGCGACGCTTTGGCAGACCGTGACAAAACCCCGAAACGCGAACGCGCCTTCCGCGTGCCAACAACCATCAGCTTCGACAATGAAGGCTCGGCCATCTACACGATTATCGAAGTTGATACTCGGGATCGCCCCGGCCTGCTCTATGATCTGACCCGCACGCTGGCGAACGCCAATGTCTACATCAACTCTGCCGTGATCGCGACCTACGGCGAACAGGTCGTCGATACCTTCTACGTCAAGGACATGTTCGGCCTGAAGTATCACTCCAAAGCCAAACAGGACGCGCTCGAAAAGAAGCTGCGCGCCGCCATCAGCGCAGGTGCGGAACGGGCTCACGAGCCCGCCTGACAGCCGAAATATGGGGTGATTGGTGGAGCCTAGCGGGATCGAACCGCTGACCTCCTGCATGCCATGCAGGCGCTCTCCCAGCTGAGCTAAGGCCCCAATCAGTGACGCGGTACTAAGCGTCACCGGGGGCGAGATCAAGAGAAAAACCGCGCCCCCGGAGAGTTTTATTCGTCGTCTGCTGCGACGTCCTTTAGATCGTCAAACGACACGGTATCATCATCGTCGTCGTCATCGTCCAGAACATCATCCGAGACGTCGACATCATCGCCGTCGTCATCGTCGTCGAGCAGCAGATCATCCTCATCTGCCTCTGCTTCTTTGGCCTTTTTGGACTGCGCATCCTCGGCATCGGCAACCATTGTACGGTTCTTGCCGGTGTCGATCGTGACAACCTCACCCGTATAGGGGCTGACGATCGGGTCGGCGTTCAGGTCATAAAACCGCTTGCCGGTTGTCGGGCAAACACGCTTGGTTCCCCATTCTTCTTTGGGCATCTTGGTCCCTCTCTCTGCGCCCGCAAACAGCACGGGGCTTTGGGTTCATCTCGTGGCCTTGCGGCACATCACGTTGCCCTGCCATAAGCGGTGAGGCGTGACAAGTATTTATGCCGCCTCGCCCGCGTTTAAGTGACAGGAGACCGCGATATGGGCCCCCATATCCAGCTTGGCAACCCACCTTTGGACATTGCCGTCAAACCCTCGGCACGGGCGCGGCGTTTGTCTCTGCGCGTCTCGCGCCTTGATGGGCGCATCAGCGTGACAGTTCCGCCGCGTACGCCCGACAGAACGGTGTATGAATTCGTATCCGAGCGCGAAGGTTGGCTCCGCAAACATCTGGCAGATGTCGCGCCCACCACGTCCATCGCCTTTGGCGCAACCCTGCCTTTTCGTGGCCGCAACGTGACCCTCCGCCCCGCCGACGTGCGCCGCCCGATGATAGAGGAAGACGCGCTGATCCTCCCACCTGAGCCAGACAAACTGCCCGTCCGTCTCAAAGCATTTCTCAAAACTCAGGCCCGTGACACGCTGGCCCTGGCCTGTGATGCCTATGCCACGAAACTCGGCAAACCCTATGGCAAGCTCACCTTGCGCGACACCCGTTCGCGCTGGGGCTCCTGCTCGTCTGCAGGTGATCTGATGTTCTCGTGGCGCCTGATCATGGCCCCACCCGAAATCCTGAACTACGTCGCCGCCCACGAAGTCGCGCATCTGGCCGAAATGAACCATTCACCTGCGTATTGGGCCGTCTGCGGCAACCTGTATCCAGACTACAAATATGCCCGCCGCTGGTTGCGGACAGAGGGCAACGCGCTCCACAGCTACATCTTTTAGGGGGCACCCAGACTTCTTTGGGCCGATACCCCCGCCGGAGGCCCACCATCGCAAAGGCATTGACGCTTACCTTTTTTGTGATCACAAATTACACATGCAGACACCCCCCCGCATATCCGAGCCTACCGGCGCCGCCCATGAACGGGTCTACCGCACCCTCCGCGCCAGGATCATGCATGGCGAGATGACGCCCGGCGAAGCGCTCACGCTCCGCGGCATCGGCAAGGAGTTTGGCGTCTCCATGACCCCCGCACGGGAAGCCGTGCGCCGTCTTGTGGCCGAAGGGGCGCTTACACTATCTTCCTCTGGACGGGTGGCCACGCCCTTGCTCTCAAACGACAGGATAGAAGAACTCGCCTCGCTCCGCGCCCTGCTGGAACCGGAGTTGGCTTCCCGCGCTCTACCGCGTGCGCACTTCGCGCTTATCGAACGGCTTGAGACGATCAACAGCAAAGTCGGCCAGATGGTCGCGCGCCATGATGCGACGGGCTACATCCGCATGAACCTTGAGTTTCACCGCACGCTCTATTTGCGCGCGCAGGCCCCGGCGATCCTTGCCACCACGGAAACAGTCTGGCTGCAACTCGGTCCCACGATGCGGGCACTTTACGGGCGGCTGAACCGCTCCGACCCACCCTACCATCACAAGCTGATCCTGCAGGCGCTCAAGGCAGGGGACGAACCGGGCCTGCGTCTGGCCGTCCGCACAGATGCGACGCAAGGTCTGCGGATGCTCAAAAACTGATGCGCAGCAGCAAGATCATCCACAGCGTCTCCGTCCATGCCGAAGGCGAAGTTGGGGACGTGATCACCGGCGGCGTAGCACCCCCGCCGGGCGAAACGCTCTGGGACCAGCGGCGCCATATCGCGACAGAGGGCACGCTGCGTCAGTTCTTGCTGAACGAGCCCCGCGGCGGTGTCTTTCGCCACGTGAACTTGCTGGTCCCGCCAACTGATGCCGCGGCGGATGCCGCCTTCATCATCATGGAGCCCGAAGACACACCACCCATGTCCGGCTCCAACGCGATCTGTGTGGCGACCGCCCTACTTGATACCGGCATCCTGCCGATGACCGAGCCCGTGACCCAGCTGACTTTGCAAGCCCCCGGCGGTCTCGTCCCTGTGACGGCCAATTGCGCGGGCGGCAAAGCGCAAAGCATCACGGTCCAGAACCTGCCCTCTTTCGCCACCCAGCTTGACGCCTCGCTTGAGGTCGCAGGCCACGGCACGCTCACTGTTGACACAGCATTTGGCGGCGACAGCTTCGTCGTCGTCGACACCCACGCTCTCGGTTTCTCGCTCACCCCGGACGAGGCACATGACCTCGCCCGCCTCGGGACCCGTATTTCAGACGCCGCGACCGAACAGTTGGGCTTTACACACCCCACACTCCCCGATTGGCAGCACATCTCATTCTGCCTGTTCACAACGCCCATTACCCAGGGGATAAGCGGCCCGGAAATGCGATCAACCGTCGCCATCCGTCCTGGCAAGCTTGACCGCTCGCCCTGCGGCACTGGCGTCTCCGCCCGGATGGCCATTGAGCATGCCCGAGGCCGCATGAAGGAGGGGGATCATATCACATCCCATTCCATCGTCGGCGGGCAATTCACTGGACGCATCGCTGGAGTTACGAATGTCGGGGGCCGGCCCGCAATCCTGCCCGAAATCACCGGCCGCGCGTGGATCACGGGAACCCATCAACACATGCTCGACCCCGATGATCCATGGCCCACCGGCTACCGCGTGACCGACACTTGGGGCGCGCGGTAGCGGAACAGCACTTCAGCCCAAATGCCTCACGTCAGGGGCAACCTGACCCCACTCTCCGCATCAAACAAACACAGCCCCGTCTGCTCTATCGACAGCCCCACAGCCTCCGTCCGATCCTCATCGAGCCGTCCGGGTACGCGTGCGGTCACATCCACACCTCCCAGCTGAAAGCTCAGATAACACTCCGCACCGGTGTTCTCGATCATTGTCGGCACCACGTTCAGATCGCGCCCGCCAAGCCCCAGATGCTCGGGCCGGATGCCCAGCGTCACGGCTCCGCGCACGCCCTCAGGCACCGGCATCGCAATGGCCTGTCCCCCAGCCCGTACGCCACCATCAACCACCTCCGCTGGAATGAGGTTCATCGGGGGGGAGCCCATGAAGTCCGCCACAAAGGTATTGGCGGGCGTGTCGTAAATCTCTTGCGGCGTGCCGATCTGCTGCACATAGCCGTCCTTGAGCACCACAATCCGGCTCGCCAGCGTCATCGCCTCGATCTGGTCATGCGTCACATAGACGATACTCGCCCCCGTCGTCTTGTGCAGCCGCTTGATCTCGGCGCGCATTTCGACCCGCAGCTTGGCATCAAGGTTCGACAACGGCTCATCAAACAAGAACAATTTTGGATCCCGCACCAGCGCGCGCCCCATGGCCACCCGCTGCCGCTGGCCGCCCGACAATTGCGCGGGCAACCGCTCGAGCAAATGATCAATCTGCAAAAGCGTCGCAACCTCACGCGTCTTGGCCTCCGCCTGCACCTTGGGCACGCGGCGAATTTTCATGCCAAAGCCGATGTTCTCCCCCACCGTCATCGTCGGGTAGAGCGCATAGCTTTGAAACACCATCGCGATGTCGCGGTCCTTGGGCGGCTCTTGCGTCACATCGCGCCCCCCAATTGCGAGGGCACCGCCCGTAATCTCCTCCAGCCCCGCGATACAATTCAGCAACGTGGACTTGCCGCAGCCAGACGGCCCGACAAGCACGAGAAACTCCCCCTCGCCCATCTGCAAATCAATGTCGTGCAAGACTTTGACACTGCCATAGGATTTGGCGAGGTTGCGCGCCTCAAGCGCGACAGAACTTGCATCTAAGGCCATGGATCACTCTCTCCCTCTGGCGCGGGTCCGGTGGACTCGCGCACGATCATCTCCGCCCGCACGCGGGTTTGCAGCACCTCGGACGGAGTGCCATCGATATGGTCAATCAGCGCATGGGCCAGCGGCGCGCAGGCATCGCGCAACGGCGCACGGGTCACCGTCAGCGTCGGGGCGAAATTGATCGCCCGCGTCTGTGGCAAGGCGTCATCGTGCGCCACCACCGAAAGATCACCCGGCACATGCAACCCAACATCCCGCGCCGCCGCGAAAACGCCCGCCGCCAACACCGTTGAGGCGCATACAATCGCCGTTGGCCGCGGCCCGGCTCGGCCCGATAGCCAGCGCAAGGCAAGCGCGTAGGCCGCACTTTCGTTTGGGGCGATATCGGCGACAAAGGCCTCCGGCACCTTGCCTCCCTCCTCTGCCATAGCCGCCTCAAATCCCGCGCGTCGGGCGCTTGCATAGGCAAATCGCGCCTCGCCGTTCATCAAAGCAATCCGCCGATGCCCGAGGGCCAGCAAAAGCTCGACCGCATCCGAACTCACCGCGCGGTTGTCGATATCGTAAAACGGATAGCCCACCGCGTCAGCTGAACGACCGTGCATGACAAAAGGGATGCCCTGTTCCTGCAAAAACGCCACCCGTGGATCCTGTGGGACTGGCGCATTCAGGATAAAGCCATCGAGAATGTTGCGCTCCATCATCCGCCGATACGGCGCCACCGGATCGTCCCCCTGGTCCACCGCCAGAACGAGGTCTGCATCCCGCGAAGCGAGCGCCGCCGTCATCCCCGTCAGCACTTCGAAAAAGGTCTGATCCGCGCTCATATCGGCACGGATCTTAACGATCATCCCCACCATGCCAGACCGTCCGGTAACAAGCCGTTGCGCAATGCGGTTGGGCCGGTACCCAAGCCGCTCTGCCGTCTCGGCAACACGCCTCTTGGTTTTAGGGTTCACTTCAGGAAAGTCATTCAGCGCGCGGCTAACTGTCGCCACCGACAGGCCAAGCTCTTCCGAAATATCCTTAAGCGTTGCCAAGCCTTCTACCTCAAAGCGTTTGATATCCACGTGAAAAAGACGCAATCAAATACCCCCATAATAAAAGCAAACGCACCAATCAAGAAATTTAAAACGTTTTGAATTTCTCTGAACACCTTCTATAAGACCGGGGAATCAGGCGGCGCAAACCGCCACGGTCTTGGGAGGGACGACATGCGGGAATGGTGGCGGGATGCGGTGATCTATCAGATCTATCCGCGCTCTTTTCAGGACACCTCCGGCAATGGCATGGGCGATCTCGCAGGCATTACGCAACGCCTGCCCCACGTCGCCTCTCTCGGCGTCGACGCTATCTGGCTCTCGCCCTTCTTTACCTCGCCCGACCGCGACATGGGCTATGACGTCTCGGACTATACCGGCGTTTCCGACCTCTATGGCTCGATTGAGGATTTTGACGCGTTGATCGCCCGCGCCCATGATCTCGGCCTGAAGGTGATCATTGATCAGGTGCTCTCACACTCGTCCGACCAGCACCCTTGGTTTACCGAAAGCCGCAAGGACCGCACCAATCCCAAGGCGGATTGGTACATCTGGGCCGATCCGCAGGCAGACGGCACCCCACCGAACAACTGGCTGTCGATTTTTGGCGGCTCGGCTTGGCAGTTCGATCCCGTACGCCGCCAGTACTACATGCACAATTTCCTGACGTCGCAGCCTGACCTCAACTTTCACAACCCTCAAGTCGTTGACGCACTGCTCGATGTCATGAAATTCTGGCTCGACCGCGGTGTCGATGGGTTCCGCCTTGATACGGTGAACTTCTACGTCCACGACGCAGAGCTGCGCGACAACCCCGCCAGCGACTGGACCGATTTCCCCGGAAATCCATACGAGGCGCAAAACCACATCCATTCCAAATCACAGCCCTTCAACCTCGAAGTGCTGCAAAAAATGCGTGCCCTGACCGAGAGTTATGAGGCCCGCATGATGGTCGGCGAAGTGGGCGAAATGGGCGACCGGCAGGTGGAGCTTATGGGCGAATACACCTCTGGCGGGGACAAACTGCACATGGCCTATTCCTTCGCCATGCTCAGCCATGACCACACTGCAAAGCATTTCCGGCGCTGCATCGAAACCTTTCAAAAGGCCGCCCCCGACGGCTGCCCTTCTTGGTCCTTCTCGAACCACGACGTTGAACGCCACGTCTCCCGGTGGGCCAAACCGGGCGAGGAAGAAGCCGTCGCCAAACAATCCATTGCCCTTCTTTGCAGCTTCCCCGGCTCCCTCGGCCTGTTCCAGGGTGAGGAACTTGGCCAAACCCAAACCGACATTGAGTTCCACGAGCTGCAAGACACCGCCAATATCGCCTTTTGGCCTGACTACAAAGGCCGCGATGGCTGCCGTACGCCCATGACATGGGACGCTGGCCAGCCCAACGCGGGCTTTAGTACCGCCGATCCATGGCTCCCCGTCAAACCGCCCCAAGCCGCCAACGCCGTGGCAGGCCAAGAGGCCGCAAATGACAGCACGCTGCACCATTACCGCGCAGCCCTCGCCCACCGCAAAGACACCCCTGCCCTGCGCATGGGCGACACGCGCTTTACCGATCTGCCCGAACCGCTCTTTGCCATTCACCGCAGCTACAGCGGCACAACAGTCACCGGTCTCTTCAACCTGTCCGGTACTCCGCAAACCGTGACGCTGACGGGCGAGGCCACGCCAACAGGACCCCAAAACGCAACGCTGAACGCGGGCACGATCACTCTGCCTGCCTTTGGCTACATCTACCTTTCAACGACCGGCGAGATCGCTCTCGCCGCCTAAAGCCAAAACCAGGGAGGACACTATGACACTGAAACCACTGAGCCTGACCGCGCTCCTTCTGGCCACAACGCCAGCCTACGCCTTTGATGCCGACACGCTGACCATCTGGACGGGCGCCAACCGCGACGCCGACGCGCTCGCTGCCGCAGCCGAAGCGTTCACCGCAGACCTCGGCATCGCCGTCGTCGTCGAAGTTGTCGATCCCGACCTGCCCGCCAAATACCAACAGGCCGCAGCCACCGGTGACGGCCCCGACATCGTTATGTGGGCGCACGACCGTCTGGGCGAATGGGCCAACGGCGGCCTGATCCAGCCCGTCTCGCCAAGTGCCGCGTGGTCCGACGGCATCCTCGGCACTGCCATGGACGCGGTTCAGTTTGACGGGAACACATGGGGCTACCCCGTCAGTGTTGAGGCCGTGCATCTGATCTACAACACCGATCTCATCGACACGCCCCCTGCCGACTTTAGCGAGCTTGCGTCGCTCGAAGTCTCCGGCGACGCAGCCCCGATCCTTTGGGACTACAACAACACCTATTTCACCATGCCCCTCCTGATGGCTGGCGGCGGCTATGCCTTCCAAAAGGTCGATGGCTCTTATGACGGCACCACAACTGGTGTGAACACCGACGGTGCAATTGCAGGCGCCGAAGTCCTCGCCTCGCTCATCACCGGCGGCGTCATGCCCGAAGGCGTGGACTACGGCATCATGGATGGTGCTATGAACAACGGCGAAGTGGCCATGGTCATCAACGGCCCATGGGCTTGGGGCGGCCTCGAAGGCTCTGGCATCAACTTTGCTGTGGCCCCGATTCCGACAGTGAATGGCAACGCAGCCCCGCCTTTCCTCGGTGTTCAGGCCCTCGCCGTCAATGCCGCCACACCAAACGCTGACATCGCAGCCGAGTTCATTGAGAACTATCTGGCCACCGACGAAGGCCTCGCCACATGGAACGCCAACGGCGCGCTTGGGGCACTGGCCGACACTTCGGCCGCAGCCGCCCAAAATGACGACCGTGTCTCTGGAATGCTCGACGTGGCAGCGATCGGCGTGCCGATGCCGTCCAATCCTGAAATGGGCGCGTTCTGGGGCGCGATGGGCCCAGCGCTGACGTCGATCACTTCCGGCGCGCAAAGTCCGGCGGACGCGCTCAACGACGCCGCCGCCCGCATCCTGGCCGAGTAACGCCAGCAGCAACCGTAGGATGGGGGTCACCCCATCCTACCCCTGCTGATCCAGCAACCTGATGACAGACGCCACCGCATATCCCACGGCCTCGCCCCTCCCCCGCCTGATCCTGACGGCGTTGGTGACATCGGCGATCCTCTTCGGCGCGTTCTACCTGACGATCTCGGGCCAGGCCGTCCTGGGTGCGATCCTCCTCGCCGTCGCAGTTGCCGCGGCAATTATCTTTGGCGCCAACCGCTTTTACGGCGCACGCTTCATCTTTCCCGGCATCGCCGCCGTTCTCGTCTTCGTGGCCTTTCCCGTGGCCTACACCGTCTACCTCGGCTTCACGAACTACTCTTCGTTCAACCTGCTCACACAGCCCCGCGTGGCCGAAATCCTCGCCTCCCGCCGCAGTATCGACCCAACAACAGAAACACCCTTTGCCCTTGCTGAGACTGAGGGGGGCTACACCGTCTGGCTCCCTGACCTTGGCCTGACCGCCGGACCTTTCGCTCTCGACGAAACTGCGGAAACCATCGCCGCGGCCGCTGGGTCCGAGCCTACAACACTCCTCTCCCGACGCGATGCGCTCGCCTTTCGCAGTGCTTTGGGCCAGATCGCGATCACGACACCGGATGGCACCGAGTTGCGCAACACCGGCCTGCGCAGCTTTGCGCAAGTCACGCCCGAGTTCGCCCAAACCGCCCCCGATACGCTCACCCGCACGGCCGACGGCACGGTTTTCACAGCCGATCCCTCCACCGGCTTCTTTACCTCGGCAGAGGGCGAACAACTGACACCCGGCTGGCGCGTCAACATCGGCTGGGCCAACTTTGAGCGCGTGTTCACCTCCGACGGCATCCGCGCGCCGATGATCACCATCTTCTTGTGGACCTTCGGCTTCGCCGCCCTCTCAGTCCTCACGACATTCTCAGTCGGCCTCCTGCTCGCCGTGATTCTGCAATGGGAGCATTTGCGGTTCAAAGCGATCTACCGCATCCTCCTCATCCTGCCCTACGCCGTGCCCGCGTTCATCTCGATCCTCGTGTTCCGCGGCCTGTTCAACCAGAACTTTGGCGAGATCAATTTGATCCTCAACGCCCTCTTCGGCCTCAATCCTGCATGGTTCACCGATGGCACGCTGGCCCGCACGATGATCGTCATCGTCAACACTTGGCTCGGCTACCCCTACATGATGCTGCTGGCTATGGGCTTTCTGCAATCCGTTCCGCAGGACCATAAAAAGGCCGCCGCCCTCGAAGGGGCCTCATCGCTCCGCGTTTTCTTCACGATCACCCTGCCGCAGATCATCCCGCCCTTCCTGCCGCTCTTGATCGCAAGCTTTGCGTTCAACTTTAACAATCTCGTCCTCGTCCTGCTGCTGACCCGCGGCCTGCCCGACATTCCAGGCACCGTGATCCCAGCGGGCGAGACGGACATCCTCGCCTCCTTCACCTACCGATTGGCCTTCAACGACAGCGCACAGCAATTCGGCCTAGCGGGGGCCATCACGCTGCTCATCTTCCTCGTCGTTGCCGTGATCTCTTACGCCAATTTCGTCGCCATGCGCCGTGCAGCGGCCAAACGCGGGGGGCGCACATGATGTGTATGGATTGTGCATCCAATGTGCATGCAATGTGCATCGCCAAATTCGGGGGTTTACAATGATCGTCGAACGCCCCGCCACCCTACGCCTTAAAAAGATCGCGGCCCATGGATTCCTGCTCTGTTTCCTCGCACTAATCCTTTTCCCGTTTGTCGTGGTCGTCTCGATCAGCCTGCGCGAAGGCAATTTTTCAACGGGCAACATCATCCCGCAAAACCCGACGCTCGAACACTGGTATCTGGCCTTCGGGCTCGATTACACGCGCGCCGATGGCACCGTTGTCGAGCCGCCCTATCCCGTCCTCCTTTGGATGTGGAATTCCATTAAAATCAGCCTCATAGCCTCCTTCGGCGTCCTCGCCGTGGCAACGATTTCGGCCTATGCCTTCAGCCGCATCCGCATCCGCGGCAAAGCCGCGCTCCTCGACAGCCTGTTCCTCATACAGATGTTCCCAACCACCCTCGCACTGGTGGCGATCTACGCCATTTTTGACGGGTTGGGTGAGGCGACGCCGCTCCTTGGCCTCAACAGCCACACGTCCCTCATCCTGATCTACCTCTCGGGTGTCACCCTGCACATCTGGACGATCAAGGGCTACTTCGACAGCATCGACACGTCGCTCGACAAAGCCGCCGCCATCGACGGCGCAACCCCTTGGCAAACCTTCCGTTTTATCTTTTTGCCGCTCGCCGTCCCGATCATGTCCGTGGTCTTCGTTCTGGCCTTCATCGGCATGATCAACGACTATCCGATTGCCTCCGTCCTGATCCGGTCAGAGGATCAGATGACCCTCGCCGTCGGCTCGCGCCTATATCTCAACGAGTTCCGCTACCTCTGGGGCGATTTCGCCGCCGCCGCGATCCTCTCCGGTCTGCCAATCACAATCGTTTTCCTCATCGCCCAACGCTACCTCGTCTCGGGCCTCTCAGACGGCGCGGTCAAGGGCTGATGCCCGGCTTCATCTGACCAGAAAAACTCCCCCCGGAGGGCCGGCCCGCACCCACGCCTCACCCTTTGCCTTTTGCGCACGACCCCACTAGCCTGCCCAAAATAACGACCAGATGGGCCCTTACATGATCTCCAAAATCCTCCTCACCGGCGCGGCTGGCGCGCTCGGCTCCGAACTGCGCGCACCGCTGTCGAAACTGTGCAAGACACTGCTCTCGACTGATCTCAAACCCGCCCCCGGCCCGCTCTTGCCCAATGAGAGCTGGGCGCAGGCGGACATGGGCGTGATGGACGATGTCGCGCCGATGATGGAAGGCGTGGAAATGGTCGTCCATTTCGCCTCCCGCCCGGACGAAGGGCCGTTTGATGAGCTACTGCATTCCAACTTCCTGTCGGCTTACAACGTGTGGGAGGCAGGCTATCGGGCGGGCGCACGACGGATTGTGTTCGCCAGCTCAGTCCACGCCGTCGGGATGCATGAAACTGCCGCAGGCATTGATACAAATGCAGCGCATCGCCCCGACACGTACTACGGTCTGGCAAAATGTTTTGCCGAGGATATGGCCCAGATGTACTGGGAAAAACGCGGGCTTGAGACGGTGTCGATGCGGATCTTCTCTTGCACGCCCAAGCCAGGCAACGTTCGCGCGCTCGGCACGTGGCTTTCCTATCCAGACCTTGTGCGCATGGTCACGGCTGCCGTGACAGCACATACGGTTGGCAACACAATCGTCTATGGCGTTTCTGCCAACACCCGCGCCCCCGTCAGCAATGAACGGGTGAGCTTTCTTGGATACCACCCGCAGGACAACGCCGAGGATTACGCGGCAGAGCTGATGGCAGCCGCCTTTCCTGCCGATCCGCAGGATCCGGCCCAAATGCGCTTGGGCGGTCCCTTTGCAACGGTCGAGCTGGGCCACTCCGGTGTCGCCGGGATCAAAGCAATGTCCAAAACGTAGGATGGGTGCATCCCATCTTGCATGGTGAAGCGCCTAGAATGTGATCACAAACCGAGCGCCCGGACCTTCGGACGCCAGAGCGATTTGCCCGCCATGCGCCTCCAGCATCCGCCGCACGATGGCAAGGCCCATGCCCGTCCCCCCCGCTTCGCGCCGGGTGGTAAAGAACGGATCAAAGACGCGCGATCTGTTCCCGTCGGACACACCCGGGCCATTGTCGGCGACTTCAAGCGTCCGGGAGGTGGCCCGAAACGTCACCTGCGTCGCCCCATGTGCGGCTGCATTCCCAAGTAAATGGCCAAGGACCAACCGCAACTGCTCGACAGGCAAGGGCAGATTTCCATCGCTGACCAGCCGGATCTCGAGCTCTTTGTGTTCAGGCCGCAATGACGCCAGCGCGTCACTGATCTGCGCCACACCCTCGCCTAACGGCTCTTGCGCCCGCGCAAGCGCGCGCTGCGCGTCCAACAGCTTGGCCATCCGGCCCGCCGCACTCTCGATCCGCGCGATCATTCGCGTCTGGTCCTCAGGCGACAACCCGCCCTCAGCCAGCAATTCAGCGGCCCCCCTCACGACGGTCAGAGGCGATTTCAGTTCATGCGTTGCATGATCAGCATAAGATCGCAGAACTGCCTCACGCCCTTGCAGCACACGGCCCATGTCGAGCATGGACTGCCCCAGCGCGTGCATCTCTTGCGTGCCGTAATGTTCCATTGGCTCGAGCGCATCCTCGGTCCCGCGTTTGATCCCTTCAGCCCGTGCGGACAAGGCGCGGATCGGGCCATAGAGGATGCGCCAGAGCACCCAGCCCATTAACCCGGCCAAAAGAACGATGATCGCACCAAAGATGAGTTGTGCCTCAAAAAACCCGATCCGCGAACCCACGATACGCGAGGCCAGAATTCCCGCGATGGGCAACGCCAAGACCGCGGCCACGGTCAACCCGAGGATCAGCGCCAGCGATGGCCGCCATTTCTGGCTTATGCGCCGCGACATGGGCCCATTCGCACGCCCACGCCGTGCACCGTCTCAATTGCATCTTCGCACCCCGCATCGGCAAGCTTTGAGCGCAGGTTCCGCAGATGGCTGTCCATCGTCCGGTCACTGACGTGGATGTTGGTGCCGTAAATCGCATCCACCAGCTTGGGCCGGGACATCACCTGATCTGGCCGCGCCATCAGCCGGCTGAGCAAGTCCATCTCACGGCTTGTCAGCTGCACCGTCGTATCGCCCACCCGGCAATCATGCTGGCCGGGGTGGACGGTGAGGATGCCACGGCGCATCTCTTCCTGTGCTACATCACCAGGGTTCGCGCGTTTGAGGATTGCGCGGATACGTGCCGTCAGTTCGCGCGGCGAGAAAGGCTTGGTCACATAGTCGTCTGCTCCCAGTTCCAAACCGACGACGCGATCAATCTCATCCGCTTCAGCGGTCAGAAACAGGACAGGAACGTCGCTCTTGCGGCGCAACTCACGGCAGACATCGCGCCCGTCCATTTCGGGCAGCCCAATGTCGAGCACGATCAGATCGGGGCCGACCTTGCCAAACGTCGCCAAAGCCTGCGCACCGTCACCCGCCTCTTCGACGTCAAAGCCGGCTTGCCCAAGTGACAACCGTACGACCTCACGGATCTGTGGGTCATCATCAACAACAAGGATCGTTCCACTCATGCCTTCAGGCCTTCTTCTGCACTGTCATCAGCTTAACGCTCTAAGCTGCGTTTGTGCAGGCGTGATCTGGCAATTGTGCAGATTTCACGCAGCGCCTTCTACAGCTGACCGGATCGCCGCAATATTCGCTCCATAGGGGGCAGGATCGGCAACCGACCCACCCCGGAAAACGGCTGAACCCGCGACAAGCACATCTGCCCCCGCTCCGGCAACCAGTGGCGCTGTGGTAGGGTCCACGCCACCATCAATCTCAATATGAACGGGCCGGTCGCCAATCATCTGGCGAAGGCGGCGCACTTTATCTGTCATGTCGATAAACTTCTGCCCTCCAAAACCGGGGTTCACCGTCATCACACAAACCAGATCAACCATATCCAGTAAATGCGACACGCTTTCAGCAGGCGTGCCGGGGTTGAGCGCCACACCCGCCTTGGCACCGCTCGCGCGGATCGCCTGAACCGTACGGTGGATATGCGGACCCGCCTCAACATGCGCGGTGATAAAGTCAGCGCCCGCCTCAGCGAAGGCGTCTATATAGGGATCAACCGGGGCGATCATCAAATGGACGTCCATCACCGTCTTGATGTGAGGACGGATCGCTTTGCACAGCTGCGGCCCAAAGGTGACATTCGGCACAAAATGACCGTCCATGACATCCACATGAACCCAATCAGCGCCTTGCGCTTCAATCGCCTGAATTTCACGGCCAAAGTCCGCAAAGTCCGCAGACAGAATAGAAGGGGCGATTTTGACAGTGCGGTCAAATGACATGGGCGGCAGCCTCTCAATGGTGGTTTGGCTCCCGATTAGACGGACGACATCAAAATGTCACCTCCTCTTCATTTGCCGCGATGCAGCATCTGGTCTAGGCTGAGGGCATGACCGAGCTGATTTTGCGCCATTCTGATGTGTTACGCTCTGGGGCGTCGGCGCAGTTGACCCGCGCCGAGCTTCACAAGCGGCGGTCTACGACGCTTCACGGACATGATTTCTACCTGCTGCTTTGGGTCCAGAATGACGGCTTGCGTCTGCACACGGCACAGGGCCGCAGCGACCATGCCGAAGGTACATTGCTGTTTCTCCGCCCACAGGACCGATATGCCTTACAAGGGCGCGGCACAGCGCCGGTGGTTGCCGCCGTCAGCCTCGCTCCCGATCTCGTGGAGGATGTGGGCAACCGGCATCCCTCTCTCGCGGGGCATCTGTTCTGGAGCACGTCCGAAACGCCAGAAACATTGATGCGTGACAGCCGCCAGCTTGCCGCGATCAACACCGCCGCGAATGCGCTGGAGCGATCCGCCTGCGACGCACTCGCCGCCGAAGCTTTCGTCTTGCCGCTCTGCGCCGCATGTCTGCCCGGTACCGATGTACCTCACGACGCACCGGATTGGCTACACGCCGCCTGTGCCGCTGCCCAAACCCCTGCGGTATTTGTCGGCGGCGCCGCTGGCCTTGTCGCCACCACGGGCCTCGGACACCCCCATGTCAGCCGCTCCATGCGCAAATGGCTGGGCCAAAGCCCGTCTGACTACGTCAATACTCAACGGATGAAATATGCAGCTGCGCGTTTGATCGGGGGCAGCGACGGGCTGGCCGAAATTGCCGCCGATTGCGGCATTCCCAACCTGTCGCATTTTCACAAGCTCTTCCGCGCGGCACACGGGATGACACCGCAGCGGTACAGGCGAACGTACCAGCGGGATTTACTGCAACCCTGAATTTTACCGTTCGGTCAAACCTTGCGCGAACATGCCGCACATGCGACACCTACGGCCTGAACTCGAAGGTATCCTGCACCCATGTCGCTTGACCCCAATGTTACCCCCACCACCACGATGACGGCGAATGTGCCGCAAATTCATCTGCCCCGAAACGCCGGGACCGAGCTTGATTTGGATTGGGTCGCCGCCGTGCAGGCAAACACATCCGCCATCGAACGCCGCGCGGCCACCTTGCCGGGTCGACGCTCTGTCAAAAAGGCGCATCAGGCCGCTTGGCTGTGCAAGGCCGTCAGCGTCATCGATCTCACCACACTCTCGGGCGATGACACGCACATGCGCGTGCGCAGGCTCTGCGCCAAAGCGCGTCAGCCGGTGTCCGCCCAAATCCTTGATCAATTGGGCATGACCGGCCTCACTACCGGGGCGGTTTGCGTGTACCACGACATGGTCGCCACAGCGGTCGATGCATTGGACGGCTCGGGCATACCGGTTGCCGCTGTCTCGACGGGTTTCCCCGCAGGCCTATCCCCATTGGACCTCAGGATCGAAGAGATCCGCCGCTCCGTCGCAGATGGCGCTCAGGAAATCGATATTGTCATCTCGCGCCGTCATGTCCTCACGCAGAACTGGCAGGCGCTCTATGATGAAATGCGCATGATGCGGGAGGCCTGCGGCGATGCCCACGTCAAAGCCATCCTCGCGACGGGCGAGCTTGGGTCGCTCCGCAACGTTGCCCGCGCCAGCCTTATTTGCATGATGGGTGGGGCCGATTTCATCAAAACATCGACAGGGAAAGAGAGCGTCAACGCCACGCTCCCCGTTACTCTTACCATGCTCCGGGCCATACGCGCCTATGAGGCGCGGACGGGGTTCAAGGTGGGCTACAAACCCGCCGGCGGTATTTCCAAGGCCAAGGACGCCCTCGTCTACCTCGCGATGATCAAGGACGAGCTGGGCGACCGCTGGCTGCAGCCTGATCTGTTCCGCTTTGGCGCCTCATCGCTCTTGGGTGATATCGAACGCCAGCTCGAGCATCACCTCACTGGCCGCTATTCGGCAGGGTATCGCCATGCCATTGGCTAGACCCCGAAATCTTCACAAGATTTCGAACCGATTTCTTCGAAAGAAATCGACACACCACCGTTGAAGAAAGACCAACCATGACCATCAAAGACATCTTCGACACTATGGACTACGGCGCCGCCCCGGAAAGCAGCGCCGAAGCCATGGCTTGGCTTGCGGACCGCGGCGGCATCGCCGGTCCGTTTATCGACGGCACGTGGGGACCATTGCGTGATGACATCACCATCATTAATCCCGCAACGAATGAGCGTCTCGCAGGCCTCACCAAATGTACCAATACCGAGATTAAAGAAGCCGTTAAAGCCGCTCGCCGCGCCCAGCCCAAGTGGGAAAAGCAAGGTGGCCCTGCCCGCGCCCGTGTCCTCTACGCGCTTGCTCGCCTGATCCAGAAGAACAGTCGCCTTCTGGCCGTAATGGAAAGCCTCGACAACGGCAAACCCATCCGCGAGGCCCGTGATATCGACATCCCCCTTGCCGCACGTCATTTCTACTACCACGCGGGTCTTGCCCAGCTGTTGGACGAGGAGCAGCCTGATCGTCAGGCCATAGGCGTGTGCGGCCAGATCATCCCTTGGAACTTCCCGCTGCTGATGCTCGCATGGAAGATTGCGCCGGCCCTCGCCGCAGGATGCACAGTGGTCCTCAAACCCGCCGAATACACCTCCCTCTCAGCGATGATTTTTGCCGAGCTTTGCCAACAGGCAGGCGTGCCCAAGGGCGTCATCAACATCATCACCGGAGATGGAGAAACAGGCGAGGCCCTCGTCAACGCAGACGTCGACAAGATCGCCTTCACAGGCTCCACCGCCGTAGGCCGCCGCATCCGCAAAGCCACGGCAGGCACCGGCAAAGCGCTCACCCTCGAATTGGGCGGCAAATCTCCCTACATCGTATTCGACGATGCCGACATTGACTCCGCCGTCGAAGGCCTCGTGGATGCGATCTGGTTCAACCAAGGTCAGGTCTGCTGCGCAGGCTCCCGCCTCATCGTGCAGGAAGGCATCGCCGAGGATTTCTACGCTCGCCTGCGCAGACGCATGGACGGCTTGCGCATCGGCGATCCGCTCGACAAATCCATCGACATCGGGGCCATCGTTGATCCGGTGCAACTCAAGACGATCTCGGATCTTGTCGCCACGAATTCTGCCGGTGACACCTATATCGCAGAAACTCCTCTCCCGCCCAAAGGCAACTTCTACCCGCCAACCCTGATCACCGGGCTGCACCCGGCCGACACATTGATGCAAGAAGAAATCTTCGGCCCGGTTCTGGTGGCGACCACATTCCGCACACCCGCCGAGGCGGTAGAGGTGGCCAACAATACCCGCTACGGCCTCGCCGCGTCTGTCTGGAGCGAGAACATCAACCTCGCCCTCGACATCGCACCCAAGCTCGCCGCGGGCATTGTCTGGGTAAACGGCACCAACATGATGGACGCCGCCGCGCCCTTTGGCGGCATCCGTGAAAGCGGCTTT
Organism: Flavimaricola sp.; assembly: GCA_020629175.1. Lineage (GTDB taxonomy): Bacteria > Pseudomonadota > Alphaproteobacteria > Rhodobacterales > Rhodobacteraceae > JALZWD01. The sequence continues at coordinate 12,096 of JAHDDU010000016.1, read as the reverse complement.
GGCCGTGAGGGCGGTTGGGAAGGTCTGACCGCATACACCAAACCCAACGTCAAACCCAAAGCCCTCAAACCCATCGCCCCCTACTCCGGAAATGGCGCGGCACTAGGCCTCGACCGCACAGCAAAACTCTACATCGGCGGCAAGCAAGCCCGCCCGGATAGCGGCTATTCTCGCGCCATCTATGGCCCCAAGGGGGCGCTTCTTGGCCAAGCGCCAGAGGCCAATCGCAAAGACTTGCGCAACGCTGTTGAGGCGATGAACGCCGCCAAGGGTTGGTCCAAAACGTCCGGCCACTTGCGCGCGCAAATCCTCTATTACATCGGCGAAAACCTCTCTGCCCGCGCCGCTGAATTCGCCGCCCGGATCAAGGATATGACAGGCAAATCCGGCACCGAAGAGGTCGATCACGCAATCAACACGCTCTTTACGTTTGCCGCATGGGCGGACAAATACGACGGCGCTGCCCGAGGCGTCCCCTTCCGCGGCACCGCTCTTGCCATGCACGAACCCGTCGGCAACCTGGCTGTCTTTTGCGAAAGCCACTGGCCGCTCCTCAGTCTCGTCTCGCCCATGGCCGCCGCCGTATCCATGGGCAACAGGGTGACGCTCATGGCCTCAGAACCTTTCCCACTTGCTGCAACAGACTTTTATCAGGTCCTCGAAACGTCCGATGTGCCCGCGGGCGTCGTCAACATCCTGACCGGCACGCACGCCGACCTCGCCCCACAGGCTGCGGGCCACGCAGACATTGATGCTGTCTGGTCCTTCTCACCGGCTGACATCTCTGCGGTCATCGAACGCGAAGCAGCAGGCAACCTCAAACGCACTTGGGTGAACTACGGCAAGGATCACGCCCCCGGCGCCCGCGATTTGCTGGCCCAGGCGACCGAGGTCAAAACCGTCTGGATCCCTTACGGCGAATGATCTTCATCTGACCGGATAAACTCCACGGGGGTCCGGGGGCGTGAGGCCCCCGGCGGGCGCCAAACGTGCTACCGCCGCCAGCTCTGGAACCAGCGTGAGACGCCGGCCCGGCGCTCATCAATGGCGTTGTCTACAGTCTCAAACGCCGGCGCTATCCGCCGCGCTTTGAACCTGCGCCACCGGACCGTGATACCCCAAACCAGGGCGGCAAAGACCGTTAGGAAGATGACGTTAAACCACGGAAAGATCGTGTCATCTGGCCCGTCTACTGGGCGGACCGAAATTGCATTGGGATAGGCCGTCAGCCAGGGTATCCGCCAGCCGTAGTGCAGCAGTGACACCCACTGCGGCGCGTCGCGGTTGGAGACGAGGTTACGCGCCTCAGCCTGTAGATTGGCACTGTCGAACTTGAAATACGGCGGCCAAAACCCGGTATCTTCGTTGCGATACACCATCACGCGGCCGCTGGCCTGCGTTGTGTCGATAAAGCGGACATCGCGTTCAACCAGTCCACCACCCGCATCCGCACCCGCATCGGGAGAGGACCAAAAGATCGAGTTGGGCCCAAACTGTTCAAGCTTAATCTCAACACCCGTCACATAAACGGTGTCCCGCTGCGGCAAGGTGTAGTGCAAAAACGCCGCCACAAAGAGCCAGAAGACACCCCAGAACGCCCACTTGATATATGTCATCTCGCCCCCTTCAGGTTACCAGTAATTCACCACATAAATGATCGTTGCGACAATGACAGCCGGAATTACATAGACGCCAAGGATCAATTTGCGGCGCAACGAGCCATCATATTCTTTCAGCCCCGCTTTGACGAACGCGGCGCGATCCCCTTCGCGAATGTCCTCGTCCCATTCACGACCCAATTTATCCCGCCGCACAGCGCGGCTGTACAGCGAAACCGAGATATAAACGATGCTCAGAACGATAAAGGCGATAACAAACAATCGGATCAGGGCCATTTTCGGGCGTTCCTCCTCACATGGCCCCAAGGGCCAACACTTTCGATACGTGCGTCACTCACGGGACGCAGGGGCTCCCCTGCGTCGCGCGCGGTTTGCCATGGGCCACTTGCGGGCTCATCCATCGGCTCTTCGTGTCCGAACAGCGCATCCCGCGTGCCCGCCTTATCAACTGTATATTCAGTGTACAGAAAATCGGCGACATAGTCTTTCTTGGCGTCGGACCAGCCCTCATACGCCGCATAGAAGGCCTGCTTGTGACAGATGAACAATTGCCTAATGTCGAGCGGGCACAGTTCTGACAGCAACATATTCACCAAGTCCGCATCCGCATGGTTTTTCGCCCGCAAAGTATAGAAGTAGGCCGGGTGATCACTGTCGATCCGTGGCCACGGCCCACCATCCTCGGCCCATCGCGCCAACGCGGCCAGCCCCTGCCACTCGGGCGGCAAAAGAGACGCAAACCGCCGGCCCATCTGGCGCAGATCGCGGCGCGTGGCACCCTTGAGGTTTTCGCCCATCACGCCGGCAACGTCGGCGACGATGAAGTCCATTTTCTGGTGCAGAATGGCTGCGGCGTCTATGCCTCGCGCTTTGACAATGGGCTCAACCAAATCGTTGTCATTGAGGAACGCCGCAATCCGCCCGCGGTCGTCAAAATCGTACACCGCCTCAATCGGCACATCACCGAGAGCTTCGGCCCCCAAGCGCGCAATGGCAGCGGGTCGCGCCACATCACGGAACAGGTAGACGCCGCCAAAGTGCGACGTCCAGAAATTGCTTTGCGAGAACGACATCTTGCTCAGCCGCACCGGATTGCGCGTCAAATCTCCCGTTTTGCGGGCCAGCTCGATCATTTCAGCGATCAGCACATCATCCCACCATGCGTTCTCAGCCGTTTTGAACCTGTCGATCTTGGCCCCAAGCTCTTCGGCCACGGCCACTGTGCCCGTTGTCGTATCCGCCTCGACCGAGACGTTGAGGATATCGAACAGTCGTGCCGGCGTTTCGACGGAATAAACCGAGTTCACCAACTCGCCCGCGACGGCATCGCGCGAGGTCAGCGCAAAAAGCTGTGGCTCATTGTCATGGATGAACTGCCGAATGATCCCACGCGATGTTGAGAACCGAGCATTAAGCAACGGTGCCGTCTTCTGCGCCGTGGTCAGCAAAATGAACTGTCGGTTCACGCCCGCATGGTTCAGGTACTGATCATCGCCCAGCTCAAAACCAACCTCGGGACTGAAGCCCGAAATATCAACGTGAAACTCTTCCAGCGCCGTCTCTTTGCCAATCAGCCACTTGAGCGCCCTGTTATAGCGCTCGACCAGAACGGGGCTGTCCACGCGGACGAGATTGCCAAACATCAGCCCTTTTTGAATGAGGCGTTTCACCACTCCTCCTCCACCCAGCTGCGCGGCAGCGCCGCAACCGACAACAAAAG
>JAHDDU010000016.1:5974-8657 GCA_020629175.1 Flavimaricola sp. | reverse complement strand
TTCACCACTCCTCCTCCACCCAGCTGCGCGGCAGCGCCGCAACCGACAACAAAAGGATCGGTCCCCAAAGCAAAGCCGAGAGAACACCGAGCCACAGCAAATGCTCGGCACCGCCGTTCTGAAACACCTCGGCCATTGGCACGCCTTGCAGGGTGTAAAGCAAAACAAACATCACTACGCTCAGCACATACATGATGATCGCAGAAATCGCGCCGAGGATCAGAAGGGGCTTAACGCCTTCCGGGAACACCATGCTCAGAAGCCTCGGGACGAGCCAGCCCAGCAAGGCGAGACCAAGCGCAGGGTAGATCAGACCTGTGGCGAAGGCGTCGCTCATCCAGATTTCTCCGCAAGATACCGCCGCTTGGCCTCGTCCATCCGGCCCATGTCGCGGACCGCGTTTTCAATGGCCACTTCATCCGATTTATCAGCATACCGGAATTCGCTATCGGCGTAGCGATTGATCTCTTGGATCACCATGTCGATGGTGATCGGCACCCGGAGCTCCGAAATCATCGCCTTCTTGGTCTCGTAGTCCTTGGCGAGGAACGGCTCGGGTGTTTCGACCCATGCGTCGGGCAATTCAAAATCCATCGCGCGGACTTTGACCGCATCCGTAATGTTCTTGATCGCTCGGCCAGTGAACCGTGCATCGGCCTGCTGGATGCCTTTGAGGTAGGTGCCCAGCTTGGCAATCGTATCCAAATCGCCCAACTCACCCGACACGCGGTCCCAAACATTCAAGAGGCCCGCCTCTTTTGGCTTTCCATGGCTTTCAAAACTAGCCGCAACAGCGGCCTTGATCTCTTGCGCCGCCATCAGGTCATGATCACCAAGTGGAATGTCATGGTTCTTGCCCATCAGAAGATGGAGGATGTCGATGTAATCCTCGCGCGTTTGCGGCCCATCCACCAGGAACCGCGCCCCCGCCCGCTGCCGCAGTGCGTCATCGACGTTCTCTGGATAGTTCGAGAACATCCCAAAGGTGCAATTGCCCCGAACCACCGTATTTGCACCGGCAAAGGCATCCATCAGGACGGCGGTAATCTCAAGCTGCCCAGCGCTTGATTGCCTGTCGCCGCGCTTACCGGCGAGCTGGTCGATGTCGTCAATCGTGCCAAAGCCGATAACGTTCGGCTCAATGATGTTGTTGATAAAGGCCCGCGCGTTTTGGCCCGATTTACCCTGATAGCTGTCGATGTTGTCCGTGCTCAGGTTCTGGTACCGGAAGGTATAGCCCGCCACCTGACAGTAATCGTTGATGAGCCCTGCCATCATCTGAATGAGCGTGGTCTTACCCGTTCCCGGTGCACCGTCGCCCATGAACGTAAAGATAAAGCCACCCAATTCCGCAAACGGGTTCAACCGCTTGTCAAAGTCATAGGCCATCAGCATCTTGGCCAACCGCAGCGCCTGATACTTGGCGATATGATTGCCAACGACCTCGTTGGGCTTTTTGAACTGCATGGTCAGAGTGCTGGATTTCGCCTTATGCGCGGGTGTGAATCCGTCAATCACCAGCCCGTCGGCTTCGACCTTCCAGCTCGCCTCACGGAATGGCTCCAGCCGTCCGGCAGTTTCCGCCCGAACTGCGACCTTGGCCATCAGCGCCTCGGCAAAGGCCAATACTGTCGCCACCAGTTTCGCGTCACTAGCAGCGAAGGCCTCAATATCCTGATCAAGCTCCCAAAGGGCGCCGTGCAAGGCCAGCTGTGCATTTTCCACGAGCATTTCTTCAACATCGCCAATTTCGATGGTCTCTTCGCTGGCATGGGCCGCCAACAAATAGGCCGTGGCATTGGCAAAGGTGTAAAGCGCCGCCAAAGCCTCAGCCGTCAGCAGTTCGGAAAACTCGGCCTTCTTCGCCTCAGCCAGCGATCCCGCCAGATTGGCCCGCTTAAGATCGACGAGCCCCGTGCGCTCGCCAAATTGCTCGGCCACGGCCTCGGCAATGGCAATCGCGCGCCGCAGACCGGTTTGCACTGCCGCTTGGGTCGGTGTGACAAGATCGCCCTCACCCACGGCCTCAATCGCCGCCAAAACCTGAACGCCCTGAGGGCGTTCGGTGCGCCGCGTCACAAGGCCCGGCGTCGTCGAACGGAATGCCCGCCGCGTGCCAAGCCCAGATGACCGTTCTGCCTGGGGTGCTTCAGATTTGGCTATCCGGGGCGCGTGATCAAAGCCCTGCAGCATCGCCAAAGCACTGGCGTAGTGCTTGGTGATATCATCCTCCCGCAGTTCCATCACATTGCCCGTCTGGCTCATATCATTTTCCCTTAGATGTTGTTGCGCACGCTAGAGACTTCGATTGCGGTCAAGTTGCCTTGTGCGTCCTCAGAATAACACACGGACAGGATACGCGATCCAGCCAGTTGCAACGCCCCGACGATCCGCCGGGACAAGCATTTGGCCGGTCGCGACGGATCAGTGAATACCGGACCGCGCGGCTGGTACTCGTTCGCCACGAGGGCAGAGACCAAATTCGCCGACGGGGTGCCAAACGCAAAATCATTTCTCAACCGTTGCTCCAAGTCGCTGCGCTCGGTCGTGCCATAGCGTCCTGCACAGGCTGTCAAAGCCAAGATGGCACCAACCGCGACTACGAATTTGAGTGTTCGAGCAATTGTCATCTGTAGCTCAACACCCGTCCACTGTCGCTCACCACAAACTTCCGTACATCCGC
>JAHDDU010000016.1:0-5874 GCA_020629175.1 Flavimaricola sp. | reverse complement strand
ATCTGTAGCTCAACACCCGTCCACTGTCGCTCACCACAAACTTCCGTACATCCGCAAACCCGGCCGGGTTCAGCTCTGCGAGTGCTTGGTACGGGCGTTCCGGCATAATAATGGAGCGGCTCATCGCGGTGTTTCCGGTTTCAGCCCCACGGCCCGCAAAGGGATCAAGCGCAAAGACCTGCCGCTCAACCTTGCCAAACCAACCAGATTTCTCCCATTCCACGCTTTCGCTGCGCAGCTCTTCCTCGGTCCAGGCCAGCGCCCAATCCTCGCCCTCGGGCGCCCGGGCACGGTTCAGCACATCTCGGATCGGTCCGCTTTGCTGGGTAAAGGCGTTTGAATACATCGGCCCCACGTGAAACCGGCGCAGGCGCATCGGGTGCAGATCGTCAAAGTCGCGATCAAACCCCCGCGCGATGGTCAACAGTTTGAGCCCGCCCAGCGCCTGCGCCATCAGCGCGGCCTGTACTTCCGGCCAGCGTCGCTCGTCTTTGGGCAAGCCGATTTTGCCGCTGTCTTCGCACTCCATCAGATAGATGACCGGCAAGTTGATCTGGCTGTCGTAAACCGCCCATTGGATCAGATAGCGACGACGCTCGGCACCTACGTCTCCAATCCACATAACCTCGGGATCATTGCGAGCCCAGAACAGCCCCCCCTTTGTGAGCTCCTGATAATACAGCCTTTGACTGAGCGCATATTGTAGCTTGGTCGGGATCTTTTGCTCGCCGACGATCGTACGCACCATATCGTCCTTGAGCTGGTCTTCGGTCCGGGTACTTTGCAGATGTCTGTCGGCCTGAGCTGCGTCGTTGGCCATCTCCATCAACTCGTGAAATACCGGAAAACCGCTTTCCTGTCGGTCGAACGTCAACTGCCCGGCATGTGCGAGCCGGCCCGAAAAATGGTACTTGTGCGCCAGCGCCTGAAACGTCCACGAAAGCCCGACAATGTAGCGCGCAATGGCCTCCACCTCTCGCTTGGACAAACTGCCTTCGGCCTCCATCGTGGCAGCCACGCGGTTTAGGTGCGTTGTGATGCGGTCGAACTTGCCAAAGTAGCGACGGGTGACGCGGGTATCCTCAAGCTTGAAGTGATCCTGGGTTGGCGCGTCAATCATATTGCCCGCGCCCTGCGCCCCACAAACCATCCTACGACAATCAGGCTTAGGCCCAGCGCCAGCTCAATGGCTCCTGACCAGCCAAAGCTGGCCGCCGTCTCAGCATCGTCCGCAGGGATGCTTGCAGCCCACAGGCCTATGAGGCCCCAAAGGCTGAGGGCCACACCGGCAAGTATCAATATGATCCTGACTATCTTCAAAATGCACCATACCATCCAGCATTGCGTGGGTGGCCTTCACACCACCCAGCGCTCAGTGGATTACCCACCATACTGGTTGCTGTCGTGCTTTTCGACGATCTCAGAAAACCGGCGCATGAAGCGTTCGTCTGCTTTGGCTTTTTGCTCCAACACGTCGCGGGCAAAGACCATGTGATCCTCATGCGCTTCCAGCATGTCAGCCATCCGCGCATTCGTGGCCGAGCCGATGGCCGCCATAGCTGTCTGCGCTTCCTGATCTGTCTTGACACCAATCTCGTTGATGCGGTGAGCCACATCCTGCTGCTGTGCCGTTTTCAACGATTTGGACAACGCATCATACAGCACAACCCGCTGCTTGGTGTCGGTCTCGAGCTTGTTGATCAGCACCATCTGTGTGGCGGCCTGATTTTGCAAGCTGTCGATCCAGGTCTTGCCTTTTTCAATGTACCGTTCGAGCGTTTGGCTCTTGGCAAGCTTGATCTGCTCTTGCTGGACCAACTCGTTGTGGCGCGTGTTCAGTTCGGCAAGCTCAGTCTCCAGCGCGGTCCGCGCGGTGGCGTCCTGCTCAACCGAGATCTTGTTTTCCAGAGCGATGATCTGCGGATCCATGGATTGCACTTCAGTCCGAACCGCCTCCAGCTCGGCAACAACAGCCTCGCGCTCACTCAAAGTGCCGGACAGATTGCTCTCAACAGACACTTTCTGCTCTTCGAGCATGGACAGCTGTCCTTGCAGTAATTTGACGATGGTGTCCGACTTGCCGATCAGGTCCTGCAGCTTGTCATCAATGGTCGCTGTGCGCATCCGCTCTTCGCGCATGCTGTCAGATTTGGCGCTGCTGAAAAAGCCGACAAAGCTTTCCCATCCCGTCTTGGTGCGCATCTCGTCAAATTCACGGCTGAACCCGGCTGTGACGTCATCGAGGCCCATGATCAGCTCTGCGATATTGGCGTTCATCAAGTCGGTGTGCTGATGCACCTCCTCAAGCGTTGCATTCTCAATATCAACGGCAATATCGGCGCCTTCGGCCATTTTTGTACGGGCCAGCTCGATCCGGCTGGTCAATTCTTGGATCTTTGCCTGTGCGTCCTGCACCTGGCTCTGACTTTCGCGAATTTGCGCGTCAAAATCGGACATTCTTCCTCCTCACCGGATCATCAACTTATTGTTATATGGGGATGATAGCCCCCAATTTTTAGCCACGCGACCTGAATTTGATCCACATCAATGGCAATTCTTGCGCCTCTTTGGCCACATGGACAGCGGAAAGTGGCTTTGGAAGTCACAAAAGGCTCCCGCCCTCGATCGTCTCAAGCGCGGGGTCAACCGCATCGAAATCCGGCGGGCGATCACGCGCGAGCGCTTCTTCACCATATACATCCTCGGGATCGAGCCGCACGGAGGGTAGCTCAATACCCCGCCCAAAGTTCTCGGGATCGACCCGCAGCGCCTCAGCCTCGCCCCGCACGTGCATACGGGTCTCCAGCGGGACCCGCTCGTAGAGATCGATAATGTCTTGATTGAACATGCGGATACAGCCAGCCGACCCGGAATTGCCAATCGAGTTCAGATCATTCGTGCCATGGATACGGTAGAATGTGTCCCGCCCATTCCGGTAGAGATAGAGTGCACGGCTCCCCAGCGGGCTGCGCAGGCCACCCGGAATACCCTGACGAAACGGCCCATAAACCTCAGGTTCCCGGCGGATCATGTTTTGCGTTGGCGTCCAGCCGGGCCACTTCCGCTTCAGCCGGATCGTCCCGTCACCTTGAAAAGCCAGACCCGCCCGCCCCACGCCAACGGGATAACGGATGGCCTCGCCAACCTCGGGGATCCAGTACAAAAACTTGGAATATGGATCGACATCAATCGTCCCGGGCGGTTGCTCACCGATGTAGATGCCGGTCATGCGGCGGTTCACCCCTTGGGTATATTCGGCCGGGATCGCAGGCAGGGTGTAGCCCGCGTCAAAGATGGGGCCGTACCCCTCGATAAACGGAGGCGCCGCCACAACCTGCTGCGGGTCAGGATTGCTTGCCGGAACGCGGGGCGCACAGGCGGCCAAAGCGCCGAGGGCTATGCCACCAAAGCCGCGACGTGTCATGGAATTCAAAGTCATCAACTATCTCTATGCAGACATTGCCAAAAAGATACCATGGCGGCGTGAAATGGCAATTCGCTGGCCGATTGCAGGCGGGATTGTGCCTTGCTCACAACAGAGGCCAATGTGTGATTTAAATGCCGCCAATAACGGCGTGGGTCAGCATCGAGTTTGGATCGACCAGCCCGTCAATCACATTGAAATGATGCTTGCCGGCGTCTTCCACGACCGGCGCATTCCAGGCAACCCCCAGTCGCAGCGCCTGATCCACAAAGGCGGGTCGTTCGTCCGCGCCCACCCAAATGCACACGTCGGCATCCGGAGAAGGGTGCAAAAGCGGGCTTTCAGCGCTGACCTCAGCCTCATCAATGCGCAGCACCTCATTCATTTTGGTCTGGGTCAGCGGCCCCAAGTCAGCAACAGGTGAGATTGGCACGATCCGCTTGATCCTGTCGCGTACGTCGGGGGCCAGCGCCACATCCGCACAACCCATACGCGCCACAAGGTGCCCTCCCGCCGAGTGCCCGGCAAGAACCATTGGCCCCGGAACACATTGCGCGATTTCCGTAATGGCAGCGGCAATCTGCGCGGTAATCTCTCCAATCCGCACCTCCGGGCACAGATCGTAGCCCGGAATCGCCACAGCCCACCCCGCCTCCAGCGCACCATGTGCGAGAAAGCTCCAATCCTCACGTCCGAACCGCATCCAGTATCCGCCGTGCACGAACACCATGACTCCGTTCGACGGCCCTTCGGGATGGATCAGGTCAAAACACTGCCGCGCGCTGTCGCCGTATGGCACAGCCCAATTGCCTGGCCGCGCCGCCCGTAGCTTGGCCGATGCCTCCGCCCAGCGGACCGGATACTCGTCCGCCCCCTCAATATAGGCGGCATTTGCATAGGCATCATCCATCTCAGACACGTCTGGCATCCTTTTTCTGTGCATCTGGCACGGTCTTCGCTCTGGACGAAGGAACCTCTGCCGTGGTCTGTGGTTGACGACGTGATACAGGAGGACGCGATGCTTGACGACACCACAAACCTGACTTCCATGCTCTCCAACCCCAGCCTCGTGTGCACGCAGGCCTATGTCGCTGGCAAGTGGATCGACGGTGCCGATGGCAAGACCTTTGACGTCACCAATCCCGCCCGTGGCGACGTCATAGCCACAGTGGCCGACCTCGACCGCGCCCAAATTGCCCAGGCCATCGATGCCGCCTATGTCGCGCAAAAGGCGTGGGCCAAACGCGCCGCCAAAGAACGCTCCAATATCCTGCGCAAATGGTTTGACCTGATGATGGCCAATCAAGAAGACCTCGCCATCATCCTCACCGCCGAGCAGGGCAAGCCGCTGGCCGAAGCCCGAGGCGAGATCGGCTATGGCGCATCCTTCATCGAGTGGTTCGCAGAAGAGGCCAAACGCGTCTACGGCGAGACCATCCCCGGCCATCAGGCCGACAAACGCATCACCGTGATCAAACAGCCCATTGGCGTCGCCGCAGGGATCACGCCGTGGAATTTCCCCAACGCCATGATCACCCGCAAAGTGGCCCCCGCCCTTGCCGCAGGCTGCGCCTTTGTGATCCGGCCTGCTACGTTGACCCCGCTGTCCGCGCTCGCGATGGGCAAACTGGCCGAAGAGGCCGGTGTTCCGCCGGGCCTTTTCTCTGTCGTGACCTCAACCTCGTCCTCTGAGGCCGGCAAAGAGTTCTGCGAAAACGAAAAGGTCCGCAAACTCACTTTCACAGGCTCTACCGAAGTGGGACGCATCCTTCTGAAACAAGCCTCAGATCAGGTGATGAAATGTTCCATGGAGCTGGGCGGCAACGCGCCATTCATCGTGTTTGACGACGCCGATCTTGATGAGGCTGTGACCGGTGCGATCGCCTGCAAATTCCGCAACAACGGCCAAACCTGCGTTTGCGCCAACCGCATCTACGTGCAGGCCGGGGTCTATGACGCTTTTGCAGCGAAACTGAAAAACGCTGTTGAAGCAATGAAGGTCGGCGACGGCCTCGAAGACGGCACAGCCCTTGGCCCGCTGATCGAGCCCTCGGCCATGGACAAGGTGCAAGAGCACCTCGACGACGCCATGTCCAAAGGCGCCAGCATCCTGACCGGCGGGCGGCCCCACGACCTCGGCGGCCAGTTTTTTGAGCCGACCATCGTCACAGGTGCCACCAAAGACATGCTTGTCTCCACCGATGAAACCTTTGGCCCCTTTGCGCCCCTCTTCAAATTCGAGGACGAAGACGACGTGATCGAGCAGGCCAATGACACCATATTTGGCCTCGCAAGCTACTTTTACGCCAAAGACCTGAGCCGCGTGACCAAAGTCGCCGAAGCGCTCGAATACGGCATTGTGGGCGTCAACACTGGCATCATCTCAACCGAAGTCGCCCCGTTCGGCGGCGTCAAACAATCCGGCCTGGGCCGCGAAGGCAGCCACCACG
>JAHDDU010000058.1:1680-13108 GCA_020629175.1 Flavimaricola sp. | reverse complement strand
GCCACAATCGCGTTTCGGGCGTCGTCGGGCATTTGGATGGCGTTGGGGGGCGGCATGGCGTGGCTGAGGCCGGCTTGGAGGTAGATGGCGCTTGCGTGGCGGGCGATGTCGGCGTCGGTTTCCAGGAACACGCCTTTGGGGGCCCAGTGCAGGCCGGGCCAGTTGGGCTGGCGGGCGTGGCACATGGAGCAATTGCCGCGGACGGCGTTGGAGGCTTCGGTAAAGCCTGGCGCGGAGGCGAAGTGCTGCTCGTAGGGGGTGAGCGGGCGTGACTGGGCGTCCTCCCACGGCTCGTGCCCCGGTGCGGTGGACAGCCACGCGATGATGAGCATCAACAGGACCGTCACCGCCCACGTCCAATGCGGGCCAGCGCCTGTTTTGTGCATCGTGTTAAAGTAGTGCCGGATGGTGACGCCGGTGAGGAAGATGAGCGCTGCGATGATCCACGCGTACTCGGTACCAAAGGCCAGCGGGTAGTGGTTGGACAGCATCAGAAAGACGACGGGCAGGGTCAGGTAATTGTTGTGGGTGGAGCGCACCTTGGCGATCTTGCCGTATTTGGCGTCCGGCGTGCGGCCTGCCTTGAGGTCGGCCACGACGATGCGCTGGTTGGGCATGATCTGAAAGAAGACGTTTGCTGTCATGATCGTGGCCGTGAAGGCGCCGAGATGCAGCAGGGCGGCGCGGCCGGTGAAGATCTGGTTATAGCCCCATGACATGATCACCAGCATCGCAAAGAGCAGGACCATCAGCAGGGTCGGCATCTCGGCCAGCCGGGATTTGCAGGCGGCGTCATAGATCAGCCAGCCGATGGTGAGCGAGCCGCCCGAGATCAGGATGCCTTGCCACAGGGCGAGGTCGGCCTTGGTGGGGTCGAGGAGGTAGAGCTCTCCCCCAACCCAGTAGACGATCATCAGGAGGGCCGCACCTGAGAGCCAGGTCCAGTAGCTTTGCCATTTGTGCCAGGTCAGATGTTCGGGCATGCGGGCGGGGGCGACCATGTATTTGACGGTGTGATAGAACCCGCCGCCGTGCACCTCCCATTCCTCGCCCGAGGCGCCGTCTGGCAAGGCGTCATTTGGTTTGAGCATCAGGTCGAGGGCGATGAAGTAAAACGATGCGCCGATCCAGGCCATGGCCGTGATCACATGCAGCCAGCGCACGGAAAAGGCGATCCAGTCCCAGAGGATTGCAAAGTCATACATCGGCCATCTGTCCTTTTGCGGCTGCGCGTTGCGCCACGCTATGCGTGTTCGAATTATTCTGCTATTGCGAGGAAAAGCCAAGCAGCATCAAAAAAGTCCGAACAATGTCATATCTCGATAATATCCGGACCTTCGTGCGCGTCTATGAACTCGGCAGCATGTCGGCGGCAGGCCGCGATTTGCGTATTTCGCCCGCGCTGACGTCGTCGCGGATTTCGCAGTTGGAAGAGCGGTTGAACGTGCGGTTGTTCCAGCGGACGACGCGGAGCCTGACGCCGACCGAGCAGGGGCGGGCGTTTTATGGCGGAGCGTGTGAGGTGCTGGAGAGTATCGAGAACGCTGAGGCGCAGGTTGTCGACATCACCGATCATCCGAAAGGTGCGCTCTATGTTGCGGCTCCGCTGGGTGTGGGGCGCCGCCTGCTGGCTCCGCAGGTGCCCGCGTTCCTCGCGGCCTATCCGGATGTGACGGTGCGGCTGCGGTTGACGGATCGCAAGGTGGATCTGACGACTGAGGGGCTGGATCTCGCGTTCTTTCTGGGGGAGCCTGCGGACAGCAATTTGCGGATGCGCAAGATTGCGGATGTGGAGCGGGTCCTTTGCGCCGCCCCCTCCTACATTGCAGCCCGAGGGCATCCAGACGCGGGCGAGGCGTTGATCAGCGGCGCGCATGAGTGTCTGAACCTGCGGTTTCCGGGGGCGACGGAATTTCAATGGCGGCTGATGACGCCTGCAGGGCCCAAGAAGTTCTCGGTCAAGGGGCGCTACGAATCCGACGATGGCGATGTGTTGACCGATTGGGCGCTTGGCGGGCATGGGATTGCGCTAAAGCCTGTGTTTGAGGTGGCCGAGCATCTGGCGGCGGGGACGCTGGTGCAGGTGGCCGAAGAGACACCGCCGGTGCCTATTCAGATGGCTTGCCTTTATACCCACAGGCGGCGGCAGGACCCGAAGGCGCGATTGTTCATGGATTTTGTGATCCCGCGCATTGCAGAGGTGATCCGGGGTGCAGCGGGGTGAGCGCCGCCAAAGCGCGGGCTTAACTGCCGCGATACGTCGAATAGCCAAACGGCGAAAGCAGCAGAGGGACGTGGTAATGCGCCGCCTCTGACATGCCAAAGCGGATCGGTACCTCGTCGAGAAACCGGGGCTCTTCCGGGGGCGTGCCTGTGGCATCGAGGTAGGCGCCTGCGTGAAACACCAGCTCATACGTGCCGGTCTGGAAGGCGTCTGCGGGCAGGATTTGCGTGTCCGTCCGGCCATCGGCGTTGGTTGTGAGCGTGGTGAGGTGGGTCCGCTCTGCGCCGGTGATCCGGTAGAGATCAATCCGCAGCCCCTCTGCCGGGCAGCCGCGTGCGGTGTCCAGAACATGGGTCGTCAAATAGCCGGCCATTGATTTTCCTCCCATTTCTTTGGCGTTTGTATACGCATGTGCCACGCCACAGCGCAAAGGCAACCTGAGCCGACAGTCTTTCGTGTTTTTTTTGAAAGAAACGGGGATTGTTTTGACTTAGGGTTTTGCAAGGACAGAAGGGGGCATTTCATGGACCGGTATCCGCGGGATATGACAGGGTATGGGGCCAATCCGCCGCGGGTGGAGTGGCCCGGCGGCGCGAAGATCGCCGTCCAGATCGTGCTGAACTACGAAGAGGGCGGTGAGAACAACATCCTGCATGGGGATCCCGCGTCCGAGGCGTTTCTGTCCGAGATCACGGGCGCACAGCCTTGGCCCGGTCAGCGGCATTGGAACATGGAGTCGCTCTATGAATACGGCAGCCGGGCCGGGTTCTGGCGCATTCACCGGATGTTGAGCGATCTGCCGGTGACGGTTTACGGCGTAGCCACGGCCCTTGCCCGCGCGCCTGAACAGGTGGCGGCTATGAAGCAGGCCGGGTGGGAGATCGCCTCGCACGGGTTGAAGTGGATCGAACACAAGGACATGTCCGAGGACGTCGAGCGGGCGCAGATGGCCGAGGCCATCCGGTTGCACACCGAAGTGACGGGCGATGCCCCGCGCGGCTGGTACACTGGGCGCTGTTCGAACAACACGGTGCGCTTGGCCGCTGAGACGGGGCAGTTTGCCTATGTCGCCGACAGCTATGCCGATGATCTGCCCTATTGGGTGCGGGTGGGCGGACATGATCAACTGATCATGCCCTACACGATGGATTGCAATGACATGCGTTTTGGCATTCAGGCCGGGTTCACAAACGGCGGGCAGTTTGAAAGCTATCTCAAAGACAGTTTCGATTACCTCTATGAGGAAGGGCAGGGGGGGCGTCCTGCGATCCTGTCGATCGGGCTTCATTGTCGTATCGTGGGCCGTCCGGGGCGCGCGGCGGCGTTGCGCAGGGCGATTGAGCATATGCAGGCCCATGAGGGCGTGTGGTTCGCCACGCGGTTGCAGATTGCCGAGCATTGGGCCAAGGCGCATCCGCCCCGCAAATCACTTCGCCCGTGCGAGATGTCGCGCGAGGAGTTCGTCGCCGCCTTTGGCGGTATCTTCGAACATTCACCGTGGATCGCCGAAGGGGCGCATGCGCTCGAGCTTGGGCCTACACATGACAGTGCCGCAGGCGTGCACAATGCGCTGGCCCGCGTGTTCCGCGCCGCGAGCGAAGAGCAGCGCCTGGGCGTGCTCAACGCGCACCCCGATCTGGCCGGAAAACTTGCCGCAGCTGGCAAGCTGACAGCGGAGAGTACTGCCGAGCAGGCGGCTGCGGGGCTTGATCTTTTGACCGATGAGGAGCGGGCGACGTTTCAAAAGCTGAACGTGGAGTATGTGGACAAACATGGGTTCCCGTTCATCATCGCTGTGCGGGACAACACCAAGGCCAGCATCCTTGAAGCGTTTCACCGCCGGATCGACAATGACCGTGCCACCGAGTTTGCCGAAGCCTGCCGACAGGTGGAGCGTATCGCGGAATTGCGGCTGCAAGAGGCGCTTGCAACATGACACAGAGCATCGCCGTCCAGCCGCTCACCGCTAAGGTGTTTGCACCCTTCGGGGATGTTATCGACACGGGCGGAGCACCGGATAAGATCATCAATCAGGGGCTGTGTGGGCGGTACCATGATCGGGCGCGGCTCGATTTCGCGGATGGGCGGGCGGGCATTAGCCTGTTCAAATCGCAGGCGCGCCGCTACCCCATTCTGCTGGATATGATGGAGCGTCACCCCGAGGGGTCGCAAGCCTTTATCCCGATGAGCATGGACCCATTCGTCGTCATCGTGGCCCCTGATGCGGGCGGCGTGCCGGGCGTGCCTTTGGCCTTTGTCACAGCCCCCGGACAGGGCATCAATTTTCATCGCGGCACATGGCACGGGGTTCTGACACCCCTGCATGAACCGGGGCTTTTTGCGGTCATTGACCGTATCGGGACCAGCCCCAATCTGGAGGAGCATTGGTTCGACGAACCAATCCACATCGTGGAGGCTCCTTCATAATACCAAACCGGCGGAACAGCCGGGACACTCACCACCAACAGGGACAAACGATATGACAAACACCACTTACAGCGATCCGAATGTGACGCCGCCCCTCGGGCAGGCGGTGCCTTTGGGTCTTCAACACGTGCTGGCGATGTTCGCCTCGAACGTGACGCCCTCGATCATCGTGGCGGGGGCCGCGGGCCTTGCCTTTGGCGGGCCCGAGCAGATTTACCTGATCCAGATGGCAATGCTCTTTGCCGGCATTGCGACGCTGTTTCAGACGGTGGGGATTGGCCCCGTTGGCGCGCGTTTGCCGATCATGCAAGGCACCAGCTTTGCCTTTGTCGGTGTCTTGGCTGGAGTGGCCGCGACCATGGGATTGGGCGTTGCGCTGACCGCCTGCATCATTGGCGGTGTGATCCACTTCATTCTGGGCGCGTTTATTGACAAGCTGCGGTTTCTCTTTCCGCCGCTGGTCATTGGCCTCGTGATCCTGGCGATTGGTCTCTACCTCATTCCCGTGGCGATCAAATATGCTGCGGGCGGAGCTGCAGACTTCCAGATGGCGGCCGAGAGCTTTGGCTCACTCAAGCATTGGTCGGTGGCGCTCACTGTGATCGTCGTCTCATTGCTGCTTAAGTTCTTCACCAAAGGACCAATCTCAAATGCTGCGATCCTGATCGGCCTGCTGGCGGGCTATGCATTGGCCTATGTGCTGGGCATGGTGAACTTTGGAGCGGTCGCTGGCGCATCCTGGATCACGTCAATCCAGCCCCTGCCGTATGGGTTTGAGTTCAACCTTGGCGCGGTGTTCGCCGTCACCCTCGTCTCCATCGTCTCGGCCATCGAAACCGTGGGCGATGCATCCGCCACGGCCAAAGCCGGTGCAGGCCGGGACGCCACGGACAAAGAGATTGCAGGAGCCACCTACGCAGACGGTCTGGGCACCGCTGTGGCCGGTGTCTTTGGCGGCCTACCCAACACCTCGTTCAGCCAAAACGTTGGTATTGTGGGCATGACAGGCATCATGTCGCGCCATGTGGTGACGATCGCCGGCCTGATCATGGTGGTCTGCGGCCTGATCCCCAAAATCGGGGCTGTCATCGCTTCCATGCCTTTGCCGGTTCTGGGCGGCGGCGTGATTGTGATGTTTGGCATGGTGGCCTCGGCCGGTCTGAACATGCTGACTGATGTGAAAATGACCCGCCGCAACATGATCATCATCGCGGTGAGCCTTGCCTTCGGTCTGGGCCTGAACCTTGTCCCAACGGCGGTGCAGTATTTGCCCGGTGTGGTGAAAGTGCTGGCAACTTCCGCAGTGGCGCCAACCGCTTTGATGGCGATCATCCTGAACCTGATCCTGCCGGAGGATGAGGCCGAAATGGCGCATTAAGCGTCACATAAAACGAAAGGCCCGGTCGCCGAGACCGGGCCTTTTCGTGCGAGCCCTGGCTTCAGACGTCAACTTCAATCGCAACGCCCTGCGCGATGGCCAGATCAACGACCGAGGCGGCAACAGCCAGATCCTGCAATCCGACGCCTGTCCCATCAAAGACAGTAATCTCGGTCTCAGACGTCCGCCCCGGATCGGTGCCGTTGATCACCGCCCCCAGCTCTCGCACATCTGCTTGCGCCAGCAGCCCTTGCCCAACCGCATGCTGAGCCTCGCCGATGCTGACGGATTGCGCGACCTCATCCGTGAACACCCGGGCCTGTGCCAACAGCGCGGCCTCAAGTTCCTGCTTGCCCTTGGTATCGGTGCCCATCGCCGCAATATGGGTCCCGGGGCTGATATGGTCTGCCATCAGCGACGGGGCAAAGGCAGAGGTGATCGAGATGATGACATCGGCCTCAGCCATGCCGGGCAATTCGACCGCTTCAAAGGGCACGCCGGCGTCCTCCGCCACCGCTGCAATATTGGGCAGCATCTCGGGATGATAGTTCCAGCCGATGACCTTCTCAAACGCATGGGTCTCGAGGGCCGCGCGCAGCTGGAACGTGGCCTGATGTCCGGCCCCGATCATGCCCAACACCCGTGCATCTTTACGCGCCAAATGCTTGATCGAGACGGAGGAGGCCGCCGCCGTGCGCAGGGCGGTGAGCAGATTGCCGCCCACCATCGCATGGGTTTTGCCAGTATCGGGATCAAACAGGAAAACGGTCGACTGGTGATTGATCTCACCGCGCTTCTCGAGGTTATGGGGCCAATAGCCGCCCGCTTTCAACCCCAGCGTCAGCCCGGCGCGGTCAAACCCGCCCTTAAAACCATAGAGCGCGTCCTCGTGCCCAATCGCTTCCCGCACCACCGGAAAGTTGTAAGCATCGCGT
Source organism: Flavimaricola sp. (assembly GCA_020629175.1). Lineage (GTDB taxonomy): Bacteria > Pseudomonadota > Alphaproteobacteria > Rhodobacterales > Rhodobacteraceae > JALZWD01. The sequence goes on along the minus strand of JAHDDU010000058.1, from coordinate 6,144 downwards.
GCCGCCATGGCGGCAAACACAGCCTCTACCGCCTCAAAGGCGGCCTCCCGGCTCATCAGCCCGGCAATCTCTCGTTCCGGCACAATCCACATCCGGTTCTTCCTCTTCTTCTGGCTCAAATAATCCCGGGGGGTCCGGGGGGCTGGCCCCCCGGTGGGTCGCCGTTTAGGCGAAACCCCTCAGTAGGCTTTGCCCCGCGCCGACACCGGCCAGACAGTTTCCACCACGCCGCCACGAACGCCCACATACCAATCGTGCACATTGCAGGTCGGATCGCAGTGTCCGGGCACCAGCCGCAGCTTGTCGTTCACCGCCAGCACACCGCCCGGGTCCATGACCACCCCATGCTCGTCCGAGCATTTGACGTATTCCACGTCATTGCGCCCAAAGACCGTGGGCAGCCCGCTGTCGATGGACTGTGCCTTGAGGCCCGCATCGACGATGGCCTTGTCCGCCTTGGCGTGGCTCATCACTGTTGTCAGGATAAAGAGCGCGTTTTCCCATTCGCCCTCGTCAATCCGCTTGCCGTCCTTGTCGAGGATCCGGCCATAGTCGGCGTCCATAAAGGCGTAGGACCCGCATTGCAGTTCGTTGAAGGCGCCGGAATTGCTCTCAAAATAGTAGGACCCCGTGCCACCGCCACCGACAATGTCGCACGCCAGACCTTCGGCCTTTAGCCCTGCAATTGCGTCATGGACCATGTCAATGGCCACTTGCGTCTTCGACTGGCGCTCCTCGTAACTGTCGAGGTGTTGCATCGCGCCCTGATAGGCCTGAATACCTGCGAATTTGAGGCCGGGGGCTGCGTCGATCATTTTGGCGATCTCGACCACGGCCTTTGTCGTGGTCACGCCGCAGCGTCCCGCGCCGCAGTCGATCTCGACAAGACATTCGATCTCGGTCCCGTGGCGCGTTGCAGCCGCTGAGAGGTTCGCGACATTGGCCGGGTCATCCACGCAGCAGAGCGTCCGCGCCCCCAGTTTGGGCATCCGTGCCAGACGGTCAATTTTGGCAGGGTCGGTGACCTGGTTGGAAACCATCACATCCTTGATACCGCCGCGGGCAAAAACCTCTGCCTCGGACACCTTTTGGCAGCAGACACCGCAGGCGCCGCCAAGCTCGATCTGGAGTTTGGCGACGTCAACGGATTTGTGCATCTTGCCGTGGACCCGGTGGCGCATGCCATGGGCCTTGGCGTAGTCGCCCATTTTCTTGATGTTGCGCTCAAGCGCATCAAGGTCGAGGACGAGGGCGGGCGTTTGAACATCTTCGGCGCTCATGCCGGGTTTGGCGGGGATGTCATAGCCTACTTCAAAGGTGTCAAAATCAGCGTGCTTGTTCATGGGGTGTCCTCATTTCAGCCAGGGCAGGGTGTCGAGATCGACATTCCCGCCGGTTACGATGACGCCGACGCGCTTGCCGGCAAAATGCTCTTTGTTCTTGAGAATGATCGCCAAAGGCACAGCGCAGCTGGCCTCCATCACGATGCGCAGGTGTTTCCACGTCAGCTTCATCGCGTCGATGATCTCGGCGTCCGAGGCGGTCATGATGTCGCTGACGTGGTTTGAGACGAAATGCCATGTCCGCTCCTTCAGCGGCACCAGCAGCCCGTCGGCGATGGTCTTGGGCGCGTCATCGGCGATGATGTGCCCGGCCTTGAAGCTGCGGTAGGCGTCGTCGGCCTGTTCGGGTTCCGCGGCGATGATCTGCACTTCGGGGGCCAGCGTCGACAGCGTCAGGCAGGTGCCCGAGATCATGCCGCCGCCGCCGATCGGGGCGACCATCATGTCTAGGCCGTCGGTTTGCTCCATGAATTCCTTGGAACAGGTGCCTTGCCCCGCGATCACACGCGGATCGTTGTAGGGGTGCACGAAATCGCCCCCTGTTTCGGCCTGCACCCGGGCAAAGGTTTCTTCGCGTGAAGTGGTCGAGGGGTCACACTCGGTGATCTTGCCGCCGTACCGGCGCACGGTGTCTTTCTTGGCCTGCGGGGCGGTGCGCGGCATGACCACGTTGCAGGGAATGCCGCGTCGCATGGCGGCATAGGACAGACAGGAGGCGTGGTTGCCGGACGAATGGGTTGCCACCCCGGCCTTGGCTTGAGCGTCGTCCAGCCCGAAAACGGCGTTCGCTGCACCGCGGACCTTGAATGCGCCGGGTGTCTGGAAGTTCTCACATTTAAAGAACAACTCGGCGCCTGTGAGCTCGTTAAGGTAGGCAGAGGTCAGGACAGGCGTGCGGATGATGTGTGGCGCGATCCGATCATGCGCGTCGAGCATGTCCTGATAGGTGGGGATATACATGCGCGGGCCTCCTTTATGATCCTTTGCGATAGAATTCCTGGGCGGCGGCCACGCCGGAGCCCAGCGTGATATCCAGCCCGAGGTCGACCATCGCCATTTCTGCGATGCCAAGACCAGAGAGCATCATCGCATCGGTGAGCGAGCCGAGATGGCCGATGCGGAAGACCTTGCCCGCCACGTCACCAAGACCGACGCCAAAGGCCATGCCGTAGGCTTCGGCGGCGTGGGTGACGATCCGCGTGGCATCAAACCCTTCGGGCGTGCGGATGGCCGAGACGGTGTCAGAGTAAACGTCGGGCGATGTGGCGCAAAGCTCGAGACCCCAGGCAGCAACGGCGTGGCGCACGCCAGTGGCGATGCGGGTGTGACGGGCAAAGACTGCGTCGAGCCCTTCGTCCTCGAGCATGTCGATAGCGGTTTTCAGCCCCCGGATCAGACCCACAGGCGGCGTGTAGGGATAGGCATTGGCGGCGTAGCCCTTTTGCATGTCGCGGATGTCAAAGAAGGTGCGGGGCAGGGTCGCGGCCTCGACCGCTGCCATGGCCTTGGGTGAGAAGCCGGTGATGGCGAGGCCTGCGGGCAACATGAACCCCTTTTGCGAGCCGGTGACGGCGACATCGACGCCCCAGCCGTCCATCTGAAACTCCATCGACCCAATAGAAGAGACGCCGTCGACGAAAAGCAGCGCCGGGTGATTTGCGGCGTTCATGGCGGCGCGGATGGCGGCGATGTCAGATTTGACGCCTGTGGCGGTTTCATTGTGGGTGGCGAGCACGGCCTTGATGCGGTGATCCTTGTCAGCCCGCAACGCCTCTTCATATGCCGCAGCAGAGATGCCCTCGCCCCACGGGGTTTCGATGATCTGAACTTGCAGCCCGTGACGCTGGCACATGTCAATCCAGCGGTGGCTGAACATGCCGTTGCGGGCGGCCAGTACGGTGTCACCCGCACTGAGTGTGTTGGTGAGTGCGGTCTCCCAACCTCCGGTGCCGGTTGAGGGAAAGATGAAGACCTCGGCCGTTTCGGATTTGAGTATGCGTGCGACGCCGTTGAGCACGGGGTGCAGGAGCGTCCCAAAAAGGGAGGAGCGGTGATCAATCGTCGCCATATCACAGGCCTGCCGAATGGCGTCCGGCATATTGGTGGGGCCGGGGATAAAGACGGGGTTTTGAAGGCTCATGGCGGCATCCTCTTTAGGGGTGGGTGTTGGATAGAGCGGATTCTCTGGACGTGCCATTTTTTTGAAATGATATTTCAAAATCAAAAATGAGGATTTTTTGTATATATTTCCGTATTTTGCATTTTTCACATTGTGAAAGAGATTTTCGCAAATTAGAAAACTGCTATGACAGATGTAGAAAATACCGGCCGCCGGGCCCGAGGCAGGCCACGCGGGTGGGACGACAAGACCGCCCAGAACACGATCAAATCACTGGATCGGGCGATGGAGGTTTTTGAATACCTTAGCCAGACCCAAGGCCGTGCGTTGACCAGTATCGCGCAAGAGATGGGGCAATCCCCGGCGACGGTGTACCGGGTCCTGATCACGCTGGAAGGGCGCGGGCTGGTGGAATTCGATCCGGCCGAGCAGCTGTGGCACATCGGGGCCAAGGCCTATGTCATCGGAGCGCGGTTTCTGCGGCGGACGTCTCTCGTTGACCGCGCCCGGCCGATCCTGCGCCAACTGATGGTGGCCACAGGAGAGACGGCCAATCTGGGTGCTGCGCGTGACGGCGAGGTGCTGTTCCTCAGCCAGGTGGAAACCACTGCGACGATCCGCGCCTTCTTTGCACCCGGTTCATTGTCCCCGATGCATGCCTCGGGGATCGGCAAGGCGCTCTTGGCGCATATGCCGCCCAGTGAGCGCGATGCGGTCTTGGCCACACCGCGCGAGGCCTTTACCCCGCACACGCTGACCGACCGCACAGCCTTGCTGGCCGACCTTGAGGCAATCCGGGCGCGGGGCTATGCGATTGACGGTGAGGAGAAGAACCTCGGGATGTGCTGCATCGCCTGCCCGGTGTTCGATGTGCATCAGGAGGCGGTTGCGGGCATCTCGGTCTCCGGCCCGACAAGCCGGGTGCGGGCGGAAGACATTGACGGGCTGGCGAAGGCGGTTGTCCATGCCGCGCGCGAGTTGAGTGCGGCTTTGGGGGGTGGC
>JAHDDU010000058.1:0-1580 GCA_020629175.1 Flavimaricola sp. | reverse complement strand
AGCGGCATATGCCGGTTCACATCCTTGTAGAGCAGATACCGGAAAGGGCCCGGGCCGCCGGCGTAGCAGGCTTGGGGGCAGAAGGCGCGGAGCCACATGTAATCGCCCGCTTCGACCTCGACCCAATCGGTGTTGAGGCGGTAGACGGCCTTGCCTTCGAGCACGTAGAGCCCGTGTTCCATCACGTGGGTTTCCAGAAACGGGATCACACCACCGGGTTGAAAGGTGACGATGTTGACGTGCATGTCGTGCCGCAGATCGGCGGGGTCGACAAAGCGCGTCGTGGCCCAGGCGCCGTTTGTGTCGGGCATGACGCTGGGGGCGATGTCCGCTTCATTGGTGATCAGGACCTCGGGGGCGGCGAGGCCGGGGACGGCGACATAGGCCTTGCGGATCCAGTGAAAGCGCAGGGGCTCCGCACCGGTGTTGGAGAGCTGCCACTCTGTGCCTGCGGGCAGGTAGGCATAGCCGCCGGGGGCGAGGGTGTGGGCGGCCCCATCCACCGTGAGCGTCGCCGTGCCGTGGGTGACAAAGAGGACGGCTTGGGCCGCGGCCTCCGTCTCGGGCTGATCCGAACCGCCGCCGGGGGCCACCTCCATCAGATAGTGCGAAAACGTCTCGGCAAAGCCCGACATGGGCCGCGCAATCACCCAAAGCCGGGTGCCGGACCAAAACGGCAGGGCGCTGGTGGTGATGTCACGCATCGTGCCTTTGGGAATGACGGCATAGGCCTGCGTGAAGACGGCGCGATCCGTCAGCAATTGCGTCTGTGGCGGATGCCCCCCTGTGGGGGCGTGGTAGGAGCGGGTCATCTAGGGTCCGTTCTGTCAGGAGTGGCTTGATCATGGAAGATGTTAACCCGTGGGGCCAGAGGTTTAACGAGGACAGGACCTTTCGGTATCCTTTGATAATGCACGCGGTGGTTGAACATATTGATGCCGTGATTTTGTGCTCCCTTTTGTGTGGTCGATGAAATGGGAGACGTCATTTTCGTGTTGGGCGCTTTGAAATACATTCTGTTTGGTTTGATTTTCGGACTCCTCGGGTTTGTCGTTTTCGGCGATGGGCAGCGGTTCATGGCCCGCTCAGAAGCCGTCGACCTGCGGGTTATGGATGTAGAGTCGCACCGCGATCATGATCGCCGCACACGATATCGCGCCGTGTTTGCGCTCGCCGATGACACGTCTGGTGTCGAACCCTTTGCAGGAAATGTCTGGTCAGCGACAGCGCCGCATGAGGTTGGCCAGATCGTGCCCGGCCGGATCGACAGACAGACCGGAGAGATGCGGAGCGACACGGTCATCGGTCAATACTCCTGGGCCTTTTGGATCGCACAGCTGGTGGCGCTGGCGTGCGTGCTCCAAGGTGTAGTGATGCTGATGGGGGTGCCGGAGGAGCGGTTGCCGCTGCGGTTGCGGAGCGGGCGCCGGCGGGAACGTTTTTATTTTCGGGGCTAGGGGAATTGTGTTGGCTGATGGGTGATACGCGAGAGTTTTGTCAACGCCAGGACGTCAGTTAGTCAAGTTAGAACCGAAGATGCTGCCCGAATGATTGTTAAGTGTAATTTGGCGGCTTTGCGG
>JAHDDU010000057.1 GCA_020629175.1 Flavimaricola sp. | reverse complement strand
GAACCGGTGTACACGGATTTGCAATCCGCTGCGTCACCACTCCGCCAACTCGCCTCACGCGGCATGCACTATACGATGAAAATGCCGGTGACAAGTGGCGCTGAAGGGTTGTTTCGGCGTTGCTCCACTGGTTGGGATATGGCATCACTGAGGCATCAAAACTAAACGAAAGAGTTTACTCGTGGCTGACTTTGAAACCCGGCGGACGATGATGGTGGATACGCAAGTTCGGCCATCGGATGTGACAAAGTTTCCCATCATTGATGCGATGTTGGAAATCCCGCGGGAAGAGTTTGTGCCGCACCGGATGCGTGAGGCGGCCTATGTTGGCAATAACCTCGATCTGGGGGATGGACGCACGATGCTTGAGCCGCGCACTTTGGGCAAGATGCTCGACGCGCTGGCGATTGAGCCGTCGGATGTGATCCTTGATATTGGCTGTGGGCTTGGCTACTCGACAGCGATCCTTGCGCATATGGCGGACTTTGTCGTGGCGGTTGAGGATGATGCGCAGCGGGTTGAAGATGCGCAGTCCAATCTGTCAGGTGCGTCTATCGACAATGCGGCAGTGTTTGAAGCGCCGCTGATTGAGGGGGTCGCAAAGAGCGGACCCTATGATGCTATATTGATCCAAGGTGCGGTTGAGATCGTTCCAGAGACGATCCTTGACCAGCTCAAGGATGGCGGTCGGATTGCGGCAATTTTTGCCGAAGGGGCGCTGGGCACGGTCAAGATTGGACACAAGCGTGCCGGACGCGTTGATTGGCGATTTGCGTTTAATGCTGGTGCGCCATTGCTTGCCGGTTTTTCAAAAGCGAGCGAATTCGCATTGTAAAGTCCCCGGCATGCACGTCGTATCGGGGAGATATTTGGGGGACGATTGAATGTCGGTACAAAGGTTTCTGGCGGCGGTGGCTGCATCTGTCACACTGATTGCGGGCGGCCCAGCACGGGCAGAAACTTTGGCCGATGCGATGGCTGCAGCCTACGAGCATAGCGGATTGCTAAGCCAAAACCGGGCGCTTTTGCGGGCTGCGGATGAGGATGTAGCGCAGGCTGTTTCGGCGTTGTTGCCGGTGGTGAACTGGTCTGCCACGGCACGAGCGTCCAACCCCCGTCTTCCCGGCAGTAACGCGATCTCCGGTGCTATTCAGGTCACGGCTGAGATGACGCTCTATGATGGTGGCCGCAATGCGCTGGCGATTGAGGCGCAGAAAGAGCTGGTTCTTGGCACGCGGCAATCGCTGTTGGCGGTGGAACAACAGGTCCTGCTGCGCGTGGTTGAGGCCTATATGAACGTCCGCCGTCAGAGCGAGTTTGTCGGGTTGCGGCAAAGCAATGTGAGATTGATCACGCAAGAACTGCGTGCGGCGCGGGACCGGTTCGAGGTGGGCGAGGTCACCCGCACAGATGTGTCGCTGGCGGAAGCGCGGCTCGCGGCGGCCCGCAGTCAGCTTTCAGCAGCAGAAGGGGAGTTGGCGCGGGCGCAGGCGGAATATGTGGCTGCGGTGGGCCAACGACCGGGGAGCGCGTTGCGACCTGCGGGGCCGGCTGCCATTCGCTACTCGGTGGCAGAAGCACGGTCCATCGCACTCCGTACGCATCCGCAGCTGCGTGAGGCGCAGCATTCTGTGGCTGCGGCTGAGTTGAATATCCGGCGGGCCGAAGCGGCTCTCAACCCTACGGTGACTTTGCGCGGCACCATCAGTGTCGATCAGGATTTTGATGACAGCGAGTCGTTGGACCTGAGTATCGGTGGGCCGATTTATCAGGGTGGCCGACTATCGAGCCAAATCCGGCAGGTTATGGCACGCCGGGACGCGGCACGTGCGGGGCTGTTGCAGACGTCGCTTGGGATTGAGCAGAATGTGGCGAACGCGTTTTCGTTCCTTGAGGTTGCGCGGGCCAGTCGCGATGCTTTTGAACGCCAGGTCCGGGCGGCCACTGTCGCGTTCCGCGGCGTGCGTGAGGAGGCGACCTTGGGTGCGCGGACGACGCTTGACGTGCTGAACGCCGAGCAGGAACTGCTCGATGCGCGGACCAACCTTATCTCGGCACAGATTGATGAGACGATTGCCTCTTACTCCGTGCTTGCCGCGATGGGCGTGCTGACGGCGCAGGATTTAAACCTGCGGGTGCAGCTCTATGATCCATCTGCCTACTACAATCTTGTGCGCGATGCGCCAACGATCACATCGGATCAGGGCAGGGCGCTGGACCGGGTTCTTGAGGCGATTGGCGAAAACTAATCGAATGTCCCGTATCTGTTGTTCGAACGGATGACGCTTGATAGACTGCGCGAAAGAGGCGCGGGATTCTAAATGTCTGATCCAGTTGTAAATATTGAGATTGAAGACGTGTTGGCGTCCATCCGCAGGCTTGTGGCGGAAGGTGAGGGCGGTCGTGAGCTGCGTGAAGCGGCGCTTAAGCCTGTGGAGGATGTGCCGCAGGAGCCCTTAGTGTTGTCGCAAGACAAGCTGGTCCTGTCTCAGGATCAGATGGTGCCAGAAGAGGCTTCGGACCCAGAGCCAGAATCACCGGACGAGACTTCTCCCCTGTTGTTGATGCCAGAACAGGCACCAAAGCCAGAGAGGCCGGTGGATGGCGCAAAGTCGGATTTGCTCTCCACCATTGCTGAGCTTGAGGCAGCGATTACCGAGACCGAGGACGAGTTCGAGCCGGATGGCAGCGAAACGACCCCGATCGTTGACTGGGCCAAGACAACAGAAAACGGTGCGATCTTTGGGGCGAGGGCAGCGACGACCCGCATTCTCGACATCGCGGATGATTTGGAGAGTCCGGTCACAGAGGCGGCGGCCGAGGATTTGGAGAGCACGTCGGCTGATGTTGACGCGCCCGTTGCGCCCGCTCCGATGGCTGAGGATGTCGAGTGGGCAGAGGAGACCTCTGAGCCACTGATTTTTGGCCGGGCGGTCGAAGATGACGCCGGCCCGAGTTTTGTGTCCGAGGTGCCTGCGGCGTCTCAGCCAGAGCCAGAGCCAGAGCCAGAGCTTCAGGACAAACCTGAAATGGCTTCTGAGATTGTCCGGGCCGAGACCTCAGACCAAGACAGCGCCGCCTTTGTTGACCATGCGGCAGGACTTGACGAAGAGGCGTTGCGCGCATTGGTCAGCCAGATCGTACGTGAAGAGCTGCAAGGCGTGCTTGGAGAGCGGATCACGCGCAACGTGCGCAAGTTGGTCCGGCGCGAGATTTACCGCGCTTTATCGAGCGAAGACTTCAGCTAAACGCTATTCCGCTAGTTTCAGAACCGCGTCAATGTTGAGGTGCGCCTCGAGATGTGCGGCCAGTGCGTCTAGCGTCTCATCCACGCTCTCAGCGTACGACACATTCGCCGTCAGGGCACCCGCATCACGCAAAAAAGCGCGGCGAAAATCGTCGGCAGTAAAAAGCCCGTGCAAATACGTCCCAAGGATCTGGCCGTTACCGCTCGCCGCCCCTTCGTCCCGGCCCTCAATCCGGAGCCAGGCGCGCGCGCAATCCGGCCCTTCCGTCTTGCCCAGATGGATCTCATAGCCTTCAACCGCCGTGCCGGATTCGGGATGCGTGGCTTGGGTCAATACTGTCCGTTTTGACGCGCTCATTGTGGTCACAACGTTTAAATGGCCAAGGCCCGGTACTGTCTGCGGCGGGCCCTCGATGCCGTCGGGATCGCGGATTTCCTGACCCAACATTTGATATCCGCCACAGATGCCCAGCACTTTTCGCCCCCGCCTGATGTGGGCTGCAAGGTCGATGTCCCAGCCTTGGGCGCGGAAATGCGCAAGGTCGGCAATCGTGGCTTTGGAGCCGGGGAGGAGGATAAGATCAGCGTCACCGGGCAGGGGGCGGCCCGCCTCAACAACCTCAACCGTGACATCAGGCTCGGCCGACAAGGGATCAAGGTCGTCAAAGTTTGAGATCCGGTTCAGACGCGGCACAGCAACCTTATACGCCCCACCTGGCCGTCCACGCAGGTCCATAATGTCTTCAGCTGGTAGGCGCCAGCTGTCTGTGAACCATGGAACAATGCCCAACGGCGACCAGTTCGTATGCCGGGCGATGATGTCCATGCCGTCATGAAACAGCGTGGGGTCGCCGCGGAACTTGTTGATGGCAAAGCCTTTGATCAAGGCGTTATCGGCAGGGTCCAGCACAACTTGTGTTCCCACCAACTGTGCAATGACGCCGCCACGATCAATATCGCCGACCAGCACCACAGGCACGCCCGCCGCGGTGGCAAATCCCATGTTGGCGATGTCGCCCGCACGCAGGTTCACCTCAGCCGGGCTGCCCGCGCCTTCGACGATCACGAGGTCATGCGCCGACTTGAGCCTTTCAAAGCTTTCGAGCACCGCAGGCATCAGTGTGGCCTTCATCTTGCCGTAGTCGCGAGCGCGCAACGTTGCCGCGCGTTTGCCGTGGACGACAACCTGCGCTCCGGTGTCCGTCTCAGGCTTGAGCAGGACAGGGTTCATATCCGTCACCGGATCAAGCCCACAGGCCAAAGCTTGAAGCGCCTGTGCCCGGCCAATCTCGCCCCCGTCGACTGTCACAGCGGCATTGTTGGACATGTTTTGCGGCTTAAACGGGGCGACGCGAAGCCCGCGCTTGCGACACGCCCGCGCCAATCCCGCAACGAGCATGGATTTGCCAACGTTAGAGCCAGCACCCTGGATCATGATTGCCTTTGACATGCGGCCCTCCTGCCGTAGGTCTAGTGAGAGGGCAGGGCGAGGGGAAGCCATGAACACACCAGCGCATCTGATTTTCGGCATGGCCGCGTTTGGCAAGCCTGACGCGCGTAACGTGACGCTCGCTGCGCTTGCGGGTGCAATGATCCCGGATCTATCGCTTTACCTTTTGGCCGGGACGCATCTTTTCATTCTCGGGACGTCTCCGGACACCGTCTTTAATGACCTGTATTTCTCGGAGGAGTGGCATGCGATCTTCCGGGTCGACAACTCCTTTATTCTCTGGGGGATCGTTTTGGCGCTTGGGGCCATGCTGCGCAAGGCTTGGGTCGTGGCCTTAGCTGGTGCCGCGATCCTGCATCTGCTGTTGGATTTTCCGCTGCATCACGACGATGGCCGCGCGCATTTTTGGCCAATCACGAACTGGATATTTCATAGCCCCGTCAGCTATTGGGACCCCGCGCATTTCGGCCAGTGGGTTGGTGCGCTAGAGATCGTGGTGTGTTTGGCAGCGGGCGTTTACATCTGGCGGCGCTTTACAGAGATGTGGGTCCGGGCCGTAACAGCTCTGCTTGTGTTGGCCGAATTTGCACCAGTGATCGCCTTTGCCCTGATGTTCGGGCAATAAAAAACGCGGCCCGAGCAGAGGGCCGCGTTTTTCGCATTCGGAGTTACTGGTCGCTTAGGCGGCCTGAGCTTCCTGCTCTGCTGCGTTGCGGCGTTCGCTTTCCTCACGCGACAGGGCCACAGACGTACGGACGCCTTTGCCAACGAATTCCATCAAACCACTCACAACACGCTCGTTCGGGTCGATCCCTGCGCAGGACAGAACTTCACGGCCATCGCGAGAGCGCGCCCAACGGGCAATCTGCTCGGGGCCGTTCCCGTATTTCTTGTCATCCGCGATCGCATCATCAAGCGCGGCGAGAACCACAGCCGCAAAAAGCTTGCGTGCCCGGTTGCCTTGCTCGTTGTTGAACGCTGTGCCGTCGACGAAGTCTCTCATGTCGAGTCCTTTGTTATTGCTCTTGCACCTTCCGGCTTCGTGGGAATATGCAATTTTAAGTCCGATTCGGGGGGCCTTATTTGGAATGGCTGCCATGCGCCTTATGCATGGCTTCAACTTAAAAAATCGTATATATGCCCACCTTGCCTTGCATACCCACGCAAGATATAGGCGGGGTTAAGCCTACATCAAGCATTCGACATATTTTTGACACAAAGAGCGCCATGCCCAAAATCAACGGTAACGAGATTCGCCCCGGAAACATTCTGGAACATGATGGTGGACTGTGGGCTGCGGTCAAAGTTGATCATGTAAAACCCGGCAAAGGTGGGGCGTTTGCACAGGTCGAACTTCGCAATTTGCGGAGCGGCTCCAAATTGAACGAACGCTTCCGGTCTGCCGACAAAGTCGAGCGTGTGCGGCTGGACCAAAAGGATCAGCAGTTTTTGTTTGAGACGGACGGCATGCTGACCTTTATGGACAGCGTGACCTTTGAGCAGATTGAATTGAGCGCTGATTTGCTCGGCGACCGTCGCCCATTTTTGCAAGACGGCATGACTGTGCAGATCGAATATTATGAGGATGAAGCGCTCAGCGTTTCGCTGCCGCAGAAAGTCACCTGCACGATTGTTGAAACAGAGCCTGTCGTCAAAGGCCAGACGGCTGCCAATAGCTTTAAGCCTGCGTTGCTCGACAATGGTGTGCGCGTGATGGTGCCACCCTTCGTTGGGGTGGATGAAGCAATTGTCGTTAACACCGAGACGATGGAATACGCTGAACGCGCGTGATTACTCAGGCAGGCGCGTCAGCGTTGCGGTGCCTGCCTGCATCTCTGCACCGGCACGATCAAACCGGAGATAGGCAATGGCCTCGCCCCCGTGGCGTGTGTGCAATGTCCCCACAGGTTTGCCATCCGCCGTGATCTCATCGCCGGGCTTGGCCTCCCCTTTGATAGAGACGCGGGTGAGGCCTTTGCGCAGCTCGGTCTTATGCTTCATCCGTGCGGCAATCTCTTGCCCCACATAGCAGCCCTTGCGGAAATCGATGCCGTTCAACCGCTCAAATCCGGCTTCGAGAATATAGGTGTCCGGCGTCAACTCGATCCCCGTCTCGGGCACGTTTTGCGCAACACGCAAGGCGTCCCAGTCCACATCCTCTGAGATGTCGGTCTCACCATAGGCTCGCCAGCCCAGAGTGGGGTGTCTTGGATCGGCAAACCCATGGTCTCCGGTTATTCCGCGCGAGACCACCAAATCGGTCTCAGCAATCTGCACATCAGCGCGGAGGCGGTACATCGTCAGCCGTTGGGCAAGTGCCGCGGCATGGCTCTCGGCCACGTCAAGCAGGATGCGATCTTCCTCAGCCAGCACAAAGAAATCGGCAATGAATTTGCCCTGTGGCGTGAGCAGTGCAGCGTAGACAAGCGCGCCCTTGGCCTTTTCCACGTCATTCGTGATCAGCCCTTGCAAAAAGCTCTCTCGGTCACTGCCCGTGATCGACAAAACGCGGCGGGTCATGTGGTCTCTCCACTGTCTTTGAACTGCAGGGCATAGAGATCGGCATAGAGCCCGCCTCTTTCAAGGAGCGCGTCATGCGTCCCCTCGTCAACGACGCGGCCTTGATCCATGACGACGATTTTGTCAGCTGACTGAATTGTGGACAGGCGATGCGCGATGACGAGCGTGGTGCGTCCCTTGGACAGCCGATCGAGTGCGCTTTGCACGGTGGCTTCTGATTTGGTGTCGAGCGCGCTTGTCGCCTCGTCCAGCAGCAGGATCGGCGTGTCGCGCAGCAGGGCGCGGGCGATGGCCACGCGCTGCCGTTGACCCCCTGACAGCGCCGATCCGCGTGGGCCTGCACCGGTGTCAATCCCATCGCTCAGCCGGGGAAGGAAATCGCTCACATGCGCTGCGTCAAGAGCGGCCTGTAACTGCGCATCGCTCACGTTCTCTTGGCCCAACAGTACGTTGTCGCGAATGCTTTCGTCAAAAAGCAGGGCGTCTTGCGTCACGGTTGAGAACAGCCCACGCAGGTCTGAAAGCGCCATGTCTCTGGGAGCCACGCCGCCAATGGTCACTTTGCCGTCGCTGGGGTCAATCAGCCGGGTCAGCAGATTGAACACTGTGCTCTTGCCCGCGCCAGATGCGCCAACGAGCGCGGTGGTCTCACCGGCTTTGGCCGTGAAGCTCGCGCCCCGCAGTACGGGCAGATCAGCGTATGAAAGATGCACGTCCTCCAACACAATCTCAGGTGCCCCGGTGGGCGCTGGCAGTGCTTTGGCCGGGGAGGAGAGCGTTGGTTGCGCGTCGAGTATGGCCTTCATCCGCTCAATCGAGGCCGCCGCTGACTGCCAGAGGCCCGAGATATTGCCCAACCGGCGCAATGGCTCAAACGTCAGTGACATGGAGGTGAAAAAGGCCATGAACTCACCCACGGATTTGCTGCCGGCGATGATCTCGCCGCCGCCGTAGAGCATCACCGCGAGAAAGCCGATGCCGGTCATAATGTCGATCAGCCCGGGGATCGCCGCTTGTCCGGTGGCAGTGCGGACCTCTGCAGACACGCGCTCCTCTGTCAAAGCGGCATAGCGTTGCGACTGGTAGCTTTCGAGGGCATTCAATTTGATCGGGTTGATGCCGTGAAACACCTCGTCCAGCCGCGTCGACATGCGGCCTGCAATCTCGCGCGATTGGGCCGCACGGCGGCGCACGTAGCCCTGGATCAGAAGCGAGGGCGCGATGATGACCGGCACGCCGATGAGGGCGATAAGTGTCCAGCGCCAATCAATCGACAGCGCCACCCCAAACAGCACGACGACAGAGACAAGGTCGCGCCCAAGGCCAGTGATAATACCCTTCCAGACCTGATTGATCGCGGTGACGTCGCCCTGCACCCGCTCAATCAGATAGCCCGGTGGATTGGCCTGATGAAACCCGCCGTCAAGGCGCATGATGTGTTCCATAAGGTCCTGCCGCATGTCAGCTGCGGAATGCTGGTTGATACGGGTCAGGATGATCTTTTGCCCAACGGAGGTGATCGCACGGGCGATGAACACCGCCATGATGGTCAGACCGACGACCCACAAGGCGGCGGTGTCCTTGGCGATGAACACATCGTCAAACATCGGCTCCATCGACGCGGCAAAAAGGCCGAGCGAGCCGCCCTCAATCGCCATCAGCGCCACGGCGACCAACAACCAGCGCCAATGCCGCGCCAGATAGCTGCGCCAGAGCCATGAGAAGAGCGGCCGTGTTTTCGCCGGACGATCTGACATGCTCACCTTTGCGTTTGTTCTGGCCATCAGGGCCACGTGCCTCCGGCTTAGTCGGAAACGGGGGGAGGGGGCAAGCTGGTTGACGCGGGCCAAGGGCAGGCTAGGGTCCGGCGCAGCACTTGTGAAAGGTTCAACATGCTTGCCAACGGGCGCCCCTATCTTGCTATTCCCGGTCCTTCGGTCATCCCCGATCAGGTTCTGCGTGCAATGCACCGCGCTTCGCCCAATATCTACACCGGAGAGCTTCACGATGTGACGGCAAGTCTGATCCCGGACCTCAAGCGTGTTGCCGCGACCGAGCACAATGTGGCGATCTATATCGGTAACGGCCATGCCGCGTGGGAGGCCGCCCTCGTCAACACGCTGAACCCCGGCGATACAGTGCTGCTGCTTGCCACGGGTCGGTTTGGCCACGGATGGGCCGAGATGGCGCGCGCCTTGGGGATTATCGTTGAGGTGCTCGAATTCGGGATGCAAGACGCGGTGGATCTCGCGCAAACCGAGGCTGCCTTGCGCGCCGATACCGAGGGACGGATCAAAGCCGTTCTGGCGGTGCATGTCGATACGTCTACCAGCATCAAAAATGACATCGCAGGCATCCGTGCGGCGATGGACGCGGCGGGGCATGGGGCACTGCTTATGGCGGATTGCATCGCCTCTCTGGGATGCGATGCCTTTGAGATGGACGCCTGGGGCGTCGACGTGATGGTGGCCGCCTGTCAGAAGGGTCTGATGACGCCGCCCGGCGTGGCCTTTGTCTATTTCAATGACAAGGCCGCAGCGGCGCGTGTCAAAGTTGAGCGTGTCTCGATGTATTGGGATTGGTCGCCGCGCGTGGCGCCAAAAGAGTACTTTCAATATTTCGCCGGCACGGCCCCAACGCACCATATCTACGGGCTCCGCGCTGCTTTGGACATGATCGCGGACGAAGGGCTGCCACAGGTCTACGCCCGCCATGCGGTCTTAGCCGAAGCAATCTGGGCTGCAGTTGAAACGTGGGGCGTGGACGGTCCGTTGAAGCTTAACGTCGCCGATGCGCCGCACCGCTCGCATGCTGTCACATCGCTCGAGATCGGTGCGCCCCACGGTGATCAACTGCGGGCGTGGTGCGAGGAGACAGCGGGCCTCACGCTGGGGATCGGGCTGGGCCGGTCGCCTGCGGCAGGCTACTTCCGGCTTGGCCATATGGGGCATGTGAATGCGCAGATGGTGATGGGACTGCTGGGCACGATGGACGCCGGGCTCAAGGCCTTGGACATCCCGCACGGCCGCGGTGCAGTCGAAGCGGCGGCGCTGAGGATCGCCAAAGGCGCCTAGTCTCTCTTGCGGGTGCCGATGTATTTGATGATCAGGTCCATCACGACAGCGATGATCATGATCGTGCCAAACCCCCAAAACACGCCAACCATCCAAAGCGCCATAAACAGCAGCAATCCTGCGGAACACAAAAAGGCGTTGGTGTAGTTTTCGACCCGTCTTGGGATATGGTTTTCAGCCACTCTGCCCTCCGTGGTCCTCTCGCGTCTTGGCAAGTGCAGTGGGTAAAGCCGCGGCGAGTGCCGCGTGGTCCCCGTCTGAGCCGACGCCGATCCTGATGCATCGGTCTTGGGGCGCAATGCCCGGCATTCGGATGAATACCCCGGCCTCAATAAGATGGGCCAGAACAGCCCTGGCAAAGGCCCCGTCCGCGCCACAGTCCACCGTGACAAAGTTGGTGGCGGAGGTAAGTGGCACAAGCCCGTTGTCCCGCGCAATCTGGGCAATAGCCTCGCGCCCTCGTGCCACCGTTTTGGTGATGTGGGCGAGCCATTCCTCGTCCTGAATTGCCGCCAGCGCGCCCGCCTGTGCAACCCGGCCCAGCCCAAAGTGATTGCGTACCCGGTCATAGACGGCAATCACATCCGCGTGGCCGATGACATAGCCGACACGCAGACCCGCCAGCCCGTGCGCCTTGGAAAACGTGCGAAACCGAAGGACGTTGGGGTTGGTGGTATCGATATCCGGCGCTGTGCCCTCAGGGGCGAGATCGACGTAGGCTTCGTCCAGGATCAGCATGGATGTCTCGGGAACGGCATCGATCATCGCTTGCATCGCCGCCGCATCATGCCACGTCCCCATCGGGTTATCGGGATTGGCAATGTAGATTAACTTTGCGTCCACCTCCGCGGCCTTCGCAAGCAGGGAAGCCGGATCCTCGCAGTCTTTGACGTAGGGTACCGTGTGGAGTGTGCCGCCGAATCCGGCCACGTGGTAGTTGAATGTGGGGTAAGCCCCGGCGGAGGTGACAGCGCAATCGCCAGGTCGCATAAACAGACGCACCGTAAGGCCCAGCAGCCCGTCGATCCCTTCACCCAGCATGATGTTGTCAGCGCCCACGCCGTGGTGCGCGGCGATGGCGTGCCGCAGATCATGCGCCTCGGGATCGCCGTACATCCATGTCTCCGCCGCGGCTTCCTGCATCGCGCGGATCGCGTTGGGCGAGGGGCCAAAGACGGATTCATTCGCACCCAGACGCGCCGCAAAGGGACGCCCCCGCGCGCGTTCTTGCGCCTCCGGACCGACAAAAGGGACGGTCGCTGGAAGGCTCGCGACAAGTGGTGTCAGGCGTGTATCGGTACTCATACGGGGAGAGTGCCGCGGCTTTCCCCCTTTGAAAAGGGGGAAGAGGATCGTAGGTTACCAACCGTCCGAAAAAAGGAGGACGATATGACCCTGTCCAGACGTGGGTTCCTTGCCGGAACCGCTGCCGCGCTCAGCGTGCGCGCCGTGCCACAGATCGCCGCAAAGACCAGTGGCCGCAGGATTTTGACGCTGGTTTACGATAAATCGCTGGGCATGATGCGCGCGATTGAGCGGGTTGTGCCTTAAACCTCGTCCGCCGGGGTCAGCGACAGGATGGTGAGCGCGGTGCCAAGGCCGAGGCCCATCATCGAGAGCGTCAAAAGCAACAGGTTTTGCGCATCCAACGGGCCGTCATGGCCCCAAACCGCACTGGCGAAAAGGGCGGCGAGGGTGAGGATGGTCATGCCAGCCAGAAAACAAATGTTCTCAAATTTCATCATGGGGACAGCTTTCATCAAACAGATGTCCATATGACGGCATGAATCGTAAATTTCTTGGAAACGAGGCGCGATGATTTTGGCGCATGCAAAAACCGCCGCGGGTAAGCGGCGGTTTTCGTTTGGTTTTTTATCAGTCGATCTCGTTCAGGCGGGCGAGGGCCGCTTTGAGCTGGTCCTGCTCTTCGGTCCGCAGGGCCAGGTTTTCGCGGGCTTCGGCCACGACCTCGGCGGGGGCGGAGGCTGCAAACTTGGGGTTGTTCAGCCGTCCTGAGAGCCCGCCGATTTCCTTTTGCAACTTGTCGATGTTCTTGGAAATGCGGGCTTTTTCGGCATCCACGTCAATGATGTCAGCCAGCGGCAAGGCAAATGTTGCGCCCGGGGTAGCAACCGTTAACGCGCCTTTGGGGGCGGCACCTTGGGTGATGCTGTCGATGCGGGCGAGGCGTTTGATCATCGCTTCGTTGTTTGCCAGTGCTTTGGCGGCCGCATCCGTGCTTTCCATTTGGATAACAGGGACTTGCAGGCCTGCGGGGACGTTCATTTGCGCACGGGCGGACCGGACGCCTTCGATCATGGCGACGGTCCAGCGCATTTCGGCTTCGGCCTCGGCGTTAACCAAGCTTTCGGCCGTATACGTCGGCCATTCGGTCAGCATCAGGAAGCGGTCTTTGTTGCCCATGATCGCCCACAGTTCTTCGGTGATGAAGGGCATGATGGGGTGCAGCAGGATCAGGCATTGTTCCAGCGTCCAGCGCATAACTTCTTGAGTTTCCGCCTTTTCCGCGTCCGTGCCGTCCATCAGCAGCGGTTTGGACAGCTCAACATACCAGTCGCAGACCTTGCCCCAGACAAAGGCGTAAAGCGCGTTGGCGGCGTCGTTGAAACGGTAGGCTTCGAGCGCTGCATCGACCTCTTCGCGGACCCTTGCGGTCTCTCCGATGATCCATTGGTTAACGGGGCGGGCGGCATGCACATCCGATGCACATGTGATGCACAACTTGTCTGCATCGAATGCGCCGTTCATCTCGGCAAAGCGGCAGGCATTCCAGAGCTTCGTTCCGAAGTTGCGGTAGCCTTTGATCCGGTCTTCGCTGATTTTCAGCACGCCACCAAGCGCCGCCATCTGCGCGTTAGAGAAGCGCAGGGCATCCGCGCCGAACTGGTCGACCATGTCGAGCGGGTCGATCACGTTGCCCTTGGTCTTGGACATCTTCTCGCCCTTGGCGTCGCGCACCAACTGGTGGAGGTAGACGGTGTGGAACGGGTC
>JAHDDU010000056.1 GCA_020629175.1 Flavimaricola sp. | reverse complement strand
TTCAGGCTGATCCAGGTGTTGACGTAGTTGATCCAGACCTGATCGTCCTGCGGCAGCAGCATCGCGATGGGTGTTGGCGCGCGGGGTTCGTCGACGGGGACGATCATCAGTTGCTCGTATTGCGCGACCAGTTGGTTGGCCTCAACGTTTGAGGTGATGTTGGCGTCTGCGCGGCCTGCGAGGACTTCTTGGAAGTCGCGTGCCGGGGCCTCAACGATGCGGTGCTCGGCATCGGGGAAGAAGCGTTTGACTTGAGCCTCTTGCGTCGTGCCAAGGGTGGCGGCGACCGAGACGGAGGGGTCGTTGAGGTCTTCCCAAGAGGTGAAGCGGCCCTCATTCTCACGCAAGGTCAGTGGCACGGTGGCCAGCGAGAAGTAGCTGTCCGAATAGCCCGCAGCAGCCGCACGCGATGGCGACACAGAGGCAGAACCTGTGATGTGGTACTGACCTGCGACCACGCCGTTGACCAGCGTGCGCCAATCGGTGGGCACGAATTCAACCTCAACGCCCAGATCAGCGGCGAGCTGTGTCATGACGTCAATATCGTAGCCGGTGTAGGCGTTTGTGGCGACGTCGCGCATTGTCATCGGGTTCCAATCCCCCGTGGTGCCGACCTTGAGAACACCTTCGCTCAGGATCTCTTGCAAGGCGGATTGGGCAGAGGCGGTAACGGCACTGACGGCCAGGGCGACCGTCGTGGCGGCAACTTTAAAGAATTTCATCGGATGTCCCTTTTGATGTAGAAGTTGGGAACTAGTTTGCCTGTTTGCGACATCAATGCAAAGAGTGTTGTCAGGTTTAATTTACAGATGCCGTGGTCACGCTTGCGTGACCATCGCTGGGGGCTCTCCATGACAGACCAAGCCGCACCCGTGATCGAAATGCGCGGGGTTTCCAAGTTCTTTGGAGATTTTCAGGCGCTGAAATCCGTTGATCTGCAGGTCGCGCGGGGCGAGCGTGTGGTGGTCTGTGGCCCGTCTGGCTCGGGCAAGTCCACGCTGATCCGCTGTATCAACCGGCTGGAAGAGCATGAAAGCGGCGAGATTATTGTAGAGGGGACAACGCTCAGCGACGATCCCGCGAGCCTTGATAAAATTCGCGGTGCGGTGGGCATGGTGTTTCAACAGTTCAACCTGTTCCCGCATCTGACCGTGCGAGAAAACCTGACGCTCGGCCCCCGCAGGGTTCTGGGCCTGAGCGAGGCGGAGGCCGACGCGCGCGCGATGACCTACCTGGAACGCGTGCGCATCCCCGATCAAGCGGACAAGCTGCCGCGGCAGCTGTCGGGCGGGCAGCAACAGCGCGTTGCCATCGCCCGATCGCTGTGTATGGAGTCGCGCATTCTGCTCTTTGATGAGCCGACCTCAGCGCTGGACCCCGAGATGATCGCCGAAGTGCTTGAGGTGATGACCGAGCTTGCAACATCCGGCATGACGATGATCGTTGTCACCCATGAAATGGGCTTTGCCCGCAAGGTGGCGGACAAGATGGTGTTCATGGATCAGGGCGAGGTTGTCGAAGTGGGCCCGCCCGAGCAGGTCTTTACCGCGCCCAAGTCCAAGCGCTTTGCGACCTTCCTCAACCAAATCCTGAACCATTAGGGGTCCGTTCATGCGCACTGTCATCCTGACTTTGGCCCTTCTGACGCTCGCTGGCTGTTCCAGCGCAGGCTGGTATGTGGTGGACCCGACCACGACGCGCGGGTGGAACAACCTGACCTTCATGTTGTCGGGGGCCTATTACACGATCCTCCTGTCGGTGACGGCGATCTCAATCTCGATCGTCATCGGATTGCTCGTGGCGCTGCCGGGCCTGTCGAAAAACATCTGGTGGCGCAGGTTCAACCGGACCTATGTTGAAATCGTGCGGGCGGTGCCGGTCCTCGTCCTGATCCTCTATATCTACTACGGCCTGCCCGCGATGTCGGACGCCATCACGCTCAGCGTGTTCTGGTCTGGCGTGATTGCGCTGGCCTTGTCGGACAGCGCGTTCCAGGCAGAAATTTTTCGCGGTGGCATCCAATCAATCGCCCGTGGCCAGTATGAGGCGGCACAGTCCATCTCGCTCAACTACCGCGACACGATGCGCTTTGTGATCCTGCCGCAGGCGATCCGGCGCATCCTACCCGCCTTGGGCAATCAGTTGGTCTATATGCTCAAGATGTCGTCGCTCGTCTCGGTCATCGGGATGCAGGAACTCACCCGCAAGGCCAATGAACTGTCGGTGACGGAATATCGGCCGTTGGAAATCTACACGGTGCTGGTGCTGGAATACCTCGTCCTGATCCTGATCGTGTCCTACTTTGTGCGCCGGTTGGAGCGCAGGCTGCAGGCGTCAGAGGTATGAGTGCCGCCCGCGATCTGGATCTGACCCAGGGGCCGCTTCTCGGCCATTTCCGGGCGCTGGCCATTCCGGCAGCCTTCGGAATGCTGTTCTCGACGCTCTATAATGTCGTCGATGTGTACTGGGCCGGGCGGCTGTCTACCGATGCGCAGGCAGGGCTTGCCATCGGATTTCAGGCGTTCTTCATCATGATGGCCATCGGCTTCGGCCTCGGCTCGGCCATGTCAGCGCTGGTCAGCAATGCCAAGGGCAGCCGCGATGGTGCATCAGCCCGCAAGTTTGCAGCACAAGGGCTGACCTATGGTGTCATCGCCACCTTGATCCTCATGGGTGTCGGATGGTCCTTTGGCCCCTACCTGATCCAACTCGTCTCAGAGCCGGGGGCCTACCGCGATGCGGCCTTGGGGTATTTCAACTGGCTGGTTCTTTCACTGCCTGGGTTCTTTATGGCCTACGGTGCCAATGGCATCCTGCAAGCGCATGGCGATACGGTCACACTGCAGCGTGGTTTGATGGTGGCCTTTGTCGTCAACATCGGGCTGAACCCGCTGTTGATGTTCGGGGTCCCCGGTGTCTGGGAGGGCATGGGGTTTAACGGTATCGCGCTGTCCACTGTGATCAGCCAGACCGGCGTCATGCTCTGGGTGCTGCGGGCGGTCTTCGCGCTCGATCTGTTTGAGGGCGTCAAACGCGCGGAATTCCAACCCAACACAGAGAAGTTTCGCCAGATCACAGCACAGCTCCTCCCCACCAGCACCGCGATGATGGTGATGTTCGTCTCAGGTTTCGTCGTGCAATACGCGCTAAAGGGCTTTGGTGAAGAGGCCATCGCGGCCTACGGCGTGGCGCTTCGGATTGAGCAGATCCTGTTGCTGCCGGTGCTTGGGATGACGGGGGCGTTGCTGCCGATCATCGGGCAAAACTTTGGGGCAGGGGACAGCGCACGCGTCAAAGAGGCGCTGATGCTCTGCTGGAAAATCGGATTTGCAATGTCCGTCATCGCCATGCCCGCCCTGTGGTTTGGCGGCCGGTTCGCGATGGGTCTGTTCACTCAAGACGACGGCGTGATCGACGTGGGTGCAAGCTACCTGCGCGTCGATAGCATCCTGTTTCCGATTTACATGATGCTGTTCTCGATCAACTCATTCCTTCAAGGGCTCAAACGCCCGGTGTGGACGCTGTGGATCAGCATCTATCGCCAAGGCATCGGCATCGCGCTCTTTGTCTGGCTGTTTGTCGGGGTCTGGGGCTTTGACGTTTGGGGCGTCTGGTTCGGCATCGCGACGGCGGTGAGCACGGGCTGGATTGTGGCGCTCATCGTGGCGCGACGCGTCGGGGCAGAGGAGCTTTAACTTCGCTGCAATCTGTGCACGACTGTCACGCAAGCGGCAAAGACGGGGAGGCTGCATCACATGACGGACAGCAGAAGCTTTGCCCCCCGCAGCAGAGACTGGCATCCGCCGGACCTGAGCGAGGGATATAAATCCTCCACGGCTCGTGCACCCAAAGCACCGCTTTTGCGGCTGGACCCCACGCTGAGTGAGACGAGCGGCCCTACCTTTGGCCACAGCGACCTTGGTTCGCTTGATCACGATCTGCTGCGCAACTACGCCCATGGTGGCGCGCCCATCGGCGAGAGGATCATTCTGCACGGCAAGGTGCTTGATGGTGATGGTCGTCCGGTGCCGCACACTCTGGTGGAGATTTGGCAAGCCAACGCTGGCGGGCGCTACCGGCACAAGAACGACAGTTACCTAGCGCCTCTCGATCCCAACTTTGGCGGATGTGGCCGAACCCTGACGGATGGGGGCGGCGGCTATCGCTTTTTCACGATCAAACCCGGCGCTTATCCCTGGCCCAATTGGCAGCCCAGTTGGCGGCCCGCGCATATCCATGTCTCTGTCTTTGGTCGCAGCTTTGCCGAACGGTTAATCACGCAACTGTACTTCGAAGGCGACCCGCTGATTGCGACCTGTCCTATCGTCAACACGTTGTCAGACCCGCAGGCCATCACCCGGCTGACCGCACAGCTGGACATGGACGAGGCGCGCGATTTCGATCACCTCGCCTACCGCTTTGACATCGTCTTGCGCGGACGCGGCGCCAGCGTGTTTGAAGGTCACGATGGAGCTCCAGGATGACAGATTTCCGCGAAACACCCGCGCAAACTGCGGGGCCATATGTCCACATCGGCCTGACACCGTGGGCAGCGGGCTTTACCGCCTTTGAACACGAACTTGGGCGCGACATCGCAGGGCCAAACGCAGCAGGCGAGAGGATCACGATCACTGGCCGCGTGTTGGATGGCGACAGCGCGCCTATGACCGACGTTTTGATCGAAGTTTGGCAAGCCAACGCGGCCGGCCATTATCCCGGCACAGGCGACGTAGAGGAGGGCTTTCAGGGGTGGGGCCGCGTTGTGCCGGATTTTGCGACCGGCGTGTTTTCTTTTGACACCGTCAAACCCGGTCCCGTCGGTCAGATGGCGCCGCATATAACGCTTTGGCTCGTCGCCCGAGGGATCAATCTTGGCTTGCACACGCGCCTCTACTTTGCAGACGAAGACGCAGCAAACGCGCGCGACTCGGTTCTGGCGCAGATCACAGACCCAGGCAGCCGCCAAACCCTGATGGCCCAACCAGAGGGGGCACACTACCGCTTTGACATCATCGTGCAGGGCGAAAATGAGACGGTGTTCTTCGATGTCTGACGCAAAACCCTGCATCATCTGCGTAGCGATCACCGGCTCTTTGCCCAGCAAGGCCGACAACCCCGCCGTCCCCATCACCCTGGCCGAACAAATCGAGAGCACGCACGAAGCGTTCGAGGCCGGAGCCTCTATTGCCCATTGCCACGTCCGTGATGATCAAGGCCTGCCAAGTCTGGATCCCGACCGCTATGGGCAGTTGCAAGAGGGGATCCGGGCGCATTGCCCCGGCATGATCATCCAGCTTTCAACCGGTGGCCGTGCAGGGGCAGGGCGGGTGCGCGGGGGAATGCTGCCACTTGCTCCTGATATGGCCTCCCTTTCTGTCGGCTCAAACAACTTCCCCAACCGCGTGTATGAAAACCCGCCCGACCTCGTCGAGTGGCTCGCAGGCGAGATGCAAAGCTACGATATCAAACCCGAGGTGGAGGCGTTTGACCTGTCTCATATCCTCAAGGCGGCAGCGATGCACAAAGCCAGTCTGATCCGCGATGTGCCTTATGTGCAATTCGTGATGGGCGTCAAAAATGCCATGCCCGCCGACAAGCATGTGTTCGATTTCTACGTTCAAACCGTCCAACGCCTGTTTGGCGACGTGCCATGGTGTGCCGCTGGCATCGCCGCCGATCAGATCGTGGTGAACGAGTGGGCCATCGCCGCAGGCGGACACGCCCGGACCGGGCTAGAGGACAACATCCGGCTGGACCGCACCACGCTGGCGCCTTCCAATGCCGCCTTGGTTCGCCGCACGGCAGAGCTCTGCGCCAAACACGACCGCCCCGTTGCGACACCCACACAGGCCCGCGCAATCCTCGGCCTGCGCCCCTGAACGTGGCGGCTTGCTGGTCCCACCCGTGCCGCATACTCTGGCCCAAGGGACAAAGGACACACCGATGGACACCGCGCAGACTTCCTCCGGCCTGACCAGCGCCACCTCACCCGTGGGCACAACCCCCGGCTATATGCCCGGCTTCGGCAATGATTTCGAGACCGAGGCCTTGCCCGGCGCACTGCCGCAGGGCCGAAACTCGCCGCAAAAGGTCAACTACGGGCTATACGGCGAACAATTGTCCGGCACCGCCTTTACCGCCCCCAGCCACCAAAACGAAAGGACGTGGTGCTACCGCATTCGCCCCTCGGTCAAGCACACCCATCGTTTCAAGCGCATTGACCTACCCTATTGGCAGTCTGCCCCGCACATCGTGCCGGATGTCACGTCGCTCGGCCAATACCGCTGGGATCCCGTGCCCCATTCTGACATCCCGCTGACATGGCTGACCGGCATGCGCACCATGACCACCGCCGGGGACGTGAACACCCAAACCGGCATGGCCAGCCACATCTATCTGGTGACCCAGAGCATGGTCGACAGCTATTTCTACTCGGCCGACAGCGAACTGCTCGTTGTCCCGCAAGAGGGCCGCCTGCGCTTTGCCACCGAGCTTGGTGTGATCGACCTGGCCCCACAAGAAATCGCCATCTTGCCCCGCGGCCTCGTCTACCGCGTTGACGTCCTCGAAGGGCCCTGCCGTGGGTTTGTCTGCGAAAACTATGGCCAGAAATTTGCACTGCCCGGCCGCGGCCCGATCGGGGCCAATTGCATGGCCAACCGCCGTGATTTCAAAACTCCGGTCGCAGCGTTCGAGGATCGCGAAGCGCCCTCCACGGTCACCATCAAATGGGCCGGGCAATTTCATGAAACCCGCATCGGCCATAGCCCGCTCGATGTGGTGGCTTGGCACGGCAACTACGCACCCTGCAAATACGATCTGCGCGCTTATTGCCCCGTGGGGGCCGTGCTGTTTGATCATCCGGATCCGTCAATCTTTACCGTTCTGACGGCACCCTCCGGCGTAGAGGGCACAGCGAACATTGATTTCGTCCTGTTCCGGGATCGCTGGATGGTCGCCGAGGATACCTTCCGCCCGCCTTGGTACCACAAGAACGTCATGTCCGAACTGATGGGCAATATCTTTGGCATTTATGACGCCAAGCCCAAGGGCTTTGTCCCCGGCGGCATGTCTCTGCACAATATGATGCTGCCTCACGGACCGGACCAGACAGCGTTTGAAGGGGCCAGCAACGCGGCCCTCGCACCTGAGTTTCTCGCCAACACCATGAGCTTTATGTTTGAAACCCGCTTCCCGCAGCACCTTACGGCCTTTGCGGCCAACGAGGCACCCTTGCAGGATGACTACATTGATTGCTGGGACGGAATTGAGAAAAAGTTCGATGGCACTCCGGGAAAGAAGTAGCCCATGCCGCTGATGCAAAGCTGGGTCGCTTCCGCCAACGCAGCCACGACGCCCTTCCCACTCAACAACCTGCCTTACGGTGTGGTGTCCACGAACGGGCAGGACCCGCGCTGTGCCGTGGCCATCGGCGCGTGCGTCCTTGATCTCACTGCGGTCGAAGAGGCCGGGCTTCTCGCGCTCGACACCCCAACGCTGTTTGCGCACCCGTCTTGGAATTCGGTGATGGCAGAGGGTCCCGCCCTTTGGTCCGCTCTGCGCACGCGTCTTACGACCTTGCTCGCCGCCGGATCGCCAGCGCAAGAGCAGCTTGCACCGCATCTCATCCCCATGTCCGACCTGCACTTGCACATGCCGTTTGAGGTACGCGAGTTCACAGACTTCTACGCCAGCAAACACCACGCGACAAACGTCGGCACGATGTTTCGAGGGGCTGAGAACGCGCTTCCCGCCAACTGGCTGCACATGCCGATCGGCTATAATGGACGGGCCTCAACCGTTGTCGTCTCGGGCACGGACATCACCCGACCCTGCGGGCAGTTGAAAGCGCCAGAAGCGGATGCCCCCCACTTTGGCCCCAGCGCGCGCCTGGATTTTGAGCTTGAGCTGGGTGCAATCATCGGTGGCAGCACGCAAATGGGTGAAACCCTCACGGTGCAAGAGGCCGATGATCTGATCTTTGGCTATGTCCTGCTCAACGATTGGTCCGCGCGGGATATTCAAGCGTGGGAGTACCAGCCGCTTGGCCCGTTTCAGGGGAAGGCCTTTGCTACCACCATCAGCCCCTGGATCGTCACCAAAGCGGCGCTTGACCCATTCCGCAGCAAAGCCCCACCTCGGGATCTGCCGCTCTTACCCTACCTTCAAGAACCGGGGCCAATGCTCTACGATATCACTCTTGCGGCCACCTTGGCTCCTGAGAACGCCGCCGCCACGACTATCTCTCAGACGACCTCAAGCCAGCTCTCCTATTCAGCGGCCCAACAAATCGCGCATCACGCCTCGTCAGGGTGCGCCATGCGCAGTGGCGATCTCATCGGCTCTGGCACAATCTCAGGCCCCAAGCGCCACATGCGTGGCAGTCTGCTCGAACTATCCTGGGGCGGAACCAAGCCACTGATGCTCGACACCGGCCAAGCCCGCCACTTCCTCGAAGATGGCGATACACTCACGCTGCATGGCTCTGCCCATGGCGACGGCTATCAAATCGGCTTTGGCTCCTGTAGCGGCACCATTCGACCGGCACGCACTGCGTCCTGACTTCATCTGACCAGATAAACTCCCGCCGGAGGCTCCCGCAGTCGCCGTCACGCTGCCGGTCGATCCAGCGCGGTGACCGCATGGCGCCGCGCCACTAGCGCCTGATTGGCCAACACGCGCAGCGTCGCCGAGAATGAAGGCCAATAATGCAGTTTATGTTTAATTCAGACTGGCGTTTTTGTGCGAGGACCGACCCAAAGGTTGGCGCCAATGCTTTACAGCCAGATTTTCTTATCTCAGCGGTCTTTGCGCCTAGAACCGCCGAAAGCATCAAGGCGGGTGCAGGAAGTACACAAGCGTTGCGCCTCAAAAGCCCTGCATCAGCATATCGACAGCCCGCGTGATCTCATCCGCATCGGCATCAAGCTGTGCAACAGGCAACGGCAAAATCGCCACAGGAACAGCGGCCATGAATTGGGTGACCATCACGACGCGCGCGCCTTCAATTTCAAACACCGGGTTCAACCGCGTGGCGGGCTTCGGCGCCGTGGCGATAGGCAGCAACGGGACCACAACGCGGGTGTTCAGCCCGGCCAGCAGATCGGTTTGCACATCCAGCAAATAGCCCTCACCTGATGGGTTGGGCACCACATCATACTTGGCCATCAGAACTGCCGGTACGGATCAAGCGGCAGGCCCTTCTCAGCCACATAGGCATTTGAGCTTTCCAGCGCGTCAGCATTCTCTGCCATCCACTGCGCAGCCTTCGCCGCCCGCACAGCATCCCGCACCCCCTCTTCCGCCGCACGGGAAAGGTTGACGTTTAGCGTCCTCGCCTCTGCCAGCAATGCAGCATCAAGCGACAGGTTCGTTGGTTTGCGCGGTTGCGTGTTCATCTGGTCGCCTCCTGATGCCAAGATATGGCCCATGACTTTATGCGTCAATCATGCGTATTAATTATGCGCATTTTCATAAAGCCCAGATCTCTGAACCATGTCGCAAATGGGCAAGCGGGCCGTTGCACCTTCCGACATAGTACCACCAAGGGTCGGCGATGGCGTCGCCAGCACGATGTGCAAACCCTGTCTCACCATCCTGAACGCCGGGATCTTGCTGTGTCGCTCGCGCGATGGGTTGGATCTGGCTCCTGTCCTGCGGCGACCGTTCGATAGGAGTTGGATTGATGGATCGTCCACAGTTTTACCGTTTTCATCAGGGCGAAAAGACTTTGCCCTTTGACGATGCCGAGTATGAAGCCCGCCTCAGCACATTGCGTAAGGCGATGGCCGACATGGGGGTAGAGGCCTGCGTGCTCACCTCGATGCACAACATCGCGTATTATTCGGGGTTTTTGTACTGCGCCTTTGGCAGACCCTATGCCCAGGTTGTCACCGCAACCGAAACCGTGACCTTCAGCGCGGGCATTGACGCCGCGCAGCCGTGGCGGCGCTGCTATGGCGACAATATCACCTACACCGACTGGCAGCGGAACAACTACTGGCGCGCCATCCTCTCGGTCACCGGGCCGGGCAAAACCATCGGCTACGAGGGGGACCACCTCTCCATCGCACAGATGGCCCTCCTTGACGAATTCCTGACGCCCGCGCGCAAAGTCGACATGGCCCCGACGACGATGCAGCAACGGATGCACAAATCCCCCGCCGAAATCGCCATGATCCGCGCAGGGGCGGCCACAGCGGACGTCGGCGGCTATGCAGTGCGTGACGCGATCAAGGCGGGCGTGCGCGAGCTTGACGTGGCCATGGCGGGCCGCGACGCGATGGAGCTTGAGATCGCCAAACGCTACCCGGATGCCGAATATCGCGACACCTGGATCTGGTTTCAGTCCGGCATCAACACCGATGGCGCGCACAACCCGGTCACGGGCCGCACCCTCGCGCGCGGCGACATCCTCTCGCTCAACACCTTTCCGATGATCAACGGCTATTACACGGCCCTCGAACGCACGCTCTTTGTCGAAGAGGTGGACCCCGCCAGCCTGACCATCTGGGAGGCCAATGTCGCCGCCCACGAATACGGGATGAGCCTTCTGAAACCCGGCGTGTCCTGCGCCGAGGTGGCGCACGGCATCAACGCCTTCTTTGCCGAGCGCGATCTGCTGCAATACCGCACCTTTGGCTACGGCCACTCTTTTGGCGTGCTGTCGCATTACTACGGGCGCGAGGCCGGGCTGGAATTGCGCGAAGACATCGACACCGTGCTTGAGCCCGGCATGGTCATCTCAATGGAGCCGATGCTGACCATCCCCGAAGGCCAGCCCGGCGCTGGCGGCTACCGCGAGCATGATATCCTTATCATTACCGAAGACGGGAACGAGAACATCACCGGCTACCCTTACGGCCCAGAGGCCAACGTCGTGGGCTAAATCCACAGTGGCGGCAGCACCCTCTGCCGCCACTTTTCAGAATTCCTTGAAACTCCTGTCGTCCCGCGGGGCGGATTTGCGGTCCACATCTTGGCCACGTCTGATGTAGCCTGTATGCCAAAGCATACCAATTCCCGCGTGAGGACCCGCATGGCACAGAGCACCCCCCACTACGTTGACCGTGGCACGATCAAAGTCGACGAAATCCTCGCCCGGTTTGTTGAGGATGAGGCGCTCACG
Organism: Flavimaricola sp.; assembly: GCA_020629175.1. Classification (GTDB taxonomy): domain Bacteria; phylum Pseudomonadota; class Alphaproteobacteria; order Rhodobacterales; family Rhodobacteraceae; genus JALZWD01. The sequence continues at coordinate 2,207 of JAHDDU010000056.1, read as the reverse complement.
GGCACCGGCATCTCGGCTGACACACTCTGGTCCGGCCTCGCCACGCTGGCGAATGAGTTCGGCCCCCGCAACGCCGCCCTCCTCGCCCGCCGCGCCGAATTGCAGGACAAACTCGATGTCTGGCACCGCTGCCATCAAGACGGCCCGCATAATGCCAAAGCCTACAAAGCCTACCTTGAGGAGATCGGCTACCTCTTGCCCGAAGGCGAGGATTTCAGCGTCGAGACAGACAACGTGGACCCCGAAATCGCGCACATCGCCGGTCCACAACTCGTGGTCCCCGTCACCAACGCCCGCTTTGTCCTGAACGCCGCCAACGCCCGCTGGGGCAGCCTTTATGACGGATTTTACGGCACAGACGCCCTCGGCACATCGCCCACTCCCGGCGCTTTTGACACCGGCCGCGCACAGCGCGTCGTCTCGCGCGTCGCGGTTTTTCTGGATGAGGCCTTCACCCTCACCGGCGGCAGCCATGGCGGCGCTGAAAGCTACGTCGTCAAAGACGGTGCCCTGCTGGTCGACGGCAGCCCACTGCAAGACCCTTCGAAGTTCGTGGCATTCTCCGGAACGGCCAATGCCCCCACCGCCATCGTTTTGCGCAACAACAACCTGCACGTCGTTCTGGAGTTTGACCCAGCCCACCCCATCGGGGCGGCCTCTCCTTCCGGCCTTGCCGATGTCGTCATGGAGTCCGCCGTCTCCGCCATCATCGACTGTGAGGATTCCGTGGCCTGCGTAGACGCTGAAGACAAAGTCACCGCCTATCGCAATTGGCAGGGCCTCATGCGCGGCGATCTGGAGGAGACCTTCGAGAAAGGCGGCACAGAGATGACCCGCCGCCTCAACCCCGACCGTACCTACACCGCCGCTGCCGGAGGCGATGTCACGCTCAAGGGCCGCGCGCTGCTGCTGGTGCGCAACGTCGGACACCTGATGACAAACCCAGCCGTCCTGGATGCCAACGGTGATGAAATCTTCGAAGGGCTGATGGATGCGATGATCACCACGCTCCTCGCCCTCAATGATCTGCAAAAAACCGACGGTGCCCGCAATTCCACCACCGGTTCGATGTATGTGGTCAAGCCTAAGATGCACGGCCCCGAGGAAGTGGCCTTTGCAGGTGACATCTTCACTCACGTCGAAGCCACCCTCGGCCTGCCCCACAATACCGTCAAACTGGGCATCATGGACGAAGAGCGCCGCACTTCGGTAAACCTCAAGGAGTGCATCCGCGCCGCCAAACACCGCGTGTGTTTTATCAACACAGGTTTCCTTGATCGCACAGGCGACGAAATCCACACCTCGATGGAGGCGGGCCCCTTCAGCCGCAAGGACTTCATCAAACGCAAAGGCTGGATCACGGCCTATGAAAACCAGAACGTCGACATTGGCCTTGAATGCGGCCTCTCGGGCCGGGCGCAGATCGGCAAGGGGATGTGGGCGATGCCCGACATGATGGCGGCGATGGTAGAGGCCAAGATTGAGCACCCGAAGTCCGGCGCCAATTGCGCCTGGGTCCCCTCCCCCACCGCCGCCACGTTGCACGCGCTGCACTACCACAAGGTCAACGTCTTTGACGTGCAGGCCCGGCTCGCCAAAGGCGGACGGCGCGCCTATGTCGAGGCGCTGCTCGACATTCCCACCGCCACTTACCGCAAATGGACGTCCGCCCAAATCCGGGCCGAGGTTGAAAACAACGCCCAAGGCATCTTGGGCTATGTCGTACGCTGGATTGACCAGGGCGTTGGCTGTTCAAAAGTGCCCGACATCAACGACGTCGGCCTTATGGAAGACCGCGCGACCTGCCGCATCTCGGCCCAGCACATCGCCAACTGGCTCCACCACGGCATCATCACCCGCGACGAAACACTGGACATCCTGCAAGACATGGCCCGCGTGGTTGATCGCCAGAACGAGAACGACCCCGCCTACACCCCAATGGCCCCAGACTTCGACGGCATCGCATTCCAAGCCGCCTGCGATCTGGTGTTCGACGGTACAACTCACCCATCTGGCTACACCGAACCCGTGCTTCATCAGCGGCGGTTAGAGTGGAAGGCGGCGCGGGGGTAGGTTCTAGAACTGGACCTCGAAGGACGTCGTCCGAGCGCGCAGCGCATACGCAGCGGACGCATGAGAAGTTGTCACCAATCATAACATCGTCAAAACATCTCGCTTCGAAGCAGCGAATGACTGCAAAGAGCCCA
>JAHDDU010000015.1 GCA_020629175.1 Flavimaricola sp. | reverse complement strand
AGGGAGTAGGCGGGAAACCGTCTCGAGGGTTCGAATCCCTTCGTCTCCGCCACCTATCAATACCTGATCAAACAAGCTGTTTATGGTGGAGCGATGAGCTCGCAGCTGGTTTGTGCAGTGGGTGGTCAATCCCGCACTCTGGCGATGTCTTCTGGTGAGGAGTAATTGTCTTTTGCGGCTGTTTCCCGTCTGATTTATGGCAGACCTCTTTGTCGAAATGAGGAGTTCTGGGACGTCCTCGAAAGCGCCTTTGCGATTGGCCCAAAAATTCTTTGGGGGCAGTTCGGTGTCTATGATGATCGGGCGGCAAGACGGGCCTGAAACGCGGGGGCGAAGGTTGCGATGGACAGGTGGCCCAAGATCGAATTGTTCCGCCTGCTCAGTAAGCCCAGGCTAATTTTGATCATCCGAGACATATGGCTGCGCAAACAGGCGGCCATCTGGAAATGTGGCACCGCTGACGAGAACGGCGAAACAATACAACGAGTTTCGAAGTATTGTTCAAACAAGACATTCGGATACCAAATTCTCTTTGGGGAATCGTCATGATTTTCTAGGTATTCCGCATGGGTGTGGGGCCTGATGACCAAGGTTGTGAATGTCTGCTTATCCTTCCCCTGACCTGACCCAATCCCTACGAAGCTATGTCCAAACCTCTGCGGCTTGGAGCGACTGGTATGTCGATGCCCCGGAGGACCACCTGTCCCAATGCGGATGTCACGTTTGTGGAGCTTCAGACGGATTGCTGGATGATACTGAGCGGTCTGGCACTGGCAGCACCGGCGGCACATCCTCTTCGGCACAAACGGCCAGCTTGGGTGAGATGGCAGATTTCCTGCGTCTGGACTATTGGGGAAGTAGCACTGGGACTTTTCACAATGTCAGTTCCACAGGCACAGATGCGAACAATGGTGTGCTGCACTACAACGTCGCTGGGTACACCAGCCTTAGCCGCGGTGGCACAATTGATCAGGATGGGGTGACCGAAGAACGGGCAGAGCTCATCCGCGACGCTTTCGATCTCTTCTCTGCTGTGCTTGGCATTCAATTTGTCGAAACGACGAGTCAGGACGATGATATCGTTGATTTCTTTTTCTCCGACAACGCCTCTGGCGCCTACGCAGGATCTCGCGGATTTGGCGGCGGCGTCATTGACTATTCCTACATCAATATTGCGGCCGGATGGTCGGGCGGAACTTCTACTTTTGATGATTACACATTCCAAACCATCCTGCATGAGATTGGGCACGCGTTGGGGCTGGGTCATCAGGGGTTCTACAATGGTAGCGCGCGGTACGACACCGATGCTGAATATGAATTGGACAGCTGGCAGGCGTCGATGATGTCCTACTTCTCGCAGAGCGAGAACACGGCGATCGATGCCAAGTACGAATTTCTTCAGACGCCGATGGCTGTTGATTGGCTTGCACTGGACGCAATCTATGGTCCACAGGGCTATGGCGTTTCCAACGCCTTTACGGACGATACGACATACGGCTTCAACACGACCATAACGGCAGAAGAGAGCAAGGTCTGGAGCAGTTATGCGGAGTACGCTGGCAAAACCGCCTCCACGATCGTTGATGGTGATGGGATCGATACGCTGGATGTCAGCGGTTTTTCCGCAGATCAGAAAATTGACCTCACGGTGCAGACTGCAGACCAAACAGTTCAAAACACATCAAACATTGGCGGGAGCAGAGGCAACCTGACACTCTCCATCGGCACCGTCATCGAGAACGCAATCGGCGGGAGCGGCAACGACGAGATCATCGGCAACGACGCCGATAATGTCCTTAAGGGCGGCGATGGCGACGACCGACTGCTCGGCAAGGATGGGGATGATCGTATTTATGGAAATAGTGGCTTTGATACCGTTTTGTACGAAAGCAACTTTGACGCTTACATTTTCTCTACGTTCAACACCGCGATCAAGGTGATCGGTGACGGTGTTGATCTGGTTTTTTCCACGATCGAGAGTTTCGAATTTGCTGATGTCTCTTACAGCTTTGGCGACATATTGGATCTCTATGCGGACGTCCCGCCAGAGGCGGTTGACGACGCATTTGAGGTTGGTGAGGCAGAGCTTGCATCCTTCGACGTGTTGGCAAACGACACAGATGCAAATCTTGACGACTTGTCTGTCGCCGAAGTCGATGGGCAAACGATTGTTGTGGGGGAGGGCGTCACACTTGCCTCCGGGGCGACCGTGACTTTGCAGGCGGACGGCCGTTTGCAATATGATCAGAACGGATCGTTTGACAGCCTCCTGACGGGACAGACGGCGGCAGATCATTTCACTTACGTCGTAAGCGACGGCAAAGGAAACAGCGATGAGGCCAATGTTTCCGTCAGCATTGCTGGCGACGGCACACCGCCACCGCCCGATCCCATCGGCCAAAGCGGAAACATCACGGTCACACAGTCGAGCAAGAACGAATGGTTCACCGTGACCTTCGATGCGGCTATCGAAAACGCGATTGTCGTGTTAGGGCCGCTGTCCTTCAACGGTGCTGAAGCCGCGACGACGAGAGTGCGCAACGTGACCGACACCGGCTTTGAGTTCCAGGTCGATGAGTGGAACTTCCTTGATGGCGCCCACACGACCGAAACGCTGAGCTGGCTCGCGATTTCGGAAGGGACGCACACTCTCGCAGATGGCCAAACCGTCACTGCGGGGTCAAATGTCCTCAATACCACATTTACTGAGATTGGATTTGGGGCGTCACTTAACAATGCGGTTGTCCTCGCCGAAGTCACGACGGCCAATGGCTCAGATGCCGTGACAACTCGCATCCGCAACGTCGACAATGATAGTTTTGAGCTTCGCTTGCAGGAAGAAGAAGCGTTGGGTCCCCATCTGAATGAGACGATTTCGTGGATCGCCTTTGAAAGCGGTCAGGGTGCAGGGATTGACGTCTCACTGACCGGAAATCAGGTGGGCAGTGACGGTGACAGCTTTGCGTTCAATACCGGGTTCGATGCCGCACCGGTGCTTTTGGCCGACATGCAGACAACCAATGGCTGGGACACCGCGACAGTGCGCTTAACGGACAAAACTGACGCTGGCCTGTCTCTCTTTATCGAAGAAGAAGCATCTCGTGATGCCGAGAAGTTTCATCTTGACGAAAGCGTTGGTTACGTCGCTCTCGAAGAGGGTCTCATCTTTTAAGAGAAGAGGTCTTTTGATCCGGCCCGACGCCTTCTGTGGCAAAGAACTTTGCGCTTTGGCGGTGCTTTAAGGGTGCAGTTCAGGTTCCACGGGGATCCCACAGCGTTCAACCCGGCCTGCGCAGCAGTCAGTGAGCAGATAGGTCACCAAATCCCCTACGGTCTCCAAAGCGGCGGCATACCTGATCTCTCGCTGATGACGCGCGCTTGTCACCACCCCCGCTCGCCGCAAAATGGCGAGGTGGCCAGACAGCGTTGATGGCTTGGCGTCCAGCTCTTTGGCGATCTGAAGTGCTGGCATCGCCTCTGGTAGGTGCCGCACCAAAAGCTGGAACACGTCCAGCCGCGTTGGGTGGGCGAGGGCGGCGAAAGCGTCGATAGCGGATTGCTTTTCCATATTTCGTCAATATCCGAAATATCAAATCTTGACTAGTCAGTTTTCTTTTACTACGCATTCATCAATTCGGTAATTTCCGAAATAACGATTTGAATGGTATAGACGCTCTCGCCGCGCCGCCGCCAGAGTCGAAAAGGAGCCCACGGATGAACAAGCCCGATCACCATGCCGCTGATCACCTGCAAGCCATTGATACAGAGAGGCTCTTTCCGAAAGATCGCTCGACCCATGCGCCGCGGATCCTTTTGCTCTATGGGTCGCTGCGCAAAACATCCTACAGCCGGTTGATGACGGAAGAGGCCGCGCGTGTGTTGCGGGCCTTGGGGGCGGAAACCCGAAGCTTTGACCCAACCGGCCTGCCGCAACCTGACACCGAGGATGCGGAACACCCCAAGGTGGCCGAACTCCGCGATCTCGTCACATGGAGTGAGGGGATGGTCTGGTGCTCGCCCGAACGGCACGGGTCGATGACGGGGATCTTCAAAAGCCAGATCGATTGGATTCCGCTAGCGATGGGCTCTGTCCGTCCGACGCAGGGCAAAACGCTGGCGTTGATGCAGGTCTGCGGCGGGTCGCAAAGTTTCAACACTGTGAACCAAATGCGGCTGCTGGGCCGTTGGATGCGGTGTCTGACCATCCCCAATCAATCTTCCGTTCCCAAAGCGTTTCAGCAGTTTGATGCCGAAGGCCGGATGATGCCGTCTTCCTTTTATGACCGCATGGTCGATGTGATGGAGGAGTTGGTGAAGTTCACAATGTTGACCCGTGACATCGGCCCGTACCTCGTTGATCGTTATAGCGAGCGCAAGGAAACGGGCGAGGCGTTGATGGCGCGGGTCAATAGCACCGCCTAGGACTTTACGCGCAGGTTGCCCGGGTCATAGAGCGCTCGGGCGACGACTTGCGCGGCCACCATTGTGCCGATCACGTCTATCTCCACCTTCGACCCTTCATCGGAAATCTCTGCATCTACAAAGGCATAAGCAAGGTTGAAACCCACGCGATGGCCATAGCCACCAGAGGTCACAGTGCCGACAACCTTGCCGCCGTGCATGACGGATGCTCCGCCACATGCAGGCGCGGTGGTGTCCTCAAGCTGCAAGGTAACAAGACGTTTCTTGGGCGAAGCGCCCGCACGTTTGACCAAAGCTGATTTGCCCAAAAACTCTGGTTTGCTCAGATCAACAAAGCGCTCCAGCCCGGTTTCATACGGATCAAACTCGGTCAGGATATCGGCCTTCCAATGCAGGTACCCCTTCTCCAACCGCATGGACTCCACCGCATGCGCGCCGAACAAGCGCAGATCATGCGCGCGCCCGGCCTCTCTCAGGGCAAGATAAGCGGCATAGAGAGAGGCATTGGGCACGTGAATTTCATAGGCCAGTTCACCCGAGAAGCTGACGGCCATGACGGTCGCAGGCGCGATCCCGACAAAGCACTCCCTAACGGAAAGCCACGGGAAGGCCATTGCCGACCAATCCCGCCGAGACACGCTTTGCAAAACGTCGCGGGCTTTGGGGCCTGCCAAGACGAGGATCGTCATGTCGTTGGTCAGCGATCTGATCTGAACATCCTCATCCTCCCGGATGTGCGATGTCAGCCAGTCCATATCATGGAACTCTGCGGCCGCAGCCGAGCCGTACCAGATGCGTGCTGGGCCACGGTCTGAGGCCGGCAGGTTGGCGAGTGTGGCTTCACCCTTGAGCATGCCTTGCGTGTTCAAGAGATACGCCAGCCCAACGCGTCCCTGCGTCTTCGGGCGTTTGCCACAAATCATGCGGTCGAGGAACGTTTCAGCATCTGCGCCGGTGATCTCAAACCGGTTAAAGCCATTGACTTCACACAGGCCAACCCCGTGTTGGACCGCTTCCACTTCGCCCGCTACCACGTCGAAACTTTCATCAAACTTGAAACTATGGGTGACGTGAAAATCGGCGCTTGGCTTGAAGTACTCGGCCCGTTCCCATCCGTTCACAACTGTGAACTCCGCACCTTCAGCAGCGAGGATCGGGGTCAGCGGGGTTGTCTTGGCCATACGGCCTGCGGGGCGGTGTTCGTTCGGAAAGTGAAACCGGAACTCGTTTTGATAGTCTTCAATCGCCTTGAGTGCCGTAAACTCAACATTCGCATGTCCGGTAAAGCGGCGCGGATCAAGGCACCATGTGTCGTAAATCGCCTCTCCATGTACGATCTGCTGCGCCAAAAGCCAGCCGTGCCCGCCACCTTCGCCGACGCCCGCGCGCAGACCGATACAGCAATACGCATTGCGCTTGCCCGGAATCGGGCCGACCAGCGGGGCGCCGTCGATCGTATAGGTGATTGGACCGTTGACCACCGTGTGGATACCTACCTCCATCAGTGCAGGCATACGCTCGAACGCCCCTTCAAGGACATCAGTGATCCGGTCGAGATCATCGGGGCAGAGAGCGTTGACGAAATGCGGATCAATGCCGTCCATGCCCCATGTCTTGCACTCCTGTTCGTAAAAGCCGACGAGCAACCCGTTCTTTTCCTGGCGGCAATAGTAATCGCTGATTGGACACCGCAGCAGCGGCATCCTGTGCCCGGCCTCGCGGATTGCGGGGATTTCTTCGGTGACGAAGTATTGATGCTCCATCGACATGACGGGGTGGTGGACACCCATCATCGCGCCCACCTCATTTACGCGGTAGCCACACGCATTGACGACAATCTCACAATCGATGTCGCCGGCCTCGGTGTGAACGGTCCAACTGTGATCCTTGTGCTGCGTCAGGCCGGTCACGGGCGTGTTGCGGTAGACTTCAGCGCCTGCCTTGCGGGCACGACGGGCGAGCGCCTGACACAGGCTGGCTGGGTCAATGTCGCCATCGTTGCCATCCCATAGTCCTCCGACAAGGTTCTCGGTCGAGATCAGCGGATGCCTGCGCGCGCATTCGGCGGCGTCGATCACCTCAAACTCAACATCCATTCCGCGCGCCATGGATGCAAAGTGCCGGTATCCATCCATCTGCGCCTGCGTATTGGCCAAACGGATACCGCCGTCGCCGTGATTATAGCTGACCGGATAGTCGGGATCATCGCGCAGCTCTTGATAGAGTTTGATTGAATGCGATTTCAGCCCAACCATGGTTTGGTTCATGCCAAAGTTGGTCACTTGCGCCGCTGAATGCCACGTGGTGCCAGACGTCAACTCGTTCCGCTCAATAAGCACAACGTCCGACCATCCTTCCTGTGTCAGGTGATAGAGCGTTGAGCACCCGGCGATCCCGCCGCCGATCACAACCACGCGTGTCCGCGATTTCATGAGCACCTCCCCTTTGTCCCAAGAAGTCAGACCTGATGATCTTGGAGCGGTCAATTGAGAAGTTTCACTTTTTGCGGGAGGCGATAGAGTTTGCAGACTGACAAAGATGAAGCAGCGGCCAGCCGAACAGGGAAATCGCACGATGGAATGCCCGACACAGAAACCAAAGCGCTCAGGCCGCAAGTTGCGACATGCTGAACGGGCCGCCCCGCTGCCCATCAATCCCGCGCCACCGGGGCCAGAGGGCGGCCATTACCGGCCTCTGAGCACCGAGGATATGGCGCGGATCTACGACACAGCGTTGCGCCTTCTGGATGAACTGGGGATGGGCCAAGTTCCCGACCGTCTGAAGCGTGATCTGTTGGCCGCAGGTGCCCAAACACTAGGCGATGACAGAGTGTCCTTCCCGCAAGAAATGGTCCGGCAAGCTGTTGATACGGCGGCGAAATCCTTCACACTTTATGGCCGTGACCCGGCGCGAGATATCACAGTAGGCGGGCAGGCGGTTTACTTTGGAACCGGAGGGGCCGCAGTCACAACGCTTGACCTTGATACAGGTCTCTACCGTCCTTCGACGCTGGCCGATTTGCACGATTTCACCCGGCTGCAAGACACGCTGACAAATGTGGCGTGGTTCACCCGTTGCTGCATCGCAACCGATGTGCCGGATATGTATGATCTGGACGTCAATACGGCCTATGCCCTTCTGCGGAATACGACGAAACCTGTGGCCACCGCCTTTACCGTGGCCGAGCATGTGGACCCTTTAGTGCGGATGTTTGATATTGCCGCGGGAGGTCCGGGCAAGTTTGCCGAGCGCCCCTTTGTCAAAGCCCACATCAGCCCGGTCATTTCACCGATGCGGTATGGCGAGGATGCGGTCGACGTCGTCTACAAATGCATCGAGCACAACATCCCTGTCAGTTGCATCACCGCTGCTCAAGCGGGGGCCACGGCACCGGCGACGCTGGCGGGATTTCTGGCGCAATCCCTGGCCGAGACCTTGGCAAGCCTCGTGATGGTCAATGTCCTCTCGCCGGGGTACCCGATGGTGTTTTCAAACTGGCCGCTTGTTGTGGACTTGCGCACGGGGGCCTTTGCTGGAGGGAGCGGCGAAACAGCTGTGCTGAATGCCGCGTCCGCGCAATTGTCCAACTGGCTGGGATTGCCCTCTGGAGTGGCCTGTTCAATGACAGATGCCAAAGCGATTGACGCGCAATATGGCGTTGAAAAAGGGCTTACCAGCCTTGCCGCAGCGCTCGCGGGTGGCAATCTGATCTACGAAAGTTCAGGCATGACGTCGGCACTCCTCGGCGCGAGTTTCGAAGCGTTCATCCTTGACGATGAGATGCACGCCATGACCTATCGTGCTTTACGCGGGATCGAAGTGACTGAGGACAACCTTGGGTTTGAAGCGATTTGCAATTCTGTTTTGGGCGACGGGCATTTCCTAGGATCCCCTGCCACCTATGCCGCGATGGAACGCGATTACCATTACCCCAAGCTGGCCGACCGTGCACAACCAAAAGTGTGGGAGGACGAGGGCGCGCAGGATGCGTGGCAGCGGGCCAATGCGGCGGCTCGGGCCATTCTCGCGGATCATCACCCGAACTACCTAACACCTGAGCAAGACTCGAAAATCAAGGACATGTTCACGATTTTGCACTGAACGGATCGGGCAACGGCCTGCAGCTGTCTTTCGCCGCGAGAAGGACGTTGCCACCGGCGGATAAAGCGGGCTCCACCACCATCACAACAGTACTCAGAGATGCGAGGACCGGGTGCGTTAGTCCGAAAGATAAATCGACAGATATGCGTCAAGCACCCTCGCGAGTTCCGAGGAGTAGGGACGAGACGTGTCTTTGTCCCTTTGGACCACGATAAAATGCTCGAGCGACAGGGCAATCTGAACCGTTGTATTTGCCACAATATCCGCGTCAGCCCCCTTGAATCCATCCGCGCCAGCGCTCCATCGCTCGCGAAAAAATGCGACCAATTCGTCTTCGGCTGAGTCGAGAGAACCGTTCGGGGCACGTTTCGTTAGAAACCTTATGAGTAGCGGACGGTAGAACGGGTGGTCGGCCACGTATTCGCGATGTATGCGCAACGCGGCTGCAAGCCGGCTGCGCCAAGTTGGATGGGTCGCTTCATCGCTTAGCCGGTCATACAGCTTCTGCCGCAGCTGGCCCGAGGTTTGGCGATAAAGTTCAAACAACAGGTCATCCAGAGTGGGGAAGTACCGATAAATGGAACTGACAGGGATGCTCGCTCGCTCCGCGATGAGCCCGGTGTTCAGGTCGTCAGCAGGGACCTCTGCCAACGCGTTTGCCGTTGTTTGCAGGATAAGATGGACGCGCCTGATAGCGCGGTCTTGCTGGGGCGTCTCGCGCGTACGGAGAGGCCCAAAGGACAGTTTAGACATGCGCAGGCTAAGTACTTCACTATCGAAAATGAGCCCCAAAACTAGCCGGTACGTAAACAGACTGGGGTTTGCGCTGGAAGGGGACAAATTGCCGCTTGTCGTCAATTTGGGAAAATTTGACGCAAGCACGCATCTTTCACGAGCCTATTGGTTTTTTTGGCATTAGACACAAAGGCAAGCTAGGGGAACGACGATGAAATCAATCTTGGTCGCTGGGGCTGGTATCAGTGGGGTCTCTGCCGCGATTTGGCTGCAACGCGCGGGGCATCGTGTGACTTTGGTTGATCGTGAAGGGCCTGCCAGTGGCACCAGCCACGGGAACGCAGGTGTGCTTGCGGCGGGGGCGGTTATGCCCATCGTGATGCCGGGCATTTGGAAGAAAGCGCCCGGGATGGTGTTTGATCGGGATGCGCCTCTTTTTTTGCGTTGGTCATATCTTCCGCGCGTGCTGCCCTTCTTTGCGCGACTGCTGCGGATGACGACATCGGATCACGTGGCGCGCTATGCGCGATCCATGACTGATCTGCTTGGAGACAGCCTCGCGCAGCATCAGTCCTTGTCGGCGGGAACCGCGGCTGCGCGGTACGTGCATGCTGAGGATTACTGCTTTGGCTACGCCAAACATGCGGACTACGTCGCGGATCAGAAGGTCTGGTCCCTGCGCCGCGACAATGGTTTTGTGGACGAGGTCATCGCGGGACCGGAGTACGCCAAACGCGATCCGTTTTATGCCCACCAGTTCGAAACCATAGTCGCGTGCAAAGACCATGGGCGCATCTCTGATCCTGGCGCATACGTTCGGGCGCTGGCGGATCACTTCGTGGAACAAGGCGGCGTGTTTCTGCAGGCGGATCTGCAGGATGTTGAGATGACGGATGGCCAATGTACGGGCCTTCTAACCTCAGAAGGGCGCATGACCGCCGATCACATCGTGCTCACACTTGGCGCGTGGTCCGGCCCCGTGATGCGCAAGCTGGGTCTGCGTAACCTCGCGTTTGAGAGTGAACGCGGCTACCACATCGAATTGGTCAATCCTTCGCACATGCCCAAAGGACCTATGATGATTTCAGCGGGCAAATTCGTGGTGACCCCGATGGAGGGCCGTATCCGATGCGCAGGTGTTGTAGAATTCGGCGGGTTGAGCGCACCTGCAAGCCGCGCGCCCTTTGACATGCTGCGCCGGTACATCGCCAAACTATTGCCTGATGTGACATGGGAAGACGAAGTGGAATGGATGGGTCATCGCCCATCCACGGCCGACAGCCTGCCGTTGATCGGCCCTGTCGACCCCGCAGGCAAGGTTTATGCGGGGTTCGGTCATCAGCATGTGGGTTTGACGGCGGGGCCTAAAACAGGACGCATGATCGCAGACATGATTTCGGGTCGGCGGCCAAACGTGGACATGTCGCCGTTTGACCCCAATCGATGGGCGTAAAACCGCCGAAACCAGAACAGTGCCTTGGTTTCGGCAAGATTGGCCACGAAGTTAACGATGTTTGGTCCACTCGCCGACGCAGACTTACCCTAACGTCAATTTTGTTGGAGAAATGGTGTGCAGGTTTTCATGCAAGTGACGGCATATATCGCAAGCTTACGTCCCATACGGTTTTTCGCCGTTGGTGTCGCTTTGTTGTGCGTGGGGGTTGCGCTTCAGGTCGCGGGATTTGACGTCGCACGGCTGCCGTTCTCATTTGGTCAGACGACCTTTGGCGTGTTTGCAAAACTTGGTGGTGGTGTGGTTTTGTTTGGCCTCGCCGTTATGGTTTTGCGAAATGATGCTGTGCGCGATGCAGGCTCCAAACTGCCAGAGCCTGCGCCGCAATCGGCACGGGATACGCCGCCGGTTCACATCGATCTGAGCAAGTCTGTCTAGAAATCCACGTTCACGCCGGGCAGATTGAGCGCCTTCATCAGCTCGCGCAGCTCTTGCCGGGCGGCGACGTTTGAAATGTTCAGTTTTTCAACCCCAAGATCGCGAAGATCCAAGAGTGTCAGGCCGCGTGGGAACAACTCGCGAAAGATCACCCGTTCGTTAAACCCAGGCGCCGTCCGAAAGCCGATCCGCCGGGCGAGCTTTTCAATCGCTTTTTGCATCTTCTTTTTGTTGACCATGTTCTGCGCGCCCAACCTGTTGCGGACGACGACCCAGTCAATCGGATCAAGCCCCGCTTGAGCGCGCAGCTGCCGTGCATTCCAAACCATCTCGGAATACACAGATGGGCCCTTGATCGTCTCGCCGTCCGTGTCGACATGGGCCAGCAAATCAAAATCGATGAAACTGTCGTTCAGAGGCGTGATCAGCGTGTCGGCCAGACTGTGCGCGACCTGGCTCAACCGCGTGTGCGAGCCGGGGCAGTCGATCAGAATGAAATCGCTGTCAGGCTCAAGCCCTGCGACAGCCGCCGAGAGCCGGTGGTCGTAGATATTCTCGCCCTGCGGGACGTCAGCTGCGGCAACATCGGGAAGATCGGCGTAACTCGGGGTGGGAAGCGACATGCCCTGTTCGGCAAGATACGTCCGCCGGTTGTGGATGTACCGGCCCATGGTCTTTTGCCGAAGGTCGAGGTCAAGGATGCCGACCGTATGCCCCATACGAACGAGGGCGGTGGCAACATGCATGGACACGGTTGATTTTCCCGCGCCGCCCTTTTCGTTCCCAACGACGATAATATGCGCCATGGTCGGTCTCCTGCTGCCGCGCTTTGAATGCCTGTCGCGGTGTTTTTTCTGTCATAGGGCTTTGTTGGCGGAGGGGGAAGCGGCAGCGGACGTTTTGCGCGCAACCATTGACTTTATGCCATGACAGGGCCATGTGCCGTTCAAACCAACGCCCTGCTGCCGCGTGAGCAGCGCACCGGCCATTATTTGGCGAAAGGGTGCAGGGCTGCGGCTTGGACTGGTTCCCATCTTCACGCGAAGGGGCCGCGCCGGGACGGCACATGGGCAATTCGGCCCTATGGTCAGACCTCCGGCGCAACCCATTTTGCCGCTCCTTCTTGAAGGGGCTGGAACCCATGCGGCACGTTTGTGCCCGGAAAGAGACTTATGGATTTTGATATGCTGGGCCTTGCGCCCAAACTGATCGCGGCACTGGCCGAGCAAAAGATCACCGAACCCACACCCATTCAGGCGCAAGCCATTCCACACGCGATGAACGGGCGCGATGTGATGGGCCTAGCGCAGACAGGCTCTGGCAAGACGGCGGCCTTTGGCCTGCCGATGATCGATCGGTTGATCAAGGACGGCGGCAAGCCCGCGCCCAAATCTGCCAAGGCGCTGGTGCTGGCGCCCACGCGCGAGCTCGCCAAACAGATTGCCGATAACCTTGCGGCCTATACCCAAGGGTCGCACCTCAAGGTGGCACTCGTTGTCGGCGGTGCGGGCATCGTGGGGCAGATGCGCCGAATGGAGCGCGGCGTGTCGTTGCTGGTGGCGACACCGGGGCGGTTGATTGATCTGCTGGATCGCAAGGCGGTGGATTTGTCACACACAGGATTCCTAGTGTTGGACGAAGCGGACCAGATGCTCGACATGGGGTTCATTCAGGCGCTGCGGCGCATCGCTCCGCTGTTGCCTGATGATCGCCAGACGATGCTGTTTTCGGCCACGATGCCCAAGCAGATGGAAGAGCTGTCAAAGGCCTATCTGAGAGACCCCGTCCGCGTGCAGGTGAACCCTCCGGGGCAGGCGGTCAAAAAGATCCGTCAGTCGGTGCACTTCGTCGCGCAAGCCTCCAAGATGGACCTGTTGATCGAACTGCTGGACGAACACCGCGATGAGCTTGCCCTTGTCTTTGGCCGCACCAAACATGGCTGCGAAAAGATGTTTAAGGTGCTGGAGAAAAAGGGCTTTGCCGCAGCGGCGATCCACGGAAACAAGAGCCAGGGCCAGCGTGACCGGGCGTTGCGCGAGTTTCGGGATGGCAAGGTGCGGGTTCTGGTGGCCACGGATGTGGCGGCTCGTGGCCTAGATATTCCTGATGTGCGGCACGTTTACAATTATGATCTGCCGAACGTCGCTGATAACTACGTCCACCGGATCGGGCGGACAGCGCGTGCCGGAGCGGATGGGGCCGCGATAGCCTTTTGCGCGCCGGACGAGATGATTGAGCTGATGGACATTCAGAAAGTCATGAAACAGGACATCCCCGTTGCCTCTGGTCGTCCGTGGGAAATCCAACCGGGTCAGAAAAAGCGCCCCAACGGGGGTGGCAACAAGGGCAACGGCCGTCGCAAATTTGGTGGTGGCGGCAAGCCGAGCGGCAGCAAGCCCGGGGGTGGCAAGCCTGCCGGCGGCAATCGCAGTCGCCGCCGCGGGGGAAGTAAGGGCAAAGGCCGCGCCGCGGCTGCCTAAGGCTGGCGGACAGCGACGCGCTGGATCAATGCATCGCGAAAATCCGGGCTGAGACTTTCGGCCCGGGGATGCATGAAAAACAGCTTGCTCCGCCGCTGCGGCACCACATGTGCGGGTTGCAGGGCGAGGTTGGCGGCGGGCAGTGGCTGCAGCGCGTCGGGCTCTTTTGGGGTCTGGGCCGTGCTCTCTGCGCGCACGCTGCAGCAGAAGAACAGCGTGATCAGGACCGCGATATTCAACGTGACTGGCAGACCCAATGTCTGAAACGCCCAACCGAAGGCGATAGTGCCGGTGATTTGCCCCAATGGCAGCATGAAGAACGAGGCTGCCGTGATTTTGACTGCGCGGGCCTCATCCACGCCACCTGCGCGCATGGCCCAGATGATGTAATTGGCCGTCTGCAGGATGTAGGCACCACCGAACAGGATTGCCCCTGCAATAGCGGCTCCGGGCAAGAGGTGCGCCATAGACAGCAACACTATGGAAGCTGCGATCAGGACAAAGCCCAAGCGGTGAATGGTGTCCAAGCCCCAGCGTTGAACCAACAGGCCAGCTGGCGCGCCAAGGAAACCAGCCACACCGATGATGATCCAAAGTTTGCTAATATCCTGGCCTGACCAAGCGCCGAGGCCGCTTAGGACTTCTCCACCATAGGTCCAGTAGATCGCTGAAACGAGGCCCAGGCCAAAGCTGCTAAAGAGAAGCGGGCGCAGGGATGTGTCAGACCAGACAGCGCGCGAACGTGCGATGTCCGGTGCATTTGGCCGATACGGGGGCAGGATGCAGGCTGTGCCAAAGGCTGCAACGGCCCCAATCGCGGCAAATCCCATAAACGCGACGCGCCAGTCACCAGACATATAGATAGCTATTGGTCCGGAAAGAGCGATGCCCGCGCAGGTGCCTGCGTTCATGATCGAAGTCGACCGACCGCGACGGCGCGGCGCGACGGTCTGCATTGCCGCCATCACCAGCGGTGGCATCGAAAGCCCGGCCGAGCTGCCGGCGATCAGCAGGGCTGCGGCAAAGACCCATGGTGATTGCGCTACCGCCATACCCAAAAGACCAATCGTTGCAAAACAGGCGGCCAGAGTAGCAATCGCGCGACCGCCCCAACGCTCTGTTGCGACGGCGGCAATCAACAGCGCCGCACAGTTGCCAACAAACAGCGCCGAGCTGAGCATGCCGGCGAACCCTTCGCTCAACCCCAGGTCGGCGCGGATGGCGGGCAGGAACTGTCCGTAAGAAAACCGGACCAAGCCATAGCCTACCGCCACGACGACAAAGCCGATCAACGTAACCATGGTGCCGCGCACTGGCGTGTTAGAGAAATTGGCGTCAACGCGCACAGCGTCAGGCCCCGCCAAAGGCTGAAAAACATCGGCCCGCATTTGGACCTCCCCTAAAATAACTTTATTCAATTTTATTCACAGGCGGTAATTGCCCGATGGCGCCTGTCTAGCTGCTGGGAACAGAAAAAGCGAGTAGGGGTAGCCCTACTTTCACAAAATTTCGGCAACGCCGGTAAATGCGCAATGAATTGAGGCCCAAAACGCGAAACGCCGCCCGTGTAGGGCGGCGCTCAATGCGGTCACGTCGGGTGGGTTTAGAAGCCCAGACCGGCGTACTTGTTCTTGAACTTGGACACGCGGCCACCGGTGTCCATTAGGCGGGAGGTGCCGCCTGTCCATGCGGGATGCACGGAAGGGTCGATGTCGAGCGCCATTTGGTCGCCCTCTTTGCCCCAAGTGGATTTCATCTGCACAATGGTGCCGTCGGTCATCTTGACGTCGATGATGTGATAATCGGGATGGATATCGGCTTTCATCGTCTCTCTCCTCAGGCCTTTGGTGCTTTGTAGTTTGTGACCTCGGCAATACGTGCGGACTTACCGCGACGCGAGCGGAGGTAGTAGAGCTTGGCGCGACGGACGCGGCCACGGCGGACAACAGTGATGCTGTCGATGTTTGTCGAATGCAGAGGGAAAACCCGCTCAACACCTTCGCCAAACGAAATCTTGCGGACCGTGAAGGACCCGGCGATGCCAGAGCCATTCTTGCGGCTGATGCAGACGCCTTCGTAGTTCTGGATACGGCTGCGCGTGCCTTCGGTCACTTTAAAGCCGACACGGATGGTGTCTCCGGCTTTGAAATCTGGGATATCTTTGCCCAGTGCGGCGACCTGTTCGGCCTCCAATTGTGCGATCAGATCCATCTGTTCGCTCCTTTTGCTAATGTTGATGCCGTCTTTTGACGCGGCTTTTCTTTTTTGGCCGGAGAATCTCTGCCCCGGCAATTCGCGGTGTATAGGCGCGAAACCCTATGCGATCAAGCGGTTTAGCCCTGCTTTTTGGCCCAAAGATCGGGCCTGCGGGCTTTTGTGATTTCTTCCGACCGCGCCTGTCGCCACTCAGCGATTTTGCCATGGTTGCCCGAGAGCAAAACCTCAGGAATAGCGCGGCCCTCCCATTCGGCGGGTTTTGTGTATTGCGGGTGTTCGAGCAGGCCGTCCGAGAAGCTTTCCTCGACTGCGGATTGATCATTGCCGAGCACGCCAGGAAGCAGACGGACCGTGGCGTCGATTAAGGCTTGGGCGGCCAGCTCACCACCTGTCATCACGAAATCCCCGAGAGACACCTCCGCGATGTCATGGTGTTGCAAGACACGCTCATCCACACCTTCGAACCGCCCACAGAGCAAAATGACGCCGTCACAGGCGGACAGCTCGCGCATCATCGCCTGATCCATCGGCTTACCACGAGGCGAGAGGTAGAGGATCGGGGTGCTTCCGCGGGCGTGGCGTTTGGCCTGTGTGACCGCTTTGGAGACAACATCGGCACGCAGGACCATGCCTGCGCCGCCGCCTGCGGGCGTGTCGTCGACGTTGCGATGCTTGCCCTCGCCGTACATGCGCAGATCGTGGGTCCGCAGCTGCCACAACCCGTCTTTGAGCGCTTTGCCCATCAGGCTTTCGCCGAGAATTCCGGGGAAGGCGTCTGGCAGTAGCGTGATGACCTGTGCCTGCCAAGCGGCAGCAAGCTGCGGCTGTTCAGCCATCAGATCGCTAGGCTGGAGGCTGGCGCTGATAGATTTACGCCCAATGGCGCGGCTGGGTTTTTCGCGGGCGGTCACAGCCAACCCTCGGGTGGGTCGGCGACGATGCGGCCCGCGTCAAGATCGACTGTGGGCACCACCGCGCGGGTGAAGGGGAGGAGCGCGGTATCAGATTTGCCCGGAACGCTCAGCTCCAAAAGGTCATCCGCGCCGTTGTTCATCACGTCCTTTACCGTCCCAATCTGCGCGCCGCCTGCATCATGGACGGCCAGACCGATAAGGTCGGCGTGGTAAAATTCATCATCCGGCAGCGAGGGGAGCTGCTCGCGGCGGGCATAGAGTTTGACACCGCGCAGGGCATCGGCGTCTTCTTTGGTGGTGACGCCATCGACGCGGACCGAGAAGGCGCCTTTTAGCTGACCGGTGATGACCAACTGGTTAATGGTGCGTCCGTCATCGGTTGTCAGCGGTGTGTAATCAGCGATGGCGGCAGGATCAGCGCAGAAAGATTTCAGCCGCACTTCGCCATGGACGCCAAATGCGCCCGAGAGTGTCCCGACGACAATATCTGTGCTCATCGTTGCGCTCCTGACAGGGGCTGACCCTTGAAGGGGAGGCCCTGCGCCGGTGCGCAGAGCCTTGATTTTAGGCGCTTACTCCTCGGCAGCGGCTGCTTCTTCGGCGGGTGCCTCTTCTGCAGGCGCCTCAGCGGGTGCCTCTGCTGGCGCTTCGGCGGCTGCCTTGGCGGCGGCGGCCTTTTCGGCCTTGGCATCGGCGCGCTCTTGTGCGGCTTTGCCGGGCTTGGCTTTGTTGGGGTTGTTGCGGGTTTTCTTGTCCAGAACGCCAGCGGCCTCAAGCATACGGGCGACACGGTCTGTTGGCTGCGCGCCTTTGCTCATCCAGTCCTTGACGCGCTCGATGTCCATTTTGACGCGGTCTTCGCTGTCTTTGGGCAAAAGCGGGTTATATGTGCCGAGTTTTTCGATAAAGCGGCCATCGCGTGGCATGCGGCTGTCGGCTGCGACGATGGAATAGTGAGGGCGCTTTTTGGAGCCGCCACGGGCGAGGCGAATTTTCATAGCCATGATGTTAGTCCTTTGATTTCAGTGTTTTAGGATTGATGTTGTTTGTGGTGTTGGATGACTTCCTGAATGATGAAGTTCAGGAATTTCTTGGCAAACTCCGGGTCCAGATCGGCCCGGTTTGCAAGATCGGTGAGCCGTGCAATCTGTGCCTCTTCGCGGGCGGGATCGGACGGGGGAAGGTCGTGTTCGGCTTTGAGTTTGCCCACGGCCTGCGTGTGTTTGAACCGCTCGCCCAATGTGTAGACGAGGATCGCGTCAAGCCTGTCGATGCTCTCGCGGTGGCCTTTGAGGACCTCGGCCGCGCGGGTTGTGGCGTCAGACATTTGGACCCTCCAATACGGTTTTTGCGGGATGCACAAAGGATGCACATCGGATGCACATGTAATGCACATAGATCATGCGGCACCTGTCGGACGGGGGGAGCGGTAGACGAGCGTTCCGGGGTAAGCCGCTGGTTTGGGCGCCGTATCATCGCGCACGGCACCGAGCTTTTCGGCCAACCGGATCGAGCGCGTGTTGTCGGGGGCGATGTAGTGGACGACCGTGTCCCATCCGAGGGTGTCGAAGGCGTGTGCAATAGCGGCACTGGCCGCCTCGGTTGCAAGGCCGGTGCCTTCGATCGACGGGTCCCAGATCATCCAGCCGATTTCATTTTCGGGCCAATCGACAGGGCACCATGGACCGATGAGGCCCAGAGCCCGGTCCTCGCCTCTGCGTGTCACCGCCCACATGCCAAAGCCTAACACATGCCAATGGCCCACTTCGCCAGCGAAATGACGCCACGCCTTACCTTCTGTGTATGGACCACCGACACCTGCGGCACGGTCAGTGACAAAGAAATCGCGCGCAGCTGGCCAGTCGTCCGCGTTGGGCGGCCGCAGGATTAAGCGATCTGTCTCAAGCGTGAGGCTCATGCCGGATGCCTCCATAGATCGACGGCATTCTCGCCTGTCTCGAACACGCGCTCGTTGGTGCAGCCAAGCCGCTCAGCCAAGGCGATGGAGCGGGTGTTGGCGCGCGCGATCAGCGACATCAGAGGTGGCAGTCCCAATGTGTCACGGGCAAATTCCCGCACCGCCAAAGCGGCCTCGGTGGCGAAGCCACGGCCCTCATAGCTGTCATAGACTACGTAGGATAGTTCCGGCTCCTGCAGATCAATGGGATGGCGGAGCGCAAAACGGCCCACGGGTGCATCGTCGGACCGCAAACGGGCAAAAAAGGCGCCATAGCCCCGGATCAGCCACTGCCCCATGCCTTGGGCACAGCTGTCCCAAGCGTCGCGCGGATCGTCTGTCGGGCCGCCGAACCAGACGGAGCGGTCCGTTTTGCAGAATGCACCAAAGGCGTCGACGTCCGCCATGTCGGCGGGGCCGAGCACAAGGTGCTCGGTCGTCAGCGTCGGGAACTGTGCAGAAAAGAGTGAAGTCATTTCTTCTTGCCGAACCCTGATAGACCTGGGGGCAGGCCCATGCCGCCGCCCAAGCCGGGCATCCCTTTGGGCATTTGACCCTGAAGAGCTTTGGCGGCTTCTTCCATGGCTTTGGGATCATTCATGTCGGGCATACCGCCGGGCATCCCGCCGCCTTTGCCAAACATGCCCTTCATGGCTTGCTTCAGCATGCCGCCTTTGCCCATTTTGCCCATCTTTTTCATCATGTCGGCCATTTGCCGGTGCTGTTTGACGAGCTTGTTCAATTCGGACACCTCGAGCCCGGCGCCTGCGGCGATGCGCTTTTTGCGGCTGGCCTGCAAGAGTTGAGGGTTCGCGCGTTCGCGTTTGGTCATCGAGTTGATCAGGGCGATCTGGCGTTTGAGGATGCTGTCGTCCATCCCGGCCTTTTCCATCTGGCCCTTCATCTTGCCCATGCCGGGCATCATGCCCATCATCCCTTCCATGCCGCCCATCTTGAGCATTTGCTCGAGCTGCATTTTCAGGTCGTTCATGTTGAAGGCGCCTTTTTGGAAGCGCTTCATCATGCGTTCGGCTTGTTCGGCCTCGATCGTTTCCTGCGCCTTTTCGACGAGGGCCACGATGTCGCCCATGCCGAGGATGCGGCCAGCGATGCGCTTTGGCTCGAACGTCTCGAGCGCGTCCATTTTCTCGCCAAGGCCGACAAAGCGGATTGGTTTGCCGGTGACGGCGCGCATCGACAGTGCAGCACCGCCGCGGCCGTCGCCGTCCATACGGGTGAGGACGACGCCGGTGACGCCGATCTTGTCGTCGAACTCGGTGGCGACGTTGACCGCGTCCTGACCTGTCAGGCCATCGACGACCAGCAGCGTTTCGCGCGGGTTGGCCACATCGCGGACGGCGGCGGCCTGGGCAATCAGCTCTTGGTCGATGTGCAGGCGGCCTGCGGTGTCGAGCATATAGACGTCATAGCCGCCGAGGCTCGCCTGTGTTTTGGCGCGCTTGGCAATATCGACGGGGGTTTCGCCCTTGACGATGGGCAGGGTGTCGACACCGATCTGGACGCCGAGGATGGCGAGCTGTTCCATCGCCGCAGGGCGGTTGGTGTCAAGCGAGGCCATAAGAACGCGCTTGTTCTCGCGCTCTTTCAGGCGCTTGGCGAGTTTGGCGGTGGTTGTGGTTTTACCCGAGCCCTGCAGGCCGACCATAAGGATCGGGGCGGGCGGATTGTCGATCTTGAGCGTGCCGGGATCGGCATCACCGGTGAGGACGTGCTCCAGCTCGTCCTGTACGATTTTGACGACCTGCTGGCCGGGTGTGATCGATTTGGTCACAGCCTGGCCTGTGGCCTTGTCCTGAACTGCTTTGACGAAATCGCGGGCGACGGGGAGGGAGACGTCGGCCTCCAAGAGAGCCACGCGCACTTCGCGCAGCGCGGTTTTGACATCATCCTCGGACAGCGCGCCCTGTTTGGTCAGCCGGTCAAAGACGCCGCCGAGGCGTTCGGACAGATTTTCAAACATGGGCCAGGCCCTCCTTTATGATCCGGTCCTAAGTTAGGAACGAACCGCCGAATGCACAAACGCCCCCACGGGCGTAACACGCTGGTGGAGGGCGATCCCCGACGCAGACACGGGGACCGAGAGGCTATCGCTCTCGGGATGAGGGCCATTTAGCGAGGGGGTGGTGAGGAGTCAACGGTCGATAGCCGCCTGCATTATGTCTCCAACAGGTCTTTGGCTGCATGTATCGTGACATCTTTGATCCCGATGAACCCCAAGAACAGACGCAAGTGGGGAGAGAGGAAATCCATCTCGCTGCCAATGGGGACGCCGCCTGAAGCGAGGGTGGCGATGGCTTTTTTGCCAGTCAAAAGACCCTGAGGCCCGTCGGGCAGATATTGGAACGTCACCTTCGGGCGGGCGACGAGGTCCATCCAGGCCTTGAGCGAGGCTGGGCCCGCAAAGTTGTAGAGCGGGGCACCGATGACGAGGATATCGGCCGCTTTAACCTCTTCGATCAAGGTGTCAGAGAGCGCCAGAATGGCGCGCTGTTCGTCGGTCAGGTCGTCGGCTGGCACGAGGCGGGCGTCGGCCCATGCACCGGTGATCTGGGGCAAAGGGTCGGCTGACAGATCGCGGTACGTCACCGACGTGGGCGCGAGATCGTCGACGAGTCTGGCAGAGGCAGTTCGGGATGTGCTGCCCTCAAAGTGGGCTGAGGCGTCGATATGCAGGACATGTGTCATTGGAATGCTCCGGTGGGTGACTATGTTGGGAATATTGACCCTCGCGTACAGGAACGGTAGGCGTGAATTCGCTAGGCTGCTGTTCATTTTTGCACAGATTGGACCATCATGGATAACTGGGACGAAATTCGGACTGCTTTTCAAGTGGCGCGTATGGGGACGGTAAGTGGGGCCGCTGACGTTCTGGGTGTGCATCATGCCACCGTAATCCGCCACATTGACGCGTTGGAAGAGCGGCTGGGGGCCAAGCTGTTTCAGCGCCATGCCCGGGGCTATACTGCGACCGAAGCGGGCAGCGATTTGCTGCAGGTCGCACAGGCCACGGATGATCAATTCACTCAACTAGCAGGCCGCATCCGCGGGCAGGGAGAAGGGGTGAGCGGCGAGCTGGTGATCACCTCGCTTGCGTCTCTTTCACCGATACTGTCGCCGGTGATGGCGCAGTTTCAGATGGACAATCCCGGTTTGATTGTGCGGTATCTGACCGGTGATCGGTTGTTCCGGCTCGAATATGGGGAGGCGCACGTGGCCATCCGGGCTGGGGCCGCGCCGGATCAACCGGACAATGTCGTGCAGCCGCTGGCCAAACATGTCACGCAACTTGTGGCTTCCAAAAGTTACATCGACCGACACGGCACACCGGCAAGCGAGAACGATCTCGCGCAGCATTGGTTTGTGGGGCACGACAATCCAGACAGCCGCGCGCCCTTCCAGAAGTGGTTGAACGACCGTATCCCGCGGGATCGGCTGATTTACCGGACAATGGACAACCGGACGATGCGGGATGCATTGCTCACGGGCGTTGGGATTGGGTTTCTGCCAGCCTGGGAGGCGCGGCAGCATGATGATCTGGTCGAAGTTCTGCCAGCGCTGGATGAATGGTCCGCCGCACTTTGGCTGGTCACGCATGTTGATTTGCACCGCACCACCAAAGTGCAGGCCTTTTTGAAGTTCCTCAAAGAACAAGCCAGGACCTGGGACGCGTGACACCCTCAGGTGCGGGGCATCTTGCCATGCTGGCGTTTTCCGTCCTCGTGGCGGGGTCGTTTTCGCTTGGGGCCTTGGTCGCTAATGAGATTGAGCCCGAGGCCTTCAACGCTCTTCGGTTCTGGATCGCCACAGCAGTCGTCGGTTCGGCCATGTTGGCAACACATGGGCGGCCTGTCGGCGCGGGAGTTGCCCCTTGGCGTTACCTCATCCTTGGTGGGCTCTTTGCGATTTACTTTGTCCTGATGTTCGAGGGGCTGAAGACCGCGCCGCCGGTTTCGTCTGCGGCGGTCTTTACGCTGACCCCCGCGATGTCAGCGCTCTTTGGCTGGCTGTTGTTGCGGCAAAGGATGACGCCGCGGATCGCCTTTGCGCTGATGATCGGGGCTGCGGGGGCGCTGTGGGTGATCTTTCGTGCCGACCTGGGCGCGCTCTTGCGGTTTGAGATTGGGGTGGGGGAGGCGATATTCTTCTGGGGCTGCATGGCGCATGCGGCCTATACGCCGATGGTGCGCAAATTGAACCGGGGCGAGGCGCCAGTGGTGTTCACCTTTGGAACCCTTGTGGCGGGAGCGCTGATCCTGACGATCTGGGCCGCACCGACGCTGGTGAAGGTCGATTGGCTGGCGTTGCCACCGATCGTCTGGATCACCATCCTCTACACGGCAGTCTTTGCCAGCTCGATGACGTTTGTTCTGTTGCAGTTTGCGACGCTGCGCCTGCCAAGTTCGAAAGTCATGGCCTATACCTACCTGACGCCCGCTTGGGTGATCTTGTGGGAAGTGGCACTCGGCGGGCAATGGCCGCCGGTTTGGGTGGCGGCAGGCGTGGTGTTGACGGCTGCGGCACTGGTGCTGCTGCTGCGGGACGAGAGCGTTAGTCCGCGCTGATCCCCTCGCGGCCCAGAAACCGCTCAAACGCGTCGAGGTCCAGTGGCTCCATCTGGCCAAAGGCCTGCATCCAGACCGAAGCATTGCGCAGCGCATCCGGTTCAAGTTTGCACCATTTCACCCGTCCGCGCTTTTCCTGACTGATCAGCCCTGCGTCGGCCAGCACATTGAGATGCTTGGAAATCGCGGCAAGCGACATCTCAAACGGCTCGGCCACATCGGTGACGGCCATGTCATCCTCAAGCAGCATCATCAGGATGTCACGGCGTGTGGCATCGGCCAAAGCGGCAAAGGTTGTATCGAGTGTGCGTGCCATCCTTGAGGGGATAGCGTGAGGCCGCGCGTTTGACCAGATCAGCGGTGCCAGTGCTGTGACGGCCATTGCGTGCGCAAACGCTCGAGATGGTGCGGAGGCAGGCCGATATCATGCGCTGTTTTGTCGCTGATATCGCGCGGATAGCCAGCGGCACCAAAGACAAAGGGGGACCAGCCGCGCCGCAGCGCGTTTTTAATGAATTTCAACATGATATGGCCTGAATTTAAGTTTGTGCTCGTGATACTGCTGATCTGGCCCCGCGCGGTCTATCGCCATTGCTTGACAAGACATGTGCAAAAAACGCACGTATCGGTATGCCTAGACGTTTGCCGCCCTTGAATGCTCTACGTGCCTTTGAGGCCGCGGGCCGGCATCAAAGCTTTAGCAAAGCGGCCGAGGAACTTGGCGTCAGCCATTCTGCTGTGAGCCGCCACGTCCGCGGGTTGGAACTCCGGCTGGGGGTGCAATTGTTTCGCGACTTGCCGCGTGGGGTTGAGCTGACCGTGGCCGGCGCCGGTTATCTGGCAGAGGTGACACCTGCGCTTGACCAAATCGCTGAGGCGTCCGACGTCTTTGCCCGGCAGCCTGAGGGCCAGATCATTGTGGATGCTGAGCCGCTGTTTGCGAGCAAGTGGCTGATCCCGCGATTGGCCTCATTCTACAAGGCTTATCCAAAGATCGATTTACGATTGGAGGCGCGGCGCGAGCTGACGGATGTGACACGGTATGAGGCCGACATCGCCATCCGGTTTTTCAAGGCTGGATCGCCGGACCCTGATAATCCGTTGATCAGTAACGCGCCGCTTTATCCGTTTGCCGCCCGCGCGCTGATCGGCGCAACCCGGATTGATCCTGAAGAAATTCTAGAATTTCCGCTGCTTCAGGACCGTGGGGGGCGGATATGGCAGGATTGGTTGCGTGCGGCAGGGTTAGACCCCGAGCTGATCCCAGAGCCCACATGGCGGATGCGCGCCACATTGGCGATTGAGGCAGCGATTGCGGGGCATGGCGTCATACTTTTGTCCGAAGAGATTGCCGGGCAGGCGGTCTCCTCTGGGCAATTGATCCGGGCCAGCGACATCGGCTTCCGGCAAGGATGCTACCGGATTATGCTGGGGACAGAGGCACGCAGGCGCGCGCCCGTGCGGCATTTCAGGGACTGGCTGCTGGCCGAAAGTGCCGGTTTGCGTGTGGATACTCAACCGATTGGTTGAATGTCACTAACGGCTTTGGCGAACTCACCGGCCTTCATAAATTTCATTTAAAACAATGCTTTACGCCCATTCTTGCCCTGCTTGACTCGGAGGGAGCTTCAAATTAGCTAGCACCTACCGATGAGAGGACCAATTGGCATGTCCGATCCCGACGATTTCGACCGTGAGAGCCGCCTGCGCGCGCTGGAAGAGCGGATAGAAAAAGCGAAGGGCGGCGAACCGGTCAAGGACCATTCAGAGGAGCACTACTCGCAAGCGCAACTCGCGTGGCGGATGGTGATAGAGCTTGTTGCCGGTCTAGGGATCGGCTTTGGCATCGGATACGGGCTGGATACCGCTTTTGGGACCATGCCGATTTTTCTGGTGCTATTCATATTCTTTGGCCTCGCTGCGGGTGTGAACACCATGATGCGGTCAGCCAAGGAAGTGCAGAAACAACAGCTGGCCCGTGAGGCTGGCACGCAAGAGGACGAAACGCGTGGCGACTGACACCGAAGACAAAGGCGGCCTTGTTTTCCACCCGCTGGACCAGTTCATCGTGAAGCCTTTGTTTGGCGACGGTGCTGTCGGCATGTTCACCATCACCAACGTGACACTGTGGCTTGCCATTGCGGTGGTCTGCACGATCGCCCTCTTCGTCATGGGAACGAGCCGTCGGTCCATCGTGCCGGGCCGGGTCCAGTCCATCGCCGAGAGCATCTACGGCTTCATCTACAAGATGGTCGAGGATGTCTGCGGGAAGGACGGGATCAAGTACTTCCCCTACATCATGACACTGTTCATTTTCATCCTATTCGCGAACTACCTCGCGCTCATTCCAATGTCGTACTCGCCCACTTCGATGATCGCTGTGACTGCTGTCCTCGGCTTTGGCGTATTTATTGTCGTCACGATCCTTGGCTTCGTTCTGAACGGCGCGTCGTTCTTGGGCATGTTCTGGATGAAAGATGCGCCAGCGATCCTGCGCCCCATCATTGCGGTGATTGAGGTCATCTCGTACTTTGTCCGTCCTGTCAGCCACTCTATCCGTCTGGCGGGTAACGTCATGGCGGGCCACGCCGTGATCAAAGTGTTTGCTGGCTTTGCTGCGCTGACGCTGGTGTCACCTGTCGCAATCCTTGGCATCACAGCCATCTATGGCCTCGAGGTGCTGGTCGCTGGCATTCAGGCCTACGTCTTTACCATTCTGACCTGCGTGTATCTGAAGGATGCGCTGCATCCGCACCACTAAGGTCCGTCTACCACAACCCTTAATTCTAACTTCCAAACTCAAGGAGAATTCTCATGGAAGGTGAACTCGCACACATCGGCGCAGGCCTCGCAGCAATCGGTTCCGGCGCAGCCGCTATCGGTGTTGGTACAGTTGCTGGCAACTACCTCGCAGGCGCTCTGCGCAACCCATCCGCTGCTGCATCGCAGACAGCAACGCTCTTCATCGGCCTCGCATTTGCAGAAGCGCTGGGCATCTTTGCCTTCCTCGTCGCTCTGCTGCTGATGTTCGCAGTCTAAGACAGACTGACCATCCTTGAGTCCGGACGGCGCAGATCGCCGTCCGGTTAAGCACCGGGACTGAGAGGGCCGTTATGGCAACCGAAACACACGACGCCACAGCCGGAGCCTGCGTAGACGCAGGGGGCAGTGCCATTGGCATGCCGCAGCTCTGTGCTGACTGGATCCCGAACCAGGTATTCTGGCTCGTCGTCGCACTGGTCGTGATCTTCTTTGTGCTCAGCCGCATCGCCTTGCCGCGCATTGGCGCAGTATTGGCCGAGCGTGCTGGAACGATCACCAACGACCTTGCAGCGGCTGAAGAGCTGAAGGACCGCGCGGCTGACGCCGAAGCGGCCTATGACAAAGCGCTGGCTGACGCCCGTGCGCAGGCCAACGAGATTGTCGCCAAGACGAAGGCCGACATACAAGCCGAGCTGGACGTTGAGCTCCAAAAAGCAGATGCCGAAATCGCGGCCCGCACAGCCGAGAGCGAAAAGGCGATTGCGGAGATCCGCGAGAACGCATTGCAGTCCGTCACTGAGGTGGCGAAAGAGACGGCTGGCGAGATCGTCAAAGCCATGGGCGGCAAGGCTGATGCCAAGGCGATCAACGCGGCTGTTGCAGCCCGGATTGGAGGCACATCATGATCCGTATGAGCGCCCTGTTCCTGGCCTTGACCGCTAGCCCCGCGTTTGCTGCTGGTGACAAGCCGTTCTTCTCACTCGCGAACACGGACTTTGTCGTCACACTCGCTTTCTTGCTGTTCGTTGGCATTTTGCTTTGGTTCAAAGTGCCCGGCAAGGTTGGCGAAATGCTTGACGCCCGCGCCAATGGCATCCAGTCCGAGCTGGACGAGGCCCGTGCGCTGCGCGAAGAGGCGCAGGCATTGCTCGCCTCCTACGAGCGCAAGCAAAAGGAAGTGCAGGAGCAAGCTGATCGTATTGTCGCCGCAGCGAAGGAAGAGGCGGCAAATGCAGCTGAGACCGCGAAAGACGACATCCGCACCTCCGTCGCCCGCCGTTTGGCCGCTGCAGAAGAGCAGTTGGCGTCCGCACAGGCTTCGGCTGTGAAAGAGGTCAAAGACCGTGCCGTGCTGGCTGCTGTCGGGGCTGCGCAAGATGTTGTGGCCAAGCAGATGACAGCGGCACAAGGCAACAGCCTGATCGATGATGCCATCGCGCAGGTCGAAGCCAAGCTGCACTAAGCCCGCGACACTAGAATTGGCAGAGCCCGTCTCACATGAGGCGGGCTTTGTTTATTTGGAGGTTTCCGTCTCAAACCGCATCTGCGCGATGCGCTCATTCTCTTCTGACTTTTGATGATCGCGAAGCGCCTGTTCGACATAGTCGAGGTGGCTTTCGATCGCGCTGCGGGCGCGGCGCGGTTCGCGTGACTGAATGGCGGCGTTGATTGCGGCGTGCTGGGCCAGCAGGGCGGCCCGTGTGTCGCTTTGCTGGAACATGATCCGTAGGTTGTAGAACACGCCTTCGCGCAGCAGGTCATACATGGACCGCATCATGTGCAGCATGATGATGTTGTGGCTCGCTTCGATGATGGAAAGGTGGAATTCGGCGTCGAGTTGCGCCTCTTCCTCAACCGTTGTGTTTCCGGCCTGCATGCGTTCAAAGAGCGTGTTGATCACCTTGAGATCGGTGTCAGAGGCCAAACGGGCCGCACGTTCGGCAGCGAGCCCTTCCATGTCGCGACGGAAGGCGATGGTGTCAAAGACGGCGGCATCGTTGCGAGAGAACAATTGGACAAGTGCGGGGGAGAACGCAGAGCCCAAGACATCTGCCACAAACACGCCAGAGCCTGCGCGAGATACCAGCAACCCCCGATCCTGTAAGTCCGACAGTGCCTCTCGCAGGGACGGACGGGACACGCCCATCCGCTCTGCCAATTCTCGCTCTGATGGGAGCCGTGTGCCGGGGCGCAGAATACCGCGCAGGATCAAAAGCTCGATCTGGCGGGTAACGCTATCGGCGATCTTTTCGGGCTGAATTTTTGTGAAGGGCATCGCGCGGCTTTCGTTCTTTGCCGCAATGATAGGGGGCTGGATGGGGTGGGGCAATGAATAAGGGCCGCCCCTTGGGGTGGGCGGCCCTGCATCATCACGTCAGTCTTAATTACTGATTTGGAGTGATGACGATCTCTACACGGCGGTTCAACTGGCGCCCCGCTGCAGTTTGGTTTGTTGCGATGGGCTGATCCTCGCCACGGCCAATCGTGTTGATCCGGAACGAGGCGACACCTGCGCCGGTCAGGACGTTGGCCACAGCCGCCGCGCGGCGCTGCGACAGGTCAAGGTTAAAGCCCGCGTCACCCACGTTATCGGTGTGGCCGATGACGTTGACCCGTGTGTCGGGGTAGCGGTTAAGACTGCCAGCGACGGCGCGCAGATCATTCTGCAAAGCGCCGGAGATGGCGGTGCTGTTGGTTGCAAACAGGATGTCTTGTGGCAGCGTCACCGTCAGGCTGTTGCCGTTATTGACGATGCCGACGTTGCTGCCGAGCTGCTGGCGCAGTTCAGCCTCCTGGCGGTCGAGGTTATTGCCGATTGCGGCACCGGCACCGCCGCCGATGATGGCGCCAGTGATGCCACGCTGAATACGGTCATTGCGGTCGTCGCCTGTGAGCACGCCGGCCAAGGCGCCGACACCTGCGCCGATCAAAGCACCGCGCTCGGTGTTTTCAGTGGTCTGCCCTTCGAGAGGTGGTTGGCAGGCGGCCAGCGCCAGAACGGAAACGGCTGCGACGGCGAGAGGAAATCGTTTTACGGACATGATGTCTTCTTTCTGATTGTTATCGTGGCGGGTTGAATACCGCCGGTGATGCACAGGCTATCGCTGATTTGCCCGTGCTATCCAATAACTCCCCAGCTTTGCGCAGGGTTCCGCCGATGTTATCGGCTATCAGGCACCCGCATCAGCAAGAAACAGACACACAATAGTCCAGCCGAAGCCGCCCCAGCCCAAAGCGCTGTTTCCCATGACACCACGGATCGTCTGTTCGATCCGAACATTGCGCCTTCTAAGGGAGCAAAGGTTGCAATTGCTCCGAAAACGATGGCGAGCAGGCCAAAGAACAGAATAAGGAATGTCTTTGCTTTGGCTTGCGGTACGCTGAGGGCCGTTTGCGTTGAACCCAAAAGCTGAAGAAGGACAGGGTTTGAATTGATCACCGGGTCATTCCTTGTCCATGCTGAAAGAACAGGCCGCGGCCAACAGACTCAAGCCAACAAAGAGTGCCCAGAGGATGAAGACCAGCGGTACTTCAGAGGAGCGGCGGGATAGCATCATGCCGTCAATGGGCGCGAACATGGCGATGCCGCCAAAGATAAGCGCCAGCATGCCAAAAACGATCGTGAGGCGTTTGAGGGCGGAGTTGCGGCAGCATTTTTTGCTGGCCATGGTCTGAGCAGCCATTTTCTCGATAAAGGCGATACGCATAATGGGTCTCCTAAAGTGGTCTGAGTATGAGACGCAGACCGGTTGGAAACCCTTGGACGCTATGCGTCAGCGCGCGCGGATTCGTAGGCGAGGATTGTGCGTTTGGTATTGAGGCCCCAATGATAGCCGCCGAGATCTCCCGATTTGCGCAGGGCGCGGTGGCACGGGATGAGATAGCCGATGGGGTTGCGCCCGACGGCTGTTCCAACGGCGCGAACGGCTTTGGGATTGCCAATGGCGGTGGCGATTTCGGAGTAGGTCGTGACATGGCCTGAGGGGACCCGAAGCAGGGCCTCCCAGACTTTGATCTGAAACGGTGCGCCGATCATGTAGAGCGGCGTTTGAGCGTTCGGGTCCATGTCAAATGCGGACGCGACCCATGAGGCCAGCATATCGCGGCCTTCGACGTAAGACGCTTTGGGCCAACGCCTGGCCATGTCTCTGAAGGCTGCCTCATCGCCATGCTCTTCGGCAAAGCCTATGCCACAGATGCCCTTTTCTGTTCCCATCACGATGGCCGGACCAAAAGGGGTGTCGAACCAGCCATAAGAAATGGTGAGGCCTGCGCCACCTTGGGCAAAGTCGCCCGGGCTCATCGCCTCCCAACGGACGAACATATCATGCAGGCGTCCAGACCCAGACAGGCCGACGGCGTCGGCGGTTGCAAGGGTCGTGAACCTCTCACGCAAGAGCGTTTTGGCGTGACCGAGGGCCAGATACTGCTGGTACCGCTTGGGCGACACGCCAACCCATGTTGAGAACACTCGCTGAAAATGGGCGGGCGACATATGCATCTGACGGGCGAGGTCTTCGAGAGATAGGGGAGACTCGGCGGCGTCAATCGCCTCAATTGCGCGGCGCATGGTCTGGTAGTGGTATGTGTGTTCCTGTTCCATGACAGCAATCTAGGGAGTGAGCGTCTGTGACGCGACCCGGATATTGCGGCAAAGCCTTGCCAATCTGCGCAAGGCCATGGCAATTGCACCTATGGCCAAGCAAATGCACTACAATGAGATGCGCGAGGTGTTCGCCCGCTTTCAAACCGCCGAGGCGGAGCCCGAGGGCGAGCTGGAACATGTGAATGTCTACACGCTTGTTGTTGCCGTCGCCCTTTCCGCGCAAGCGACGGACAAGGGCGTGAACAAGGCGACGCGCGAGCTGTTCAAAATCGCCGATACGCCGGAAAAGATGCTGGCGTTGGGCGAAGAGGGCGTGATCGAGCATATCAAGACCATTGGCCTTTACCGCAACAAGGCCAAGAACGTGATCAAGCTGAGCCAGAAGCTGGTGGATGAATTTGGTGGCGAGGTTCCGAACTCACGTGCAGCGTTGCAAAGCCTGCCGGGGGTGGGCCGCAAGACGGCGAATGTCGTGCTCAACATGTGGTGGAAGCAGCCCGCGCAGGCAGTGGATACGCACATTTTTCGTGTGGGCAACCGTAGCGGGATCGCTCCGGGCAAGGATGTGGATGCCGTTGAACGGGCGATTGAAGATAACGTGCCTGCAGATTTTCAGCTGCATGCACACCACTGGTTGATCCTGCACGGTCGCTACATCTGCGTTGCGCGCAAACCAAAATGCGGGGCGTGTCATATTCGCGACCTGTGCCAATTTGAGGACAAGACACAATGAGCAAGTTTGACGTGATCGGGATCGGCAATGCGATGGTCGATGTGATCAGCCATGGCGAGGACACGTTCCTGGATCACATGGGGATCGAGAAGGGGATCATGCAGCTGATCGAAAAGGATCGGGCTGAGGTGCTCTATGCGGCGATGAAGGATCGTGTTGAGGCCCCCGGCGGATCAGTCGCGAACACGCTCGCGGGCATTGGTTCGCTTGGGTTGAGCACGGCCTTTATTGGCAAGGTGAAGGACGATGCGCTGGGCCGGTTCTATGCCGACGGCATGGCAGCGGCAGGCACGGCGTTTCCCAATCCGCCCGCGGCAGACGCCGAGGCACCGACCTCGCGCTCTATGATCTTTGTCTCGCCCGATGGCGAGCGCTCTATGAATACCTATCTTGGCGCGGGCGCTGACCTCGACAGCGGCGATGTGCCGGTCGAGACCTTTGCAGGTGGCGGCATCCTGTTTCTGGAGGGCTACCTTTTTGACAAGGACGAGGGCAAAACAGCCTTTGCCGCTGCTTCTCAGGCGATGCACGCGGCTGGCGGTATTTCGGGCATCAGTCTAAGCGATCCATTCTGCTGTGACCGCCACCGCGAAGATTTCAAGCGTTTGATCTCGGAAGAGATGGATTTCGTCATCGGCAATGAAGATGAATGGAAGACGCTCTACGAGACGGACGATGTAAACGCGGCCCTCGATCAGGCGCAAGCTGTTTGCGAGACGGTGGTGTGCACGCGCTCTGGTGATCCTGTCTTGCTCCGCCGAGGGGATGAGCGGGCCGAGGCAGAGGTCACGCGTGTCACTCCTGTGGATGCCACAGGCGCCGGGGATCAGTTCGCGGCAGGTTTCCTCTACGGTCTCGCGACAGGCCGTGATCTGGCCATATGTGGGCAGATGGGCGTGATCGCGGCGACAGAGGTCATCGGCCACATCGGACCCCGTCCGAAGGCTGACATCAAGCAATTGTTTGCGGACGCGGGTCTGCTAGGCTAGGGGCAGCCGCCCTTTGGGGCACGAAAATTCAGGAGCCCCCCAATGCGCCTTTTGATGTCCGCCAGCGCCCTTGCTGTCACGATTGCGACCCCCTCATTTGCAGAGCTGACAGCGGGTCAGTTGTGGGATGAATGGCAAGCAGCGTTGGGCGAGGTGGGGGAGCTTCGCTGGGATGGCTTGATCCGGGGCGACCGGGACATTGCGATCAGCGGGCTTGAGTTCACTGTCCGCGATGGTGAGGATCTGGTCCTGACCTTGCCCCAAGTGAATCTGACTGAAACTCAGGCCGGCGTTGTGGTGCAAGTACCGTCAGATGGTACTGTTCGCGTCCTGGACGGCAGAATCGAACCGGCGGAGCAATTTCGCGCGGCCCTCATCATTTCAGGTGCAGAACTCACAATAGAAGATGGCGCGCCGCGGAATTACGCGTTCTCCATTCCAGAATTGGGTTTGCGGGATTGGGTGGCCCGTGACACCGAGCGGGATGAGATGCGCCCGCTAGACGCGCTGGCGCTTTGGCAGGGGGTGCAGGGACGGTGGTCGGTTGATCTGGGCGACGGCGGCAATGACCCTGTCGTTAATCTTGGGCTTTTAACCGGTCCGCTACAGTTTAATCTGCAAGCCGAAGATTTTGGCGAGATGGACATGCTCGATGTTAATGTCTCACTTGAAGATCTAACGATTGCTGGATTCTTTGAGGGGTGGTTTGATCCATTTGCCCCCACAAGCGAGTTTGTGACGTGGGACTTTGTCACGGACATTGGCACCTTTGCAGCGCGTGGCGACTTTGCGACCCGCGCCGACGAGAGTGGTCTGCGTGAAGCTGAGGGCTTCATTGACTTTCAGCTGGCCGGGTATGAGCTGAGCTCCTCCGCTCGGATGCCGAAAAATATCGAGGCGGCCGTTATGGAGCGCATGGGCGTGCCGCAGGGGGCTCAAGGCAGCATCATGTTGCGCCACGAGGGGTATGAAGTTTCGTTTGATGTTACTGAGGCGCACAATTGGTGGGGCGAGTACCGCTCGCAAAATGAAGGAAAGATTGTTGCCAACGAAACGGCGTTCTCCGCCTCTCTTGACGAAACGGGGGACCTGTCACTTTTGGCGTCTGGGTCTGGCAGCTGGCAACAAAGGGGCGCGACCTCTGATGTGAATGATAATATCTCTCGAGAAGATGAAATGATGTTTTCGGTCGAACGATTTGCCGCAAACGCAGAGTATTTCGTTCCCCTGTCGAGGATCAGCAGCAACCCTCTCGCGTTGTTTGATGATGTACGCGTTGTGGCATCCTATGAGCTTGCCGGTGTCGAGGCTATGTATGACGAAACGGTCGCGTATGGCGACGAAACACCAACAGACAACGACATTCGTTTTTCGCTTAATGAGGCGTCGAGCGGGATCAGCCTGGCGGACAATGCCTTTCGGGTTCAGGTGGGCATCGACGCAGCGGATCTTGCGGGCACGGTCGAACGGACCGGGGACATTGAAGGGTCGCTCCGCAATTTTGAGCTTGATGCCAATTCGCCTCTGATCACGAATGGGGCGCCGATGCCTTATGACGTCCGCCTTTTCCTCGAAAGTCTTTCGATGGGGGACGGCACTTGGGACTTGTTCGATCCCGATGCCCTCTTTGATCGCGGTGTCATCTCAGCCAACATCAATATGGGCGGGTTGCTGTCGACAAATCCGTTGGTCTTGATGTCACTTGCGATGACCGGCGAGGGTGTGCCGATTGACGTCAAGAATGTGGATTTCGATGTGGTGTTTGATGGATTCGGCCTCGGGGTGAGGGGTGACGGTGCGTTTGACACGACCGATCTGATCAGCTTTGGCGAGTATCCCGAGGGTCGCGCGCAGTTTGTCTATGATGGGATTGAGCGGTTTTTTGATAACATTCGGGCGTTGGGTGGCATGACCGCCAGCGAGCGTGAGGAAAGCCAGTTCTTTATCGATACGTTTACGGTCCCCGGGTCTGAGGAGGGTCAGCGCACCATGGAGGTAGAGCTGACGCCTGAGGCGCATGTGATCATCAACGGCGTCAGGATGCAGTGATCATGTGATATCGCCGCGCCGCCAAAGTGCGTCGATCCGGTCGATTTCAGCGGGGTCGAACCTGTCTTCTTCCTTCCAATATTTGCCGGAGGGCACGAAGTAGTTCAACGACTGCTCAGCTGCGAGAGCTTCGGCAGTCACTGCAGGGTTTGGTTGCGGTTGCACAGTGCCAAGGCCCTCTATTTCCGCGCGTGGAAAGGTCAGACGGCTCGGTTCAGTGCTAAGGTTCACCATCGCGCAGCCTTGTTGTGCCGCCATAAGCCGCATGCGCGTCGCTTTTGCCTCAAGCGAGCGCAGCGAGATGTCGGAGCGCAGCGGATCTGCGGTGCCGGTGCCATAAAAGTGCGTGCTGCCTTGTGTAACATACATCATATCGCAGCCCATAAAGCCGATGACCGTGGGCCGGAGCGCGTGAAGCGCCCAATAGCCCGCCGTAAAGGCCATCGTGCCCCCTGCGTAGACGAAACCGCCGAACGCATTTTGGGCAGGCACATAGATGTCCGACGTAATGATGCGTTGTGAGGGTGCAACGTCGACGGGGCGCCGCTCGGGTGCGAAATCATCAGGATAGATCAGGTGTGTCCAATCGGGGCGGACGGCCCAAGCGTTGTTGATGGCGACGATATGATCGACGCCGGCACAGTCCCAGTCGCGAGCGGTGACGACATTTGGGCCGCTGCCAAGGATCACTACAACTGTCATCAAACAACCCCATACCTTCTTGCGTGAGGTAGAGGTCAATTCACGAACCACAAGGGAAAGCGCTCAGATTTTTGGGACGACCAGCCAAAGTGTTGCGAATTGGAGGTTATCAGCAACTTCACACGCAAGTTGAACCATCGCGGGATCATCAGTCGCCGGCCAGAAAGTCAGCGCTGTGACGACCGAGCAATCGGTGGACACATCAAATGCGAGCGGATCAAAACTGTCGGGATCGGGGGTAAGATCAAGGTCGGGGACGATTTGCCGGACCGTCAGAAGCGTGTCGTCGACAAGGCTCTGAACGGTTTGGGTGTCAAGAAAGTACGAGGCGCCATCGGTCGCCGTTACCCGAATGCCGCCGGCGTCCATCTCTGGACTTGCATCCAGTGTCAGCGGGCCGACGGGCCAAGCGCCAGCATCTTCACGGGCGGCATAGGGGTCAATGCGCGACACCGGAGTGTGATATGTGACGTTGCCGGTCCCGCTTGGCCGGTCAGGATCAGGAGTGTAGGTGACCATCCGCTCAATAACTTGAAAGCCGCGATCCGCCCCATCGCGTAAACTGCGGGTGACATAGATCAGATCGGTCTGGGCAATGTGGTGCGCACCGTGATTGTCAAAGACTTCTCGGATCAAAAAGATCATGTCCGATGTGCGTGCAAACAATCGGTCCTCTACCGCGACAACACGTGGAGGCGTTGCCGTGGCGACGGTCGCCGTGGTGATGGCCAAACTGATAGCTGAGAGGTTACTCGCCCAGTTTGGCATGCACCTCGGCCAAATCAATCTCGCCGATCGGCATTTTGTTCCCGGGGTTTTCAAAGTCATATTTGAAGAGCTGAAAATCGCGTTTGTAAATTTCGTAAATCAAATGCATCGACAGATCGTCAAAGTAGTCCTCGACAGGATGCAGGCGCTTTGGCCCGTGACCTTCGCTTTCGTTAAAGCGGGGGATAGAGGCGAGATCGACAGGATGTGCGGTCTGAATGTTGTCCAGAACGGATTGCATACCGTCGTTAAAGCTCTCGGTCCAAAAGATGTTACTGTAACGGCCACCGTTCACGACAAAGGTAGAGATATGTCCGGACATGGCCGACCAGTGGATGTCTGGATCCATTGGCTTGCGCCAGCGAATGGTGTCACGTGCAAAAAGCAGGAAGCGGCGGAACGATTTGATTTGATCAAAGTCGAATTCATCTTCAGGGCTTCCGACCTCGATCCCGTACTTTTGGATCAGGAGCGGGACCAGATTGCCGCGATAGCGGCGGCCGTTGCGTTGGATGCCGCAAATCTTGTCAAAAAAGGAGGACAGGATGCGGGTGTACGGATTGCGCACGCAGGTGAATGCATAACTTTTGTTGCTGGTGACGTTGGCCGTGATCGCGGGTTGGCTTTCGTCAATGGCCCATTTGTGCATGCCGCTCTTGGCGTCATGGATGTCTCCATCAAAGAACGCGCCGTGATCGGAGTAATACATGATCTGACCGATGGTCGAGCAGGCGCATTTGGGCACCACGCGGTACACCACGCTTTCGGTTTCAGTCATCCAAGTTCCCGGAAAACCCATGATCTTTACCCTTACACTCGTGTCCCGCAGAGCAAACACTGATATTGTGGCCGTGTTTTGGCACAAGTTGCAAAGAAGTCCTGTTTTTTCAATGATTGTTTGGGGTAAGACTGCGAAACAATCTCAGGCCTGTGGCGGATAGGTTTCCCAATTGGCAAAAATCGCCTTCATTCTTTTGTGTCACAAAGACCCCAAAGCGGTCGTGCAGCAGGCACGCCAATTGACGAGCGCGGGCGACTACATGGCGATCCATTTTGACGCTCGCGCGCCGAAATCTGCGTGGGACCATATTCAAGCAGAGCTTGCCGACAATCCGAATGTCACCTTTGCCAAAAAGCGGGTGAGGTGCGGTTGGGGGGAGTGGTCGTTAGTGGAGGCGACCCTTCAAGCGGTCCGCGCGGCGGAGGAAGCGTTCCCACGAGCCACACATTTCTACATGGTTTCGGGCGATTGCATGTCGATCAAATCAGCGCGTTACGCGCACGAGGCGCTTGATGCGGCGGATGTAGATTATATCGAAAGCTACGATTTTTTTGAGAGTGACTGGATCAAGACCGGGATGAAGGAAGAGCGGCTGATCTACCGCCACTGGTTTAACGAGCGCACCACAAAAAACTTGTTTTATTGGAGTTTTTGGACACAGCGCCGCCTGGGCATGGAACGGGCTGTGCCGCATGATCTTCAGATCATGATCGGTAGCCAATGGTGGTGTCTGCGGCGCCGGACGATTGAGTGGATCCTCAATTTCATACGAGAGCGCCGGGACGTCATGCGGTTCTTTCGCACAACTTGGATCCCGGATGAGACGTTCTTTCAAACTCTTGTGCGGCACCTCGTGCCCGAAACGGAGATAGAAAACCGCTCTCTGACATTCCTGATGTTCACTGACTATGGGATGCCGGTGACCTTCTATAACGATCACTATGATCTGCTGTTGTCACAGGATTACCTTTTTGCCCGCAAAATCAGCCCGGAGGCGCGGGAGCTCAAGAAGCGCCTGGGCAAACTGTATTCGAATGAAAGCGCAGAATTCAAAATCTCGGACGAGGGTCAAAAACTGTTCGAGTTTTTGACAGGGCGCGGGCGGATCGGGCGGCGATTTGCCCCGCGGTTCTGGGAAAACGAAGCTACGCTTGGCCGGGAGCGCGAGCTTATGATCGTGACATGCAAAAAGTGGCATGTGGCGAAACGGCTTGTTGGCGCGATCAAGCAGCACACCAACATCAAGGCCATCGACTATTTGTTTAATGAGGAGGCCACGCCCCTTCCGGATCTTGGTGGTATCCAAAATAGCCTGGGCAAGCGCACCCGCCACAGACGAGCGTTGATGCGGATGTTGTTTGAGTACTTTGAGACTGACCGGCTGCTTGTGTGTATCGACCCATCCTCGCTTGAACTGATCGAGGACTTCTACGCCGATCGCTCAAAGACGGCCCTGCTTGAGATCGAATGTGATTTCAGTGATGAGTATTTGAGCGGGCATGCAAAGCGCGTAGGGCTTGCAGGGGCGCAGACGTCGGACGAGACAATGGCGCAGTTGTTGCCGACGATCCGCTATGACGTTCTGTTTGAAAGCGACCGGTTGCGCGACAATGAGTTTGCCGGGCATCACATCATTCGCGAGCATGCCAATGTTGCGGAGAATGCCTCAACGCTGGAAGCGTTCTTGAACGTGGACCTCGAGGTTGCCGAACGGATCGCCGCGACGCCACATCTTTTTGTTGATTAATCAAGGAGTTCTCCCATGGCTTTTGACTATGATCCCGAAAACATTTTTGCCAAGATCCTGCGCGGTGAGATCCCAAACTCAACAGTGTTCGAGAACGAGCACGCGCTGGCGTTTCGCGATATTGCGCCCCAGGCGAAGGTCCATGTTCTCGTGATCCCCAAGGGCTCTTATGTCAGCCTTGATGATTTTGCCGCGAACGCAAGCGCGGCCGAGCAAGCCGGTTTTTTTGCAGCGGTCGCTGAGGTGTGTCGCAGTGAGGGCGTTGAAGAGGGGTTTCGAGCGATTGCAAATACGCGTGCTCACGGTGTGCAGGATGTTCCGCATTTTCACATGCATATCCTAGGTGGAGAGCCCCTCGGTCGGATGTTGCCGCCACGCTCGCAAAACTGAGCGCTACCGCGCATTTCTGTTTTGATCTTGTTGCGGCGCGACGCCCGGACCCAAGTGTTCGGGATGCAGTGGCCGAGGCCTCCGGCGGGGGTAATTGGCCCAAAGAAGTCAGGGCGTAGTCGCGGTCAGGGTGAGAAAAACGTCCTCGAGGCTGGCCTCCTCGCTGCGCACATCGGCGATGCCGACCCCTATAGTGCGGATTGTGTCGAGGACTTCACCCGCGGTGTAGCGGGATTGGTCGTAAGAGAAGGCGAGCGCTCCATCGCGACGTGCGAGGGTGATGCCGGCGGGCAAGATGAGGTCCTCGACAGGCTGCGTGGGTGTGATGACGAGCGTTTTTCCCGTGACACGGGCCAGCAGATTTGCAGTCGTGTCGCGGGTTATGACCTCTCCGTGGTTGATGATGGCGATCTCATCACACATCTCTTCGGCTTCTTCGAGGTAGTGGGTGGTCAGGATGATCGTCATCCCGCGCTCCTCGTTGAGTTTGCGAATGTTGCGCCAGAGCATGTTGCGCAGTTCTATATCCACGCCCGCCGTCGGCTCATCCAAAACCAGGATTTGCGGACTGTGGACCATCGCCTTAGCGAGGAGGAGCCGCCGCCGCATGCCGCCAGAGAGAGAGCGGGCGTAAGCGTCCGCTTTATCAGAGAGGCCGACGAGCTCGAGCAGTTCGTCCGTGCGCCGGTCCCGTTTTGGTACGCCGTAGAGCCCTGCTTGGACATCAAGGGCACCGCGCGGTGTGAAGAAGGGATCAAGCACCAGCTCTTGTGGCATGACCCCGATAGCCGCGCGGGACTGACGCGGGTTCTTGTCTTGGTCAAAGCCCCAAATCTCCACTTGACCGGCTGTTTTGTTCACGAGGCCTGCAAGGATGTTAATGGTGGTGGATTTGCCCGCGCCGTTGGGGCCTAAGAGACCAAAGATTGATCCACGCGGGATGGTCAGATCGATGCCTTTGAGCGCCTCTTTGGCCGGAGATTTTGCAGAGGGCGCATAGGTTTTGCGCAGGCCGGTGATGGTGATGGCGTTTTGGGTCAAATCATCGTTCTTTCGCGTCTTTTCCCGCGCGATTGCATGGGCTAAAAGCGTCGTTAAGGTGCCATGCGGCACGTAGCAAGCAGATAGGCCCGACAGATGAGCATTCCAGCCCCCGAGACCAAGATTGTCAGCGCATGGCGCGTGGCCTGTGATGGGGGCGAGGGCGCGCTGGGGCACCCGCGCGTGTGGTTGAGCATTCCCAAAGACACCGGTTATGTGGAGTGTGGCTATTGCGATGCGCGCTATGTCCACGAGGACATGGCAGACAAGGCGTCTAGCTAAGAAATAGCGGGGCCGGGCTGCAAGGCAGACGCGCCTCTTGGGGTTTCCCGCTTTCGCTTAGGAACTGAAGGACGTTCAGGCCGGACCATGCCTCAATCTGGCGGCCTAGGCTGTCCTGGCCCTGGCCGATGACAGTGCCTGTTTCGTTGTCTTGATTGTAGTATACGACGCCGCCTGTCAGCCCGTCCTCGCAAGTGAGTTCAGCCACGCCCGTCCCGAGAGGGCCGTCTGAATTCCAACGCCCGGTGCAGCGAACCCCGTCTGAACGGGTCACCTCCAGTGTGCCCTGGTCCCAGCCGCGCGCCTCTCCGTCGAGATAGAGACCGCCATCACCGATGCAGGCCAGCACGCGCACGCAGTTGGACAGGCTGCCTGGTCTAGTCTCGCAGGTCTGAGCGGTTTGCGCGGCTCCAAAATGTGGAAACAGGCAGATGATAACTGGCAGAGAACTTCGGATCATGGCACACCTCATAGGACGCGATAGAGGGATTTGATCATGGCTGGCGATTTTGGCAAGGGATGTCATCTGCATTTGATTGACGGGTCAGCCTTTATCTTTCGGGCCTATCACGCGCTGCCGCCTTTGACGCGCAAATCCGACGGGCTGCCCGTTGGGGCGGTCTCTGGGTTTTGCAACCTTCTGCAGAAGTACATTGAAGGGAACACAGGGCCCGATGCTGCGACACATCTGGCGGTGATCTTTGACAAGGGCAGCCACACGTTCCGCAACGATATGTACGACCAGTACAAGGCCAACCGAGAGGCAATGCCCGAAGATTTGCGCCCGCAGATCCCGCTGACCCGCGATGCAACCCGCGCCTTCAACATCGCGTGTGAAGAGATGGAGGGCTTTGAGGCTGACGATATCATTGCGACGCTGGCCTGTCAGGCGCGTGAAGCGGGCGGGCGGGTGACGATCGTGTCGTCGGACAAAGACCTGATGCAGTTGGTGGGCGATGGCGTTGAGATGCTGGACCCTATGAAGAACAAGCGGATCGACCGCGAGGGTGTTGAAGAAAAGTTTGGCGTTGGCCCCGAGCGAGTGGTGGACGTGCAGGCGCTTGCGGGTGACAGCGTTGACAATGTGCCAGGCGCGCCGGGCATCGGGATCAAGACGGCGGCCCTGCTGATCAACGAGTTTGGTGATCTGGAAACTCTGCTCGACCGGGCGGGTGAGATAAAGCAGCCCAAGCGGCGCGAAACGTTGATAGAAAAGCGGGATCAGATTGAGCTCTCCAAGCGGCTGGTAACGCTGGATCACGAGATGACGTTGGATTTTTCGCTCGATGATTTGGAGCTGAGGGAGCCGGATCCTGACGTGCTATTGGGGTTTCTCGCCGAGATGGAATTCCGGACCATCACCAAGCGGATCGCGGACAAGCTCGGCGCCGAAGCGCCTGTGATCGAGGTGCAGGCCCCGGTCGGAGAGGCTGAGGCGCCAAAAGCTGTGCCGTTCGAAGAGGCAACATACGACTGCGTGCGCGATGCGGCGGCGTTGCAGGTGTGGATCGACCGGATTGTTGAGGTGGGCCATGTTGCGGTCGATACCGAGACGACGGGGCTGAATGAGATGACCGCCGATCTGGTGGGCATCTGCCTCTGCGTTGATGCAGGGCATGCCTGCTATGTGCCGCTGATCCATAAAGCGGCGCGCGGGGATGATCTGTTTGGTGGCGATGATCTGGCCGAGGGCCAGATGCCACTGGAGGAGGCTTTGGCGATGCTAAGACCGGTGCTTGAGGATCCGGCGATCCTCAAGATCGGGCAGAATATGAAATATGACGCCAAGATATTTGCGCGCAACGGGATCGCAGTGGCGCCCATCGATGACACGATGCTTATGTCCTATGCGATGCATGGCGGGCTGCACAATCACGGCATGGATTTGCTGAGCGAGAAGTATCTGGGCCACAAGCCGGTTGAGATCAAAACGCTCTTGGGGACGGGCAAGAGCCAGATAACTTTTGACCGTGTGCCGATTGAAGATGCGGTGAAATATGCCGCCGAAGATGCGGATGTCACGTTGCGCCTGTGGCAAATGTTCAAGCCCAAGCTGCATCAGGTGGGTGTCACGACAGTGTATGAAACACTGGAACGCCCGCTGGTGCCGGTTCTGGGCCGGATGGAGATGGCAGGGATAAAAGTGGATCGCGACACGCTCAGCCGGATGTCCAACGCCTTTGCCCAAAAGATGGCGGGGCTGGAGGCGGATATCTACGAGCTGGCCGGCCGTGAGTTTGCCGTAGGATCGCCCAAGCAAA
This sequence comes from Flavimaricola sp., assembly GCA_020629175.1. Classification (GTDB taxonomy): domain Bacteria; phylum Pseudomonadota; class Alphaproteobacteria; order Rhodobacterales; family Rhodobacteraceae; genus JALZWD01. The sequence goes on along the minus strand of JAHDDU010000015.1, from coordinate 20,698 downwards.
TTGGCGAAGTGCTCTTTGATGAGATGTCGCTAACGCTGCCCGATGGGAAGTTGCCAAAGAAGGGCAAGACGGGCGCATGGAGCACCGGGGCCGATATTCTAGAGGATATGGCCACGATCCACGATCTGCCGCGGCGTATCCTCGATTGGCGGCAGTTGAGCAAGCTGAAGTCCACCTACACCGACGCATTGCAAGAGCATATCAACCCCGACACTGGGCGCGTGCATACATCGTATTCCATCGCCGGGGCCAACACCGGGCGTTTGGCGAGTACCGATCCGAACTTGCAGAACATCCCCGTACGTAGCGAAGAAGGCCGGCGCATCCGTGAAGCCTTTGTGGCGGACGAGGGCAAGGTTCTGGTTAGCCTTGATTACAGCCAGATCGAGCTGCGGATTTTGGCGCACATAGCCGGGATTGATGCACTGAAACAAGCGTTCAGGGACGGGCAGGATATTCATGCAATGACTGCGAGCGAAATGTTCGATGTCCCTTTGGATGAAATGACACCGGATATTCGGCGGCAGGCCAAGGCGATTAACTTTGGAGTGATTTACGGTATTTCGGGCTTTGGTCTGGCGCGAAATTTGCGGATTCCACGGGATGAAGCGCAGGGCTTTATCAACCGTTACTTCGAACGCTTCCCGGGGATCAGGGCCTATATGGATGACACCGTCGCTTTTGCTAAAGAGCGAGGCTATGTGCAGACGCTGTTCGGACGCAAGATCAATACGCCCGAGATCAATGCCAAGGGCCCGCACGCAGGGTTTGCCAAGCGCGCGGCGATCAACGCTCCAATTCAGGGGACGGCGGCGGACGTGATCAGGCGGGCTATGGTGCGGATGGATGACGCGATTTCAGACATTCCTGCCAAAATGCTTTTGCAGGTGCATGACGAGCTGATTTTCGAGGTTCAAGCAGACGCCGCGGACGCGCTAATTGATGCCGCCCGAGACGTCATGGAGAACGCCGCGAACCCCGCTGTAAAACTGGATGTTCAGCTGTCAGTAGATGCTGGCCGGGGAGATACGTGGGCTGAAGCACACTAAAAACCTGCGGAGTTTTTGCCGTTCGTGTTGTGCTGCTGAGAGCAGCCAATGTCATACAATTGAATTTTAACTTGTATTTCCGGGTGTTTTGACCCTAGGTTAATGCTACTTGAAGACGAATTTCTACGACCTAACATTTTTTTAACAATACCTAGTTTCGGGTTACAAAGTGCTTTTTTGGAAAGATTTTACCACCCATTTGGGGGCAACCGCAGTTGTATGCGGCGATGGCGACTCATACTCATACGCTGATCTTTTGGACCTGGCTGATGCCTGGACCGCGAGCCTACGTGAGGCTCTGGGGCACGATGGCCCCGCATTGGTAGCGCTGGAAATGCCTTCTACCATTGAAGCGATCTCTGCGTATCTGGGATGCTTACGTGCGGACTTGGCGGTGGTTCTGGCAGAGCCGCATACACTCGGCGAAGAAAGCCCGATCGTTCAACGCTTTGCACCAGTCTTGCGGATTCGATGTAGTGAACAAGGCGAGGATTTGAACCTTGACCACGTTCCCAACCCAGCTGCCGTTGCGCCACACCCTGACGTCCGGGTTCTGTTGTCGACGTCGGGCAGTACGGGTGAAGCAAAACTGGTGAAGCTCTCGGGCGAGAATATTCATTCAAATGCTGTTTCGATTTCGGAATATCTGCATCTGACCCCAGACGAACGGGCGTTGGTGACATTGCCATTGTACTATTCGTACGGGCTCTCCGTCCTGAACTCGCATCTAGCGGTTGGTGGAAGGTTGATTTTGACCAAGCTTTCCGTGATCGAGCCCGAATTCAAAACCTGTGTCGAGCGCCATGGTGCAACAAGCATGGCATTGGTCCCGCATCAGTTTGAGCTGCTCGAACGAGTTGATCCCGAAATGCTCCCGATGCAGGGGATGCGGTACGTCACACAGGCAGGAGGACGGTTGGCGCCGCACGCAATCCGTAAGTTTCATGACATTGGTCAGGTGCAGGGATGGGACATGGTCGTGATGTATGGCCAAACCGAAGCCTCCCCGCGCATCTCTTACGTCCCGCCTGAGGCATTGCCTGAAGCCGCCGATACGATTGGCATGGCGGTGCCGGGTGGCACTTTGACTTTGCGGGATGAATCCGGACAAGAGATCGTGGCAGAAAATGTTGCTGGCGAGCTGGTGTATTCTGGGCCGAACGTGATGATGGGCTACGCAAGCGAACCCAAGGACTTGTCGGACGGTAAGCGGGTGACTGAGCTGGCGACCGGTGACATTGCTGAGCGCCTTCCCAATGGATTGTTCCGAATTAAGGGGCGGCTGAAACGGTTTGCTAAACTCTTTGGTCTGCGTCTCAGTCTCGATCAGATCGAAGCCGATCTAACGGACGCAGGATTTGCCGCCCGCGTCGTGTCTGTAGAAGAGCGATTGGTCATTTTCGTAACGAGTGACGAGGACGCCGTCCGCGCCCGAAGATACGTGATGGACGCCTATGGCCTCCCTCTCTCACACGTTTTTGCCGCGCCGATTGAGGAGCATCCGCGCTTGCCCAACGGCAAGGTCGACTATGCAGCGCTGACTGCCATGGCGGCTCTAGTGGCCGAGGATGCCTTGGATGCTTCAAAAGCCGAGTCCGTCGACCTGGGGGCGATCCTCGCCACCGCGACGCGGAGTTCGGAGATTGGGCGAGAAGATTCATTCAACAGTCTTGGTGGAGACTCTCTCGGCTACCTGCAGTTTCAGATGGCGCTGGAACGACAACTTGGCCGCGTCCCGAGAGGGTGGGAAAATATGACATTGGGAGAGCTGACGGCACTGACGCCTGCGCGTTCGCGTCCGGGCAAATGGCAAAAATCCCATCTTGATATGGAAGTCATTTTGCGGGTTTTTGCCATCAGCTATGTTATCGCCCAGCATGCGACTGACTTGCCGCTCTACGGTGGGACCTGGATGTTGGTTTTGCTGCTTGGGCATTCCGCGTGCCGCTTTCAAGCGGGCCACATTTTACGTGGCGATGGGCGCAAGATATTGACCAAAATGCTTTGGCCAATTGTTCCTCTCTATTTCGGGATACTGCTCGCCTATGGTTTGTATCAGGGCAGCGTCCCGCTTAACTACCTGATTTTCAGCGCGAACTATTCAGTTCCCACGAGTTCGTCGATCGTCGGGCCTTATTGGTTTGTCAGCCTGTTTGTACAAATCGTTTTCCTTATCGCGCTTGTGGCTTGGATCCCGAAGTTGCGTCAGGCTTATGCGGGGCATCCACATAGATGCGTTCTGGCCGCCCTGATTTTTGCATTGGGGCTACACGCGGTCACATTATTCATGCCAACTGGATTGGGATTTGTTCCTCCGGAGTCACAGTACCGATTGCTCGGCTTTCCTGTTCCGCATCTCGCGGGGCATGGATTGGCAGAGTGTCTGCCCCTGTTCCTGCTAGGCTGGATGTTTGCGATGGAGCAAACCGCGCGTCAGAGGTGGACAGCACTGGCTCTCGTTCCCGCCACTCTCGCGCTCTTTGCGTTGACGCAGGCATCGTGGGGAGCTGTGGCTGTTGTTGCGGCGTCAGTCATTTTGATGTTTTGGCGTCCCATCATATTTGCGGCGCGGCCGCTTGTCGTGGCGTTGCAGATTTGCGCTGCGGCGACGCTTTATGCGTACCTGGGACATCCGTTCATTGTCCACTTTGTCAAGCACGTCTGGGCGCTGGACGAGGTCATAGGCCCAGCATTTGCAATTCTACTTGCGATTACAGCCTCGTTCGCAGTGTCGATCATGGTGAAACTGATGATCGACCAGTTAGGGAAGGCTGATCTAAAGATGAAGATGGAGTGCAAGTCCCGTTCAAATGTCAGAACTGTAAAGGGGTGAGGGGTGCGCCAGAGCAAACCGGCGCACCCCCAGAGAATTAGCTCGCGGTTGTGCCTTCTACGAGTGAAGTCGCAGTCCCTGTAGAGGAGGCAATCTCAATCCGGCGAGGTTTGAGTGCTTCGGGCACTTCGCGGACCAGATCGATGTGCAACATGCCGTCGACGTGGCTTGCACCCGTCACCGAGACGTGGTCGGCAAGATGGAAACGGCGTTCAAAAGCGCGCGTCGCAATACCGCGGTGCAGATAGGTGCGGTTTTCACCGTCGTCGTCAGACTTTGACGCTGTCACATGCAAATTGTTCTCGCGCACCTCAATGTTGAGGTCGCTGTCCGAGAAACCGGCCACGGCAATGGAAATACGCCAGCCATTTTCATCCGTTTTCTCGATGTTGTAGGGGGGATAATTCGCGTGGCTTGTGTCTTTGGCCATTACGCGGTCCATCAAATCAGCGATTTGGTCAAAGCCAACAGATGAACGATAAAGGGGGGCAAGTGTAGATGTACGCATGGGAATCCTCCGATGAGCGATACCAGTGTTAAGGCCTTCCCTCTGTGGGACAGACCTGGGTGACGAGGGCCCGTTTGGCACCCTCGACATGCTATGTGGGGAGGTCAAAAACCGGTTTCAAGGGGGCCAGATCAGTCGCCTACGCTGATGAATAAAGCGCCTGTTTCTGCCCGCTCTCCTGCATTTAGGACGCGGTTGGCGCCCGCAGGGGGTGTCTGAAACACGCCATTCGAGTTTGCCAACGCGGCCCGTAGTTCCGCCAAGGGAGCGGCGAGGGATGTTCCCAGTGCAACGGGTGCTCCATCCAATTCTGCCTTGGCTGACACCACGGAGACGACCATTGGTCCGGTTTCTGTAATCTGGAAAATTGGCGACCCGGACGCGCCAAAGTCCACATCACAGGATGTGACAATGGTGCCTTCCTCTTGCCCAAGGACAGTGCATCCGGCTTCTAATGACGGGGCCTCGGCGCGATCATGGGCGTAGCTGACGATAGTCACATCCATTCCGTCCGTCACAGTATCGGCAATCGCAAATGGGGCCATCTGAGACAGAAGTATGGGTTGGCTCAGTTCAAGCAAGGCGATGTCAGATCGGGCAGACGAGTTTGGGACCAGAGCATCAAAGCCATAGTCATCGGGTATTACGGCGCGCCGCACATTTCTGTAAGCGCCCGCGCGCCCGTTGCGAAGGCCTGCCAGGAACTCAATTCGACTGACATCGATCCGATCACCACTGCTGCGATCAAAGAGGCAATGCGCCGCTGTGAGGACAAGATCCGGTGCGATCAGTGCGCCAGTGCAAAACCCGCGACCGTCTATGTCCAACCGCCCTACTGCTTCCCACCCGCGGACCGCGTCGCCTGTTTCAAGGCTCTCCAGACCGGTGTCCTGTGCAAAGGCAGGATTGGCCAGCAGCACGAAAAGGGCGGAAATGACTAGGCTACGCATTGGGTCTCACTCATTTAACAAGAGCTTAACACCTAATTCAAAGCTAAGGCAAAAATAGGGCCTGCTAGAGCGGCATGCGCAAGTCGGGTATCGCGGGTTCTGACTTGCCGGGTGCAGTGAGAGCGGGCGGTTGCGGCCCTCCCGTGGCCCAATCAAGAAGCTCGACAGTGTGGACGATCGGCACCTCGGTGGCAGAACCTATCTGCATCATGCAGCCAATGTTTCCCGCAGCGATAATGTCAGGTGAGACAGCTTCAAGCGTTTGGACCTTGCGCGTCTTGAGCTGTCCTGAAATCTCGGGCTGCATCAAATTATAGGTTCCGGCAGAGCCACAGCACAAATGCGCATCTGCAGGCTCCGCCACACGAAAGCCTGCCTGCTTTAACAGCGTTTTCGGATGGCTCTTGATTTGCTGCCCATGCTGAAGCGAGCAAGCCGCGTGGTAGGCGATAGTCAGTCCGGCGTTCGCGGCTCTTGCCTGTGAAGGCACAGTCTCTTGGTCCATCAAATCGACAAGTACCTCAGACACATCTTTTGCAAGCGCGGCCACAACCGCGGCCTTCTGGGCAAGCTCAGTGCCTTCGAACATGTGGCCATAGTCTTTCACGGTCGTGCCGCAGCCGGACGTGTTGATCACGATCGCATCAAGCCCGCCGTTCTCAATTTCTTCGGTCCAGGCATGGATATTGCGGGCTGCGGCTGCGTGGCTCTCAGTCTCTTTGCCCATATGGTGAGTAAGCGCGCCGCAGCACCCGGCACCACGAGCGACAACCACTTCTGCGCCAAGCCTCGTCAGTAGCCGGATCGTCGCATCATTGATGTCGGTGTTCAGCGCCTTCTGCGCACAACCTGTCATTAGGACGACGCGCATTTTGCCCGGCACGTCCGGGGCAAAGCTTTGCGGATCATCATTGCGGCTGACCGGTGGAATGGTTTTGGGGGCCATAGCCAGCATCGCGCGCAGCCGGGCGTCCGGCATCAGCCGGGCAAAAGGTTTGCCGATTTTGGCCAGCAACAGCGCCACGCGAAACCGCATGGGGTAAGGCAGGATTTGTGCAAGCATCCAGCGCAGAGCGCGGTCAGTCAGCGGACGTTGGTAGTGCTTATCGATGTAGGCCCGCGCGTGATCCACCAGATGCATGTAGTGAACGCCAGAAGGGCAGGTCGTCATGCAGGCCAGACACGAGAGGCATCGATCAATATGCTTGACGGTCTTGGCGTCCGGCACACGCTCATTCTCAAGCATATCCTTCATCAGATAAATCCGGCCACGCGGGCTGTCGAGCTCATCACCCAGCACTTGATAAGTTGGGCAAGTCGCCGTGCAAAATCCGCAATGCACGCAGGTGCGCAGGATTTTGTTTGCGCGGGCCGTTGCCGGATCAGCGAGTTGGGCGTCGGTGAAGGTTGTTTGCATCAGGCAACCTCTTGCAGTGCATATGACAAATACGTCAGGAAAATCACGAATGTGACCAGCAGGGCGATAGTCATACGTCCCCAGACCGACCCTGTCGGCGCCCATAAGAGCATCCCCGTTGTGACGGCAGAGCCAACAAAAACGCCGCTTAGGATGGGCAAAAGCACGCCGAGGAATGGTGTGGGCACTGACGCGGCGAGGATCACAACCCCGAGCGATCCGCAGGTGGCCGCCGCAGACAGCCGCCAATCCCGCAACATCCATGTTGCCAAGATTGCCCCTGCGCATGGCAGGATCACGAACGGCAGATAAAGTCCGTTCATCATGCCATGAGCCCTGGATTAAAGATGCCGCGCGGGTCGAACTTGTGGCGCAGTCCATCGCTCAGCGCGGCGACCGCCGCTGGTTCGGGATGGAATGTCGGGCCTGTGGCCGTCTCGCGCCGGATCAGCGTTGCGTGGCCGGGGATGTCCTGCATCAAGGGCCGGATGTCGCGTCCGCCGTCAACAGCCATCCAGATCAGCCCTCCACCCCAATCCAACAGGTGTGCAGCGGGGGAAATGTTCGAAATGACCTGCGGTGCATCGGACGGTTTGACCGAGACCCGCCAAACGTCACCCTTCGTTTTATGCAAAGGCGCAACGTCCCGCACGTCCCGCCAAATGGCCGTGGATGCAGCCCCTTCATGGACGGCGATCTCGCCAAACTTGCCCAACATCGCTTTCAACGCGTCCACCCTGTATGTCACCGATGCGTCAAACCCTTCCAACCGAAGCGCCGTGCCGCCCGACGTCTGCGCCGCCCCCGTCACCTCATAGGGCGAACCAAGGGCAACCGACATAGCCTCCACTGCCTGCGCGGTTGCAAGGCCCACCAAAACAAGCGTGGCCTCCGCCTCAACCTGTGGGAGCACCTTTAGGCTCACTTCGGTCATCACGCCCAGAGTGCCAAAGGACCCCGCCATCAGCTTGACCAGATCATAGCCAGTGACATTCTTCATCACGCGCCCGCCGTTCTTGATGACCTGACCCGCCCCGTCTACATAGCGCACACCCAAGAGGTGATCGCGACACGCGCCCACGGCCACCCGGCGCGGACCTGACGCATTCGTCGCGACCATGCCACCAATGGTCGGCGTGCCGCCCCGCCCAAACAGCCCACGGTGATCCAACGGCTCAAAGGCGAGCCTCTGGTTTTCGGCCGCGAGCACGGCCTCAATGTCTGCCACGGGCGTACCGGCCTGTGCGACCAATGTCAGAGCGCCCGGTTCATACAACGTCACGCCTGTCAGACCGGCCACAGACAACGCCACACCGTCAACCTCACCGATAGGCCGCGTACCGCCACCCACAATACGTATAGGCTCATCCACGCCTCGGACCACCTCGGCCAAGTCTTGCTCTGTTGTTGGCTGCATGCGCGCCCGTTCCTTACTTCTTCTGGCCTTAATAATCCCGGGGGTTTGGGGGCTGGCCCCCAAAAGGGTCACCCCCCGTGCCGTCGGCTTTGACTAGAGGCGAGCGGGAACACTTTGGCAGGGTTCAAAAGCCACTTTGGGTCAAACACATCCTTAACCACCATCTGCGCCTCCAGATCCTCGGTAGAAAACTGCGAGGTCATCAAATCGCGTTTTTCGATGCCAACCCCATGTTCCCCAGTCAAACAGCCGCCGACGTTCACACAAAGGCGCAAGATATCGGCGCCCATCGCCTCACACAGCTCCAGATCGCCCGGTTTGTTTGCATCGTAGAGGATCAGCGGATGCATATTACCATCACCGGCGTGAAACACATTGCCGACGCGCAGGCCGTATTGCTCGGTCAATTCACCGATACGCGACAGAACCTCGGGCAGGGCGCTGACGGGGATGGTCCCGTCAAGGCACATGTAATCGCTGATCTGGCCAATCGCCCCAAAGGCCGATTTGCGCCCCAGCCAAATCCGCGCGCTTTCCTCGGCAGACCGGCTTTGTCGGATTTCAACCGGGTCGTGCCGTGCGGCGATGGTTGAGATTAGATCGAGCTGATGGTCAATCTCGGCGTCAGATCCCTCCACCTCAACAATCAACAAGGCGTTGCAATCGGGATAGCCCGCCTGCGCAAAGGCTTCCGTCGTCTCGATGCACAGCCGGTCCATAAACTCGATAGCAACGGGCAGAACGCCGGCTTTGATGATGTCAGCTACACAGGCCCCGGCGACTGCGTTGTCATCAAAGGCGATCAGCACGGGCCGCGCACCTTCTGGCTTGGGCAGGATGCGCAGGGTCGCCTCGGTTACGACGCCAAGCTGACCTTCGGAGCCACAGATGAGGCCCAGAAGATCCAGTCCCGGGGCATCCATATGCGCTCCACCAAGATCAACGATTGTGCCGTCCATCTGGACCATTTTTACGCCCAGCAGGTTGTTCGTCGTTACCCCGTATTTCAGGCAATGAGCACCGCCCGAATTCATCGCGATGTTGCCCGCTATGGCGCAGGCCAATTGGCTGGACGGGTCGGGCGCATAAAAGAATCCATCCTCCTCAACGGCACCTGTCACGCTCAGATTGGTGCGACCGGATTGAACCCGGATGATCCGGTTGGGGTAGTCGGTTTCCAACACGGCATTCAACCGAGCCACGCCCAGAATAACGCAATCGGCAGTTGGCAATGCCCCACCGGCGAGCGATGTGCCAGACCCGCGCGGGACGACAGGCACCTCTTCCTCGTGACAGATACGCAAAACGGCGGCGACCTCATCCGTGTTGGAGGGGAGGACGGCGCACAGTGGCGGGCAGCGGTAGGCGGTCAGAGCATCGCATTCGTAGGCGCGTGTTTCGGCTGGGTCGTGGATCACAGCATCAGTGGGAAGAACGCTTTGCAGACGTTCGATGACGCGGGCCTTTTTGGCCATCACGCGCGCATCGGGGCTTGGCATGTCCATCTGGTGTCCTCCGAATAATTGGTAAAAACATATTACCAATTTCCGCCGCTGGCAAGGGGCGTTCTTTCACGCTAAGACGCCAGATATGGAAATTTCGATGCTTATGAGATTGGCCTCCGGCCCCGATGCCATCGCACTGGCCCTTATCTTTCTGGGTTGGGCGGGCATTGGCTGGTGGATCGAACATCCGGGCGCCAAGCGGCTCTCTGTGACTGTGATGATGGCGGACTACCGGCGCGAGTGGATGCAGGAGTTTCTGGCCCGTGAGGTGCGGATTTTTGATGCCCAGATTGTCGCGACTTTGCGACAGGGCACCACATGGTTTGCATCAACCTGCCTGCTGGCAATCGGTGGCGTTCTGGCGATGGTCAGCAACACGGGCGTCATCGCAAGCCTCGCCCGGGATCTAACCCAAGAGGAAACGTCAGAGCTGTTTTGGCAGATCAAGCTGATGCTCGTCGTCTTCTTTTTGACCCATGGGTTCCTCAAGTTCGTCTGGGCCAACCGCGTGTTTGGTTATTGCGCGGTGATGATGGCCTCAGTGCCGAATGACCCGGCAGATCCGCGTGCGGAAACCCGGGCCAAACAGGCAGCAGAGCTGAACATCCGCGCCGCGTGGAATTTCAATCGGGGCCTGCGTTCTATGTATTTTGCCTTGGGCGCTTTGGCATGGCTGCTGGGCGCATGGGCGCTGATCGCGGCAACGTGTTCGGTCGTGTGGTTGCTCTGGAGCCGCGAATTTGCATCACTGCCGCGCAATATCATCGCGGAAGGAGAGACCAAATGATCCGAGCGTTTTGTTGCGTCCTATGTCTGACCACGACAGTTCAGGCGCATCCGGCAGAGGTGATCGGTGTCGAGGCACGCCAAGCCGTTGGCGGCTGGCTGTTCAACGTCACCGTCGCGCATGAGGACACGGGTTGGGATCACTACGCCGATGGTTGGCGTGTTGTCAGCACGGACGGAACCGAGCTGGGCATGCGCGTCCTGCACCATCCTCATGTCGAGGAGCAGCCGTTTACGCGACGGTTGAGCGGCGTGATCCTCCCCGAAGGTACAACCGAGGTTCTGATCGAAGTGCGCGACAACGTCTCAGGTTGGTCACCTGTTCAGGTGCCGGTGACGCTCGACTAGCGCCGTCCCTCACGCAGCCAGGCGGCGACGACGAAGAGGGCGGAAAGCACCAAAAATGCCCATGCAGGCAGGATCGGCGACACGCTCACATCTGCGGTTAGGTAAGCATCCCGCGGTGTGATCCCGATCCAATCCCGTCCTGCGGCTGGGCGCCCAAGGCGGACATCACGCAGGTTCGGCACCCCATCTTCGAGCCGCATCACGCCGCCTTCGTGCACATTGACCAACGGCTGCAGGGCATCGGCGGCGGCGATGGTTTGCTCAAACTCTCGCGGTGCTGATGGGCCAAGTGCGATAACAGTGTCCAGGGTGCCATCGGTCAAACGGTAGAGGCCGATTTCGGGTGCTTCCCAAAGCAGTTCAAACCGGCCGGGGCTGACTTCCGTTAGAGGGACGGTGGTTTCCGTCCCGTCGGGGTGTGTGATCGTGACGTCTGGTGCGTTGTCAGACAACGTTCGCCGAACAATCCGCATGGTTTGGCCTGTGGGATCGACCCAGAGGGCTTCTTCCTCAAGCTCCGGCTCTTTCATCATCCAATGGGCAAGCCTGCGTAGGAGTTCCAATTGCGGTCCGCCGCCTTCATACCCCCGGTCCCAAAGCCAGCTTTGATCCGAGGCAATCAGGGCCACGCGCCCGTCACCGATGCGGTCCAGCATGAGCAGTGGGCGCCCATCAATGCCCTCCATAACCACCGAGGCTGTGGGTGTCGGCGTCACCTCTACTTGCCGCAGCCAACGCCCCCAATCCGGCGTAAACGGCGCATCGCTATCCAGAGGCGCTCCATCAAGCCCCGCTGTCACCGGATGCCGCGCACCGGTCTGCGAGATGAGGGGCAGGTAGCCTTCCTCAACAACCCGCGCGGTCGGGGCCGCTGGCAGAACAAAGCCAAGCGGAGATCGGTAGATACTATCGGCGCTGGCGTATTCGGGGCCGGAGGAAACGAGTACGGCCCCGCCACGGCGCACATATTCCGCAACATTTTCCAGATACGCAGAGGGCAATATCCCACGGCGACGGTAGCGGTCAAAGATGATGAGGTCGAATTCCTCAATCTTCTCAATGAACAACTCCCGCGTTGGAAATGCGATGAGCGATAGCTCCTCTGTCGGTACGCCATCGTTCTTTTCCGGCGGGCGCAAAATAGTGAAATGCACAAGGTCCACTGCCGAGTCCGATTTCAGCAGATTGCGCCAGGTCCGCTCACCCGCATGCGGCTCGCCCGAGACCAGGAGCACACGCAATCTGTCGCGTACCGCGTTGATCTGAACAACGGCTGCGTTGTTGCGGTCTGTGAGCTCTCCGTCGACGACTGGCGTCTCAAACTGCAACACGTTCATCCCGCCGTGGGGCAGGTTTACCGGCAGTTCCATATCCTCTCCCAAAGGCACGTCGAACTGCATAGCAGGCCCGCCGTCGATAGAGATGGACAACGGCACAAAAGCGTCCCCCGGCGCGTCGCCCTGATCCTCGATCCGGACGGTCAGGTTGACCTGCTCATCCAGAATGGCAAAGGCGGGCGCATTGCGGACAATCAGCCTGCGATCCCAGTCTCCCTCTCGCCCAGTGAGCAGTGTGTGCAGTGGTGCGGGCAAATTGGGCGCGCGCTCAATATCATGGATGCGGCCATCGGTGATCAGCACGATCCCAGCAATGCGGCCCTGCGGCTCTTCAGCCATCGCTTGTGACAGCGTTGTCATTAAAAGAGAGCCTTCATCACCCTCGCCGTCGCCCATGCGCACGATGCGCAATTCGGTGTTGGGCCGCGCGTTCGCGTCGGCCTGAAGCTCCTCCAGCGCCGCCTCAATCTGCGCAGGGCGGTCTGCGATGCGTTGGCTTGCGCTTTCATCAACCACCGCGATCAGGATATCCGTCAAGGGCTCGCGGTCTTCTTCTTGTAGCGAGGGGTTGGCGATGGCGGCAAGCAGTGCAACGGCTGCCAAACCGCGCAGCCACCAGCCGCGCAAACCGCGCCAAGCTCCGACGAGGATGAACAGCGCCGCAACGACAGCGGCGGCCAAAAGGATGGTCCACGGGACCAGAGGGTCAAACAGGATGTCACGCGTCATTGGCCCAGCCTTTCCAGCAGCGCGGGCACGTGGACCTGATCGCTCTTATAATTCCCTGTCAGCACATGCATGATGAGGTTCACCCCAAACCGCAGGGCAATTTCGCGCTGGCGCTCTCCGGCAGACCCGCGCCCGACCGGCAGCATAAAGGTTCCGTTGGGGTTCACAGCCCAGGCAGCGGCCCAATCGTTGCCGCCGATGACAACAGGTGTCACACCGTCGTTGAGGTTGCGAAACGGCATGCCCTCGGCCAGTTCTGCGTCCACAGGGGCGGCCTCAACCCAAATATCCCGCCCGTTCCAGCGACCGGGGAAACCGGTGTCCTGCAACAGGTAAAACGTGCGCGTCAGCACATGGTCCTGCGGGATTGGCGCGATAGGGGGAATGTCGAGTGGGGCCGCGATCTGCTGCAACCTGCGGCCCTCTGGCGTTGAGACGCCAAAGCCCGCGGTATCTGCATCGCGCGTATCAAAAAGGATCATGCCGCCGGACCGCAAGTAGCGGTTCAACCTGGCATAAGCATCTGCCGAGGGCGTCGGCTGATCCGCGGTGATGGGCCAGTAGAGAAAAGGAAAGAACGATAATTCGTCCTGCTCCACATCAATACCGATGGGTCGCGCAGGTTCAATCGAGGTCCGGCGGAAGAGGACTTGCGAGATGCCCAACAGCCCGGCTTCTGCGACCTCATCAACACGCGGATCGCCGGTCAGAACGTGGGCCAGAACCACATCGCTTGTGGCGGCAATGGCGAGGCGGTCATCCGTCTCGTCCTGTGCAAAAGCATCGTCGGGCAGTGTGGCGAGGCCAAGCGCCAGCACGCTGATGAGCGTGGTCGCAGCCCGGCTCCCGCGCAGGCGGCCCGACAAGGCGAGCGAGGCGATGATATCAATCAACAGGAGCGCCAACGCGCCCCCCAGGAGCCATCCTTTGAGGTCCAGCTCTTGTGACGTGGCCATCCCTTCCACCGTGATCCGCGCGGGCCATGTCGCGGGGGCAAGCGTTTCCTCCGGTCCGATGACGTTCAGGGCGATACGGCGATCTTCGCCCGCATAGAGCCCGGGCGGCATTTCTGCCGTAGGCTGGGCTGCGGCCAGCGCTTCAGCCAAGGCGGCGCCGTCCACGCCCGGCATCGTGTCCGTGGGGCTTAGCCGACCGTAGGCATCCAGCACGTCCTCGGGTGTCCAGCTTGTACCCTCAAGGTCTTCGACCGTTGGTGCCACAGGGCGGGTAGAGACAGCGAGACGCTCGAGCATCTGGACGTAAAGACCCGACAGGGGCAGCGTCGACCACTCCGCATTTGCCGTGACATGAAAGAGGACGATTTGCCCTTCACCAAGCGATTTGCGGGTGACGAGCGGTGTGCCATCGGTCAACTGCGCGATGACCCGCTCGGCTAGCGTCGGATCCGGCTGCGCCATCACTTGTGCCGTGATTTCAACATCTTCCGGGACGGTCAAACCATAGAATGGAGAGGTCTCCTCGAAGGGCGCGAGCGCCTTGGGCTCGCCCCAACTCATGGCGCCGCCAACACTGCGGCCCCCGGCACGTAGGCGGACAGGCATCAGCGGGTCTTCGTCAACGCGGCCAAGGTCGCTCGCCGCGACGCGCGGGCCGGCGAAGCGGACGAGCAAGCCGCCACCTTCAACCCACTGCTGCAACGCTTCGGCCTCGCCACTGGCGATTTGGGCCACATCGGCGAGGATCACAACGTCAGGGTTAGCGAGCAGGATGTCCGTAACTGTCCCGTCAATCAGGTCTGCTGTAGGAGCGAGCGCTTCGGACAGGTAGTGCGTGGGCGAGAGCAGTTGCAGCCCCTCGCGCGCGTTCCCCGCGGCGAGAAGCGCGATCTCCCGTCGCTTGAGCGCATCGTCAGCGAGCGTCACGGCGGCAGCAGAGCGAAGCCCCGCGACTTCGAAACGGGTGATGCGGTTGCGCAGTTCGGGGGGGAGGGCGAAGGTGGTTTCCGACACCTCATCGCCCGGCTCAAAGGTGATTGTCGCCGTGGCCAGCTGGCGTTCGATGCCCGCGGGATCAAGACCAATGGCAGCAACCTCAACCTCACGCCCCGGGCCGATCGGGGTCCGGGCCGCCGACACGGTGATTTCGCCGTCGGCAAATACGGGCGGACGCAGCGCGATGGCTTGGCGCGGGCTTTGGAAAACCGTAACCGTCCCGTGCGCCTCAAAGGCGGCAAGAGTGTCGGCGCGGCTCGCGTGGTCCAGGCCGTCAGATAACCAATAAGTGTCAAACGGACCTTCGAGCGTGGCGGTCCATTCGGCGACAGTCTCTGGCGCCGGACGGAAGGGTGCAGGCTCCAGCCCCGGTAGAGCGAGTGCTGTTACATCGCCTGTCTGGAATGTGACATCAGGCGGCAGATTTGTGAGTGTTACCAACGCGGTAGAGCGTCCGGCTCTCTGTGCCTCGCCCAGCAGATCCGCGATATGGTCACGCCGGGCGTCCCAATCGCGGGCATCGGCCCAGGTGCCGTCGGCCACGATGAGGAGCGGGCCGGTGCCGTCGCGGGTGGTTTGCGGGTTCATCAACGGGCCAGCGAAACCAGCGATGATCGCGGCCACAGCAAGCATGCGAAGGAGCAGAAGCCACCACGGCGTTCGATCACTTTGTGTCGTCTCATCGGTGAGGCCCAGGAGCAGTGCGACACCCGGAAAGCGGCGGCGGATCGGGGCGGGGGGCACGGCGCGCAGGATCAGCCACAGGATCGGCAGTGCGGCGAGCGCCACGAGCAGCCAGGGGGTGGTAAATGCAATTGGGCCGAGGGTGAACATGAAAGTGATTACTCGTTTTTTCCCAGAGGGTTATCGTCGTGCCAGCGCGTGGTAGATCCACATCAGGCCGGTTGTTGCTGCGGTGTCGGTGTGATGGGTCGTGAACTGCCAACCCGTCATCCGGGCGAGGGCGGTGAGCCTGTCTTTCCGCTCGGCCAGCCGGGCAAGGTACCGCTCGCGCAGATCTCCTGCTTTGAGTGTTTCATGGCGCAAGGTGCCAGACATGGACTCAAAGATCGTGCGTCCGTCGAAGGGGAAGGTTTCTTCTGCGGGATCAAGGACTTGCAGTAGGGCGCCACGCACGCTTCGGTCAGCGGCCGCGGTAAGGGCGGCCTCAGTTTTCGAGAGATCGCCCATGAAGTCCGAGACGAACAGCGCCCGCGAGTGGGGGGCCATTTCGGCGGCGTCGGGGTGGCCGTAGTCAGCATTGTCATCAGTGCTGAGACGTCCGGCCATTTGTGCGATTTGCGCTGTGCCACGTTTTGGGGGCAGACCGGGCAGGCCGACGCGTTCGCCGCCGCGGTTTAGTAGAATGGCTGTCGCGAGGGCCAGCACGCGGGCGCGGTGCGCCTTGGATTCTGTGTGCGATGTGAAGGACATAGCCGCCGATCCATCGACCCACATGGTCACGGATTGTGCGATCTGCCACTCCTTGTCTTGCACAAAAGTCTCGTCTGAGCGGGCCGAACGCCGCCAGTCGATGCTGCGCATTTCGTCGTGGTTTGCGGCGGGGCGGTATTGCCAGAACGTGTCGCCCAATCCTGCGCGACGGCGTCCATGATCGCCGACCACAACTGTCGCGGCCAAATGCTCGGCCTCGGCCAAAAGAGCGGGCAAAGGGGCGGCCAGCGCCTCGCTCTCGGTGCGCAGGATCAGGGGGCTGCTCATGCCGAGAAACGCCCTATTTTAAAGATGCACAAAGGATGCACATCCGATGCACAATCGATGCATATGCAAGATGCACCGGTCTTCATGCGGCCGCAGCGGTTTGTGTTGCCATTCCGGCAGCCCGGTCGATAATGGAGGTGAGGTTTTCACCCCGCGCACGGGCGGCGAAGGACAGGGCCATCCGATGCTGCAACACGGGGCCTGCCATGGCGCGGACATCGTCGGCAGAGGGGGCCAAACGACCATCGAGCAGCGCGCTTGCGCGGACGGCCAGCATCAGCGCCTGCGACGCGCGGGGGCCGGGCCCCCAGCTGACATTCTGGGCGATGAAATCGGGGGCTGTTTCGTCCTCGGGGCGGCAGGCGCGGACGAGGTTCAGGATCATGTCGACGATGGCGTCGCCCACAGGCATCCGGCGGAGCAGGGTTTGCGCGGCCAGCAGATCATCGGCAGTGAATACAGGTGTCGCCTCGGCCTGTGCTGTGCCGGTTGTCGCCATCAGGATGTCACGCTCGGTATCGCGCGTCGGATAGGGGACATCGATTTGCACGAGGAAGCGGTCAAGCTGCGCCTCAGGCAGCGGGTAGGTGCCCTCTTGCTCAATCGGGTTTTGCGTGGCGAGGACGTGGAATGGCACGCCAAGCGGGCGGTGCTCACCGGCGATTGTCACTTCCTTTTCCTGCATCGCTTGCAGCAGGGCTGATTGCGTCCGGGGGGAGGCGCGGTTGATCTCATCCGCCATCAGGAGCTGACAGAAGACGGGTCCTTCGAGGAAGCGGAAGCTGCGCGAGCCGTCGTTCGAAGTCTCAAGAATTTCCGAGCCAAGAATATCGGCGGGCATCAGATCAGGTGTGAACTGGATGCGGTTCCCTTTGAGGCCCATCACTGTGGAGAGCGTATCAACGAGCATGGTCTTGCCCATGCCCGGCAGGCCGATCAGCACCGCGTGGCCGCCGCAGATGAGGGCCGTCAGCGTCAGATCGACCACCCTGTCCTGCCCGATAAAGCGCTGGGCGATACTGCCGCGAGCCTCTTGCAATTTGGTGCCCAAAATTTCGATATCGGCAACCAGATCAGCCTCAACGCTCATGACAATGCTCCTGCAAACTCTATAGTCTTAGTTGACCAGATATGTTGCCGGACCCCAATGGCAAACACACAAAATACGAAAGAATTGCACATGATCGTGACACCCTCGGCGGAAAGCCTCGCAAATGCGGCGAAAGAGGCAGGCGGAAAGGGGCCGCCGCCGGTGCATTTGTGGAACCCGGACTTTTGCGGCGACATTGATATGCGCATCGCGCGGGACGGGACGTGGTTCTATCAGGGCACGCCGATTGGGCGGCCGGGGCTGGTAAAGCTGTTTTCCGGGATCATTAAGAAAGAAGGGGAGGATTATTTCCTCGTCACGCCGGTTGAGAAAGTGGGGATTGTTGTCGATGATGCACCGTTTGTGGCGATTGACTTTAACCCTGTGGACGGCGGGCTGGAGTTTGTAACCAACGTGGAGGATCGCGTGATCGCGGGACCGGATCATCCGATCCGGGTCGAGCGTGATCCAGAGACAGGGGAGCCGTCGCCCTATGTGCTGATCCGACGTAATCTTGAGGCGTTGATTGATCGCAAGTCGTTCTACCGATTGGTGGAGATTGGCGAGCATGAGGACGGCTGGTTTGGCGTCCGTTCCGGCGGGGCGTTTTTCGGGATTATTCCATCGTCTGAGTTGGAGTGATGCCCAAGTTCGCCGCGAACCTGACGTGGATGTTCACCGAAGTTCCGTTTTTGGAGCGGTTTGGCGCGGCGCGGGCGGCAGGGTTTGACGCGGTTGAGGTGCTGTTTCCTTATGACGATCCGGTGCCGGTGATCCGCGATCTGCTGGCGCAGAACGATTTGCAAATGGTACTGATCAACGCGCCGCCGCCGAATTATGCGGACCGGCCCAAGGGGTTTGCGGCCATTCCGGGCGATGAGGCGCGGTTTGAGCAGGATTTCAAGCGAGCGGTGCGGGTAGCGCAAGCACTGGACGTTCAGCATGTCCATCTGATGGCAGGTGTGGCCGAAGGCGATGCCGCGCGCGACACGTATGTACGTAACCTTGCGTGGGCGGCTGCCGAGGCGCCCGAGCAAAGCCTGACGATCGAGCCGATCAATCCGGTGGATATGCCGGGGTATTTCCTGAACGACTTTGATCTGGCCTTGAGCGTGTTAGCGAAGGTGAACGCCCCGAACGTTAATCTACAGTTTGACGCCTATCACGCGCATCGGATCACGGGGGATGTTTTAGGGACATGGGCGAAATGCCGGGACCGCGTGGTGCATGTGCAGGTCGCAGGCCACCCTGGCAGGCACGAGCCGGATGTGGGCGAGATCGACATTGCGGCGTTCCTCGCGCAGCTGGATGCGGATGGATACACGGGCTGGGTCTCCGGCGAGTACGCGCCAAAAGGGGTCACGACAAACGGGCTCGGCTGGATGTCACCATTGGGTGAGGGGTGATGGTATCTGGTGCGGGTTCTTTGTAGGGGAGGGAAAACCCTGGAGGTCCATGATGTTTCCCGCCCGCGCCGCCCCTGTCTTATTCGGCTTTATCCTGACGTGCCTGATGACCTTCATCGTCAGTGGCGTCGCGACCTACCGGGCGGTTGGGATGACGGAGGTGTTCGCGGGGCTTTGGATGACGTCATGGATTGCGAGTTGGATTGTGGCATTTCCGGTGGTGTTGGTGGTGGGCCCGCTCACGCGAAAGATGGTGGCAAAGCTCGTGCGTCCGGCGTGAGATCACTGCTGACACAATGCTGTCAGCAGAGGTATGTCAGACAGATCTCATCAACAAACCGAGGAGTGATGAGATGACAGAAATGCCAACAGTGGTCTGGACCGAAATTCCGGTGCGGGACTTGCAAAAGGGACAGGCGTTTTACGAGGCGGCGTTCGGCTGGAGCATGGTGTTTCAGGCCGCGGCCAAGACCGGTGGGCCGAACGACTATGTTGATTTCAGTGATGACATGGTGAGCGTCGGCGGACATTTGTATCCCGGCAGGCCAGCAGAGGGGAACGGGCCGACCATTCATCTGGCGGTGCCAGACACATTGGAAGACGGCATGGCGCGGTTTGAAGCGGCGGGCGGCAAAGTGGTCAGCCCTGCGATCGAAATCCCGCCGGGGCGTTTTGCCTATGCGACAGACCCCGATGGCAATTCTATCGGGCTTTTTGAACCGCGGAAGGCCGCATAATGCGCCGTGCCGACCGTCTCTTTCAGATCGTGCAATATCTGCGGGGCGGTCGGCTGACCACGGCGGCGATGCTGGCCGAAAAGCTTGAGGTGACCAAGCGCACGATCTACCGCGACATTGCCGATCTGATGAGCACCGGCGTGCCCATCGAGGGAGAAGCGGGCGTGGGGTATATCATGCGCGAAGGCTATGAGGTGCCGCCGCTGATGTTCACCGCTGATGAGATAGTCGCCCTCGTGGCTGGGGCGCGACTGGTGCGGGCGTTTGGCGGCGCGTCAATGGCCGAACATGCAGAGGAGGCCTTGGTTAAGATTGAAGCCGTGCTGCCCGAGGATCTGCGCAACCGTGCGGGGCAAGTGGGCGTGCATGCGCTGCCGGGCGCTGATCTCGATGCTGAAACGCGCACGGCTCTGGACGTGCTGGAAGCGGCGGCCAACACCAAACATCGCATCGAATTTGCCTATCAGGATGAAACCGGGGCCGCCTCCGAGCGGGTTGTGCGACCGCTGGGCATCTGGTTCTGGGGCAAGGTCTGGACGCTCGTGGGGTGGTGCGAAATGCGGCAGGGGTTTCGCATGTTCCGGGTGGACCGCATGCGCGAGATCGAAACGCTGGATACATTCCGCGATGAAAAGGGCCAGAGCCTGCGAGATTTCTATGCACAACCCGATGATCGGAGGAACAGATGAAGCCATTCCGAGCGGAGCCATCGCCGCGAAATGCCGCGTGCAATTAGCGTGATGCACGGATTTCGCGGAACCGGTTCGCTAGGCTGCAACAGGCTATGCGACCTTAGCGGAACAGGCTATTTGTCCTGACCGTCTTTTTCATATTGGTGCAGACTTAGATCACTTTGCGGACGGAGCGGACATCTGGCAGAAAAACTGAACGTCAGCTTTGGGAAATTGGCTA
>JAHDDU010000014.1:54500-64982 GCA_020629175.1 Flavimaricola sp. | reverse complement strand
CGCAGCGGATTGCAAATCCGTGTACACCGGTTCGATTCCGGTACTCGCCTCCATTCAATTCTACGCCATCAGCTCACACGGGTGTCCCCGTCAATTCCCCCGCAACACACTCGTCAAACCACGGCCAGGCAGATTTGGCGTCTTCGTTGATTGTGAGGTAGCGGCGGCGGTGGAAAGTTGGGGCGTTTGCGATCTGGAACAGGTCATGCGCAAGAATGTCTTCTTTCACCATATCGCCGGGCAAATAGGCACTGCCCCCGTGTCGGAGGATGTGGTCGCGGCCCAAATGCGGGTCGCCAAAGCTGATCCGCGCGGTGGCGGCATCGGCGTAGGCCATCGCGTGCAGTCGGCCGCATTCGGTGCCCATTTCGACAAACACATAGCCCGGGTCAAACCGCATTGGCCCATCAGGGGCCGTTGAGACGAGGATCAGGTTTTCGGGTGCGAGCTCTATCTGGCTTTGTCTGGATGAAACGGTCGAACTGTAAGTAAAGGCCAGGTCGGCTTTGCCGCTGCTGAGCCAGCCTGCAACATCTGCGCGGCTGCCGGACCAAAGCGACACCCCCACATCGGGATGATCCTGATCGATACGTTCCATGAAACGTCGAACAGGCCCCGCCACCATGCCGGGTTCGGCCGCGATGTTGCACACAGATCGCAGGCCATTGGGCAAGGACACTTCCTGCCGCGCCTGCTGCCACAGATTGCTGATGGTGTCGGCATAGCGCAACAACCGCTCCCCCGCAGCTGTGAGCGCCGCCCCGGATTTGTTCCGGCGGATCAACGTCTGCCCTACCTCATCCTCAAGCGACTTCAGCCGGGCCGTCACGGTGGACTGCGTGACGTTCAGCGCCTCGGAGGCGCGGACAAGACTGCCGGTGTCCATGATGGCGAGAAAGGTTTGGAGTTCAACAAGTGTCATTTTTAAATTCGATTTTTTCGTACTTTCCGTGCAATATTATTCGTTATTCGAATTGTATGCCACCGCATATCATTTCTCTCGAATCTCGTGAGGGCGGATGATGACCACGCAATTGCAAATGTTGATCGGCGGCACATGGTGCGATGCGTCAGACGGCGCAGTGTTTGAGAGCCGCAATCCCGCTACGGGCGAGGTTTGGGCCACGGTCCCCGAGGCAACCGAGGCGGACGTCAATGCCGCCGTCGCAGCCGCCCGCGCGGCCATGGACGGGCCATGGGGGCAGATGACACCAACGGCCCGCGGCAAATGTCTGCACAAGCTTGGCGACCTGCTCGCCACCCATTCCGAAGAGCTCGGCCGGATCGAGACGCTCGACACCGGGAAAATGTTCAAGGAAACGGCCTGGCAGGCGACCTATATCGCAGAATACTTGCACTTTTTTGCCGGTGCCGCAGACAAGGTGCACGGCGAAACGCTGCCCATCGACAAGCCGGATATGTTCGTCTTTACCAAGCGCGAGCCCATCGGCGTGGTCGCCGCCGTTGTACCCTGGAACAGCCAGATGTTCCTCTCCGCCGTCAAAATTGGCCCTGCCCTAGCGGCTGGTAACACCATCGTATTGAAGGCGTCTGAACACGCCTCGGCCCCGCTTTTGAAATTTGGTGAATTGATCGCTCAGGCGGGTATCCCCGACGGCGTTGTCAACATCATCACCGGCCATGCCGAGCCGTGTGGCCGCGCGCTTACCTCGCACCCTGATGTGGCGAAGGTCGCCTTTACCGGTGGGCCGCAGGCAGCGCGGCACATCATCCGAAACTCGGCCAATAACTTTGCTGAAGTCTCGCTTGAACTTGGCGGGAAATCCCCTTTCATAGTGTTTGACGACGCCAACATCGACAGCGCCGTCAACGGCTGTATCGCCGGCATCTTTGGCGCCACGGGGCAAAGCTGCGTCGCTGGCTCCCGGTTGTTCTTGCAAGAGGACATCGCAGATGCCTTCCTCGAACGCCTCGTGACTGCCGCGCAGGGCATCAAGCTAGGCGATCCGCAAGAAGAGGCGACCGAAATGGGCCCGCTCTGCACCCATGGGCAGCTAGATCACATCACCGCGCAAGTCGCTCTCGCTCGGGATGAAGGGGCCAAAGTACTCACAGGCGGCAAGCAACCCAGCCTCGGCGGGCTGTTCTTTGAGCCCACGATTATCGAATGCCCCAGCCCCGACGTCACCCTCGTCGACACCGAGCTTTTTGGCCCTGTCCTCGCCGTGCAACGGTTCAAGACCGAAGACGAGGCCATCGCATTGGCCAACAAAACCGAACACGGCCTTGCCGCAGGCATCTTTACCCGCGACAGCGCGCGTTCCTTGCGCGTCTCACAAGCGGTCAAGGCGGGGATCATCTGGGTCAACACCTATCGCGCGATCAGCCCAATTGCCGAGTTCGGCGGTATGAAATCAAGCGGTTATGGGCGTGAGGCCGGGATGCAGGCCCTCTACGATTACACCCGTCCCAAAACCGTCTGGATGAACATGTCCGACGATCCCATCGCCAACCCTTTTAAGCCGAGGTGAGTGCCATGAAATTCCACATTGCCATCAATCTTGAGCGGATGGACGACCGAACCGACATCACGGCGGTGCGCGACCATGTGATCGACATGGTCAAAATGGCCGATAAAGCAGGGTTTGAAATCGCATGGGCCGCAGAGCATCACGCGCTTGAGATGACGATTGCCCCCAACCCGTTTCAGCTGATGACGTGGTGGGCCGATCACACGACGAACATCCGCGTGGGTTGCGGTGTGGCCAATGCCGCCTATTGGCATCCGATCAATCTGGCGGGTGAGGCGGCGATGGTCGACGTGCTGTCCGGCGGGCGGCTCGACCTTGGGCTCGGCTCTGGGGCCTATCAGCGCGAGTTTGACCGCATGCGCCCCGGCCTCGATCAAAAGGACAGCCACCGTTACATGCAGGAAATGCTGCCGCTGGTGCAAAAACTCTGGCAGGGCGATGTCGAACACAACGGTGAGAATTGGCAGTTCCCGTCTGCCACCTCCTGCCCCAAGCCCGTGCAAAAAGAGGTGCCGATGTGGGTCGCCGCCCGCTCGCCTGTGACCTTTGACTATGCCGTCGCCAATAACTGCAACATCATGTGTTGGCCGCTGACGATGCCCTTTGCCGAGGCCGAGAAATACAAGGCCCAGCTGGATGACGCCATTGCCAAGGCCGGGGGCACTTGGGGAAAAACCTTTGCCCTCATGCGCCACACTGCGATCTGGGACAATGAGGACGACCGCAGCGCCAGCATGACGGCCATCCGCAACGTGCTGGGCAAGTTTGGCAACCTGATGATGAAAAAGGGCGAGGTCATCAACGGCTTCCCCGATCCCGTGCCGTTCGAAGAGCTTGAGGGCAACGTGCGCGTGGATCCTGAAATGCTCGAAGAGAACCTGATGTTCGGCACACCGGAAACCGTGATCGCCAAGCTGCGCCAGTATCAGGCGCTTGGCGTTGATGCCTTCATCTACTATGCCTCGATGGGGCTGGACATGGACGTCCAGAAACGGTCCCTGCAATTGTTCATTGATCAGGTCATGCCTGAGTTCACGACAGAGAAAGCCCTGCAACATGCCAGTTGAAATCCGCCGCACCCTGACCACGGTTCAGCACACCTTTATCGAGGGCGGCAAAAAGGTAGACACCCCCACGCTCCTCGTGGCCGCTATGGCCGTAATTCGTAATCCGTGGTTCGGGCAAGGCTATGTTGAAAACCTGCGCCCTGAAATTCGCGAACACGGGCCGGTGTTGGGCAAACTGTTGACGGAGATGGTGCTCAAGGAAACCGGCGGCGATGTCGAAGGCTATGGCAAAGCCTCGGTCGTTGGCATGGGGGGCGAGACGGAGCATGCGCAGGCGCTGACCCACACGCTGTGGTTTGGGAATGAATATCGCAATGCCGTGGATGCCAAGACCTACCTTGTATTTTCAAACCTGCGCGGCGCGGCCGCGAGCCCCGTGATCATCCCGCTCATGCATAAACACGACGGCGGCCTGCGCGATTATTATCAGACGATCCACACCTCGATCCCCGACGCTCCGGCCGAGGATGAAATCATCGTGGCCCTTGGTGCCTCTATCGGCGGGCATCCGAACCACCGCATCGGCAACCGGTACGAGGACCTTAAGGAAATGGGTCACGACGTGGACAACCCTGCCGGTGTCTAAGGCACCCGACGGCACCGCTTATGATCTGACGGGCCCGGAGGGGGCGCCCGTCGTCGTGCTTATCCATGGGCTCGGCCTGTCGCGCGCGCTCTGGACGGACTTTGTGCCGGCCCTCTCGGGTTACCGCGTCCTGACCTATGACCTCTATGGCCATGGGCACAGCGCGCCAGCGCCAGAGCAGGCGAACCTCACGCTATTTGCGCGCCAGTTGCATGATTTGCTGCATCACTTGTGCATTGATTGTGCATCGCTTGTGGGCTTCTCAATCGGGGGTATGATCAACCGCCGCTTTGCAATGGATTTCCCCGAAATGGTGACCTCCCTCGCCATCTGGAACTCTCCGCATGACCGGGGAGAAGAGGCACAGAAAATAGTTGAAGACCGCGCCGCATCTGTCCGAAATCAAGGTGCTTTTTCCACTTTTGATGCAGCCCTCGCACGCTGGTTTACGCCCGACTATCTGGCCTCTGGCGCAGGCCCGGCGCTGGTCCGGGACTGGCGCGAGCAGGTCGACGCCGAAAGCTACGCGCAAACCGCATGGGTGCTGGCCCACGGTGTGCGCGAGCTGACCGGCCAGCACGGTAAAATCACCGTACCCACCCAAGTCATCACGTGCGAGAATGACAGCGGCAGCACGCCTGCGATGAGCCACGATATCGCCGCCGAAATCCCCGGCAGCAGCGTCGCGATTATCCCATCTTTACAACACCTTGGCCTGATGGAAGAGCCGCAGGCCTTCCTCGCGCCACTGCACCAGTTTCTGGAGATCAACGCATGACCACCCCTATGTCCGGCGGGCAAGCAGCCGTCGCCGCCCTCCAGGCCGAAGAGACGAGCCACGTTTTTGGCCTCATAGGCTCGGCCACGATGGAACTCTTTGATGCCCTCTATGATGCCAACGACATCAAGATGATAGGCGTCCACGACGAACGTACCGGCACCCACATGGCCGACGGCTTTGCCCGCGCCAGTGGCAAGGCGGGTGTTGTGCTAGCCGGGCAGAATGGGCCGGGTGCGACGAACCTTGTGACGGGCCTGTCACAGGCAAAGGCCGCCTTCTCGCCCGTCGTCTCTATCGCGGGCATGCTGGCCCAAGGCCACATCTACCGCGACGCGTTCCAAGAGGTGGATCAGCAAAGCCTTTTTACGCCTGTGACCAAAAAAACGTGGACCGTCCCCAGCTGTGACCGCGTGCCGGAATTGATGCGAGAGGCGTTTCGCACTGCCCTCACCCCGCGCCGCGGCCCGGTTCAAATCAACCTGCCCCGCGATGTGCTATCTGCACAGGCCGATTTTCCAGCGATGCAAAGGCCACAGCACTACCGCGCCCAAACCGTCCCCGGCGCACACCCTGATGCGATCCAGCAGGCCGCTCAAATGCTGGCCAGCGCGGTTCAGCCCGTCATCATCGCCGGAGGGGGTATCAAAAACACCAAAGGGCACGAACAGGCGACCGCTTTGGCCGAAGCGCTGAATTGCCCTATCGTCACATCGCCGGGCCATGGAGACGCGATCCCCTTTGGACATCCACTGAACGCAGGACAAATGGGGCCGCGCGGCAATGCGGTGGCCAGTCGTCTGGTCAAAGAGGCGGACGTGATCCTCGCCCTTGGCACCCGCCTTGGCTTTAACAGCACCTTCTACAGCTATGATAACATTAACAAAGACGCGCAGATCATTCAGGTCGAGTTAGAGCCCACAGCCATCGGCCGCTTCTTTCCCGTCGACCTCGGCATCTGGGCTGATGCGCCCACGGCGGCGCACCAACTGACCGAAGCTCTTGCCCGTCTCGCCGACCGCGCGCTCGCCCGAAGCTGGACCGACGGGTTTAAGGCCGAGCGGCAAGCGTTCCTTGCGCAGCGCGACGCGGATGCAATCCTGACCCATCCCACACAACCTTCGGGTCTTTTCAAAGCTTTGCGCGACGTTCTTCCACAAGATGCAGCCATCACAATGGATGCCGGCACGCTCTGCCTGCAGGCGACCGACGCGCTCAACTACTGGACCCCGGGCAGCCTCTTCACGCCGCTCGACTTCGGCCTTGTCGGATTCTCTTACGCCTGCGGGCTCGGCGTCAAATGCGCCCAACCAGAACGCCCGGTCGTCAGCCTCATGGGGGATGGCGGTTTTGGCATGACTGTCAGTGAACTGAGCACAGCCGTCGATCACGGGATCAATACGGTCACAGTGGTGATGAACAACAAATGCTGGGGCGCTGAAAAAGCCTACCAGCGGGACTTTTTCAACGGGCGCTACATCGGCGCGGATGTCAGCAGCCCGCCGTTTGACAAACTGGCCGAGCTTTACGGGGCCGCAGGATTCCGCGCAGACCGCCTTAGCGACGTGGGCCCCGCGATCGAGGCCGCCCTCTCCTGTGGCAAACCTGCGGTGGTGGACGTGGCAGTTGACCCCAATGCGCTCTATTCCTTCCGTCGCGACAGTTTCAAGCATCGGGGCGGCTAATGCTGACGCGCTATGCGATCTTCAACGGAACGGTGAAGGCAGGACAAGAGGCTGCGATGCGTGCATGGGTCAACACCCATCTGACCCCGCTGTGGCGGCAGTTCGCCTGCGCCGAAGACGTGCGGGTGTTGTTCGGAGTCGAACAGGATGCCAATGGCCCAACAATCCCGCTGATCCTTGCCATCACCTATGCTGATGAGGCCGCGATGGCGGCGGCGCTGGACAGCCCTGCACGCTATACATCACGCGATTTGCTGCCTGAGCTCTACGAGCAGTTTTTCGACGATGTCACCCTCTGGCATTACGTGATGGAACGAGAGGAATTCATCGACTGACTTGACACGTTAAGCCTGCAAGTCTGCGAGCGGTTTGGGACCACGAACCTTACCGATAATCGCATCGATATCCTGCCGAAGATCCGCAAGATAGGGGATGGCGCTTGCATCCCCCAGCCGCGTTGCCGCCAAAGCGCTGGCTTGGGCCGAACGCCCGGCTGTTTCGACCAGATCATCACCTGCCGTAAGTCCCGAGAGGTATGTACCCACAAAGGTATCCTGGGCCACACCATGCAGCCGCGCCTCCCCCACTCCGGGATCGGGCAGCAGGCATTTGCCCGTGCGGGTGGCGACCCATGTACCATCGTCTGCCCCACGCAGGATGATGACTTGCGGCCCAAGGCTCAGGATCGCCTCGAGTGCGTCTTCGGCCTTCGTCGTACCAAACAGGAGCGCCGTGTCTTGATGGGAGGCAAACACGATGTCGGCGCGTGCGGCCATGGTCAGCATCGCGGATTGAGCCACATCCTCCCCCCAGCTTGCGCCATCGCAGCGCAGATCGAGGGAGACGCGGACATCGCCCGCATGCGCCTGATCAACCGCAAGCTCTGCCGCAGTGCGCACAGATCCCGACAGTGCAAGAAGATCACCAGCAAGGTGCAAAACACGGGCCCTCTGTACCATGGACGAGGGCAATTCCGCAGGCCGGAAGCGTGTCATGGCGGTATTGGCACGTACAATCGTTCGCATGTCTTCAGCATGATACAGGATATGCGGTGTCGCACTGTCTGCATCCCGGACGATGGCATCGGGCGACACGCCATCGCGGCTGAACTGCGCCAGCGCGGCATTGGCCAGTGGATCCATGCCCAGCCGGGTTGCGATCGCAGCAGCCCCACCCATGCGCACAACGCTGATCGCCACGTTTGCGGCGTGGCCACCGACGTCCGGCACATAGATGCCGTCTTCGCGAAACCGAAAGGTTGCCGCAACCTCGCCCAACGACAGGACGTCCCATCGCGGCTGTCGCAGCTTTGCCGATGAACCCGTCATCACAGCCCCCACATCAAAACGGGCCAACGCGTTAGCGCTGACCCGCATGGTTCTAGCAAGCTGTTTGCTAAGACTTGTTTAAGCCTCGCTTGCCCATTCCCAAGGAATGGTAAACGCGCCGAGCGCCTTGACGACATCGCCGTCCGCCACGTCGCCGGTTTTCTGCAGCTGGGCCACAAGGCCGCGCTTCTTGCTCTCGGTCACAGAGGTCACTTCCACCGCAAGGCCTGCGTCATTGAGCGCGCCGTTGAAAATCCGGGTGATAGCGCTTTTGCGCAGAGCCGGTTTGAACACTTTGCCCACAGCGGTTTTGGGCAGCTCGTCCAAAATCTCGAGGTGCTTGGGCCAAGCGGCGCGTTCATGGATATGCTCTTTGGCATAGGCGCGCAGCTCTTCGGCAGTAATGTTCGCGCCATCAACAAGTTCCACATAAGCGGCTGGCAACTCGCCCGCGTGAGCGTCGGGCTGACCGATGGCACCGGCAAAGGCCACAGCCTCATGTCCGGCGAGTGCTTCTTCGATCTCGGCAGGGTCGATGTTGTGACCACCGCGGATGATCAGATCCTTGGCCCGCCCCGTGATCCAGAGATAGCCTTCGGGATCGACACGGCCCAAGTCGCCCGTGCGGAGATACCAGCGATCTTTTTCCGGGAAATGGTAGTACAGGTCTGCATTCTTGTCCGGCTCGGTATATGTGTCACCACTGGCAACACCCGGATTGGACACACAAATCTCGCCAATCTCATCCACGCCGCAATCCACCTGAGTGGCCGGATTTACGATACGAATTTTTGTGTAGGGGAACGGAATGCCGATGGAGCCAACGCGCTTTTCGCCCTGTGGCGGGTTGATGGAGACAAGGCAGGTCGCCTCCGTCAGGCCGTAGCCTTCACAGATGGTGACACCAGCCGCCGCTTCAAATCGCTTGTAAAGTTCAAGAGGCAGCGGAGCCGAGCCACAGAACGCCAGCTGGAGCGATGAGATGTCAGCATTCACGGGGCGTTGCATCAGAGCCGACATCGCCGTGGGCACCGTGATCATGAAGGTCACCTTGTAGCGCTCGATCAGCTTCCAGAAGTTATCAAACACACCATCGCCTCGGTACCCTTGCGGAGTTGGGAAGACGATATGTGCGCCTGAGCTGAGCGAAGCGCCCAACGCCACGATGGTTGCAAACACGTGGAAGAGCGGCAGCGGACAGATTTGCACGTCTTTTTCCGTGAACAAGAGCCGCGCGCCGAGCCAAGCGTTGTAGATGATGCCAGAATACTTGTGCTGCACGACCTTCGGCATGCCAGTCGTCCCGCCAGTATGAAAGTAGGCGGCAACACGGTCTGCAGTGCTGTCGGCAAAGGCCAGATCGCGCGATTGCTTGGCCTGCGTCTTGGTAAAGCTGACCACGCGGGCTTTATGCGACACAGGATTTTTGGGCCGGATCAGCGGCACAATCAACTTCTTGAGGCCGGTCAGATACCGCAGAAGATCAACTTCGACGACGGTTTCGACGTTTGGCGCGAGGGCAACAGCCTCAGCCGCCTTTTGAGCCACGTCCGTTTTGGGGAAGGCGCGCAGTGTCACCAGAACCTTGGCGTTGGTTTCCCGAAGAATCGCGCCAATCTGTTCTGCCTCTAGCAATGGATTGATCGGGTTCACGATGCCAGCAACCTGCCCGCCCAGATAGGTGAGGATCGCTTCGGTACAATTGGGCAGCAGGTAGGCCACCACATCGTTTTCGCCTACGCCCATGTCCCGCAGCATATTGGCGGTTTGCGCAACTTGCCCCTGGAGCTCTTGCCACGTCAGCGTCTCTGCCGGCGCACTGGGGTCTGAAAACATCTGGAACGTCACTGCATTCCGCCCCGGATGGGCCGCTGCTGTTTGCTGTATCTGGGCCCATGTGGTGACCGGCAAATCACGCTCGGGCCACGGCTGCTCATCCTCGATCGCGTTCCGATCTGCAACAGACGCAAATGCCATAGTCGATTTCCTCCCAAAAATCGGCGACCCTATTGGCAAGGGTCGTGAGTGTTTGAAGCAGCATGCGCAGGCAAAGGCCACGGCGCAACCGTTACGCGGCGAAAAACGACAACGACGTTATGTCAAAGCGGGCTTTACCCGTCCGTGAACTGAAGCCGGGCAAGCCGCGCATAAAGGCCGCCCTCGGCAACCAAGGCATCATGCGTGCCCTGAGCAACGATCTTGCCGTCTTCGAACACAACGATCCGGTCCGCCTTTTTCACCGTCGACAAACGGTGTGCAACGATGAGGGTTGTGCGCCCCTCGCTGAGCGTTTGAACCGCTGCTTGCACTGCATTCTCGCTTTCGGCATCGAGGGCGGAGGTCGCCTCATCGAGCAGCAGAACCGGCGCATCGCGCAGGATCGCGCGGGCGATGGCAATCCGCTGCTTTTGGCCGCCAGAGAGCATCACCCCGCGTTCACCCACGTAGCTGTCATACCCTTCAGGCAGGGCCATGAGGAACTCATGCGCGGCGGCAGCCTTCGCGGCGGCTTCAACTTCTTCATTGGTTGCGCCCGGGCGGCCAAA
>JAHDDU010000014.1:0-54400 GCA_020629175.1 Flavimaricola sp. | reverse complement strand
AGCGCAGAGATGCCGGGACGGGATGGATAGTGGAATGTCACATCCTCGAACGCGATTTGTCCCAATCGCCGCGCGCTTGAAATCCCCGTTCCGGGGTCGACAACCGTGTCTTCAGAGCTGAGCAGTTCAACCAACCGTTCGGTCGCACCCGCCGCACGTTGTAACTCGCCCCAAACTTCTGTCAGCGCCCCAACGCCGCCCGCGACCATGACCGAGTAAATGACAAACTGCACCAGCTCGCCAATCGTCATCACCCCGCCGCGCACATCCTGCGCCCCTATCCAGAGGACGCCGACGATGCCGGCGAAGATGAGGAAAATCACAATTGCCGTCATTGCCGCACGTACCGCAATCCGACGCCGGGCGGCATCAAAGCTCTTTTCAGTCACATCCGCAAAAGAGGCTCGGCTGGCGCTTTCATTTGTGAAGGCTTGCACCGTTTGGGCCGACAGCAAC
The DNA here is from genome assembly GCA_020629175.1 of Flavimaricola sp. Lineage (GTDB taxonomy): Bacteria > Pseudomonadota > Alphaproteobacteria > Rhodobacterales > Rhodobacteraceae > JALZWD01. Next base: position 53,944 of record JAHDDU010000014.1, on the reverse strand, counting down.
GCCTCGGACGCCGAGCCTGATGATGACGCGATCCAGTCCTGATTTTCACGGCTCAGCGTGCGGAGCCGCCGCCCAAGGATCACGATCGGAATGATGACGGCGGGCACGATCAAAAGAACCAAACCCGTCAGCTTGGGCGAAGTCCAAAGCAGAAGAAGCACGCCGCCGAAGAGGATCAGCACGTTGCGCAAGGCAACCGAAACGGATGAGCCGATGACAGACAGGATCAAGGTTGTGTCTGTTGTGATCCGGCTGAGCACTTCACCCGTCATGATCCGCTCATAAAATGCGGGGCTCATCCCGATCATTTTATCAAAGACGGCTTTGCGGATATCCGCAACAACCCGCTCGCCCAAACGCGTGACGAGATAATACCTCAACGCCGTTCCCGCCGCCAAAGTGCCCGCCATGAACAGGGCCCAGACGAGATAGCCGTTGAGATTGGAAAGGCTCGCCGTTTCAAAGTTGTCGACGACTTCGCGCACTGCAAGCGGCAGCACTAGCGAGACAACGGCTGTTAGGATTAACGCAATGCCTGCGGCGATGATCATGCCGGTATAGGGCCGCATGAACGGCCAAAGCGCACCAAGGGCCGAGATTTGCTTGGACGCCGCGCGCTCGGTTTCAGATTGGATGGGTGGTTCGGCCATGCGCGCTCTCGTCAGTGTTGACCTGACTTAGGGCGTTCCCGACACAGCGGCAAGGTTCTTGGCGACGGAAAGTCCGGGCGCCTCCGTATAAGCCTCATACGGAAATGCATGGGGCTGAAATGAAACTGTTGATATATGGATTTGTGTTTGTGGCGGGTGGTTTGTCTGTATCGACAATTGTTACCGCCCAAAATTTGGAAACGCCGCACATGATGGCAAAACATCACTGCGCGGCGTCACTGGAGTAGTGGGCAGATCACCAAACAATCTGCCCGATCTTGGTCGTGCCTTAAGCGGCCTTCGCAGCTGGCTTACGACGACGCATCGCGCCAAGTGCAAACAGCGCGCCAGGCAGAAGTAGTGCACCAGCAGGCAGCGGAACTGCTGCAACAGTCACAACGCGAATCCAGTCGCCGGGCTGTGTTGCGATCATTGTGACATCGATCAACGTGTCGTTGATGACATAGCTGTCGTTGCTTTCAAAACCACGACCGGCAAAGTGTCCATACGTTGTACCTTCGGCGCCCAAGATCTCGTCTGTATTCAGCAGGCCATTGCCGCTGGAGATAACACCAAGGATATCGCCGTCAAAACCAAACGTTCCGGAAAGCTCGATCGCGCCGGAGGTCGACTTCTCTTTATTGATAAAGATCATGTGGCTGCTGATAAACCGGCCAGCTTCGACGATCAGACCGCCGTCCAGAACGAGATCTGTGAAGAGCTCGAGGTTTTGCATCTCGTTAAATGCAAACATATCGACGCTACTGGCAGGTGTGCCGTTGTCTACAACAGATGGTGTGTCGATGACTTCGCCGGAGCCCATCGCGCTGATGACAGCCGCTTGCGATGATGTTGCGAAGACCGCGAGTGTCGCGGCGGCAATGAAAGATTTGAGTGACATGATCTTCTTCCCGATCTTAACTGGTTACTTACCAGCCCGGTATACCGCGATGGGGCGGCGGCTCGTCCAGAAGAAGACACAAGATTGCCAGAAACACTTCGTTTCGCAAGCAAAGCTAATTGAAGAACTGGGGAAACGCTTAACCCAGATACGCTCGCACAGCCGCCTCGAACTCACGCGGCTTTTCGGCATGAAGCCAATGTCCCGCACCAGGGATTTTCGCGAAATTTATATTTGGGAACAATGATTTAGAAATATCCCTCGCATCTTTCGTCACATAGTCCGACGCGCCTCCCGCCAAAGAGAGAACCGAGCCTTCAAATGTGCCAGTCACATCTGGAAATCCAATAATTCGCGGCATCTCCGCCTCAAGCACATCAAGATTTAAGCGCCATCGGCGTTCCGATAGGTTCAAACTCTGCAACAAAAACGAGGCAATGCCGGGATTGTCCACGTCGAGCAACCGCGCCGCATCCTGTCGCGATGCAATGGTGCCAAGATTAACCGCCCGCATCGCGTCAATGAGATGGACCTGGGTGTGCGAATACCCAACTGGCGCAATGTCCGCCACAATCAGCTTGCGCACCAGCTCACTGTGCGTGACGGCAAGCACCATCGCCGCTTTGCCGCCCATGGAATGGCCCAACACGTCGGCCCGCCCATCCGCTTCACGCTCGATCACTTCGGCCAGATCGGATGCCATGTCATGGTAGGACTGCGTATCAAACCACGGACTTTGCCCATGGTTGCGCATGTCGACCGCGATCACAGGCCGCGTATCGCTCAACCTTTTGGCAATGACATTCCAATTTCGCGCAGAGCCAAACAGCCCGTGCGCGATCACAAGTGGCGTGGCTGCGGGTCCGGGATAGTGAGCTGTGTGTAACATGGGGTTTTGTTACGCGTAACTGAAAACCAGTGCCAGAGGCATTGAGCCTGCCCCGCAGCCCGCCTAGGGTGCGCACATGACAATGATCGACATTGATACTCGTATTGAGACGGTGCGTGGCATGATCCGAGAGAAGCTGCGCATTCGGGCCAAAACGCTGGAAGGGCAGACCCGCAAGGCTGGGCGTCTTATTCCGCGCAGCATTCGGCGCAACATCAACGAGTTGCTTGAGGCACAGGCACTGGCGCAGCACCCCAAGCTGTCGCGGATGCTCGATCATGCCGCCCTTGATGATGCGCAGACCAGGATTACAGCCTTTCTTGCTGGCATTGATCCCGCAGAGCGGCGCAAGGACAAAATTCTGTCGCTGCTTGGGGTTATTGCGTTCAATTTACTGCTGATCGGCGCGCTCATTGTCACCTGGATGTGGTGGACCGGGCGTGTCTAACGCAGTCGACCCCGCAGCCCTTGCCCGCGGTATCGCGGATGGCAACAGGCGCGACCTCGCGCGCGGGATCACTCTTGTTGAGAGCGCGCGCACCGATCACCGCGAGATGGCGGCGGTGGTGCTTGATCATCTTGGAACGTCGAAACAAGCGCTGAGAATTGGCCTGTCCGGCACACCCGGTGTGGGAAAGTCGACGTTCATCGAAGCCTTGGGAATGCATCTGACCGGGATGGGCCTACGCGTCGCTGTTCTTGCGGTGGACCCGTCGTCGGCCCGCTCCGGTGGGTCGATCCTTGGGGACAAAACCCGAATGGATCTTTTGTCTCGCGATCCCAATGCCTTTATCCGCCCCTCGCCTGCGCAGACACAGCTGGGCGGCGTTGCTCGCCGGACGCGAGAGGCTGTGGCCTTGTGCGAAGGAGCTGGCTTTGATGTCATCCTGATTGAAACCGTGGGCGTCGGACAGTCCGAGACGATGGTCGCCGAAATGGTCGATATCTTTCTTCTGCTGCTCGCACCCGCGGGCGGAGACGAGTTGCAGGGCGTTAAACGCGGCATCATGGAGATGGCCGACATCGTATTGGTCAACAAAGCAGATGGCGACCTCAAAGCGCAGGCCACGCGCACAACGGCCGACTATGCGGGCGCCCTCCGTCTCTTGCGCAAGCGCCCTCAGGATCCCGAAGGATACCCCCGCGCGATGCCTGTGTCTGCGCTAGAAGGGGATGGGCTGTCCAAGGCGTGGGCCGCGGTGACCGAGCTTGCAGAATGGCGGCGGGCACAGGGTGTTTGGGATCAAACGCGCACAACGCAGAAACGCCACTGGTTTGGCGAAGAATTGCGCGCCGAGATGATGGCTCTGCTGACCAAGGACCCGCAGATCAAGGCTCGGCTTGCTGAGTTGGAAGACGAGGTGGTTGCCGGTCAGCGCACCCCCTCAGCCGCTGCGGCCGCAGCGATGACCGCCTTTGAGCGGGAAGAGCGCTGACCCCGGTGCGAGTTTATGACGGAGCCCACCTGCGGGCCACGCTGCACAATGCGCATCATTGCAAGCTCATGGTGACCTTTGACTTTCGCAAAAAGGGTAAATCTGACTTTGGCCCGGATGCTGCCAGCCGCGGCTTTGACCGCGCCGGATTTGCGCAACTGATGATCAAGACGCGCGCGAACGACTGGTTCATTAATGACGACACGCCACAGCTTTTGACCATTCTACCAGACATCGCACAAGAGTTTGATGCGGTGCACCTTCTTGGCTTTTCCATGGGCGGCTACGGTGCCCTGCGGTTTGCGAAGGTATTACGGGCGGACCACCTTATCGCTGTCTCTCCGCAGATCTCCATCGCGCGGGAGGTCGTCCCGTTTGACCGTCGCTATCGCGACGCAGCCAGTGGGTTTGATCCGGTCGCAGGAACCGTGCCGCCCCAGAATGCGGTCGCCGGCGCTGTGGTGTTTGATCCATTCGTGCGAAACGACCGGCTGCATGCAGAATTGATCGCGCGGGACTTCCCACAGCTCCAGGTGATCCGGCTCCCCTTCGGCGGTCACCCCGCCACGCGCGTTTTACGCGATGGTGGCAAGGCAGGTATCATTCAGCGGGCCGCGATGGGGCTTGCTGCACCGGCCAGCATTGCCAAAGCACACAAGGCTCTGCGCCGCGCATCGGCGCCCTATTGGGATGCCTTTGCCCAGAAAGCAGACCGACAGCACCCCTCTCTCGCCCGATACGCCAAGGCACAATCCCAGCATTTGCGCGAAAACGGCGCCTCGCCCCCGTGATAGCTGTTGACGCCTGTGTGGAATCTGCCTATTCGCTCAGACCTGAATTTGCGGGTGTGCCGTGCATGCCCGATGTTTAACCCTGTCCCACCACGGATGGCCCAGAAATTGGGGCGCGCACCGTCGACGCCCCCAAGACGAAGGACAAAGCCCATGTCGCGCCGCTGCGAACTTACCGGTAAAGGCCCGATGTCTGGCAACAATGTCAGCCACGCCAACAACAAGACACGTCGCCGTTTCTTGCCAAACCTGAATGACGTGACGCTTCAGTCGGACACTCTCGGGCGTTCTTTCAAATTCCGCATCTCTGCAGCGGCTTTGCGCTCGGTTGATCACCGCGGTGGCCTGGACGCGTTCCTGGCCAAAGCCAAGGATGACGAGCTGTCGGCCAATGCACTGAAGGTCAAGAAAGAGATCGCCAAGGCTGCCGCCTAAGCGCCTCTGACCAAACGGTTTGAAAAGCCCGGCCCTCGGCCGGGTTTTTTGTGTTTGGTCCGAAGCCATCTTTACCGCCACCACGCCAGTCGCGATAACGCTGCCATGACGTTGCCTATCGAACCTTGCCTGCCCGCGCTTATCACCGCCCTGCGCGACACAGGCCAAGCGGTCTTGCAGGCCCCGCCCGGCGCGGGCAAGACCACGCGCGTTCCGCTCGCGTTGCTGGACGCGGGGCTGTGCGACGGGCGTATTCTGATGCTCGAGCCGCGCCGTCTGGCAGCCCGCAGTGCCGCTCACCGTATGGCTGACACGCTCGGCGAGCCTGTGGGCCAATCCGTGGGCTATCGCATGCGAGGTGAAAGCAAGGTTAGCAAGGCCACGCGGATCGAAGTTGTCACCGAAGGCATCCTGACCCGCATGATCCAAAGCGATCCTGAGCTTCCCGGTGTCAGCGCCGTGATCTTTGACGAATTCCACGAACGATCCCTCAACGCGGACTTTGGGCTCGCCCTCTGCTTGGAGATCCGCGCGGCCTTGCGGCCTGATCTGATGATCCTGCCAATGTCGGCCACTCTTGATGCCGGACCCGTGGCCCGGCTCATGGGCGACGCTCCCATCGTTACCGCAGAAGGCCGCAGCTTTCCTGTCGAGACGCATTGGATTGAGACGCCGCGCCAGCCGCGTACCCGCATTGCGGATCTGGTCACAACGCATCTGCCCGATATCTTGCGCAGCACAGCTGGCGGCGTGCTCGTGTTTCTGCCCGGCGCGGGTGAAATCCGGACGGTGCTGGCCGCGATGGAACGTAGCGTTCCGCGCGAAAAGGCCAGTTTTCATCCCCTCTACGGCGCCCTGCCCTTTAAGGCGCAGCAAGCCGCCATTGCGCCAGCGTTACCAGACGCCCCTCGCAAAGTCGTGTTGGCGACGTCCATCGCCGAGACCTCGCTCACCATTCCGGACGTCCGCGTCGTGGTTGATGCGGGATACGCCCGCCGCGCCCGGTTTGACCCCAACTCCGGTATGTCCCGCCTCGTTACCGAGCGTGTGACCAAAGCCGAAGCAACCCAACGCGCGGGCCGTGCGGGCCGTGTGGCGGCAGGGCAATGTTACCGCTTGTGGACCAAGGGCGAAGACGGCGGATTACGCCCCTTCCCACCGCCAGAGATTGAGGCGGCGGACCTGACGGGACTGGCGCTCGAGCTTGCGCAGTGGGGCGCAACCGAGGATGACCTCGCGTTTCTGACGCCGCCGCCGGCCGGCACGCTGGCCGAGGCGCGCAGCTTGCTCACTCTGCTTGGCATTCTGGACGATGGGCGGATCACGCCACATGGCGCTGATGTCGCCAAGCTCCCGCTGCATCCGCGTCTTGGGCACATGGTCATCACCGCCGGGAAGAGTGCCGCCCCTTTGGCCGCATTGCTCGCCACGCGCGATCCGTTGAGCACGCGCGAGAGTGACATGACCCTCCGGCTGCGCGCGATGCGCGGCGATGTTCAGGCCGCATCGAAGGCCGCTCTCCAGCAGGCGCGTGAGGAAGAGAAACGCATTCGCGCCATCGCCCCCGATCGGCCAGCGATACCGCTCGGCCAGATGGCCGCGCTCGCCTACCCCGACCGTATCGGCAAACGCCGCAAGGGAGAACAACCGCGCTATATCCTGAGCGGCGGCAAGGGCGCCATTCTGGACGCCGAGGATACGCTAGCGAACCAGACCTATATCGTGGCCACCGATCTGGATGGCGACACACGCGAGGCGCGGGTCCGGCTCTGCGCGGCGATTTCCGAGAGCGACATTCGTGACCTTTATTCAGATCGCATCGAAACCGTCTCGACCTGCGTTTGGTCCAAACGCGAAGGACGAGTGCTGGCACGAAAGGAGGAACGCTTGGGCGCCATCGCGCTGTCGGACAGCAAATGGACAGACGCCCCGTCCGAGGCCATTGCCGCCGCTATGTGCGACGGCGTGCGGCAGTTGGGCCTGCGAATCGAAGGAAAGGCCGCACTCTTCCGCGCCCGCACAGCACTTGCCCGCAAGTCCGATCCGACAGTGCCGGATATGAGTGAGGAAGTCTTGACTGAAACGCTCGAGGACTGGCTCATGCCCTTCCTCAGCGGCGTCAACAGCGCCGCTGCCTTCCGCCAGCTGGACATCACCCCCGCCCTGCGCGCGATGTTGTCATGGGAGCAGCAGCAGGCGTTGGACAGAGACGTCCCGGCCAGTTTTGAAACCCCTCTCGGGCGGTCCATTGCCATAGACTATTCCGGCGACCAGCCTGAGATCACGTTGCGGCTGCAAGAAATGTTCGGAACGACCAAACATCCCACCGTGATCGGCCAGCCGCTTCGCGTAACGCTCCTCTCCCCTGCGGGCCGACCCTTGCAAACCACGACCGACATTCCCGCCTTCTGGACCACCAGCTATGCGGACGTGCGCAAGGACATGCGCGGCCGCTATCCACGCCATCCCTGGCCCGAAGATCCGACGCAAGCCGACCCGACGCTGCGCACGAAAAAGCGACAAGTTTAGCCGCAACGTTGAATTTCATCGTAAAATTGGCATATTGTGAGGGCATAAGAAGAGAGCCGGGCATGATCTGGCCAAGTTTGAGCGGTTTGAATGGCAGCGTTTTTGAAGAATGACCTTTCCGATGATGGAGAGGTGAATAATGTGAAACCCAAGCACAAGCAGCTGGCGGCGCTTTGCTATCGTGATGGCAAAAAAGGCCGCGAGATCCTGATGGTCACCTCCTCTCGCGGGCGATGGATACTGCCCAAGGGCTGGCCGATGAAGGGCAAGAAAGACCGCGAGGCCGCGATGATCGAGGCCTGGGAAGAAGCAGGCGTGAAAGGCGGCAAGCTCAAGCGCAGGCCCGTTGGCAAATACCTCGCCGCCAAGGTGAACAAACACGGCGACGAAGAATTGGCCGAGACCAAGGTGTATCAGGTCAAAGTCAAAGACACGCGCAAGAAGTATCCCGAAAGCAACAAGCGGGATCGCAAGTGGGTCAGCCCAAAAAAAGCCGCCAAACTGGTTACAGAAGACGGCCTTCGTAGCATTTTGAAATCGTTCAAGTAATCCCGGTCACACACCCAAACAGTGCCGCATAATCGCTTTTTGCGCGTGCAGGCGGTTCTCAGCCTCATCAAAGATCACGGAATGCGGGCCGTCCATAACGCTTGACGTCGCTTCATCATCGCGATGCGCAGGCAGGCAATGCATGAACAGAGCATCGTCTTTTGCATGGCTCATGAGTTCATCATTCACCTGATATCCGCGCAGTTGGTTGTGCCGCCGCTCGCGGGCTGACTGTGGATCATGCATGCTGACCCAGGTATCCGTGACGACGAGGTCTGCTCCAGCAACTGCCGCGTCCGGGTTACGTTCGATCGTGTAGAGGCCGTCCAATGCCGGTTCCGGGTCCAAAGGCTCTGGCCCGGTGAAAACCAGATCAAACTCGAATTGTTTGGCCGCATGGGCAAAGCTTGCAAAGACGTTGTTGCCATCGCCCGACCACACAACCTTTTTGCCCTTGATCGGGCCGTTGTGCTCTTCGAATGTCATGACATCAGCCATAATCTGGCAGGGATGGGTACGATTGGTTAGCCCGTTGATCACGGGCACGCTGGCATATTCGGCCATCTCGAGCAGGGTCGCTTCCTCAAACGTGCGGATCATGATCAAATCGACGTAGCGCGACAGAACGCGGGCGGTGTCGGCAATCGTCTCGCCATGGCCGAGCTGCATGTCGGCACCCGACAAAACCATCGTCTGCCCGCCCATCTGACGCACACCGACGTCAAAAGACACGCGGGTCCGGGTCGATGGTTTTTCAAAGATCAGTGCCACCATATGCCCAGCCAACGGCAGATCAGCGTCCAGCGCACCCTTGGTTTTGCCAGCACGCGCCTGCTTCATGGCGATGCCGTTGTCGATTATGCTCCGAAGGTCGCTAGCATCAGTGGTGTGAATATCGAGGAAGTGGGTCATTGAACTCCTCCCAGCTCTGCCGCCGCGTTGTCCAAACGGGTCAGGGCTTCGGCGATGTCGTCATCGGACAGGTTCAGCGCAGGCAACAGACGAACAACGTTGTCCGCAGCCGGGACTGTGATCACATCGTTGGCAAAACCCGCCGCGACAAAATCACCGCAGGGGACGACGCACTTGAGCCCCAGCATCAGGCCACTGCCGCGAACGGCCTCAAAAACCGAAGGATGGCTGGCGACCAGCCCTTCCAGCCCTTGCCGTAGAAGCGCCGCCTTGCGGTTCACTTCAGCCAGGAAGTCCGCATCCGCGATCAACTCGACCACCTTTGCCCCAACGGCGCAGGCCAACGGATTGCCTCCGTAGGTCGATCCATGCGTGCCGACGGTCATACCAGAGGCGGCCTCTTCTGTTGCAAGAACCGCCCCAAGGGGGAAACCACCACCAATGCCTTTGGCCACCATCATGATGTCCGGCGTGATCCCGGCCCATTCGTGCGCAAAGAGCTTGCCTGTCCTGCCCATGCCGCATTGCACTTCATCAAGGATCATAAGCGTGCCCGTCTCATCACAAAGATCGCGCAGCCCTTTGAGGCAGGCGTCGGGCAAAGGACGGATGCCCCCCTCACCCTGCACAGGCTCGACCATCACGGCCGCTACGTCCGGTTCGGCGATCGCAGCCCGCAGTGCGTCGTGGTCGCCAAATTCCAGATGTTTGAACCCAGGCAACAACGGGCCAAAGCCTTTGACCATCTTCTCAGACCCCGCCGCCGCGATCCCGGCAGAGGACCGTCCATGGAATGATCCACTGAAGGTCAGGATTGTCGTGCGATCCTCTTGTCCTTTTTCATACCAATACTTGCGCGCCATTTTGACGGCGAGTTCGCACGCCTCCGTCCCGGAGTTCGTGAAGAACGACGTGTCCGCAAACGTGTGCTCGGCCAGCAGGTCCGCCAGCGTTTGCTGCGCCGGTATGTTATAGAGGTTTGACACATGCCAAACCGCATTCGCCTGCTGTGTTAACACATCAACCAGTGCCGGATGCGCATGGCCCAGAGCGTTCACTGCAATCCCTGCCCCCAGGTCCAGAAGACGTCGCCCATCATCCGTGGTCAGCCAAGAGCCTTCGCCTTTGACAAACGTCAGAGGTGCACGGGAATAGGTCGGCAAGATCGAGGGGATCATGATTAAATCCTTAAAGCTTGGATAAGGCCCGATAGGTGCCGGAGCAGGGCCAAGGTGTCAACGAGTTTGGAAAGAGACAATGCGCAGCTGCGCGACGGCTAAAGGATTAGCGTCGGCGTCGGTTTTGAGGTGCTGCTGCGTATGTCATGCATCGTCCATAGACCGGACACCTGCGAATGAAAAGCGCAAAGGTTGCACGCACCTGCGAGCCCTGTCAGGCATGGCGCATGACCCAAGCGCCCAATCCCCGCCTCGCCATAGTTTTAATGCTGACGGCCACATCCTTCATCGCAGGAACAACTTTGGCGGCCAAGGCGCTTGGCACAGATAGCCTCGGCCCTGCACTTCACCCACTTCAAGTCACCCATGGGCGGTTCCTTTTTGCTTTTTTGGCGCTTGGCCTCGCCGCCCTTGTCATACGGCCAAACCTCGGGCGCCCGAACCTGACACTGCACGTGCAACGCTCGCTCTGCGGCTTTGTCGGCGTGACGCTGATGTTTGCGGCAGCTGCACAAATGCGTCTGTCTGATGCCACGGCGATCAGCTTTCTTAACCCGGTCTTTGGCATGTTGCTGGCCATCCCTCTCTTGGGCGAGAAAGTTGGGCCATGGCGATGGACAGCCGCAGGGCTGGCCTTTCTCGGCGCGCTGATCCTGCTGCGTCCGGGGCCAGACACCTTTCAGGTGGCTGCACTTCTGGCCCTTGGAGCCGCCGCAATGCTTGGGCTGGAACTCATCTTTATCAAGCGCCTCGCCGGCCGGGAACCGGCGTTCCAGATCTTGCTCACCAACAATGCGATTGGCCTAATTGTTGCAACGCTTGCCGTTGTACCATTTTGGCATGTGGCGACACTGCAGCAATGGGGTGCACTCGTTGCCCTCGGCTGCATGATGGCGGCAGCACAAACCTGCTTTGTCAACGCCATGGCCCGCGCGGATGCGAGCTTTGTCACCCCTTTCAGCTACCTGACACTGGTGTTTGCAGCCCTCTACGACGCCGTCCTGTTCGGCATTATCCCTGATAGGGTAAGCTATGCAGGGGCCGCGATCATTCTGGCAGGCGCCGCCCTACTCGCCTGGCGCGAGGGCAGAATTAGGGAAAAATAACAACCGGCACCTTGCATGTGCGCATCAGTTCCATCGTGGTCGATCCAATAAAGAAATCGCGCAGCCGCGAATGACCAGACTTCCCCAGAACAAGCAAATCCGCGTTCAGATCCGTCACCAGCTTGCTGATCACCGCTTCCGGCTCACCGGTCTCAAGATGCTCGGTCACGACATAACCCGCCCGATCAAGGGCCGCAGCCGCATGGCTCAGTTTGTCCCGTAAGTGAGGGGTGGCCATGCCAACCCCCACGATCTCACAGGCCAAGCCCGTCAGGATTGATCCCGCCAACATCCGCTCCAGCGCACGATCCGCTGAGGGACCACCATCATAGGCGAACACAAACTTCTCGGGCACCTTAAAGGCCCGGTTTGCCACGAGCACAGGCCGCTTGGCCCCGCGCACGGCCCGGTCGAGGTTTGACCCCAACAAATCGGCGGCAAACCCTGCTGACACGCCGCGCTTGCCCAGAATAGCAAAGCGTGTCTCGCCCTCAAGCTCTTCCATGCTTTCGATCAGGTCGCCAAAGCGCAACTTCTGGCTCACTTCCGCCGGACTGGCTGCCGCCATCCGCTCTGCCGCATCCTCAAGGATCACGCGCCCTCGCTCGCGCAGCAAGGTCGCCCGCTCAGCGTCAAGCGCTGACAGCTTGTCCAACAGTGCAGTGCGTGCGCCAAGCCGAAGGTTGCCTGAGAGATCCGCTGGCATCGTGTCGCTGCCCCTGCGACCAATCACATGGACAAGGCTCACAGGCATCGACAGCTTGCCCGCCGCCCAAACCGCATAGTCACACACGCTGGCCGAATAGTCTGATCCGTCGATAAAGGCGGCGATGCGGTCCATGGCGGTCCCCTTAGTGTACGTTCAACTGATCCATGCCGCCGGGCTTGTCATGCAGGGCCAGCTTGTCAACGATGGTCTCAGACGCGGCATTCATACCGCGCAGGTCCACCTTGGTCCCCTCGCGGCTGAATTTCAACACAACCATGTCAACAGCCTGAACGGAACTGATGTCCCAGATGTGGGCGGCGGAGACGTCGATAATCACCTCGTCGAGCGCCTCTCGAAAGTCGAAGGCGCGCATGAATTCTTCGACCGACGCGTAGAAAAGCTGTCCCTCAATCTTGTAGGTCCGCTTGCGTCCATCAGCGCTGACCTCGCTCGTGATGCGGAAGATCTGCGCGATTTTAGAGGCGAAGAATACGCCCGACAGCAGCACACCGGCGAGCACACCGTAGGCCAGATTGTGCGTCTCAACCGTTACGACCACCGTCGCCAGCATCACCACGGATGAGCTGATCGGATGGGTGCGCAGGTTTGTAAGCGACGACCAACTGAACGTGCCCACTGACACCATGATCATCACAGCAACGAGCGCTGCCATCGGAATGATCTTAACAAAGTCTGCCAGAACGAGGATCAAGAACAACAAAAACACACCTGCGGCAAAACAGGATAGCCGTGCGCGACCGCCGGATTTCACATTGATCATAGACTGCCCGATCATCGCGCACCCCGCCATGCCACCAAAGAAGCCGGTGACCGTGTTTGCCATGCCCTGACCGATGCATTCCTTGTCGCGATTTGAGCGGGTATCGGTCAACTCATCAACGAGGTTTGCCGTCATCAGGCTCTCCAACAGGCCCACAACTGCGATGGCCACAGCGACCGGCAAGATGATCCAAAACATACCCAGCTCCAGCGGGACATCTGGCACAAAGAAATGCGGCAACGCGTCAGGCAGATCCCCCATGTCCGAGACCGTGCGCACATCGATCCCTGCCGCCCAAACGACGATGGTCAGGACGATGATCGCGATCAACGGCGATGGCACCGCAGTGGTGAGATACGGCAGCCCGTAGATGATCGCCAAAGCAAAGGCCACGAGAACGTAGGTCATGTACGGCACGCCCACCAATTCCGGGATCTGCGCCATGAAAATCAAGATCGCCAAGGCGTTGACAAACCCGGTCATGACCGAGCGCGAAACGAACCGCATCACGTGGCTGATTTTGGCGTAGCCGATACCAACCTGTATCAATCCGGCCAAAACTGTTGCGGCCAGAATGTAATGCAAGCCAAAGTCTTTGAACAAAGGCTCCATCAGCACGGCCGTCGCCGCAGTGGCCGCCGAGATCATCCCCGGCCTGCCGCCAAAAAGAGCTGTGATCACAGCAATAATGAAGGACGCATAGAGGCCGACCTTGGGATCGACGCCGACAATCAGGGAAAACGCAATCGCTTCAGGAATGAGCGCGAGTGCGACGACAAGACCAGACAACAGTTCCACTCGCGGGTTGCCGATCCACTCGGCACGCATGCTGTCTGACAAAGCCATGAAGTCTCTCCTGTTGGGACAGGCGCCTCATGCGGGGGACGGACCGGAGTGTCAAGGTTTCAGCCGCGGACACCCCCTCAAACCATAGCGCTGCGGCACCCTGCGCCTCCGGCGGAGGTATTTTTGGCAAGATGAGATTTACGATTCGTTAACCACGCCGTGCGATCGTGGAAGCGCGGTACAGGCTGAGGAGCCGATGACCGCGCAAGGTGAGGTTTGCCCGTGGCACCTCTGTGGCAAGATGGGAGATAATCTCATCTTGCCCAAAATACCTCGGGGGACGCCCGTCAGGGCGGGGGGCAGCGCCCCCTCACGCTTTCAGCCGATAGCCCCGTTTGAACCAGTAGTGGTTGATGGCCACCACCAATACAGCTGCGAACATGGAAAACACGGCGCCAAAGACGGGTGAACTGTCTGACACGCCCAACATGCCGTAGCGCACACCGTCGATGATATAGAAGAACGGATTGGCGTAGCTCAGCGATTGCAGAGCGGGGGGCATCGCCTCAATTGAGTAAAACGTGCCCGATAGGAAAGCCAAAGGCGTCACAATAAAATTCGATATGGCGGCAAGTTGGTCAAACTTGTTGGCAAAGATACCGGCGATTAGACCCAGCCCGCCCATAAAGACCGATCCGACGAAAACGAAGAAGACGACCCAAAGAGGGTGCGCCATCCCCACACCGAGAAACAGCCAGACCCCAAGTGCGATCACGATCGCCACCAAGGCACCGCGCGCCACGGCCCCCATCAGGTAGCCCGCCACAAGCTCTGCCGCGTTGAGCGGTGGCATGAGCGTGTCGACGATGTTGCCCTGAACCTTGGCGCTGGCCAGCGACGAGGAGCAATTGGCAAAGGCATTCTGGATCACTGTCATTGTCAGGATGCCGGGCGCGATGAACTCTATGAACGGCACACCCATGACGGGTCCGCGATTGGGGCCAACCGCCAGGACAAAGACCATCAAAAATAGGCCGGCGTTGATCAGCGGGGCCATCACCGTCTGGCTCCAAACATTTAGGAACCGTCGCACTTCCCGCTGGATCAACGTCCACAGCCCCAGCCAGTTCACTCGGCCAAACCGGCGCACGCCTAGATCCTGCCCGTTACTCATCTGCCACGTCCTTTCAAATACGCCGCATACGCTTGTATCTCGGCCTTTGGTGCTTAGAATAGGAGACTGACAATTTCTTCAAGGGCGTGAGAGGCCCTGACAACCCCAAAGGAATACATATGTCCTGGACCGACGAGCGCGTCGAGACGCTCAAAAAGATGTGGGGCGACGGCCAATCTGCGAGCCAAATCGCCAAAGAGCTGGGCGGTGTGACGCGCAACGCCGTCATCGGCAAAGTGCATCGGCTTGGCCTGTCCAACCGCGCCACGCCAAGTGGCGGTGCGAAAGCCACGGCGGAAAAGAAAGCGACCAAACCTGCAGCCGCGCCCAAACCCAAGGCGGAGACCCCCAAGCCCACGTCGATTAAACCTGCTGCTGATGATGCACCCGAGCCGCCGATGTCCGCGGCCCGCCGTGCGATCATCCCTGCGGGCCAGCCCCTGCCGCCGCAGCCTAGCCTGAACGAAATCAGCCCCGAAGCGCTTGCAAAGGTCAACGAGGTTGAGAAGACGGCGAAGCGGTTGTCATTGATGGAGCTGACAGAAAAGACCTGTAAGTGGCCTGTGGGTGATCCGGCTACGGATGACTTTTGGTTCTGTGGCCTGAATGTTCAGCAGGGAAAGCCCTACTGCGAGGCCCATGTTGGCGTCGCTTTTCAGCCGATGTCATCGAGGCGTGACCGGCGCCGCTAGCCAACTCTACGAGATGCAAAGGGCCCGCTGCAGATCACTGCGCGGGCCCTTTTTTGTCAGTTCGGACAAAAAAGGGCCGCCCGGCAGATGCCGAGCGGCCTGACGTGCTGCATAAGGTGGCTTTGGGTTAGCGCTTGGCCTGACGGCGACGGGCGCCCCAGCCCATCAAAGCAAGTGCTCCCCCAAGGAGTGGCAAGGATGCCGGGACCGGCACTTGTGCCGGTACATCAAAACGCAATTGATCAATTGCGCCAGAATGGGTGCCAAAATCGAAGGTCAGGCTCGTGACGTTTTCCCACATCACATTGACGCGCCGGAACGTGTTGTCTGCCGGGGCTGACCCTGTGACGGATTGGCCCGAATTGTTCGATGTCACATTGATGGTGGCATCATCCAAAACGTGGAAACCAAGGAAAGTGAGCGCACGAGAAAAGGTGAGCGTGATCGTGCCACCATTTCCATCATCATCAGGCTCGCCCAGTGGATTTTCCTGGATGATCAGCGCACGTCGCGCATTGAACGTTCTGTTACCGTTGGCGCTCGTGAATGGGCCTTCGAGGTCTGGGTCCTGAGTGCCCGTAAGCGTCGTGTCGAAAATAACGGCCTGATTTGGCGCCGTGGCCGAGTTTCCGACGGCTGACACAGTTGCGGTGACATCCTCGACCATAAAGGACGTGACGACATCGCCATGCGAAAATGAGTTGAAATTCACCGTGGCCGCTTGCGCTGACCCGGCCGCCGCAAGGGTGAAACCCGCGGCAATAATTTGACGTAGCATTTGTCTACCTATGTTACTCGTTACGCCCCACGCTGCTGTCTTAGTCGGGCCAGAGACCGGCTGTCAAAATTTTGCCTTAAATTGCTTGCTATCCGGATCAATGCGCTGAACTTCGACGGGATTGTCGTTTGACGGACTAACAATCAGGTCACTTTCGTAGGAGCCCCACTGCGTCATGCACCGACTCACACTCTTTCAACCCTTCGCGCAAACGGCTATTGGCGTGACATGGCTCAGAACCCACCAAATCTTCGCCCCGACCTCGCGCCCAAACTGCGGATGGAGACGGACGCCCGCCCCGGCCAGCCCACGATTGGGATGGTGTCTCTCGGATGTCCCAAAGCACTTGTCGATAGTGAACGCATCCTGACCAAGCTGCGAGCCGAGGGGTATCAGATCAGCCCTGACTATAGCGGCGCTGAGGCTGTGATCGTGAACACTTGCGGTTTTTTGGACAGTGCTAAGGCGGAAAGCCTTGATGCCATCGGGGAAGCACTGGTTGAGAACGGCAAAGTGATTGTGACCGGCTGTTTGGGGGCAGAGCCTGACTACATTCGGGAGCATCACCCGAACATTTTGGCCGTCACCGGCCCGCACCAATATGAACAGGTGCTTGATGCCGTGCATTCCGCGGTGCCGCCCTCACCCGATCCATTCGTGGATTTGCTGCCTGCCAGCAGTGTGTCCCTGACGCCAAGGCACTACAGCTACCTCAAGATTTCTGAGGGCTGTAACCACAAGTGCAAGTTCTGCATCATCCCTGACATGCGAGGGCGTCTTGCCAGCAGGCCTGCCCATGCCGTCATGCGCGAGGCGGAGCGATTGGTGAGCAATGGTGTGAAAGAGCTCCTGGTGATTTCACAAGACACTTCGGCCTATGGTGTCGATATCAAACACGCCGAGGACAAAGGGCACCGCGCGCATATCACCGATCTGGCGCGTGATCTGGGTGGTCTGGGGGCGTGGGTCCGGCTTCACTACGTCTACCCCTACCCGCACGTCCGCCAGTTGATCCCGCTGATGGCGGAAGGGCTTATCCTACCCTATCTCGACATTCCATTTCAGCACGCGCATCCCGATGTCCTCAAACGCATGGCCCGGCCTGCTGCAGCGGCCAAGACGCTAGATGAGATCGCGGCTTGGCGCGACGTCTGTCCTGATGTCACCCTGCGAAGCACGTTTATCGTCGGTTATCCGGGGGAAACCGAGGACGAGTTCCAGACGTTACTTGACTGGTTGGACGAAGCGCAGCTCGATCGGGTTGGGTGTTTTCAATATGAGAACGTCGCCGGGGCGCGGTCCAACGATTTGCCCGACCATGTGCCCGAAGAGATCAAGCAAGAGCGCTGGGATCGTTTTATGGAAAAATCCCAAGCCATTTCAGCCGCAAAATTGCAAGCCAAGGTTGGAAAAGTGATAGAGGCTATCGTGGACGATATCGACGCCGACGGCATCGCAACCTGCCGAACATGGGCCGATGCGCCCGAGATTGACGGCAATCTGTTCATTGATGAAGGGACCGAGTCTCTGAGTGTCGGACAGATTGTGACCGTCGAAGTGGATGAGGCCAGCGAATATGACCTCTGGGGCCAAATCCGGGCCTAGGGCGCATCCAGATAGGCCCGGACTGCATCGGCCACCCTTCGAAACCGGTCACCGCCAAGCTTGGTCCCGCCGAACCACCGCGTGACCACAACAATTTCACCGTAGCGCTCCTCGCGTTCGAGCATGCGTACGATCACCATCCCAGCCCCGGCTTCACCATCATCGTTCTTGATTGGCCCATTTGGCAGCAAAACGGCCCAGGTGTTGTGGGTGGCCTTTGCGAACTTCTTTTTGCGGCACAGGGTTTTGACAAAGGCGCGCGCCTCCTCGGCGCTTTCTACCGGGCCGCCAGAGACCGCGTATTTGGACCCGCGGTCGGTCAGAACATTCTCGATAATCTTCAAACAATCAATCCAATGATCACGGCAACCCAGGCAACGCCGACACCGAAACCCGCAAGCGCAACAGCCGCGGACCCGGCATCCTTGGCCTGCCGCGCCTTGTCCCGCCACTCGTCCGAGACGTCATCAACGACGCGTTCAATGGCCGTGTTCAAACACTCCAGCGCCAGCACGACAAAGCCGCCAAACAACAGCATCGCCCGCTCCGGAGCCGAGAGCGGCAAGAGGACCATGAGCACGATTGTCGCCAGAAATGCCCAGAACCATTGATGAAAGCTCGCCTCTGTTTTCCAGACATGCACAATCCCCGCCCAAGACCAGATGACCCGATTTCTGATGCGATCCCATTGATTTTTCATGGTTTTCACAATCTCCCAACGCCGCCTCACGCGATTGTGGAGCAAGTTGACGCAACGGTACAGCGTTCATGCTCATTTTCCGGCCTAAGCTGTTGCATATGGAGGCTTATCCAACATTTACCCGAGCTGAGCGAATTGCTGACGGCGCAGTTCATGCGCTTGGTGTGGTTTTCGCGGTCTGCGCTACCGTGGCAGTGGTCTGGCTGTCCGTCCCCGCGGGGGCCGCGACGGTCACTGCTGCCGCTGTTTACGGAACCGCGCTGACAGCCTGTCTGGCTGCCTCAGCGTTTTATCACATGACGCCGTGGACGCATCTGCGCCCCACCCTGCGAAAAATTGACCATGCATGCATCTACCTCAAGATCGCAGGCACCTATACACCGCTTGTTGTCATCTTAGGGACCGGTCTAGCCTACGGATTGCTGGGAATTGTCTGGGCACTGGCGCTGATCGGGTTTGTCGCCAAAGTCGTCTTTTGGCGAACTCCGGGGCGGTTTGGACCTTTGCTCTACGTTGCGATGGGATGGATGTGCGTGCTGATCATCGCCCCTTTGGCCCAAAGTGTCCCCACGTCAGCGATCTGGCTGATCGTGATCGGTGGCCTGACCTATAGCCTTGGGGTCGTCTTTTACAGCGCAGAAAACCTGCGGTTTTCTATGGCGATCTGGCATGCGTTTGTACTCGCCGCCTCGATCTGTTTCTTTGTGGCTATCGCTGTCGCCATCGTGCACAGCTGAACCGCTACAAAGGAAACCCAATGCCCGCCTTGCGCTTGGATGCCATAGCCGTCTCGTCCCGCAATCTGGAAGAGTCCGCCCGATTTTACAGTCTGCTGGGCTTTACCTTCCCCGACTTCGACGCCAGCACCCAACATCTGGAGCCTGTGACAGACCCCGGTGACGTTCGGCTAATGATCGACACCGTGGAGCTGATGACCGAGCTTACGGGCCAAGCGCCAGTGCCCCCCAACCATGCGTCCTTTGCGATGCTATGTGAGACGCCCGCCGACGTTGACGCGGTGGCAGGGGCTGTTGAGGCCGCGGGGTTCACGATCAAAGTCGCGCCGTGGGATGCATTTTGGGGCCAGCGTTATGCGACGGTCGTAGACCCCGACGGCTACCAAATCGATTTGTTCGCCGAACTGCCGGACGCGGGCTAAAGTCCCAGTTCCTGAGCGATCCGGTTCACCGTTTCGATCCGCTCTGCATTGGGCGGATGACTGCCCAGGAACCGGTCGCCCGGATCGGGAATGCGAAAGAAGAAGGCTGCCCCGCGCACGGGATCATAGCCTGCTTGCGCTGCAATCCGCGTGCCCAGCGCATCGGCCTGCAGCTCAAACGTCCGGCTGAACGTCCGCGCGCCTACGAGCGCGCCAAGCGAGGCCGCGGCCTCGAGCACATCCGGATTGGTGCCACCCAGCCGCGTGGCGAGACCGCCCAAAGCCTCTGCCCCGACGGAGGCATTCTGGCGCTGTTGCCGCAGGTGGCCCAGAATGTGATGCGCGGCTTCATGGGCCAGAATGAAGGCAAGCTCGTCCTCATTCTCCGCGTCGTTGATCAATGCGAGGGTAAAGGCGATGATCGGGCGGCCACTTTCATCCTCGGTCTGGAACGCATTTGACGGCGCGCCGCGGCGATCATCCAGTACGATGCGGAAATCACAATTCACATTGCGATTGCGCGAGCGGCAGACACGTTCGGCAATCGGCTCAACGCGCGAAACAACACTTTGAAAGGAACTGCCAGCCTGACGGCTCTGTGCTACGTCGGCCAACCCCGCAAATGGACTGGACCCGTCTTCAATGGGCGGCGCCTCACAAGCGGTTCCAAGCAACAAAGCGGTCGCAACAATGGTGCGGAAAATCTTCATCGATAGCCTCTCACTATTTGCGGATAACTTAAGCAATCCTGCTCACAGGAGCCACCCGGATTGTCGCGGCTCTTGTACTTGTGACCAAACACCCTCTACGCTCCATTCATGTTTACAATAGAGCACGAATTCGACGCGACCGTGATCACTTTGGTCGATGAGGGACAGACACCTTTGGCGGAGGACGTCACCATTTGCGCTTTTGAAGATTGCGTGACGGTCGAGCAGTTTGATCCGCGCGCGGAGACAACAGTGAAGATCACCCTATCGCCCACCCAAATCCGCGAATTGGCCGCGGCGCTGGATTTGCCGGAGGGCATCTACTCGCTTGCCACTTTGCCGCAACCTTCCAGGCCGTAGGGATGACTGAATTGCGCACTGGGTTTTACTGGGACGAGAGCTGCTTTTGGCATTCTGGCGGCAATTACGCCGGGATGCTGCCCGTGGGCGGTTTGGTGCAGCCGATGCAGGGCGGCCTGCCCGAAAGTCCTGAGACGAAGCGGAGGCTCAAGAACCTCATAGACGTCACCGGGCTGTCGCAAGAGCTCGACATGCGCGGGGCCGAGCCAGCGAGCCGCACCGAACTGGAGCGTGTGCATCCGGCCAGCTACCTTGACGCGTTCAAGGCAGCGAGCGATGCCGGCGGTGGCGAACTTGGCCGGCGGACGCCTTTTGGACCGGGCGGGTATGAGATCGCGGCGCAATCTGCCGGTCTGGCCCTGACAGCATTGCGCGATGTGATGCGCGGAGAGGTGCTAAACGCCTATGCATTATCCCGCCCGCCCGGCCACCATTGTCTGCCGGATTGGCCCAACGGGTTCTGCCTCTTGGCCAACATCGCAATTGCCATTCGCGCGGCACAGGCTGTGGAACCGGGCAAGCGTTTCGTCGTTCTCGATTGGGATGTGCACCACGGCAATGGCACTGAGGCGATCTTTTATGATGATCCCAGCGTGCTGACCATTTCGCTACATCAAGAGCGCAATTATCCGATGGACACCGGCGACTTTGCGGATCGCGGTGAGGGAGATGGCACAGGCTTCAACCTCAACATCCCTCTGCCCCCCGGCACCGGGCATGACGGCTACCTTTATGCCTTTGACGCGCTCATCGTCCGCACGATCCGGGATTTTGCGCCTGATGCCATCATCGTGGCGTGTGGATTTGATGCGGCGGCCAACGATCCTCTGGGCCGCATGCTGGCCACGGCCGAGACGTTTCGCGCGATGACCGAACGGGTAATGTCGCTCGCGCAGATCTTGTGTGACGGCAAGCTGCTAATGGTGCATGAAGGCGGATATTCGGAAACCTATGTGCCCTTCTGCGGACACGCAGTTTTGGCCGAAATGGCAGGCAGCGCGATAGCGGCCCCTGACCCCTTCAAGGAAACCTTTGAGCAGCGCCAACCCTCTGCCGCGTTCGATGCGTTCATCAGGGCCGAGATCGACTCGATGGCCGCAGAACTTTAGGCAAACTGTTCGCGCAGCAGGCGTTCTTCAAGGCCGTGTCCCGGGTCAAAGAGGATACGGTGCTCCACTTCAGGCTCACTGCGAATTTCGGCCCAGACCACATTGTCGACAGGCCGCGAGTCCGCATCAGCCCGCACGGGACGGCGCTCCGGGTCTTTGACATCGAACCGGACAACCGCGGCCTTGGGCAAAAGTGCGCCCCGCCACCGGCGTGGGCGGAACGGTGCGATCGCCGTCAGCGCCAGCACGCCGGACCCGATGGGCACGATGGGTCCGTGGGCTGAATAATTGTAAGCGGTTGATCCTGCAGGTGTCGCCACGAGCG
Source organism: Flavimaricola sp. (assembly GCA_020629175.1). GTDB lineage: Bacteria > Pseudomonadota > Alphaproteobacteria > Rhodobacterales > Rhodobacteraceae > JALZWD01. The sequence goes on along the minus strand of JAHDDU010000014.1, from coordinate 31,680 downwards.
CGCCATCGCAAACAAGTTCGCCCAAGCGAACTTTGCCATCCACACTGATCTGAAGCTTTGCGGCTTGCGGCCCAGCTCGCAAAAGGCTCACCTCATTGATGGCAAGGCCTGTGTGCTGCTTTCCTGCGGTATCCTCGGCCAGCATGGTAAGCGGGTTGATGATTGCTTCTTCTGCGGAGACCAACCTGTCGGGCAAATCATCTTCGACATACTCATTCATCAAGAATCCGACGGTGCCGCGGTTCATCCCATAAACAGCCACATCCAGCCGATCTACAAGGTGGAGTGTTTGCAGCATAAACCCATCGCCGCCCAACGCCACGACAACCTCCGCCTCTTCAATCGCGCATTGGCCGTACCGCTTGGTCAGGTCCGTCAACGCATCTTGGGCTAAGGGCGCACCGCTGGCCACAAAGGCGATGTTTTTGGGAGGGTGATCAAGAGGCATAAAGCTGCTTTCGACGGAACATAAGTTAAGTGTTTGTGACACTTCAGCAAAAGCCGAGTCAAAGCCCAGTTTGCCGATGAGAGCGCAAACAGGGTCGTTTTGTCACTTTTGACTTGGACGACATTGCAGTATCAGGGCGCAAATCCCGCTCTGATCCAAAGGACAGCTGCCATGAACGCACCAAAGCACCCTGCAACCGACACCGGCTTTTTCACCGAACGGCTTGAAACGCGGGATCCCGAGATCCACGCCGCGATGCAACAAGAGCTGGGCCGCCAGCGCAAAGAGATTGAGCTGATCGCCTCAGAGAACATCGTCTCTGCCGCCGTTATGGAAGCGCAGGGCGGCGTGATGACGAACAAATACGCCGAAGGCTATCCCGGGCGCCGCTACTACGGCGGCTGCCAGTATGTCGACATCGCTGAAAACCTTGCCATCGACCGGGCCAAGCAGCTGTTTGGCTGTGGCTTTGCGAATGTGCAGCCAAACTCTGGCTCTCAGGCGAACCAGGGCGTGTTTCAGGCGCTCTTACAGCCAGGCGATACAATCCTTGGCATGTCGCTCGATGCAGGCGGGCACCTGACCCATGGCGCGCGTCCGAACCAATCGGGCAAATGGTTCAACGCCGTGCACTACGGTGTGCGTCAGCAGGATCAGCGGATCGACTATGATGAGATCGCAGCCCTGACGGCCGAACATCAGCCCAAGCTGATCATCGCCGGTGGCTCGGCCATCCCACGCATCATCGACTTTGCGAAGATGCGCGAGATTGCGGACAGTGTAGGCGCTTATTTGCTTGTCGATATGGCGCATTTTGCAGGCCTCATCGCTGCGGGCCTTTACCCCTCGCCCTTCCCGCATGCCCATGCGGCCACGACAACCACGCACAAAACGCTCCGCGGTCCACGCGGTGGCATGATCCTTACGGATGATGAGGCACTGGCGAAAAAGTTCAATTCAGCCATCTTCCCCGGCATCCAAGGCGGGCCCTTGATGCATGTGATCGCGGGCAAGGCCGTCGCCTTTGGCGAAGCGCTGCGCCCTGAGTTCAAATCCTACCAACAGCAAGTCGTCAAAAACGCCCAAGCCTTGGCCGATCAGCTGATGAAAGGCGGCCTCGACATCGTTGCTGGCGGCACTGACACGCATCTGATGCTGGTGGACCTGCGCCCCAAGGGCGTGAAGGGCAACCACACTGAGGAGGCCTTGGGCCGCGCGCATATCACCTGCAACAAGAACGGCATCCCGTTCGACCCCGAAAAGCCGATGGTCACATCCGGCATCCGCCTTGGCTCGCCTGCGGGCACGACACGCGGCTTTGGCGAGACCGAGTTCCGCCAAGTTGCTGATTGGATTGTCGAGGTTGTCGATGGGCTTGCCGCGAACGGGCCCGAAGGCAATGGCGCTGTCGAAGCAAAGGTCCGCGCCGAGGTTGAAGCGCTCTGTGACGCCTTCCCAATCTATCCCAACCTCTGAAACAGAAAATATGAAAAAACGCCCCTCGCCATGCGGGGGGCGTTTGTGTTTGTCATGCCGTCAAACTTAGCCGCAGCTTTGCTGCGCCTGCTGGTAAAACGCGCGATACCGCTGCCAGAACGCTTCATTCGCCCGACCATCAGCTTGTCGGATATCTTGTGCCAACTGCGGGTCAGCAAAGAATGTTGCAGCGCGGCTCTGATCGCGACCGCTGAGCGATTGGTTAGCCACTTGTTGAATGCAACTGCACAGCTGAGGATTCGCGGCACTACGACCACCGGCCAAGCAAGCCTGCCCAATTTCACCACTTACGCGGGGTCCACAGGCCGCGAGAACTGCTGCAAAGACCACGAAATAGGATTTTCTCATAAACCACTCTAATGATTGCGTAGCGAAGCGCATACCTGCGTAACTACTGATTTTATTGAATATTATCCTATCATGACGCAGTTCGCCTGACAGATCAATGCATCACATAAGCGGAGTTGTGCGCAGAAAGTCGCAGGTTTCCGCGCAATTCCCCAAACGGGTCACATTCGCGCCCCATTTTAACGGCTTCTTAGCTACAGTTAATTCGTGGAGGGACACCATGGCACAAATCATTACGATCCTTGGAGCAATGCTCGGTTTTGCAGTCGCAACTATTGGCTTTGTTGCTTTTGATCTGAGCTTCTTGTCAGCATTTACAATTTGGGCAATCTCTGGCCCTGTCGCTGCTGTTGTGGGCTTTGTACTTGCAGGTACATCAGCGGTCACGCCGCGCGAAAACCATCAGTCGGCTTTTGACGCCGCAGCCTAATCGCTTGCCTTTGAACATCGGCACCGTCATACCCAGCGGTGCAACGTTCGTTTCTTTCGACCCACTGTTCTCCGATACCGGCTACAGTCTTTCGACAAGACCCTAACACGCCGCACTGCCGCATCCCGCGGGCAGACATGTAAAGGAGATATCACGATGGCTACTGGCACCGTGAAGTGGTTTAACACAACCAAAGGTTATGGCTTTATTGCCCCCGATGGCGGCAGCAAGGACGTGTTCGTACACATTTCCGCTGTTGAGCGTTCGGGTCTGACAGGCCTTCAAGATGATCAAAAAGTGACTTTTGACATCGAAGCTGGCCGTGACGGTCGCGAATCTGCGATCAACCTCGCACTCGCATAAGCCTGCCAGATCAGACAGTTTTTGAGAGGCGCATCGCTCTGATGCGCCTTTTTTCGTGGGTCATGGCGGTCTTGCCCACGCATGCGTCGCTCGGTGTCACCCTTGATTTAAGGAATTGTCAGGCCAATATTGTAACGGCGACGTTACAATTATCGACCACTGACTCCTTACGGCACAGTCCTCGATCCCTCGTGACTAAGCCGATCCGCTGCACTTCCGCGAGCGGTACAATACAAGGAAACACGTGATGGCCACTGGCACCGTGAAATGGTTCAACACCACCAAAGGCTACGGCTTTATCGCCCCTGATGGCGGCAGCAAGGACATCTTCGTCCATATCTCAGCTGTCGAACGCTCGGGCCTAACCGGTCTGCAAGACAACCAAAAAGTGTCTTTTGACGTCGAAGCGGGCCGCGATGGACGCGAGTCGGCGGTAAACCTCGCACTGGCGTAATTCGCCACCAAGATTGAACATGGGCGGCACGTTCCGCCCGTGCTTCGCTACGCGCCGTTAGGGCCCAGACCAATCCACATCATCCGCCACTTCGATCCGAAGGGTCCCGTCTGGCAACGGCTGCATCAGACGCGTCACCTCCTCTACAGTGCCGTTGAGCCAGGTTTCGATCTGATCTTGGTCCAGGATCACCCCCATGCGGTGATGAATGTCCCGCACATCGGCATTCGGAGGACAGGTCACGGTTGCGATTTGAGCAACCTCTCTGCCACCGGGGGCCGCCCAAATATCATGAATGGCGGCAAAGGCCATAAGCGAGGCATCCTTACGCCGGATACGCCATGCCGTTTTGCGACGTACTTCGCCTGTCCATTCGTACCAGCCATCCGCGGGCACGACGGCACGGGTCACTCCGTCAAAAGCAGATTTGTCAAAGACAGTCTCTGACCGCGCATTCACGATCGTCTCCAGCACAGGCCGCCCGCGGGCATTGGTACGCCCCACCGGGATCATCCCCCAGCGCGCATGCGCTATACCGTTTGATGTGCGGGCGATCACATCCTGGCCCGGAGAAATGTTGAACCGCGGCGCATCCTCTGGCACCGGACCGCCGAGAAATGATGCGACCTCCATCATGGGCCGTGTCAGAAACAAGCGCCCTGGCATCTGCCTAGTCCACTTCTGCGAGCCACGTGGCCACTTGCGGGCCAAGCTGCGCCACAATGGCATCCACACCGGTCGCATTGGGATGAATACCGTCCGCCTGCATGTATTGCTCGAGAATTTCGACAGGCGTGCCGCCGTCGATCAAACCGGCAAAGAAGTTCGGCTCAAGTGGCACGTCGAATTCTGCTGCAAGGTCGACGTACATTCCGTTGAATTGGCTCTGAAAATCCTCACCAAAGTTCGCAGTCGACAGAATACCGACCATAAAGACCTCTACCTCTGCCGCCTGTGCTGCTTCAAGAATACCGCGCAAATTCTCGCGGCTGGTGACGGGATCGATGCCGCGCAGAAAATCGTTGCCACCAAGCGCCAACAGCATGACGTCCACGTCAGGTGTCAGGGTCCAGGCCACTCGGCTCAGCCCGCCGGCCGTCGTGTCGCCCGATACGCCCGCGTTCACGATATCCACGTCCAATCCTTGTGCTTCGAGAAAGGCCTCAAGGTTCGGCACAAACCCATCTTCTGCGGGCAAACCGTACCCTTGTGTCAGACTGTCGCCCAGCGCGGCCATCGTAATTGCCTCGGCCTGTGCCGCAGTCGCGATTGAGAGGTTGCTCACCAACGCGATGGCCCCATATGTAACAAAACGCGTCCAGCCAAAGGTCTGTTGCATGTCCGTCCTCTCCCTTTCGTCCGTCACACTCTCACTGGCGGGCAACGCCGGACAGGTCGACATTTTGCATGGCATTACGCTCGATGTGGCCCAAGGGGAAACGCTGGGGCTTGTAGGGCCAAGTGGGTCCGGCAAATCGTCTCTCCTCATGCTCATGGGCGGCTTGGAACAGGCCACAACCGGCCAAGTCACCGCCCTCGGTTCCGAGCTGACCACGATGACCGAGGATCAGCTCGCGCGTTTTCGTAGGGATAATATGGGGGTGGTGTTTCAATCATTCCACCTCATTCCCACGATGACGGCTGTTGAAAATGTTGCCACGCCACTGGAACTTGCCGGGGTGGGCGACGCCTTTACCCGCGCGCGGGCCGAGCTGGAGGCGGTGGGCTTAGGGCACCGGGCAGATCACTACCCGGCCCAGATGTCGGGTGGCGAACAGCAACGCGTAGCGCTGGCCCGCGCTTCTGCGCCCCGGCCCAAGATACTTCTCGCCGATGAACCGACGGGCAATCTGGACGAAGCCAATGGTGCCGCCATTGTCGATCTGCTGTTTGATCTGCGCGACAGGCATGGGGCGACGTTGATCCTTGTGACGCACTCCAACGCGCTGGCCCAGCGGTGTGATCGCGTCATCCGCCTGCGCGATGGTCGGATTGATAGCGAACAAGCAGGAGCGGCACGATGAGCCTCGCCCAAGCCGGGCGCATTGCCGGGCGCGAATTGCGCGGGGGCTTGCGCGGGTTTCGTATCTTTTTGCTTTGTTTGGCGCTGGGTGTGATGGCCATTGCAGCCATCGGCACCGTGCGGTCCGCCATAACAGCCGGGCTCGACCGTGAAGGCGCGGCCCTGTTGGGGGGCGACGCCGAAATGCGCTATGCCTACCGCTATGCCACGCCGGAAGAACGCGCCTGGATGGAGACCAACGCGCTGCAAGTGTCTGAAACGACGGACTTTCGCTCGATGGTGACCATAGGCGAAGGCGCAGATGCCGAGCGCGGGCTGACACAGGTGCAAGGCGTGGATGCAGCCTATCCATTGATTGGGGAAGTATCGCTGGAGCCCGTCATGCCTTTGGCAGAGGCTTTTGCCGGGGACGGCATTCATCCCGGTGCCGTGATTGAGCGCGTGCTGGCCGACAGGCTGGGCCTCGCCTCCGGTGACACGTTCCGCCTTGGCACGCAGACGTTTGTGTTGTCCGCCATCCTTGAGCGCTACCCGGACAGCGGCGCGGGCTCTTTCGGCCTTGGGCCGAGGACTTTGGTCTTGAACGAAGATCTTGCCGCATCGGGCCTGCTCAGCGAGGGGTCGCTGTTTGAAACAAACTACCGCCTCGACTTTGCAGATGGCGCTGATCTGACCGCGCTTGAAGAGGCCGCTCAAACGGCCTTTCCCGCCAGCGGACTGCGCTGGCAGGATGCGCGTGAGGGTGCGGGCGGGATCACGCGGTTTGTTGACCGTTTGGGCAGCTTTCTGGTGCTGATCGGGCTGTCTGGCCTTGCTGTGGGTGGTGTTGGTATCTCGGCGGCTGTTAGGGCCTATCTCAGCGGCAAATCTGGCGTAATCGCCACGCTTAAAACGCTTGGCGCGACGCGCGCGACGATTTTTCAGACCTATGCGCTCCAAATCGGTGCCCTCACAGTTCTCGGAATCGCGATTGGGCTCGTCCTCGGCGCATTCATCCCGATGCTGCTCGCACCATGGATTGAAGATCAGCTTCCCGTACCGGCAGAGTTCCGCATCTACCCCCTGCCCTTGATCGAGGCTGCGATCTACGGCGTGCTTGCCACGGCGATCTTTACGCTGTGGCCGCTGGCCCGCGCCCAGGACATCCGGGCGGCAACCCTCTTCCGCGATGCGTTTGATGGCGGGCGCCGCCTGCCCCGATGGCCCTATATCGCGATCATGCTGGTGCTTCTTGGGGCACTGGTGGGCGCCGCGATTTTCTTCACTGGCACATGGCAGCTCAGCCTCGCCACCGCTGGCGGCATTGCCGGGGCGCTTCTCCTTTTGTCGTTTGCAGCCCTGTTCATGCGTTGGCTCGCGCGGCGGGCCAAACCGCTCACCCGCGGGCGGATCGGCGCGCGGCTGGCTCTGGCTTCTATCGGCGCACGCGGGGGCGAGACGACATCAGTAATCCTGTCGCTGGGCCTCGGCCTCTCGGTCCTCGCCGGGATTGGGCAGATCGACGGCAACATTCAGCGCGCGATCACCGAAGAGCTGCCCGACGTAGCCCCGTCATATTTCTTTCTCGACATTCAGCCGGATCAGATCGACGGTTACGCCGCCAGGCTCAACGGTGATGCAGAGGTTAGCCGCTTTGATGCCGCCCCCATGCTGCGCGGCGTCATCAGCCAGATCAATGGCCAGCCTGCCGCAGAGGTGACAGACCATTGGGTGATCCGCGGGGATCGCGGCGTTACTTACTCTGCTGAGGTGCCCGAGAACACCGTCATCACCGAAGGCGCGTGGTGGGCCGCAGATCACACTGGTCCGCCCGAGATCAGTTTCTCAGACGAAGAGGCCCGCGAAATGGGTCTGTCGCTCGGGGACAGCTTGACCGTTAATATTCTGGGCCGGGATATCACCGGCGTGGTCACCAGCTTTCGCCAGGTTGATTTCAGCACAGGCGGGATGGGGTTCGTGATGTCGATGTCGCCCAACGCGCTGGCCGGTGCGCCGCACACATGGATCAGCACAGTCTACGCCAGCGAAGAGGCCGAAGCGCCGATTTTGCGTGACCTTGCAAATGCCTATCCCAATATCACAGCCATTCGTGTCCGCGACGCAATTGATCAGGTCCGCGTTTTGATTGATGGCATCGGCACCGCTACCCGCTACGGCGCGCTTGCCACGCTTGTCACGGGCGTTCTGGTCCTGATCGGCGCAGCTGCTGCCGGGGAACGAGCCCGAACCTATGAGGCTGCCGTCCTGAAAACGCTCGGCGCCTCTCGCGCGCGTATCTTGTTCAGCTTTGCCCTCCGCTCGGCACTGGCAGGGGCCGTCGCTGGGATCGTCGCACTGGTTGCAGGCATCGCGGGCAGCTGGGCCGTGACCGTCTTTGTGATGGAGAGCGACTTTGCAGTGATATGGTCTAACGCCATCCTGATCATCCTTGGTGGGGCGGCAGCGACACTGCTGGCTGGGCTTGCCTTTGCCTGGCGGCCATTGGCGGCGAAACCGGCGCAAGTCTTGCGGGCGCGCGAATGAGTGATCCGGCATTCTTTGGCTATGGCAGTCTGGTGAACCTTGGCACCCACGACTACGCCGATCCGCAGCCAGCGGCGCTGAGCGGGTGGCGCAGAGTCTGGCGGCATACCCCGGCGCGCGAATATGCATTCCTCTCAGTCGAACCCCACGCCGACACAACGCTCAAAGGCATCGTCGCCCGCGTTCCCGGCGCGGACTGGGCAGCACTGGATCAGCGCGAAGCGGCCTATGAGCGTCAGGACGTCACGCACCAGATTGCCCCTCCAGCGAAGACCACGATCGCCGTCTACTGCGTTCCGACGCCGCTGGCCACTCCCACCAAACCGATCCTGCTCAGCTATTTGGACGTAGTGATCCAAGGCTATCTCAGTGTCTTTGGTCCAGCAGGCGCAGACCATTTCTTTGCCACGACAGCTGCGTGGGATGGCGGCGTCCTAGACGACCGCACAGACCCGATCTATCCGCGTCACCAGGTGCTGACCTTAGCGGAGACAAAGATCGTCGATGCAGGTCTGGAATCTGTTCTCTAGTAGCGGCGGTTGTGAAACAGCCGAAAGACTGACATCTGATGTTTGACCGGATCATGCGGCACCGCGGCCCCTTCCCGCGCCATGATCCGATAGGCGAGCCAAAGGCTCAGCAGGCCAAAGAGCACACCACCCACCGCCTGCCCGATCAGCACGCCTTGCGCACCAAACCACGCGGCGCCGAGTAGGACGAATGGGATCGTGCCCAAGGTGTGGCGGCCCCAGTTCACAATTGTAGAGTAGAACGGATGGCCAAGATTGTTGAACGCAGCGTTCCCCACAAAAATCAGTCCGTTGAAAAAGAAAAGCAGACTCAACGGGCCGGCAAACAGGAACACAAGCGTCCGCGCCTGTCCGTCCAGCTCAAACAACAGCTCAAGCGGGCCGCGCAGTGCAAACAGGATCGCAGAAGCCACAACCACAACGCCAGCGGTAAAGATCAGCGCATCCTTGAACGTCGCGCGGACCCGGTCGTGCAACCCCGCGCCAAAGTTCTGCCCGATGATCGGACCGACGGCCCCGGACAACGCAAACAGAATGGCAAAAGCAACGGGGGACAGGCGGCTGACAATCGCCATGCCTGCCACGGCATCCTCACCAAACTCTGCCATGGCCCGTGTAACGTAGGCCTGCCCGATAGGGGTAGCGAGTTGGGTGAGGATCGCCGGGATCGCGATGGCAAAAATGGGCACGAGGTCTGGCATCACGCTGCCAAATGTCGGGCGGCCGAAACCGCCGTACACACGGATCAGCGGCGCGAGCGCGATGGCCGCAATCGTCACACGGGCCGCCACAGTGGCGAGGGCCGCCCCCGTCAGCTCAAGATCAAGTCCAAAAATCAGGATCGGGTCCAGCACCGCATTGACCAGAGCACCGCCAATTGTGGCCCACATCGATCGCTTTGCATCCCCATGCGCCCGCAGGATCGCGCCACCGATCATACCAATCAGCAACAGCGGCATCGACGGGATGATGATGGCCAGATAGCTCACCGTCAGATCAAGGGTGTCGCCCGTGGCTCCAATCCAGCCCGCCAAAGTCGCCAGATTGCTCCATACGACCGCGGCGAATAGGCCCCCAAGCAACACGCCATAGATCAGCGCGTTGGTGGCCCTCCGCTGGGCAAGCTCGGCGTTGCCCTCACCCAACGCCCGCGCCACAAGCGCGCCTGCGGCGATAGCCATGCCGATCCCAAAGGATGTTGTGAAAAACAGGATCGCGCCTGCATACCCCACGGCGGCGGCAAGCTCGGATTTGCCAAGCATAGAGATAAAGATCATGTCGATGAAATCGACAGCAAAGACAGCTACCAATCCGACCGATGATGCCAAAGACATCACCGTGATGTGCCGCATCGGGCTGCCGCTTAGGAATCTCGCTTGTTCTGACATGGCCCCTCCTACGCGTCAGGTTATGCGTGTTGAGGGGCCGTGTCTTCACCCCCTCTCTCACAGGGGCTGCGCACCAATGCACTTAGGCGATTAGCCCTTTGGCTTGACCTGCATTAGGGCCATCACGTCCGCCATTTCTGGCCCGCGCTGGCGGCCTGTGACGGCCTTGCGCAGCGGCATGAAAAGCTGTTTGCCCTTGCGGCCTGTGGCCTCTTTGACAGCGTTGGTCCACGTGCCCCACGTCTCGCCCGAGTATGGCGGCGCGGGCAGGAGTGCCAAAGCCTCATCAACAAACGCGCGGTCGTCGTCATCGACAAGGCCCGCCGCCCCGTCTGAGAACAGCGACCACCAGCCGGGCAGATCGTCCAGAGTGTCAATGTTGTCCTTGACCACGTCCCAAAACTGCGCGGCCAAAGCATCCGGCACGCCCGCCCCTGACACGGCATCAGCCACGTCTGAAACCGGAAGTGTCGCGAGATAGCGCGCCGTGAGCGGGCGCAAGTCTTCGACGTCGAACTTGGTGGGCGCCGCGCCAAACTTGGCAAGGTCAAAGCCGTCAACAACCTCCTGCACCGTCGCGCGAAGCTCTATCGGGTCAGACGCGCCAAGACGTGCCATATGCGATAGAACTGCCATAGGCGCGATGCCATCCTTCCGCAGATCGCGCAACGACAGCGTGCCAAGGCGTTTGGACAACCCCTCCCCCTGCGGTCCGGTCAGCAGCGAATGGTGGGCAAAACGCGGGACATCGCCGCCCAGCGCTTGGATGATCTGGATTTGTGTCGCAGTATTCGTGACGTGATCCGAGCCGCGTACGACATCCGTAATCCCCATTTCGGTGTCATCCACCACCGACGCAATCGTGTAGAGCACCTGCCCGTCGCCGCGGATCAAGACCGGGTCCGAGACGCTGGCCGCATCAATGGAGATGTCGCCCAAAATGCCATCCGTCCACTCAATCCGCTCCTGATCGAGTTTGAACCGCCAATGGCCTTTGCGCCCCTCTGCGCGGTAGGCATCCTTTTGCGCTTGCGTCAGGCTGAGCGCTGCGCGGTCATAGACCGGCGGCTTGCCCATGTTGAGCTGCTTTTTTCGCTTGAGGTCCAGCTCCACCGGGGTTTCAAAGCACTCGTAGAGACGCCCCATCTCGATCAGCCGCTCCTTGGCGGCCATGTAGCGATCCAGCCGCTTGGACTGAAACTCCAGCTTGTCCCAAGTGAGACCAAGCCATGTGAGATCCTCTTTGATCCCTTCGACATATTCGTCCTTCGACCGCTCAGGATCGGTATCATCAATCCGCAGCACGAAAGTGCCACCCGTTTGCCGGGCGATGGCGTAGTTGAACAGCGCTGCGCGCAAGTTGCCAATGTGCAGCCAGCCAGTGGGCGAAGGGGCAAAACGTGTCGTCGTCATAAGAGGTCTCCTATCACCGCTCGCCCTTTCATATGCGGCCAGATTTGTCCATATCTGGGACATGGATCAGACAGCCCCCACTTGCGACGACATTGAAGCCATCGCGCATCAGACGGTCGCCGCCTTTCCCGAAAGGTTCCGCGCACCTGCGGCAGACGTTGTCATCCGCGTGGTCGATTTTGCCGATGACGCGATCCTTGACGACCTCGATATAGATCCGTTTGAACTGACGGGGCTTTATGAAGGGATCCCCCTGACAGAAAAATCCACGATGGATCAGCCGATGGGCCCGGATGTGGTGTGGCTGTATCGCCGCGCGTTGCTTGATGAATGGGCGGGCCGTGGCAATGTCACGATGGTCGAGCTTGTGGCCCATGTGACCGTGCATGAATTCGCCCACCATTTCGGCTGGTCGGATGAGGATATTGCGCGGATTGACGAGTGGTGGACGTGACGGGCGCGCCGTCAGCTTGGTGACACCGTATACTTGCCCGACAAATCGTCCAGGCCCCGGCGCACGATCTCTTCGACGACGGCCATATCCACATCTGCCAGTTTGTTGATGTAAAGGCAGGCTTTGCCCATCTTGTGCTTTCCCAAGCGGTCCAGCAGGTCCTGCATGTCCTGGTAACCGGGCATGATATAGAGGCTCTGGCTCGCTTTTCGCGGACTGAAACCTGTCGCAAGAAAAGACCCGGAATGACCGCTGTCATAGGTGTAATCGTAAGTGCCGTAGCCCACGATGGTTGGCCCCCACATTTTGGGTTGCCAACCGGTGATCCGCCGAAACATCTCATCCAGTGCAAGCGCATCTGCCTTGCGCGTCGGATGCTCAACCGCGTCTAAGAACGCTGCTACGGAAACCTCAGTCGGGACTGTCTTTGCATCTGCCATCGCGCACCTCCTAAGTGAGGTTACCACACCCCGGCAAAACGCCCAAATGTCAGGTCTTGTCCCGCCAGCGGTTTACAATCGGGTAACGCCGGTCGAGCCAGAACGCACTTTGAGTGAGCCGCGTGCCGGGGGCAGATTGAAAGCGTTTGTACTCGCTGAGGTAAATCAAACGCTCGATCTTTTTGACCGTCTCTCGCTCATACCCTGCTGCGACGCAATCTGCGACCGACGCCTCCTGATCCACAAGCATCTCAAGAATACCATCTAGGATCTCATAGGGTGGCAGGCTCTGATCATCGCGTTGGTCCGGCCGCAGCTCAGCGGTCGGTGGCTTGCTGATGATGCTTTCAGGGATCACAACGCCCGCTGGCCCCATCATCCACGGACGGTGATTGGCGTTGCGCCAGCGGCAGGTCTCAAACACCCGCATTTTGTAGAGGTCCTTGATCGGGTTATAGCCGCCCGACATATCGCCGTAGATCGTCGCATAGCCGACCGCGACCTCGGATTTGTTACCAGTGGTCAGAAGCATTTCGCCAAACTTGTTGGACTGCGCCATAAGGAGAACGCCCCGCAGGCGGGATTGGATATTTTCTTCGGTCAGCCCCTCGTCCAACCCCTCAAACAGCGGCGCGAGCGCCTCTGTCACCGCAGCACGCGGGCCTGCGATCGACACGGTGTCATAGTTGCAGCCCAGCGCATTCACCACCCCCTGCGCATCATCAAGCGAGGCTTGGGACGTGTACTCGGACGGCAGCATAACACCGCGCACGTTCTCAGGGCCCAGCGCATCGCTGGCGATGGTGGCGACAATGGCGCTGTCGATACCACCTGACAGCCCCAGCAGCACCTTTTTGAACCCGGTCTTGCGCATGTAGTCGCGCAAGGTTTCGACCATCGCGCGATAGTCCTGCTCATAAGCATCGGGGAACGTCGCCTTCTGCCCCGGCTCAGCCCGCCAGCCTCCGCCATCGCGCACAAAATCAACCTCTGCCAAACAGTCTTCAAACACCGGCAGCTGCACCGCCAGTTCGCCGCCGGGGTTCAGCACAAACGATCCGCCATCAAACATCTGATCGTCCTGCCCGCCCAGCATGTTGAGATAGACCAGCGGCACATCGTTTTCGACCACACGCGAAACCATCGTATTCATGCGAATGTCAAACTTGTTGCGAAAGTAGGGCGAACCGTTCGGCACAATCAAGATTTCCGCGCCGCTCTCCACCATCGTCTCGCACACTTCAACGTACCAGGCGTCCTCACAAATCGGACTTCCAATGCGGACGTCTCCAATCGCATAGGGCCCTTGGATTTGGCCGCTCTTGAACAGGCGAACCTCGTCAAAAACGTTAAAGTTGGGCAGGAAGTATTTGAGCATCCGAGCAACAACCTTGCCGCCCTTCAAGATAGAGTAAGCATTGAAAAGCTGATCCGAACTCTCGTCAAACCACGGGGCGCCAATAGCCATTGCGGGGCCGTCAGCGCAGGTGGCAGCCAGAGCCTCAACGCGCTCCATCGCCTCCTGGTAGAACGCAGGTCTGCGGACAAGGTCTTGCGTCTGGTAGCCAGTGACAAACATCTCGGGCAAGGCCACCATGTCCGACCCATGCGCCTTCGCATGTTCCCAAGCTGCCACAGCCTGCGCGACATTGCCTTCCATATCGCCCACCGTCGGGTTCAATTGCGCCATTGTCAGGCGGAAACGGTCAGTCATAGCAGGGCCCTTTTCGGCAATCCGTCACTCTTTCCTGCCCTGATGTAGCAGAACCAGTGGCAAGGGGAAGCGCCGAGGCGCAATTGGCCCCAACGGGCGCAGTTGTCAGCCCTCATTGGCTTCGTTAGGGTTTCGCAAACCAACGGACAGACTGGGCAGGGGGACAGCACCGCAATGTCAATTCGGCTTTTCACGACAACGGCGCTCTGCGCGGTTCTTCTTGCACCCGCAAGCTACGCGCAAACCGTGGAAACCAAGCAGTATGAGGACGGCGGCATCTATGAGGGGACCTTCCTAAACGGGCGCCAGCATGGTCAGGGCACGTACCGTTTGCCCAACGGCTACGAATACTCCGGTGAATGGTTTGAAGGAGAGATTCGCGGGCAAGGCACGGCGCGGTATCCCGATGGCTCGGTCTATGTGGGCACGTTTGCAGCTGGCAAGCCCGAAGGCCAGGGCCAGATTACCTTTGCCGACGGTGGCACTTACGAAGGTGATTGGACGGAAGGACGCATCACAGGAACTGGCGTCGCCGTCTATGCCAACGGCGTGCGATACGAGGGCGAATTCCGCAACGCCATGCACAACGGCACCGGCAGCATGACCTCCCCCGATGGTTACCGCTATGAAGGGCCGTGGGTAAACGGCGTTAAAGAGGGCGAAGGTTCCATCACATTCGCCGATGGTTCAACCTACGAGGGCACGCTGGTCGCGGGACAACGTGCGGGGCAAGGCACGCTCACGATGCCAAGCGGGCTGATCTACGAGGGATCCTGGGCCAACGATCAGATCGATGGCGAGGGCCGCCTGGTTCAGCCCAATGGTGACATCTACGAAGGCACGCTCGTCGCAGGCCGACGTGAAGGAACAGGTACCGTTACGTATGCGAACGGCGATGTGTACCAAGGTGACTTTTTGGAAGATCGCCGTCACGGTCAAGGCACGTTTACCGGCACCGACGGTTACCGCTATGTCGGCGACTGGGTCGCTGGCAAGATCGAAGGCAACGGCGAAGTCACTTACCCCGACGGCTCAGTCTACGTGGGCCAGTTCGAAGGGGATCTGGCCAATGGCACGGGGCGCATTGAATACCCCGACGATCCGAACACCGATCTTGACGAAAGCGCCAGCTACGAAGGCGAATGGGTGGCTGGTGTCATTGAAGGGACCGGCGTTGCCACTTACGCCAATGGCCTTGTCTACGAAGGCGAATTCCTCAATGCCCGCAACCATGGGCAAGGCCGCATGACCTACCCCGACGGCTACATCTATACGGGCGGCTGGGCCGACGGCCAACGCTCTGGTCAAGGCACTGCGACCTATGCTGACGGCACAGTCTACGAGGGCACATTCCTTGCAGGGCAACGTCACGGCATGGGCAAAATCACAATGCCAGACGGCTTCATCTACGAGGGCGAGTGGGAACGGGGTGAAATCAGCGGCGCAGGCACGGCGACATACGCCAATGGCGACGTCTACGAAGGCCAGTTCCGTGATGGTCGCAGACAGGGCCAGGGCACCATGAACTACGCAACCGGCGAAACCTCCGAAGGGGAATGGCGCGACGGCGCGCTGGTCTCAGCAGACGGAAACTAGCACGGGCGCTGGAAAAGACCTTTCCAAACTCAAGAACTGGGGTATAATTCGACCCATGTTTACGGCTTACGCACGTCTGCTCCTACTTCTTAGTCGCTCCTGAGCGTGCCTTTCGGCGCGTCCGCTCAGGTCAGGATCAGCGCCGAACACACCCAATATCATCTCTGCGACTAAGGCATCCTCGACATGCAACCGATCAATCTGGCTGATAAGCTGGCGCAATTTTCCACACATTGGGATCCCAAAGTGGTAGCCAGCTATAACGACAACGACGTGATGGTCGTCAAATTCCAGGGCGAATTTCCGTTTCACAAGCACGACACCACCGATGACTTCTTCCTCGTGCTTGAGGGTCAGGTCACGATGGATTACGAGGGCGCCGAAAGCGTGACCTTCGGACCGGGGGAGTTGTTGATCGTGCCCAAAGGACAAGTCCACAGACCGCGTGCCGAGACTGAGGCCAAGGTCCTCCTTATCGAGCCTGCTGGCGAGCCGAACACCGGCGACAGCCCCCAGCAGGCCGCACCCAAGGACCGTATCTAACCTCATTTTCAATGGCTTGACCCCAAGATCTGGGGCCGCCGCGAAAGGACGACCAAAATGGACAAGAACCGCGTATTAATCTTTGACACTACACTGCGTGACGGCGAGCAATCGCCGGGGGCGACGATGACCCACGAAGAAAAGCTCGAGATCGCAGAGATGCTCGACGATATGGGTGTTGATATCATCGAAGCCGGCTTTCCCATCGCCTCAGAAGGGGATTTCCGTGCCGTAACCGAGATTGCCAAGCGCAGCGAGAACGCAACGATCTGCGGCCTCTCTCGCGCGAACTTCAAGGATATCGACCGCTGCTGGGAAGCTGTTAAACACGCGAAATCCCCGCGTATTCATACATTTATCGGCACGTCACCGCTGCACCGCGATATCCCCGGCCTGACGATGGACGAAATGGCAGAGCGCATCCACGATTGCGTGACACATGCAAGGAACCTGACTGAAAACGTGCAATGGTCCAGCATGGACGCGACCCGCACCGAGTGGGATTTTCTCAAACGCACTGTCGACATCGCGATCAAGGCGGGGGCGACGACGATCAATATCCCCGACACCGTGGGCTACACCGAACCGGTTGAAAGTGCCGACCTCATCCGTCGCCTGATCGAAGAGGTGGATGGTGCGGACACTGTCGTTTTCTCAACCCACTGTCACAACGATCTGGGCATGGCGACCGCCAATTCCCTCGCCGCTGTGGCCGGTGGCGCGCGGCAAATTGAATGCACAATCAACGGGTTGGGCGAACGTGCGGGTAACACCGCGCTGGAAGAGGTCGTTATGGCGATGAAGGTCCGACAGGACATCATGCCCTATGGCAGCCGCATCGACACAACCAAAATCATGAACATCTCACGCCGGGTGGCGGCCGTCTCTGGCTTTAATGTGCAGTTCAACAAAGCGATCGTCGGCAAGAACGCCTTTGCCCATGAAAGCGGCATCCATCAGGACGGGATGCTGAAGAACCGCGAAACGTTTGAGGTGATGCGCCCCGAGGACGTGGGCCTGTCCGGCACCTCCCTGCCCTTGGGCAAACACTCGGGCCGCGCGGCCTTGCGGGACAAGCTCGAGAAGCTGGGCTTTGACTTGGGCGACAACGAGCTGATGGACGTCTTTGTCAGGTTCAAAGACCTCGCTGATCGGAAGAAAGAGGTGCACGACGATGATCTGATCGCTCTCATGCGCAGCAATGAGGGGGAGGAAGACCATCTCAAGCTGATCTCGCTCAAAGTGGTTTGCGGCACGGATGGACCGCAAACGGCGGACATGGTGATGAACGTCGATGGTGCCGAAAAGACTGTGACGGCAACCGGTGACGGGCCGGTTGATGCGACATTCAACGCCGTAAAAGAGCTGTTCCCGCATGGCGCGAGGTTGCAGCTCTATCAAGTCAGCGCCGTGACAGAAGGCACGGACGCCCAAGCCACAGTCAGCGCCCGCCTTGAAGAAGACGGCCGCATCGCCACCGGCCAATCGGCAGACACGGATACTGTCGTGGCCAGCGCTAAGGCTTATATCAATGCGCTCAACCGCCTGATCGTGCGCCGCACAAAGTCCGCGCCGGGCGCTGACATCAAAGGTGTGAGCTACAAGGACGCAACCTGATAAGTCAGCAGCGCTCGCCAAAAGGCGAGCGCTGCATTCGAAAAAGTTGATTATCCGGCGCCGCTATACGCAATGTCCGCCCATTCATGTTCGAAATTGACAAGTGTAGATGTCGCCGTTTGCCCTTGCGAACAAGGGGTTTAACAGGTCTTGCAAGCGCACTATAAGAGCCAATGGCCCGAGATTCCCAGAATCGCAGGCTGTCAAAGGCTTTGGACAAGAGAGTGGGCGCATGTTCGGATTTGGTGGGCTGTTATCTTCGGATATCGCGATTGACCTTGGGACGGCAAACACGCTCGTCTACGTCAAAGGCAAGGGCATTGTGCTGAGTGAGCCATCCGTTGTCGCCTACCACGTCAAAGAAGGCCAGAAAAAGGTCCTCGCCGTCGGCGAAGACGCCAAGCTCATGCTCGGCCGCACCCCCGGGAGTATCGAGGCCATCCGGCCGATGCGCGAAGGCGTGATCGCTGACTTTGATACCGCCGAAGAGATGATCAAATACTTCATCCGTAAGGTACACAAACGGTCGTCGTTCCTGGGCAAGCCCAAGGTCATCGTCTGTGTGCCGCACGGCGCGACCCCGGTCGAAAAGCGCGCGATCCGCACATCGGTCCTGTCCGCTGGCGCCCGCCGTGCTGGCCTCATTGCCGAGCCAATCTCCGCGGCCATCGGCGCAGGCATGCCAATCACCGATCCAACAGGAAACATGGTTGTCGACATCGGTGGCGGTACGACAGAGGTCGCTGTGCTTAGCCTTGGTGACATTGTATACGCTCGATCTGTCCGCGTCGGTGGTGACCGGATGGATGAAGCGATCATCAGTTATCTGCGCCGCCAGCATAACCTGCTTGTGGGCGAATCCACAGCCGAACGGATCAAAACCTCGATCGGCACCGCCCGGATGCCCGACGATGGCCGCGGCCAGTCGATGCACATCCGCGGGCGTGACCTGCTCAACGGTGTCCCGAAAGAGACCGAGATCAGCCAGGCCCAGGTGGCCGAAGCGCTCGCCGAGCCTGTCCAACAAATCTGCGAAGCGGTGATGACAGCGCTGGAGGCCACACCACCAGACCTCGCCGCTGATATCGTGGATCGTGGTGTGATGCTCACTGGCGGAGGCGCGCTCTTGGGCCAGCTGGACCTTGCATTGCGCGAGCAGACAGGCCTCGCCATCAGCGTCGCGGATGAGAGCCTCAACTGCGTCGCCTTGGGCACCGGCAAGGCTCTGGAGTATGAAAAACAGCTCCGCCACGTTATTGATTACGAAAGTTAACCCCCGGCCCTCGGCCGGCCAAGCCGTAAAGGCATCCGACCTTGGCCAGAGACCGCAAACAGGACGAAGACTACATCGGCCCGGTTCGCCGGCTTTTGGTGAGTGTGCTGGTGCTGCTGTTTCTGGGCATCTTTCTGGTCTGGCGGATCGATAGCCCCCGGGTAGAACGCTTTCGCGCCGACGTGATCGACACGGTCGTCCCCTCATTTGACTGGGCCATGGCGCCTGTGACAGGCATGGCGAACTTGATCTCGGACTTTCAATCATATCAGCGTATTGCCGAGCAAAATCAAAGACTTCGAGATGAGCTACAGCAGATGCGTGCTTGGCGTGAGGCGGCCTTGCTCAAGGACGAGGAAAACGCACGCTTGTTAGATCTCAACAACGTGCAGCTTGATCCTAACCTCACCTACATCACGGGCGTTGTCACCGCCGACAGTGGCTCGCCCTTCCGGCAATCCGTCTTGCTGAACGTTGGAAGCTCCGACGGCATTCTCGATGGATGGGCGGCGATGGATGGCATCGGCCTTGTGGGACGTATCTCAGGCGTTGGCGCCAATTCGGCGCGGGTCCTGCTGCTCACCGATACAACCAGCCGAATACCGGTGTTGATCCAAGGCTCCGGTCAGCGCGCCATTCTTGCCGGTGACAACACGGCCTACCCCCTGATCGAGTTTCTCGAAGACAGCGATCAAGTCCGTCCCGGCGACCGCGTTGTCAGTTCGGGCGATGGTGGCGTGTTTCCGGCAGACCTCTTGATCGGACAAGTCGCGCTGACAACGGATCGCCGGCTGCGGGTCCGTTTGTCATCTGACTACGAACGGCTAGAGTTCTTGCGGGTCTTGCGCGCCAGACCGCCGGAGACGATCAGTGACGCCGGCGCACTGATTGCGCCCGAAACTCCGCCTGTCTTCATACCAGTAGTCGAAGAAACCATCGAAGTGCCGAACCGCGACACCTCGGGCATCACGCCGCAAGCGCGGCCTGAGAACAACGATGGCTGAGGCCGCAAAACCCCGCGTCTGGACTGGGCGAATTATTTTTCTGCTGCTCGCCATGGTGTTGATATTCTTCAAGCTTTTGCCGCTTGAAATCGTGCATGGTGAAACGGTTTACTTTGAGGTTCAACCAGACGATCCCCTACCGCCACCACCATTCCAATGGGCGATGCCTGATGTCTTGATGGCGGTTATTCTGGCCTGGACGGTCCGGCGCCCGGATTACGTACCGGTCGTCAGCATCGCAGCGCTTTTGCTGCTCACCGACTTTCTGTTTCAGCGCCCCCCCGGCCTGTGGGCTGCACTTGGCCTTCTTTTGACCGAGTTCCTGCGCGCCCGCTCTCTCAGCATGCGCGCGCTGCCTTTTGCGTTGGAGTGGGCGACAGTGAGCGTAGGATTGTTCGTCATCACGATTGTGAACCGCGTCGTTCTGGCGCTTGTCGATGCGCCAACAGCCGCTATACCCTTGGTCGCAACGCAAATGGCCCTGACGTGTTTGATCTACCCCATTGTCGTGGCCATCGCTCACTTTGTTTTTCGCGTCAGTCGCCCCGCACCGGGTGAGGTGGACGCATTGGGACACAGGTTATGAAACGCGCAAACCGCGACAGTGCAGAAGCCAACCGCATGATGAGCCGCAGGGCCATGTTGCTGGGATCTGTTCAGCTCGGGATGGTCGGGCTTTTGGGCTGGCGTATGCATGACATGCAGGTAGATCAGGCCGATGATTTCCGACTGTTGGCCGAAGAAAACCGGATCAATCTGCGCCTCCTGCCTCCCACTCGGGGGATCGTTTACGACATCAACGGGGTCGCGCTGGCCGAGAATGAGCAGAACTACCGGATCGTTTTGCGGCGCGAGGATGCGGGCGATATCGACGTCGTGCTCGCCCGGCTGGCACGGCTGATGCCCATTGATCCCGCCGTGATTGAGCGAACACGGGAGGAGGCGTTGGCCCGCCCGTCGTTCACGCCAGTGACGATTATGGATCGTGTGAGCTGGGAGGACATCTCCAAGGTCAACGTCAACGCCCCTGCCCTGCCCGGCATCACGGCTGAGGTTGGGCTTTCGCGCAAATACCCGCTGGGATCGGACACCGCCCATGTGGTGGGCTACGTCGGCCCGGTCAGCGACTATGACCTTGGCCGTATTGAGGATCCGGACCCCGTTCTGCTCATCCCCCGCTTTCAGATTGGGAAGACGGGCGTTGAGGCCAAGTTGGAGGACCTGCTGCGCGGCTCGGCAGGCAACCAGCAGGTGGAGGTGAACAACCTTGGCCGTGTGATGCGCGAGCTTGACCGTCAGGAAGGTGACGCGGGTGCGGATGTGCAGCTGACGATCGATCACAAGCTGCAACGCTATGTTGAGGCGCGGATGGATGGTGAGAGCGCCTCTGCCGTGGTCATCGATCTTGAGGACGGCGGCATCCGGGCGATTGCGTCGGCACCCAGCTTTGACCCCAACCAATTCGTGCGCGGCATCTCTACGGCGAATTGGCGCGCGCTTAATGACGATATCTACCGCCCCCTTGCCTCCAAGGCCGTGCAGGATGCTTACCCGCCCGGCTCCACGTTCAAGATGGTGACACTCCTCGCCGCCCTCGAGAACGGCGATGTGGACCCCGAAGAGACGGTCTATTGCCCTGGCCACACGGATGTTGCCGGGACGCGGTTTCATTGCTGGCGCTCATGGGGGCACGGCAACATCAACCTGCACGAGAGCCTCAAGCAATCCTGCGATTGCTACTACTACGACGTGAGCCAACGCGTCGGCATCGACAAGATCGCAGAGATGGCGCGCAAATTGGGTCTGGGGACACGACACCCTGTGCCGATGTCTGCCGTCTCTGCCGGGATCGCGCCGGACAAGGAATGGAAACGGCAAAGCCGCGGCGAAGATTGGCGCATCGGCGACACGGTCAATGCCTCTATCGGTCAGGGCTATGTGCTGGCCTCACCATTGCAGCTTGCCGTGATGACGGCGCGGCTGGCCACGGGGCGCGAGATCATCCCGCAGTTGGTGCATACGATTAACGGCGTGCCACAGCCGACGGGCCTTGGCGAGAGCCTCGGGCTGAACGAGAACATGCTCCGCCGCGTGCGCCAGTCCATGTACGATGTTGTCAATCACCAGCGCGGCACGGCCTATGGCAAGCGCTTTAACGCTGACGGCGTTCGGATGGCGGGCAAAACAGGCACCAGTCAGGTGCGCCGGATCACCGTAGAGGAACGCGCCGCAGGCGTCACCCGCAACGAAGATCTGCCCTGGCGGCGGCGCGATCATGCGCTTTGGGTCAATTTTGCCCCATTCGACAACCCGCGCTACGCGGTCGCCGTCGTGGTCGAACATGGCGGCGGTGGATCAACGGCGGCGGCGCCGATTGGGAGGGACATCACACTACAAGCGCTCTTCGACGGCGAGCCGCCGCTGGACGTCTACCCAAGCGGTGTGCGCGGTGAGATTGCTGAACAGCAAGAGCGCATCCGCAACATGACCGCCGACGGTGTCTCACCGCGAGAGCCTGCATGAGTTATCTGGAGTACAATACGCGCTACGTGCCCACCGGCTTGCGCAAGCTCTTGCACGTGCATTGGCCGATTGTCCTGCTCCTGACCGCGGTTGCGGGCTATGGGTTTTTGATGCTCTACTCCGTTTCAGGTGGACGTCCGGGTCTGTGGATGGAACCGCAGATGGAACGTTTCGCACTCGGTATGACGATGATGATCGTTTTCGCCATGATCCCAGTCTGGTTTTACCGAAACATGGCGTTTGTCGCTTATTTCATCGCCCTCGCGCTCGTCGTCGCTGTGGAATTTGTCGGCGTCACAGGGGGTGGCGCGCAGCGGTGGATCGACCTTGGCTTTATGCGGTTGCAACCGTCCGAGTTGATGAAAATTGGTGTCGTTGTCGCGCTGGCCGCCTACTACGATTGGCTGCCTCAACACAAAGTCTCGCATCCGCTTTGGCTTGTGCTGCCATTGCTGATCATTTTCGTCCCCACGGCCTTTGTGGTTTTGCAACCTGATCTGGGGACAGCCATCCTCCTCCTCGCCGGCGGGGGCGCGATGATGTTCTTTGCCGGTGTTCATTGGGCCTATTTTGCGACAGTGTTTAGTGCAGCCGGCGGCCTTGTCTGGGCTGTTATGGCGAGCCGTGGGACGGACTGGCAAATCCTTGAGAACTACCAATATCGCCGCATCGACATCTTCCTTGATCCGGCCTCTGACCCGCTTGATGCAGGCTACAATATCACCCAAGCCACAATCGCTTTGGGGTCCGGCGGGTGGACAGGGCGGGGCTTTATGCAAGGCACCCAAACCCGCCTCGACTTTCTGCCCGAAGCGCATACCGATTTCATTTTTACGACATTGGCCGAAGAGTTTGGATTTGTGGGCGCCTTTACCCTGCTGATCCTCTACGCGCTCATCATCTTCTTCTGCGTGGCCTCCGCGCTGACCAACACGAACCGCTTTGCAGCCCTCGTCACACTAGGTGTCGCTGTCACCTTCTTTCTCTACTTTGCGGTGAATATGTCGATGGTCATGGGACTTGCGCCAGTTGTCGGCGTGCCGCTTCCGTTGGTCAGCTATGGCGGCTCGGCCATGCTCGTGCTTCTCATTGCGTTTGGACTGGTGCAGAGTGCGCATGTGCACAAACCGCGTTAGGCCCCTTTATGACCGTGAATGTCCTGTTCGCCGCCCAGCCACCACGCTGGGACGACTATCACAAGCCGCTCAAAGACGCCTTTGTTCAGGCGGGCATTGAAGCAAACCTTTCCCGGGATATTCCGCCCGACGAAGTCGATTATATCGTCTACGCCCCCAATGGCCCTTTGTCAGACTTCACCCCCTACACACGGTGCAAAGCCGTATTAGGGCTCTGGGCCGGGGTCGAGGATATCGTCAAAAATGAAACCCTAACCCAACCGATGTGTCGCATGGTCGACAGCGGGCTTGAGCGTGGGATGATGGAATGGGTGACGGGACACACGTTGCGACATCATCTGTCGATAGATCAGCATATCCACGGCCAGGATGGTGTCTGGCGGCCCGGGCATGTTCCACCCCTCGCCGCGGACCGCCCTGTTACGATCCTGGGACTTGGCGCTTTGGGCCGTGCCTGTGCGCAAGGATTGGTGAGCCTCGGCTTCAATGTGACCGGCTGGAGCCGCACGCCAAAGTCTATCCCCGGCATTCGGTGTTTATCGGGGGACAGCGGCCTGACAGCGGCGCTTAGCGGGGCGGAAATCGTCGTCCTGCTTTTGCCGCTGACCCCCAGCACCGACAGCCTGATGGATGCCAGCCGGTTTGCCGCTATGGCGCGGGGAAGTTATCTGCTCAACCCAGGGCGTGGCGCGCTGATCAACGATGATGACCTGATCGCAGCTCTGGACGCCGGCCAGCTTGAGCATGCAACACTCGATGTGTTCCGCATCGAGCCTCTGCCTGCCGACCACCCGTTTTGGGCACATCCAAAGATCACCGTCACGCCGCACATCGCCTCGGA
Source organism: Flavimaricola sp. (assembly GCA_020629175.1). Taxonomy (GTDB): domain Bacteria; phylum Pseudomonadota; class Alphaproteobacteria; order Rhodobacterales; family Rhodobacteraceae; genus JALZWD01. The sequence goes on along the minus strand of JAHDDU010000014.1, from coordinate 7,122 downwards.
AACACGGCCCCCAACGGCCAGTCGCGTGATTGCCGAAAACATCCGCCGCAGTGAGGCGGGCCAGCCATTGCTTCACCTCGTGGATCGGGCGCAGGGCTATTGAGCGACCAGTTCGAAGAGATCCTGACAGAGCGCTGGGCAGGTTCGACTGACAGCGCTCATGATATCGCCCACATTCACCGCGTCTGGAAAACCGTGCAACAGATTGCCGCCGTTGAGGGCGGGGACTTGAGCGTTCTGCGCCCTGCAACAGTGTTCCACGACCTGATCAATCTGCCAAAGGATGCCGCCGATCGGCACCTTGCATCAGCACGGTCAGCGGCCGCCGCGGCAGAGATATTGCGCGATCTTGGCCACGAAGCCCCGCTCATCGATGCCGTCAGCCACGCCATAACGGCCCACAGCTATTCCGCAGATGTCCCGCCGCAAACGCTTGAAGCCGAAATACTGCAAGATGCCGACCGGATTGATGCGCTGGGGGCCATCGGCATTTGCCGGACCATGGCCATCTCTGGCGCATTGGGCCGCGCGATCTATGACGCAGCGGACCCGTTTGCGCAGCACCGTGCGCCAGACGACGGGCGCAATACGCTTGATCATTTCCCGATCAAGCTGTTGCAACTGGCAGAGGGCATGAACACGGCGACAGGCCGCGAAATAGCTACCGAACGCACGGCCTTCATGCGCGCGTTCCTTGATCAGCTCTCAACAGAAATTTAGCGCAGCTTTGGCGGCTTGTCCGGGTCAGATCCCGGCATGACGGGTGCGCGTGGCCCCTCAGGCATCGGCAGATCAAAGCGCAGCCCGACTTTGGCAAGGCGGGCCGTAATGGGCTGATCCGTGCTGACAAAGGTTACATCCAAAGAGCCCGCTTCGACGCCTGAAAATGTCAGCGCCTCGGCCACCGCATTGGCAAGTGCTGGCTGCGCGTCAGGCACCGCATCGACGAAGGCCAGCAAATGGCCCGTCGTATCATCATCATACACCACGCCAGCCAACCAAGCCGCATGGGCAAGACCGCGGGCCGAGGCAAGTTTGCGATCCAACGAGCCGAGCAACGCCTCTGGCACCGTCCCCGGCGCGCGCACTTCTACCGGACGGGCCTGCCCTACCTCCGGCGCGTTGGCGAGGGTTTGGGCCAGCCAATCAATAGACTGCGGTGCGATCAGCACTTCGCCCGCGCTCACACCTGGGTTCAGTGCGACACCGATCCCCTGCCCCTTGATCATCTCAACCACGCTGCGCCCCGAGACGGTCACATGCGGCGCGACACCGCCGGCATGCTCCACCAGCCGCAATTCGCGATCAAAAACCTGAACGAAGGGTGTGTCTTCATCGGTCAGAATTTGCGGGCGCACCGTCTCGCCTGACACTTCGTCCGTCAGCAGCATGAACACTTCTGCATCCGCGAAACGTTCGTAGAACTGCAGGCGGAGGACGTCGTCCTCCTCGGCGGCACGCATAGCGGCCAATGCCGTATCAAGGGGGGTTGTCTCAGTCATGCAAAACCTCTGCCACGCGCTGTCGGAGAACCGGGACAAGCTCTGCTTCAAACCACGGGTTTTTCTTGAGCCATGCGGTATTGCGCCACGACGGATGAGGCAAGGGCACCGTCGTTGGCAAATGGTCGCGCCAGGACGCAACCGTGTCAGTAACATTGGTGTAGTTTGGCAAATGCCACTTCATCGCAGCCCCGCCGACAAGGACGGTCAAACGCACATCCGGTAGTGTTTTCAACGCTTTCTCGCGCCATGTTCGTGCGCAAATGGGCGGTGGCGGCAAATCTGCTCCCTTGGCGCTATACCCCGGAAAACAGAAGGCCATCGGCAGGATGGCGACCGTGTCACGGTCATAAAATTGCGCTTCATCCATGCCCAACCAATCACGCAACCTGTCGCCCGATCGGTCGGTAAAGGGCCTACCGGAGGCGTGCACCCGCGCGCCGGGCGCCTGACCCGCAATCAAAATCTGCGCCGAAGGCCGAAACCAAGCCACAGGCCGAGGCTGATGCCGCGTCTCGGTGAGCGCGAACCGGTCGGCGCACAATCTGCACGCCGAAATATCATCAACAATTGATCTCACACGTTCACTCTAACGCGAGCGTTTCCCGCGCAAAACTCAAATGTCCGAGGGGGAGCGGTGACAAACGGTCCGCAGGGGAACACATTCGCTTTTCACCCCTCTTAATTGACATCGAATTATTGTTAGTTCCTCACCACCACGGCGTGATTTCGCCATAATCGACAGGTAGTTGACCTATTGTACGCATTTGCGGAAACAATCCCGTGAAACGGATGAGGATGTGATAGGCAAGGCAGATGTTGGAATTTTCAAACGTCAGCAAGTCCTTCTGGACCGGAACGCACCGCAAGATCATTCTTGATCAGGCGTCGTTTCGCGTGGATCTGGGAAACAGCCTTGGCATTCTGGCACCCAACGGCACGGGCAAGACAACGCTGATCAACATGATGGCAGGCCTCGAAAAACCGGATGAGGGAACGATCACCCGCGGGTGCAAAATCTCCTTTCCGCTCGGGTTCATGGGTGGGGTGGTCAACCGCCATACAGCGCGGGAAAACAGCCGCTACATCGCCCGTCTCTACGATCTGGACCCGGACTATGTTGAGGCCTTCTGCCGCTGGCTTTGCGGCATTGATGAATACTTCGATATGCCCATCGGCACCTATAGTCAGGGGATGCGGGCGCGGTTTACCTTTGCCCTGATGCTCTCGCTCGACTTTGACATCTATCTGATCGACGAAGGCATGCCGATGACGATGGACGCCGAATTCAATCGCCGCGCCGGCGAAATTCTGCGTGAAAGGCTTGAGACGACGACAGTTGTGATCGTCTCGCACCAACCTGCGACTTTAGAGCGGTTCGCCCGGTCTGCGGCCGTCCTGCGGGATGGCCATCTGCACCTGTTTGACACATTGGAAGAAGCGAAACAGCTTTATGAGTACGATGCCTAAAGCCCTGAAATATCGCATCCGCAAAGCGGCTCCGCTGTCTTCTGGCACCATGACGGTGGAAGAAGCGCAAGCGGCTGTACGGGCCGCTCAGACGCCCGCCCCCGCTGCAGCGCCCCAACCGCGACCGACCCCGACAGCCGAGGCGACGGCCGAAAAGCTGCGCGATCAGCGTGGCGAAACTGCGGCGCCAATGGCCCCTGCGACGGAAACAGAGATCGACGCCCTCCGGCAAGAAGGGCTGACAGGGCGGCAGCTGCGTATGGCCCGCCGCGTGGCTCAGAAACACGGGCTTGCGGTGACCTCAGACTATGACGCGGTCCGCCAACTCCGCGCTAAGGGGATTGACCCCTTCCAGCGCTCAAACATCCTTGAATTGGTTGTGCCCGGCCCGAACGGGCAAAGTGCAGACGGCACGGCACCACCCATCACCGCGAAACCTGGCAGTCCCGTTCCTGCAAACGTCCAGCTGCCCCAAACCGCGCCGGCTGGCACGAACCTTCCTGCCGTCGATGGAATGGACCCTGCGCAACGCCGCGCAATAGAGATTGCCAAGGTGCAAAAGGACATGGCCCAGCGGCGGCGGCGCAAAACGCTGTTACTGTTTACCCGGCTGGCGATGTTTGTGGCTTTGCCCACTCTCATGGCCGCATGGTACTTTTTCTTCATCGCGACGCCGATGTATGCCACGCACGCTGAATTCCGGATCGAGCAATCCGAAAGTCAGGGCGGGGCTGCAGGCTTTGGCGGGCTCTTCTCTGGCACGGCCTTGGCCGACCAGCGTGATGGTAGCGCCACGCAGTCTTTCCTGACCTCGCGCGAAGCGTTCTTGCGGCTGGAAGAGGAGCACGATTTCCGCGCGCACTTCAGCGACGACGCGATCGACCCAATCCAGCGCCTGCCCGAAGACGCCACAAATGAGGCGGCCTTTGCTGTGTATCAGGATCACGTTAAACTGCGTTATGACCCAACCGAAGGCATCATCCGCCTCGAAGTCATCGCCGCGGATCCAGCCTCGAGCCAGCGATTTTCCGAAGCTCTCATCGACTACGCTGAGGAACGGGTCGACAATTTGACACAGCGCGTACGCGAGGATCAGATGTCGGGCGCCCGAACCGCTTATGAAGAGGCCGAGCAGCGGCGCTCGGATGCTTTGGCCTCCCTCCTGGCCATTCAGGAACAGGTGCAACAGATTGATCCCGCAGGCGAGACCTCTGCCCGCATCCAGCAAATCTCGGCGCTTGAGAGCCAGCGGCAAGAGCTGCAGGTATCGCTCGCGCAGCGGCTGAACGTGGCCCGGCCCAATGAGGCGCAGGTCAACGCGCTGCGCAGTCAGATCGAGAGCATCGACACGCTAATCGCTCAACTGCGGCAGGAGATGACGTCAAGCACTAACGGCGGCGGATCTCTTGCTGCCAACAACACCGAGCTGCGACTGGCCGAAGAAAACTATGCGTTTCAGACGGTTCTGGTGCAGCAAGCGCTACAACAGATGGAAAGCGCGCGGATTGAGGCGAACCGTCAGGTCCGCTACCTCTCGCTCGGCGTGGCACCCATCGCCCCTGATGAGCCGACCTATCCCAAAGCGTTTGAGAACACGATCCTGGCCTTCCTGATCTTTGCTGGGGTGTATCTGATGATTTCGCTCACCGCGTCGATCCTGCGCGAACAAGTCGCCTCGTGACTTTGCCCCGCCTGCCCGATGGGGTATGGCGGGACAAACCTCACACGAAGGATGCGCAGAATGCACAGTGTCACCATCGGGCCGATCACAGCGTCAAACACCGGAAAACTCACGGTTATTGCCGGTCCTTGCCAATTGGAAAGTACCGACCATGCGTTGATGATCGCACGTCAAATGGCAACGGTCTGTGCCGCTCATGGAGCGTCCTATGTGTTCAAGGCCAGCTATGACAAAGCCAACCGCACCTCGCTGAGCGGCAAACGCGGCATGGGGATCGAGGCGGGGCTTGAGGCTTTGGCTGCCGTCAAAGCTGAGTTGGGCTGCCCTATCCTGACGGACATTCACAGCCCCGAGCAGTGCAAGATCGCCGCGGACGTTGTTGATATCATTCAAATTCCTGCATTCCTTTGCCGCCAGACAGACCTCCTGATTGCGGCCGGTGAGACGGGCGCCGTGGTCAACATCAAGAAGGGGCAGTTTCTGGCCCCGTGGGATATGGCCCGCGTGGTAGAAAAGGTCGAAAGCACGGGCAATCGCAACATTCTGCTGACCGAGCGCGGCACATCGTTTGGTTACAACACGCTGGTCGCCGATATGCGCGCGCTGCCGCAGATGGCCGCCACGGGCTACCCCGTGATCATGGACGCCACGCATTCTGTCCAACAGCCGGGCGGCATGGGCGGGTCCTCTGGCGGGCAACGCGAATTTGCGCCTGTGATGGCGCGGGCGGCGGTGTCTTTGGGCGTGGCGGGCGTCTTTATCGAGACCCATGAAAACCCGGACACTGCCCCCTCAGACGGGCCAAATATGATCCCGCTGGATCAAATGGACGACCTGATCAAGACGCTGATGGCGTTTGACGCTGTGGCCAAGGCGAACCCGCTGAAAACCTGATACACAATCGATGCACATCCGATACACAAGCCATGCATACAAGGTGCTGCATTTGCCCCCTTGGTGATGGCACCCCCTCCGCATAAGCTGGCCCGAAGATTTTGACTGACGGACCATTATGACCTTCCTCGCCCGCCTTATCCTTTGCCTGTCTCTCTTGTTCGCCATCCCTGCCGATGCGCAAGAGACGGGCGAGCTGACGGGGCCGATCTCGCTTGAGGCGACGGATGCGCTGGATGCAGACATTGCGGTGCGACTGCGGGAGATCCTAGGGGCGTTGGGCGGCTATGATGATGTGACAGTGACAGTCAACGAAGGCATCGTCAGCCTGCGCGGCACGGTCTCTTCGGCGGCGGATGCGGCCTCTCTCGGCGCTTTGGCAGCGCGGGTCGAAGGGGTGATCGCGATCCAGAACCAGGTGGTGGAAACGAGCGATATCTCTGACCAGCTGAACCCCGCGATGGAGCGGTTTGAGGCGCGGATGGAGCAGCTACAAGCCCGGCTGCCGCTGTTTCTGATCGCGCTGGCGGTTTTCGCGCTGATCGTCTTTCTGGGCTATCTTTTGTCAAGCTGGCGCAAGCCATGGGACGCGATTGCGCCCAATCGGTTCATCGCCAATCTGTACCAGCAATTGGTGATGATCGCCTTTGTGATCGCGGGCCTTGTGGTGGCTCTTGATGTGTTGAGTGCGACAGCGCTTCTCAGCACCATTCTGGGTGCAGCGGGGATCGCCGGACTGGCTGTTGGTTTTGCCGTGCGTGACACGGTGGAGAATTACATCGCCTCAATCCTCCTTTCCATCCGTCAGCCGTTTCGGCCCAACGACGTGGTCGAAATCAACGGCGATGAGGGCAAGGTGATCCGCCTGACGGGCCGCGCAACAATCCTCTTAAGCTTTGACGGCAACCACATTCGCATCCCGAATGCGACTGTTTTCAAAAGCCGGATTGTTAACTACAGCCAGAACGATGAGCGGCGGATCAAATTTACCATCGGTGTGGATCCGGAGGCAGATATCGGCAAAGCGCGCACGCTTTCTGAAGAGACGATGCAAGGCTTGCCGTTTGTCCTAAAACAACCGCCTGCCCTATCGTGGATCGACGGGATCACCGAGGGTGGCGTGCAGATCAAAGTGACCGGCTGGATCAACCAGCATGAGACGTCAACCGTGCGCGCCAAGGGCGAGGCGCTGCGGCAGGTGAAGCTGGCGATTGAGGCCGCGGGGATCGAACTGCCTGACACCACCTATCGCATTCGGATGGACAGCCCCGAGGCCCGCGAATCTGTACCGACACCCACGGTCGAGCCCACTACGATTGAAGCCGTTCGAGCCGAAACCGAGACCGCGCTCGAGCGGATTATTGATGCCGAGCGGGATGCGTTGCACGGCGAAGACCTGCTGGATGCCAAAGCACAGACCGAATAGCGAAAATTTCCAATCGCAGGGCTTGATCGCCCCCCCGTTCCGGCGTATCACCGCGCTCGCTGATGGGGTGTGGCGCAGTGGTAGCGCAACGGTTTTTGGTACCGCAGGTCGTAGGTTCGAATCCTACCACCCCAGCCAGCAAATCCTCC
>JAHDDU010000055.1 GCA_020629175.1 Flavimaricola sp. | reverse complement strand
TGGGTTGCGGACAATGATGGACGGCCTGTGGGGACGTGCATCTACTTCCTGTTGCGCGAGGGGGAGCGGAGCCGTTGGCATACCGTTGACGCGACCGAGATCTGGCATTGGTATGCGGGCAGCCCACTGATCCTGAGCCGGAGTCCGAGTGCGGACGGGCCAGCAACGGATGACCTGTTGGGGCCAGACCTGCTGGCAGGGCAGTTCCCACAATTGATTGTTGAGACAGGTCACTATCAGGCGGCCCATGCGGCACACGGCTGGGCCTTGGTGGGTTGCACCGTCAGCCCCGGGTTTCAGTTTGAAGGCTTTCACCTTGAGAGCCCTGACTTCGACATTCCGCGATGAGCGACCGGAGCTATGATGCCCGCGGGCTGCTGTGCCCCCTGCCCGTTTTGAAAGCACGCAAGCTGCTGATGGAAATGCCTCAGGGGGCGACGCTGACACTGCTGGCCGATGACGCCATCGCTGTGGTCGACATCCCGCATTTCTGTACTGAGGCGGGGCACACGTTGGTCAGCCAGACAGACGACGGCTCGGCGCAGACCTACGTGATCCGGCGCGGGGCCTGACGCAAAACGCCCGGCGCGAGGCCGGGCGTTTGAGTGTTTTTTTGGCGCTGATCAGCGACCGAGGTTCCACCAGCCTTTGCGCTTAGGCTTGTCCTTTTCCTCGGCTGCGGGTTCTGGCGCGGGCGACGGTGCTGCCTCTGGAACCGGCTCGGCTGTGACAGCCTCAGCAGCGACTGGCTCCTCTGCAACAGCGGCGGGGGCTTCATCCTCGGTTTTCTTTTTCGCCCGACTGCGGCGCTTGGGCTTCGGCTTCTCTTCGGCCTCAGGCTCGGCAGCCTCAGCGTCTACCGGTGTCTCAGACCCCTCTGCCGGGGCAGCCTCTTCCTCGACCTTTTTCTTGGCACGGCTGCGGCGTTTGGGCTTTGGCTTCTCTTCAGCTTCTGGCTCGGCTGCGGATGTCTCCTCGGCACTTTCAGGCTCTGCAGGTGTTTCAGCCGCGGTTGCCGCCTCGTCCTCTTTGGGCTTGCGACGCGAACGAGTGCGCTTCCGCTTGGGCTTCTCCTCCGCTTCAGCCTCGGGGGCTTCGTCGGTTGAATCTTCCTCGGCCGGCGCGTCATCGCTTTGCTCTTCGGTCTCAGCACCCGCGTCGGCCTGCTGGGCCTCGCCCCCGCCGCCACCGCGACGACGACGCCGACGACGGCGGCGCTTTTTGGGCTTATCCTCGCCCTCTACGCTTACGTCCTCGTCTTCGATCTCGTCTTCGGGCACCTCAGGATCAGGGCCATCCTCGGCCATCATCGCCTCGGCTGTGACAATTTCGACGACGCCATCGGGAATGGCGCGTGTCGCTGTCTTGAACTTCTCCAGCGCGAAATCCGGCGAGACGAGCGAAGGATCGCCCTCGACCCGGACGGCCATGCCATAGCGCATTTCAATTTGCGCCACATGCTCGCGCTTGTGGTTCATCAGGAAGTTCATGATGCCATAGGGCACCTTGACCAGCACCTCCTTGGTACGACCGCGCACGCCCTCTTCCTCAAGCTGGCGCAGGATACCAAGGGCCACGTTGTCGTCCGAGCGCAACAGGCCCGTACCGTGGCAATGCGAACAGAGTTGTGTCGTTGCCTCGAGCATGCCGGGGCGCAGACGCTGACGGCTCATTTCCATCAGGCCAAAGCCGCTGATCCGGCCCACCTGAATGCGGGCGCGATCTGTCTTGAGCTTATCCTTAAAGCGTTTTTCGACGGCGGCGTTGTTCTTGCGCTCATCCATGTCGATAAAGTCGATGACGATCAGTCCGGCCAGGTCGCGCAGACGCAATTGACGGGCGACCTCTTCGGCGGCCTCAAGGTTCGTCTTGAGCGCGGTCTGCTCAATCGAGCCTTCTTTCGTCGCCCTGCCTGAGTTCACGTCAATGGCGACCAGCGCCTCAGTGATGCCGATCACGATGTAGCCGCCCGAGGGCAGTTGCACCGTGGGATTGAACATCGCGGCCAGATACCCCTCCACCTGATAGCGCGCAAAGAGCGGCAGGCTTTCGGCGTAAGGTTTCACGTTCTTGGCGTGGGACGGCATGATCATCTTCATGAAGTCCTTGGCCGTCCGGTAGCCTTCGGGGCCTTCAACGATCACCTCGTCGATCTCTTTGGAATAGAGATCTCGGATGGAGCGTTTGATCAGATCGCCCTCTTCGTAAATCCGCGCAGGAGCTATGGATTTCAGCGTCAGCTCGCGGATCTGTTCCCACATGCGCTGCAGGTATTCGTAATCCCGCTTGATCTCGGCACGGGTGCGCTGCGATCCCGCGGTGCGGATGATCAGGCCCGCGCCATCGGGCACTTCGATCTCGGCAGCGATGGTCTTGAGCTTTTTGCGGTCAGCGGCGTTGGTGATCTTGCGGCTAATGCCGCCGCCACGCGCCGTGTTGGGCATCAGCACGCAGTACCGCCCCGCAAGCGAGAGGTAGGTTGTCAGCGCGGCACCCTTGTTGCCCCGCTCTTCCTTGACGACCTGCACCAGCATGATCTGGCGGACCTTGATCACTTCCTGAATTTTGTACCGCTTGGGCCGTGGCTTGCGGACAGGGCGCACCTCTTCGCGGTCGTCCTCCTCGGCGACGGACTCGATGGTCTCGTCTTTTTCGCTAAGGTTCTTCGCGGAGGTGTCGTTGTTGTCCGCCTCGTCATCATCATCAGAGGAGGCGTCAGCCTCTTCCGCGTCATCCGATGCCTCGTCGGTCGCGTTGACTTCATCAGCGGCGTCAGCGGTTGGCGCATCTTCAGCAGCGGGGACCTCATCGTCGACTACGGGGTCAGCTTCTGCCGCGTCCTCGCCCAGATCAATAACATCGAGGCCGGAAACCTCCTGCGTTGCGACAGCGTCGGCAGCGGTATCTGCAGCTTTTGTCCGCTTGCGCGATCGTGTCCGACGCTTGGGCTTTTCTTCTTCTGCCTCGGCCTCAGCTGCCTGCTGTTCGGCATAGGCCTTTTCTTCAGCCATCAGCGCTTCGCGGTCCGCCACCGGGATTTGGTAGTAATCGGGGTGGATCTCTGAAAACGCGAGGAAGCCATGACGGTTGCCGCCATAGTCCACAAAGGCGGCCTGGAGCGAAGGCTCCACCCGCGTCACTTTTGCCAAATAGATATTGCCCGCTAGCTGGCGGCGGGCAGCCGCCTCAAAGTCGAACTCCTCGACCTTGTTTCCGTCGACCACCACAACGCGGGTTTCTTCCGCGTGGGTGGCATCGATAAGCATTTTCTTAGCCATGTTTTCCTATTGCATCCACGTGCGAAACCCTCCCCCGGGGGGGCCAAAGTCCGCAGTAGATGTCCAAAAATGGCGATGCGCGCGTGGCCGGGTGCGAGGCCCCTCAGGGCCACTGCTCCTCTGCCGTCTAGTCTCGCGCGTTTCATCGCGGTTCTTCTCCGACGCATGGCAGTGCCTGCGCCCGTTCCAAGACCCGTCTTCGGCGCATGTGGGTGCGCGATGCGGGGCTATCCTTTGATCCTCGCGGACCCTTTAGTCTGCAAAACCGGCCAGGGAGTTTACCCTTTGCGCCAATCAGGCAGAAAACCTGTGGGGAACGATTGGTTCGAAAACCGCCCCTTCTCAATACATAAGGGACGACATGCAGATGTTACAATGGCAAACTTCTCAAAATGGAATTTTGCCCCCGAACACCCTCCCGATCAAACACCTAACAAGAATGTCGTTTGGAACAAGATGACAACGACGACGAGGCCCAGCGCTATCAATATCCAATGGCGCGGGAAATACCGCCGGGCCAGAAATATGAATACGGCGACAAACAAGATTGCCGCCACAACATAGCCCACAGCAAAGAGGGCCAATGTATCATAGCACCCATCGCCAAGGCATTCCGCCAACCCGACGCGCGGACCAAAAATCGTGAGCATAATCGTCCCCTCATGAACGCACCGGGCCAAATCGGGCCCGGCGCACGTCATGAAGCTTAGCCCAGATAATCAGACCGTTGCAGTCCGTATTTCGCCATCTTCTCGTTCAAAGTCCGGCGCGGTAGGCACAGCTCGTCCATCACACTGACGATGCTGCCCTTGTGACGGCGCATCGTATTGTCGATGAGCATGCGTTCAAAGGCTTCGACGAATTCCTTGAGCGGCTTGCCTTCTGTCGTCATCGCCATCTGGATCTGATCGTCCGTGTCATCGGCCATCAAAAGCGAGGCAATCGTCCCCGTCCCACGGCGGTTCTGCAAAACTGCACGCTCGGCCACGTTGATCAGCTGTCGAACATTGCCGGGCCAAGGGGCCTGCAGCAATTGCGCCGCCTCTTGCGCCGACACCTCAGGCGCATCACAGCCGTATTCATCAGCATATTGCTCGGACAGGCGCGAAAAGAGCATCAGGATGTCTTCGCCGCGCTGGCGCAACGGCGGCACGGTGATCCGCAGCGCGGCCAATCGGTAGAACAGATCGGGCCGCAGGACGCTTTCACATGTCTTGCCTTCATCCTGCAGATTACAGATCGCCACGATCCGCGTCTCGGCCGGATTGCCCTGATCGTTGATCACTGTGAGCAGCCGTGCCTGCATGGCCGAGCTCAACGCCTCGATATCCTCAAGCACGAGTGTTCCGCCCCGTGCCTCTTCGACGGCGGGCAAGCTGTCATCCTCTCCGACCGGGCCAAAGAGCTTTTGCGCCAGTTGATCCTCGGAATAGGCCGAGCAGCTGAGCAAAACGAACTTCTTGGAGGCGCGCGCGCCAACAGCATGTAGCGCATGCGCCACCAGTGTTTTGCCGGTGCCTGTCTCACCTTCGATCAACACATGCCCATCGGCCTGCCCCAGATCGAGGATGTCTTCTTTCAGCCGCTCCATCACCGGGCTGGAGCCGATTAGCTTTTTCATCAGCGCCGAGCCATCCGACAGCTCCCGCCGCAGCGCCCGGTTATCGAGCGTCAGACGCCGGGCGTTGCTCGCCTTCTTGGCCAGATCAGTCATTTTGTCCGGGTTGAACGGCTTTTCCAGAAAATCAAACGCACCAATCCGCATTGCCTCAACCGCCATCGGCACATCGCCGTGACCTGTGATCATGATCACCGGCAGCGTGCTATCGACTGACCGCAACCGCTTGAGCAATTGCATCCCATCCATGCCCGGCATCTTAATGTCGCTGACAACAATACCGGCAAAATCGGGGTGCAAACCTTTGAGCGCGTCTTCGGCGCTGGCATAGGTTTCGGTGTCAAACCCCGACAGGGCCAGCCATTGGCTGATCGACTGCCGCATGTCTTTTTCGTCGTCCACAATCGCGACTTTCATCGACTTACTCATGGCTCTCTCCTATTCTGCGGCAACTTTTTCTTCCATCACCGGCAGCTTCACTTCAAATACCGCGCCACCCCCGCGCCCGTTCCGGGCTGTCAGGCGTCCACCCAAGTCGTTGATGATCCCAGATGAAATAGCAAGCCCGAGGCCAACCCCGTCTCCCGGCTGCTTGGTGGTGTAAAACGGCTCAAACAACGCGTCGAGGTCATCAATCCCCTCGCCATTGTCGCGCACGGTGAGCACGACCTGATCGCCTGCGGCAAGGATGATGTCAATCGCCGGGGTCTGCGATGTCTTGGTCGCATCCAGCGCGTTCCGCAGCAAGTTAATGATCACCTGTTCAAGGCGCAGCTGATCACCAAAAATCATCACCGGATCGGCGGGCAATATCCGGGTGATTTCGACGTGCCGGGTCTTGAGCTGCGGTTCCATCATCGACAAGGCCGCAGAGACGCAGGCCCTTGCGTCTACAGGCTCAAAGGCGTCCGCCCCTTTGCGGGCGTAGGACTTCAATTGCCGCGTGATCGCCCCCATGCGGTCGATCAAATCGTCGATCCGCTGGAACGACGACAGCGCCTCATCCGGCCGTTTGCGGGTCAGCAACAGGCGCGCGCCTGCGAGGTAGGTTTTCATCGCGGCCAGAGGCTGGTTCAACTCGTGGCTCACCGCCGCCGACATCTCGCCCAGCACCGCCAGTTTGGACGACTGCGCAAGGCTCTGCTCGGCCACTTCGAGCGTCTTTTCGACCTTCTCACGCTCGGCGATTTCCTGCTGCAAGCGCAGGTTCAACGCGCGAAGCTCCGCCGACTCGCGCTGAAAGAAAAGCGCTTTGGAAGCCGTTTTGCGCGAACTGAGCCAAAACGCGCCGGCCAGAAGGATGGCGAATCCCATAATCTCGAGCGCCAAAACGCCGTTCACCCGCTCGCGCACGCTGGTGTAGGGCGTAAAGCTGACGATCCGCCAGCCGCGGAATGGCACCCGCAACTCACGCCGAAACACAGCCTCGCCGCCCAAGTAGGCATCGGGCGAGAGCGTGGTCCAGTCGGTGGTGGCCCGCAGCGCCCGTGCGATAGCGGAGGGCGCGGACTGTAGGGCCAAGGCGTCATCCTCCACCTGCCCACGCCAGCGCGGCTCGCTGGCCAGCACAATCTGCCCTTCGCTGTTGGTCACCAGCACGGCATCCAGCGTGCTGGCCCAGCTGCGCTCCAGCTTTTGCAAATCCACCTCGACCGAGATGACGCCAACCGTGCTGCCTTGTTCTTCTATCCGGCGTGAATAAATAAACTCAAAGCCCGCTGTATCCCGTTCAATCGTCGTAAAGACCGTATCATTCGAGCGTAGCGCATCGACAAAATACCGATCGCTGCGATGCGTTTCGCCCAGGCGATTGCGATCCGTCGCCGCCACGACACGGCCATCCAAATCGTAGAGCATCAGCGATGCCGCCCCGATCTCATCCACAAAGGACAAAAGCCGCTGGGTAGAGCTGGTGTAATCATTGCCCGACAGCGCGCGAATAAGTTCAGGATCCCGCGCCAACAGCTGTGGCACAATGGAATTGCGCTGCAACTCGCTGATCAGGTTGCCGACGTAGAGCGTCAGCCGCACCTCAGCCCGGTTACGGGTCGTTTCTGTGAACCGCGCTGTCAGGAACTGGTTGGTGACGTAAATCACCCCAATGGCCGCCATCACGAACGCCACAAGCGCCACGCGTGTGCGCCATGCGCGTTGCCAAATGCTCGGCTTGTCTGTGTTGCGGACCACCATAGAGCCAAACTAAAGGCCGCAGCCCCGGCCTGCAAGAACACGCCTCTGGGGCGAGCAGCCCTTCGCTTATGTCAGCTCAGGCGTTGGCCAACATCCCAACAAGCCCACGAAACATCGCCTGCCCGTCCGTGCCGCCATGTGCCGTATCCACCGCCCGCTCCGGGTGCGGCATCATTCCCAGCACGCGCCGGTTTTCCGACAGGATGCCCGCAATATCCGCCTGACTGCCGTTGGGATTGCCATCATAGCTGAAGGCGATCCGATCCTGATCGCGCAGGGCCGCCAAAACCTCGGCATCGGCAAAGTAATTGCCATCGTGGTGCGCAATCGGGAATTGCACGACATCACCCGCGTTGTAGCCTGCCGTAAAGTCGGAGGCGCTCGTCTCAACCCGCAGCCCTTGCGTTTTACACACAAACTTCAAGCCTGCATTGCGCATCAACGCTCCGGGCAAAAGGCCGGTCTCGGTCAACACCTGAAACCCGTTGCAGACGCCAAGCGCATAGCCGCCCCGCTCAACATGCGCGACCACAGCCTGACAGACCGGGCTTTGCGCGGCAATCGCACCGCAGCGCAGGTAATCGCCAAAGCTAAAGCCCCCAGGCACAGCGACCAGATCAACGCCATCCGGCAATCCGGCATCCTTGTGCCAGACCATCTGCACATCCGCCCCGGCCGCGCGCAAAGCCACGGCCATGTCGCGATCACAGTTCGATCCGGGAAAGACGATGACAGCCGCCTTCATCACGCCACCATCTCTATCTGGTAACTCTCGATCACTGTATTGGCGAGGAGCTTCTCGCACATCTCGGCAACGGTTGCTTCTGTCGTGCCATCTGCCAGATCAAGCTCAATGATCTTGCCTTGGCGCACCGCGCCGACCCCCTCAAACCCCATCGCTCCAAGCGAATGGCGCACCGCCTCGCCCTGTGGGTCCAAAACACCGGTCTTCAGCATCACATGCACACGGGCCTTCATGGGTGAGGCTCCCCCTCTGTCTTTGTCGGTCGTCAATTAATCAGCGTCGGCTTGGGCGCATGTGTCACGTTAGACGGCAAAACGCCGAGCCTGCGCGCCACTTCGGTATAGGCATCTGCCAGCGATCCCAGATCGCGCCGGAACACATCCTTATCCAGCTTTTGCCCCGTCTCAATGTCCCACAGGCGGCAACTGTCGGGGCTGATCTCATCAGCGACCACAAGGCGGGGATAGTCATTCTCCCACACGCGCCCAATCTCAATCTTAAAATCGACCAGCTTGATCCCCACGCCATGCATGACGCCCGACATGAAGTCGTTCACCCGCAGCGCCATAGCGACGATGTCATCCAGATCCTGTTGCGCGGCCCAGCCAAAAGCAATGATATATTCCTCGGGCACCAGCGGATCACCAAGGCTGTCATCCTTATAGCTGAATTCCACGATGGGGCGCGGCAGCGGCGTCCCCTCTTCCAGCCCCAGGCGTTTGGCCATGGACCCGGCGGCAAAGTTGCGGACGATCACCTCAAGCGGGATAATCTCGACCTGCCGGATCAACTGCTCGCGCATATTCAGACGTTTGATGAAATGCGTCGGCACGCCAATCGCCTGAAGTCCAGTCATGAAAAATTCGCTCAGCCGGTTGTTCAGCACGCCTTTTCCGTCAATGACATCTTTCTTCTCGCCGTTGCCAGCGGTGGCGTCATCTTTGAAATATTGCACCAATGTGCCGGGTTCCGGGCCTTCGTACAGGACTTTGGCTTTACCTTCGTAAACCTTCTTGCGACGTGCCATCGGCTCTCCTGATCGGGAACAGGCGGGCCCCCTGCCCGTGATCAACCATCCCCATGTCGCGCGTCATAAGGCAAGCCCCTCTTGCGGGCAAGCCATCTGGGGGTCATATCAAGGCGGAGCAATGAATTAAGACAACCCAAAGGACTTCACCCATGGCCAGCTTTGATGACCGCGAAAACGCGTTTGAAAATAAATTCGCCCACGACGCAGAAATGCAGTTCAAGGCCGAAGCCCGCCGCAACAAGCTTTTGGGTCTTTGGGCGGCTGACCTCCTTGGCAAATCCGGCGATGATGCAGACGCTTACGCCAAAGAGGTGATCAAAGCCGATTTTGAAGAGGCAGGCGACGAAGACGTCTACCGCAAGGTCTCCGGCGATTTGGGCGGCAAGGCGGACGAAGCCACGATCCGCGCCAAAATGGTCGAGCTTCTGGCCGAAGCGAAATCCCAGCTGATGAACGAGCTCTGATCAAGCAGACCTCATAACGATTATGAACAGGCTGCGCTTGCATCTGCAGCCTGCTTTGGGCATGGCCAAACGACCAATATCATAGGTCGCACCATGCCCTCATCGCCCCTCGACACCCTTCTTTCCGAACGCGATTGGCTCCTCGCCGATGGCGCGACAGGAACCACACTGTTCAACATGGGGCTGATGTCCGGGGACGCGCCGGAGCTCTGGAACGCAGACCACCCCGACAGGATCACAGCGCTCTACAAAGGGGCCGTTGACGCAGGCTCGGACCTGTTTTTGACCAACACCTTCGGCGGCAACGCCTCGCGGCTCAAGCTGCACGACGCGCAGTCCCGCGTGCACGAGCTCAACAAGCTTGGCGCCCAAATCGGACGCGACGTTGCGGACGCCTCGGGCCGTACCGTCATCGTAGCCGGCTCTGTCGGCCCCACGGGCGAGATCATGGCCCCCATGGGCAGCCTGACTCATGCCATTGCTGTTGAGATGTTCCACGAACAGGCCGAAGGGCTGAAGGCAGGCGGTGCTGATGTCCTCTGGGTCGAAACCATCTCGGCCGCCGAAGAATTTCGCGCCGCGGCCGAGGCCTTCGCGATGGCCGATATGCCGTGGTGCGGCACCATGAGCTTTGACACCGCAGGCCGCACCATGATGGGCCTGACCTCAACGGAAATGGTCAAAATGGTCGCCCGGCTGGACCATAAACCCATCGCCTTCGGGGCCAACTGCGGCGTCGGCGCGTCCGACCTGTTGCGCACAACGCTGGGCTTTTCCAAAGCCGGCCCCACCGCCCCGATCATCGCCAAGGGCAACGCTGGCATTCCAAAATACGTCGACGGGCACATCCACTACGATGGCACGCCCGAGCTGATGGCCGAATACGCCGTCCTCGCCCGTGACGCAGGTGCGCGGATCATCGGCGGCTGCTGCGGCACCCAGCCCGAGCATCTGCGTCGCATGCGCGAGGCGCTGGAGACCCGCCCCAAAGCCGACGCCCCCACGCACGAACTGATCACAGAGACCTTGGGCGGCTTCTCCTCCCCCAGCGACGGCACTGACGGCGCAGGCCCGGCCGCACGTAGGGGAAGACGGCGCGGGCGAGGTTAGGCGCTAAACGTCTGTAATCCGGAAGCTGGCAATAAACGGCAAATGATCCGAGACATCTTCACGGAACCGCTCGCGCCCCATATCCATCGTCCAATGCATTGGAAACAGCCGCAAAGACCCGCGAATATAAGGGCGGCGCTTGATCGGCGTGCGACTGATCGCAAAACCGTCAAGCAAATTTGCAGGGCCACCCTCGAGGATATGAGAAAACCGATCCTGCAAATCCCAACAGCTGAGAAAATCCATAACGTCATCGCCGCCAAGCAGGTGAAAATTCGAGACATCCTGCCCGGGGATCATATTGAAATCCCCCATGAGCAAAATCGTTCGGGCCGTTCCGCCTATCGCATTTTTCTGAGCCGTAATG
This sequence comes from Flavimaricola sp., assembly GCA_020629175.1. GTDB lineage: Bacteria > Pseudomonadota > Alphaproteobacteria > Rhodobacterales > Rhodobacteraceae > JALZWD01. Next base: position 3,755 of record JAHDDU010000055.1, on the reverse strand, counting down.
TAATCGCCGAGCCATTTGCACTGTGTATCGCGGGTGCGCTGCGCCCCGGCATCCCGGCCGGATTTCAGATGTACTCCAATGAGATGCGCAGATAGCTCTCCAATCGTGATATCCGAAGCAACCGCCAAACGGCCATTGGCATAATCCCCTTGCGACCCGTCCAGAAGTCGCGCGCCATCAACCTGCACACCCGCTTTATGCAAGAACCCGATGTTCAAATGGCTCTTTGGCTGCTCAAGTATTGTGACGTCATAATCAAGTCCCTTTGCGGCCAGACCGTCACGTATCTCAAAAATGTAGCTTAGTGGATTGACCTCGACCAAGCAGACAACTTCGGCGTCGAGATACGACAATCCCTCGACGTGACCTGTCTTTTGCGTATCGGTCGCAGGACGAAAAAGACCAAGGTTCCAAACAGCAACGCGAGCAACAGAATGCGAGAATTTCATTCTCCCCCCTTAAAACAAAAATAAAAAAAATTCTTAGAATATCGGGAAAATTATGCATCAATTTGCCAAAATGCACACCCTCAAAACAACTCCCCCTGACCATTTACCTCGGGCCGTCGAAACAAATCCTTGCGCAGCGGCGGCAAGTGGTCGGCCAGCCCGTAGCGCGTACACGCCGCCTTGAACCGCTGCTGCAACAGCTCTGCCCACTGACCCTGCCCGCGCATACGGGTGCCAAATTCAGGGTCATAATCCTTACCCCCGTGCAGCTCACGCACCCGGCCCATGATCCGCGCTGCACGATCGGGAAAACGTGCCTCCACCCACTCACGAAACAGCACCGCCACCTCCCGCGGCAACCGCAACACGATAGAAGACGCTGCCACAGCCCCCGCATCCGCCGCCCGCTCCAAAATCGCCTCCAACTCATGATCGGTCAGCGCAGGCACCACGGGAGACACCATCACGCGCACCGGTATGCCCGCGTCCGACAATCTTGCAATCGTCGCAATCCGCCGCTCCGGTGACGGCACGCGCGGTTCCATCGCCCGGCTCACCTTTGCATCCAACGTCGTCACCGAGATGCCGACACGTACCAACCCGTCTGCGGCCATCGGCGCCAGGATATCAATATCACGCTCAATCAAAGTCCCCTTGGTCACAATCGCCACCGGATGCCGCGCCTCGGCGAGCACTTCCAACACGCCCCGCATGATCCGCCGCTCGGCCTCAACCGGCTGATACGGGTCCGTGTTCGTCCCAATGGCGATGACATCCGGCACATACCGCCGCGCTGCCAGCTCTCGCCGCAACACTTCGGGCGCATCAGGCCGCGCGATCAGCTGCGTCTCAAAATCCAGCCCCGGTGACAGCCCAAGATACGCGTGGCTAGGCCGGGCAAAGCAGTAAATGCACCCATGCTCACACCCACGATAGGGATTGATCGAGCGATCAAACGACAAATCGGGCGATGTGTTGCGCGTGATGACCTTGCGCGGCACCTCGTCCGTCACGCTGGTGCGCAAAACCCCTGCGTCACCAACCTGCCCCCAACCATCATCAAACGCCTCGCGCACCACGCGCTCGAACCGGTTGGTTGCATTGCTTTGGGCCGCTCGGCCGATAGCACGATTCTGATCCATCCTCCACAAATAGAACAAAACAAGAACAATTGAAACATCCACATGTAAAACAACAAAATTCTTCATTTGCAATCACGTCGCGCCTGTATCAATCAATGTCGCAATCCGCTGCGACCTCCTGCGATTTCAAGCGCCTAATCGCGACAATACACCGCGCCCAAGGATTTGAGACATGGCTGACGAAGACGACATCATCCTCTCCGAACTCAACGACGAAGATCTCGTCGCGCAAATGTTCGATGACCTCTACGACGGTCTCAAAGAAGAGATCGAAGAAGGCGTCAACATCCTGCTGGAACGCGGTTGGGAACCCTACAAAATCCTGACCGAAGCGCTCGTAGGCGGCATGACCATCGTCGGCCACGACTTCCGCGACGGGATCCTTTTTGTCCCCGAAGTGCTCCTCGCCGCCAACGCGATGAAAGGTGGCATGGCCATCCTCAAGCCGCTTCTCGCTGCCACAGGCGCACCACGGGTAGGCAAAATGGTCATCGGCACGGTCAAGGGCGACATCCACGACATTGGCAAGAATCTCGTCTCCATGATGATGGAGGGCGCCGGGTTTGAGGTCGTCGATCTGGGTATCAACAACCCGGTCGAAAACTACCTTGAAGCGATCGAGACCGAAGGCCCCGACATCCTCGGCATGTCCGCCCTTCTGACGACAACCATGCCCTACATGAAGGTCGTGATCGACACGATGAAGGAAAAGGGCATCCGCGACGATTACATCGTCCTCGTCGGCGGCGCGCCCCTGAACGAAGAATTCGGCAAAGCCATCGGCGCCGACGCCTACTGCCGGGATGCTGCCGTCGCCGTGGAGACAGCAAAAACCATGGTCGCCCGCAAGCATAACCAAATGGCTGCAGGCTAGCCGGCTCTGGCCCAGCTAGCGCCGAAAGAACAGCGTGGCAAGTCGGCTCCGGCGGCGATACCATGGCTTGTACCAGGTATCGTGCCGCGTCTCTTTCATGTCGCTCCGCAGCATCCATACGACAACGGCCATCGCCAGACTGCAGGCAAAGGCCAGAAACGTCCCAATCGTCCACAGCACGATCTCTGTCATTTCCGCTGCAGGATCGGCAAAACTCCGCGCTGGCCAATCAGCGTAGTAGTACAACTCAAAAGTATCGCCACGCTGCGCCGCCACCCATTCAGCCCGTGTCACATCGACCCAGCCAACATGCTCAGGACCCAGAGCAGGAATGCGGTACGAAAGCTCATAATCCCGGTCCGTCGCGTGTCGCCCACGGTCGATGGTTTTGCTCATGACTTCTGCCGTCATAACCTCACCCTCGGTCATCACAAGGCTGTAGTCACGGAACTCCGCCGCCGATTTTGCCGCCCCTACAACCGTCAACAACAGCAGGAACAGCAGCGCTTTCACATCCATCGCCATCAAGGGCCCTCGCAGCCAGACAGAAACTCTTTCAATTTCCGGGGTAAGCCCCCATTTTGACAAAAAAGAGGCCCGACATGCCGCTGAAATACTTTCTTATTCTGCTCTCTGTTGTGCTCTTTGCCGCCGCTGTGACAGCGGCCCTCGCACCATCGGGCGCTCTATCCCCCCTCGCCCTTCTCCTCACACTCGGCGCCGTGGCAGCTCTGCGCTGGCAGAAGCGGACCAAGCCATGACAATCAGCGATCACACACTTACCGAAGATGGCCTGCCCCCCTCCGGCGCAGGCCGCGTGCTGCTATTGGCCTGCGGCGCTCTGGCGCGCGAGATCCTCGCCCTGGTTGAACTGAACAACTGGTCCCATCTGGACTTGCAATGCCTCCCCGCGATTTATCACAACCACCCTGAAAAGATCACACCGGCGGTCGAAGAAGCGGTCATAAACCACCGAAAAGACTATGATAAAATCCTTGTCGTCTACGCTGACTGCGGCACAGGTGGTCAATTACAATCCACATGCGACCGCCTGGGCGTCGAGATGATCGCGGGCCCGCATTGCTACAGCTTCTTCGAAGGCAACGCAGCCTTCGCCGCCCAAGACGAAATCTCGGCCTTTTACCTCACCGATTTCCTCGTCCGGCAATTCGACGCGTTTGTCTGGACCCCCCTGGGCCTCGACAAAAACTACGACGTCCTGCGCGACATGTACTTCGGCCACTACACAAAATTGGTCTATCAATCCCAAACGACAGACCCGGCCCTTCT
>JAHDDU010000054.1:8375-14881 GCA_020629175.1 Flavimaricola sp. | reverse complement strand
CCCTTAGCAGGGGAGCGCCTTCGACCACTCGGCCACGTCTCCGCTGACCCGTCTATCAGCGTATTCGTGAGAGAAACAAGGCGAAATTTCGTGCCGGTCCTTGATTTGTTTTGAACAACCAGATTTGGTTTTTTTTGGAGGGACTGGCGGACCCGAACCGATGGCACAGTCAGGGCCCTATTTCTATCGACCATGACCATTCTTTCTGTTTGAAAAATAATGGTGATCTAGCCTGCAATTTAAGCGTGCCGAAACAATCCGGTTTCAGAGCGCCCCCGACACCGGCGTTGTCATGGCGATCGATGTAGATGCGTAAGAACTGCAACGTTCGTTTTCGCCTAGCGCCGCGACACTCTGTCCTCACGTTTCTCTTGCCCGGATGTGACTTAGAACATATCAAGAACATATGCCCCAGACCCTTGATCAGAAACTCGCCATTCTCAGCGATGCCGCCCGCTACGATGCCTCTTGCGCCAGCAGCGGTACGTCGCGCAGATCAAGCCGAGATGGCTCTGGGTTGGGCTCAACCGAAGGGTCCGGGATTTGCCATGCTTATGCGCCGGATGGGCGCTGCATTAGCCTGCTCAAGATCCTGATGACGAATTTCTGCATTTTCGACTGTGCCTATTGCATCAACCGCGTGTCATCGAACACGCCGCGCGCGCGGTTCAGCCCTGAGGAGGTCGTTCAGCTGACGCTCGAGTTTTATCGGCGCAATTATATTGAGGGGTTGTTTCTGTCTTCGGGCATTATCCAGAGTCCGGACAAGACGATGGAGGATATGGTTCGCATCGCCCGCACTCTGCGGCAGGAGCATAATTTTCGGGGCTACATCCACCTCAAAACGATCCCTGACGCGAGCCCTGAATTGATCGAGGAGGCCGGGCTTTATGCTGATCGTTTGTCGATCAATGTGGAGTTGCCGACGGATGCGAGTGTAACGACTTATGCTCCCGAGAAGGACCCTGCGACAATCCGCAAAGCGATGGCTGATGTACGGCTGAAAAAAGAAGCCTCCAAGGACCAAACATTCAGCGGCAAACGCCCACCCAAGTTTGCCCCCGCGGGGCAGTCAACGCAGATGATCGTGGGCGCCGATGGGGCGACGGACAGCACCATTTTGGGGCAGTCGACGCGGCTCTACAGCAGCTACAACCTCAAGCGGGTGTATTACTCAGCTTTTTCGCCCATCCCCGATGCGACGGCCAAGCTTCCGTTGGTGAAACCGCCGTTGGTGCGTGAACACAGACTCTATCAGGCGGACTGGCTGCTGCGGTTTTACGGATTTGAGGTGGGCGAAATCACCGCTGCACGCACGGATGGAAACCTCGATCTTGAGATTGACCCCAAGTTGGCCTGGGCGCTGGAAAATCGGGCGCTTTTCCCGGTGGATGTGAACGTAGCACCGCGCGAGATGCTGCTGCGCGTTCCCGGATTTGGGACGAAAACGGTGCAGCGGATCATCGCGACCCGGCGGCACCGGACGCTGCGCTATGAAGATATCCAGAGAATGGGCGCGAGCCTTAAGAAAGCGGGCGCCTTCATCACGGCAGCGGGGTGGACGCCCGGCGCGTTGACAGATACCGAAAGCCTGCGCGCGCGCTTTGCGCCGCCGCCCGAGCAGCTGTCGCTGTTCTAGATGTACAGCGTCACCCTGCCCTACATCGGCACGGCAGAGGCCTGGCGTGATAAGGCGCGGCAGGCGCTGGCCTTGCACATCCCACCCGAGGATATCGTCTGGCATCATGGCCGGGGTGAGGATCTGTTTGCCACCCCCTTGCCCGAGGGCCCCAACGATCCACTGAGCGTGCCCAAAAGCTTTGCAAGCCTTGCCAATTCCGCCGTTTGGCACAGCGATCCGCAGCGGTTTGGCTGGCTGTACACCCTGCTCTGGCAGGTTAAGGACGGCACAACGCTGATGTCCGACCGAGGCGATCCGTTGCTCGCCAAATTGCGGCAGCTGGAAAAAAATGTGCACCGGTGCCAGCACAAAATGAAAGCCTTCGTCCGGTTTCGCGACATTACGCCTCCGGGCGCCAATAGACGGCAGTTTGTGGCCTGGTTTGAACCCAGCCATTTCACGGTGGAACCCACGGCCCCCTTCTTTGCCCGCCGCTTTGGCGACATGGATTGGATGATCGCCACGCCGCATGCAACGGCAGCGTTTCGACTGGGGGAGATCACCATCGGCGCAGGTCAGGAAAAACCAGATTTACCCGAGGATGCGACCGAAGAGCTCTGGGCGACCTACTACCAAAACATCTTCAACCCCGCGCGGGTCAAGATCAGCGCGATGACGTCTGAAATGCCGCGCAAGTACTGGAAAAACATGCCCGAGACGCGCCACATTCCCGAGATGCTGGCCAAAGCTGAAGAGCGCGTGCGCCAGATGCAAGAGGCGATGCCCACGCTGCCCCCGGTGCGCGCCGCGAAGATCACCGAAAGCTATGCCGCCTCTCGCACCAAATCCGCGCCCGTCACAGATCGCGAGACGCTAGAGCGGGACATCCGCGCCTGCGCGCGCTGTCCGCTGCATTGCAATGCAACACAAGCCGTGGTGGGCGAAGGTCCCATAACCGCGCGGCTGATGATTGTAGGCGAACAACCCGGCGATGCCGAGGACTTGGCAGGGCGGCCCTTTGTCGGCCCTGCAGGGAAGGTGTTTGAGGCCGCAGCACACAAGGCCGGGCTAGATCGGACGCAAGCCTATGTCACCAACGCGGTCAAACACTTCAAATTCAAACCCCAGGGCAAGCGGCGCCTCCACCAGAACCCGAATACGTCCGAGATCGAGCACTGCAAATTCTGGCTGCGATCCGAAGTGAATGTGATCAAACCCGATCTGATCGTCGCCATGGGCGGCACCGCAGCCGAGGCGCTCACAGGAGAGAGACAACGCCTGCTGAAACGACGCGGAACGTTCGAAACAGGTATCGGCGCCATACCGACCTTGATCACCTTGCACCCCAGCTACATCCTGCGCTTGCCGAATGCCGGGGCTCAAGCGGAGGCGCTCGCCGATTTTGAAGCCGATCTGGCCCTCGCTGCGCGAACTTAAATGGCAGCGGGATTTCGTCCGCAAATCTCATCTTGCCCAAAATACCTCCGCCGGAGGCAAGAAAAATTCAGGTGTTGAACAAAAAGTGCATCACGTCGCCGTCTTTGACGAGGTAGCTCTTCCCCTCAGCCCGCATTTTGCCGGCCTCTTTCGCAGGCCCTTCACCGCCAAGAGCAACATAATCGTCATAGGCAATAGTCTCGGCCCGGATAAACCCGCGTTCAAAATCGCCGTGGATGACGCCTGCCGCCTGTGGGGCAAGCGTGCCTTCTTTGATCGTCCAGGCGCGTGCCTCTTTGGGGCCGACAGTGAAATAGGTCTGTAAAGATAACAGCTCGTAGCCCGCGCGGATGAGCCGGTCGAGGCCCGCCTCTTCCAGTCCCATCTCTTCGAGAAACATGGCCGCGTCCTCGTCGCTCAATTGCGAGATTTCTTCTTCGATCTGGGCAGAGATAACGACGTGGGCATTGCCTTGCGCCGCAGCCATGTCGGCGACCTTAGCTGAAAACGCGTTGCCCGTGGCAGAGGAGCCTTCATCAACGTTGCAGACGTAAAGTACGGGCTTGGAGGTCAAAAGCTGCAGCATTTTCCAGGCTTTGGAGTCTTCTTCATCTACCTCAACCGTGCGGGCGGGTTTGCCGTCTTCGAGTGCTTCAACGGCCATCTTCATAAGCCGTTCCTGCTGCACAGCCTCTTTATCGCCACCACGCACTTTGCGCACGATGCCTTGAAGACGTTTCTCAAGGCTCTCAAGATCGGCGAGCATCAGCTCGGTTTCGATCACATCTGCATCCGCCACAGGATCAACGCGGCCTTCCACGTGGGTCACATCGCCATCCTCAAAACAGCGCAGCACGTGGGCGATCGCATCGGTCTCGCGGATATTGGCAAGGAACTGATTGCCAAGGCCTTCGCCCTGAGCCGCGCCTTTGACGAGCCCCGCAATGTCCACAAACGTCATGCGCGTGGGGATGATCTGCTTGGAGGCTGCGATCCCGGCCAGTTTGTCCAGCCGCGCATCAGGCACCGCGACATCACCGACATTGGGTTCAATCGTGCAAAACGGAAAGTTTGCCGCTTGCGCCGCAGCTGTCCGGGTCAGCGCGTTAAACAAGGTCGATTTGCCCACGTTTGGCAAACCCACGATACCCATCTTAAAACCCATGGCGGCTCTCCTCTTGGCGATGGCGCGTGTTACGCCGCTTCTGCCTACAGAGCAAGGCAGGGGGCCTTGATTTCCCGCCCCCTTTGCCGCACACCCAAACGCGCAACTCTACGGGGACTGACCATGACACGCATCGACGCCAAATTCGCGCAACTCCGCTCGGAAAATCGCAAGGCCTTTGTGTCCTATGTCATGGCGGGCGATCCCTCGTATGAGGTGTCTCGCGACATCGTGCTGGGCTTGCCTGGTGCGGGTGTCGATGTCATCGAACTCGGCTTGCCCTTCACCGATCCTATGGCCGATGGCGGCACGATCCAGCTCGCCGGTCAGCGGGCGCTGGCACAGGGCATGACGCTTGAGAAAACCCTCAACATCGCGCGCGAACTGCGGGCCACCGGAGATGAGACGCCGATCGTGCTGATGGGCTATTATAACCCGATCTATTCGCGCGGCGTCGACCGTTTCTTGACCGAAGCGAAAGAGGCCGGGATAGACGGGCTGATCGTCGTGGACCTGCCACCCGAAGAGGATGACGAGCTGTGTATTCCGGCGCAGGCGGCCGGTCTCAACTTTATTCGTCTGGCCACGCCAACGACAGATGACGAACGTTTGCCGGCCGTGCTGACCAACACGTCTGGTTTCGTCTACTACGTCTCGATCACCGGCATCACCGGGGCCGCAGCCCCCGAGCCATCCGATGTGGCCCCCGAGGTTGCGCGGATTAAGGCGGCGACAGACCTGCCGGTAATCGTAGGCTTTGGCATCCGCACGCCAGATATGGCCAAGGGTATTGCCGAGATTGCAGACGGTGCCGTCGTCGGCTCGGCCATTGTCTCCGAGATTGCCGATGGTAAATCGGTGGACGAAGTTTTGGCCTTCGTCAAATCCCTCGCCGATGGAGCGCACAGCGCCTAAAGGTCAACGTCCGAAGAGGCCACCAGAAGACCCGAGCCAACAAGATTGCTCATCACAGAGCGTGTATCGGCGCCAATCTGGTCTGCTGCCGCGTTGGGGAATAAATCCATCAGCGTCATGGTTACCTCTTCCAAAGTCATCTGTTCGCTCAGCAAACGCCAAATGATCGCGGACCCCGTGTTGAGCCGATGTATTGCGACACCTGCCCCATCGGCAAGGAAATGATCATCCCCCACCTCAACCTCATGCACACCAGCTGCTTGCCGATACGCGAGGACCTCGGCGAATGGGGCTGGCCTGACTTTGGCGTCACCAAGAGGCGCAGCGCGCGACGTCTCCGGCAGCTCAAGGCGTTGGGACGGCGGCAAATTTTGCATGTCTGGATGTGTCGACAAGAACGCAGCTGCGTCATCCGCCATATGATAGCGCAGCCGAAACGCCGGAATCCCGCGCGTCAATTGTTCGGACCATGACAAAATCGCTGAGGCCGGAAGCTCACGTGAAAAATTTTGCGAAATCAAACTGGCGAGCGCATCGTCCGCCCCAAGTCGCTCTAGGGTTGGCGAGCATTTTTCGTCTGTGCGGTCCAATACAACGATAGCCCCCAGCGGGGCCGACTGACCGCCCTCTGCAATCGAGCAAGTTGTTAGAAATTTGTAGCGTTTGTTTGACGGACCTGGATCCCGTTCAACCCAGTCGTGAAACGCCGCTCCGAAATCTTTGGGCACTGGTAAGCGAACGCGTGGATATATCCCATTCGCAATGCCCTCAAAGCGCAGATGCTTGGGTGAATATTGGAGTGGCAAAAAGTCATCGGTGTAAATTTGGTGGCCAAGCTGCGCCAGCGCGACGGCCATCGTGCTCTTTCCAGCTCTCCGGGAATTCGGAAACACAACCAATTGGCCTTCAAAGTCGACCGCGGCTGCGTGCAGACAAAGGATGTCAGCGGAGGAGCGGATACGCTCCCAAGCCACTTCAGCGGCCAGATCACAGAGCGCATCAATACTATTCCAAACACGAGGCGCGTCAGGCTGGTCCGCGATTAGTAGTTGCCATTTGTCAGCGTTGCCCGGCCTGATGGTTATGAATGCAGGCTCTGACGCCAGCTCTGCCACTTGATGAGGCCACTTGTCAAAAACCTCGTCGATAAGCGGTAGCAAAGCGCCCGCATTCTCCAACGCGACAGGATGCGCCAATGCGTCAAAATGGAGAAACTGAGACTTTGCCACGAATTGCCCTCTTTGCCATTTGCAACACGCATACAGCCTTCAGCAAAATCTGAAAGGACCGGCTGCGTTTTTGACGCAACCGGTCCCTCTATTTGATAGACGGTAATAGAAGACGTTAAAGCCCCTCGCAGACGGACGT
>JAHDDU010000054.1:6845-8275 GCA_020629175.1 Flavimaricola sp. | reverse complement strand
GAGGCCGCTGATGCGGCACTCGCTGACGATGCGGCATGTGCCATGGAAAGCGTGGTGAATGCAGGGACAGTGTAGGCTGTCACTGCGAGGCCACCAATGCGCGCCAGCGCCGTGCGGCGATCAAGTGGTTTGTCGGTGTGTTTGGTCATACTATTGCCTTCGGTGTTGAGTGGACGTGTCACGCACAGCGCGACGCTTTTCATCCACGATCCCTAGTCAAAAATTCTGGCCATTTTTTGACAGCACCTCGTTTGGCCTTTCTTTCGACCAAGCCTTGATGCCAACGACATTGATTGGTAAAAAATCCTAACCAATTTTCGTTGGAGCCTGCCTATGCCGACCATCACCGAAATCGAAGACCTGCGCCGCATCTACAAACGCCGGGTGCCAAAGATGTTTTACGATTATACCGAGAGCGGCAGCTGGACCGAGCAGACCTTCATCGAGAATACCTCAGACTTTGACGATATTCGCCTGCGGCAGCGTGTGGCGGTGGACATGACAAACCGCACAGTGGCCAGCACTATGGTGGGCCGCGATGTGGCGATGCCTGTGGCGCTGGCCCCCGTCGGCCTAACGGGCATGCAGTCAGCCGATGGTGAGATCAAGGCGGCGAAAGCCGCGCGGGATTTTGGCGTGCCTTACACCCTCTCGACCATGTCAATCTGCTCGATCGAGGATGTGGCGGAGGCCACAAAAGCCCCCTTCTGGTTCCAGCTCTACGTGATGCGGGACGAAGAGTTCACTGACAACATCATTCAGCGGGCTAAGAACGCCGGCTGCGACGCGCTGGTGATCACGCTGGACTTGCAAATCCTCGGCCAACGGCACAAGGACTTGAAGAACGGCCTCTCTGCCCCGCCCAAACTGACACCGCCGGTTCTGCTCGATCTGGCGACGAAGTGGTCCTGGGCGCTCGAGATGATCGGCACCCACCGCCGCACCTTCCGCAATATCGTGGGCCATGCCAAATCCGTGGACAATATGGCGAGCCTACATTCGTGGACGGCCGAACAATTTGACCCGCGCCTGACCTGGGAGACAGTTGCGAAACTGAAAGAGAAATGGGGTGGCAAGGTCATTTTAAAGGGCATTCTGGACGCCGAAGATGCGAAAATGGCAGTTCAGGTCGGGGCCGATGCCATCGTCGTGTCAAACCACGGCGGGCGGCAGTTGGATGGCGCGCTCTCGTCCATTCGCATGCTACCGTCCATCGTCCGCGCCGTGGGAGACCACACCGAGGTCTGGCTCGACAGCGGCATCCGCTCGGGTCAGGACGTGCTCAAGGCGCTGGCGATGGGCGCCAAAGGCACGATGATCGGGCGGGCCTATATCTACGGCCTAGGTGCTATGGGCCAAAAGGGCGTGACCGAAGCGCTGAACGTCATCCACAAAGAGCTCGATACAACGATGGCACTCTGTGGGGAGCG
>JAHDDU010000054.1:0-6745 GCA_020629175.1 Flavimaricola sp. | reverse complement strand
CCCTTGCCAAACCTCCGATTCCGTCCTATCGGCTGCACTTCGCGGTCGCACACCCTTGGAGGGCGACCTTAAACATATCAAAGGACTAAACTGATGGCTGATAAGATCCCTGATCTTCACGCCTCGGTACGTGCGGGGACAGGCAAGGGGGCCGCCCGCCAAGCTCGCCGTGATGGCGACGTACCAGGCATTGTATACGGTGGTGGCGCTGACCCGCTTCCCATCAACGTCAACTACAACATGCTGCTGAAAAAGCTGAAGGCCGGGCGCTTTATGTCCACGCTCTTCAACCTCAAGGTCGACGGCCAGGAAGACGTCCGCGTCATCTGCCGCGGCGTGCAGCGCCACGTTGTCAAAGACCTGCCCACGCACATCGACCTGATGCGCCTCAAGCGGACAAGCCGCGTGTCGATCTTTATTCCCGTTGAGTTTGAAAACGAGAAAGAGAGCCCCGGCATGAAGAAGGGCGGCGTTCTGACCGTCGTTCGGAACGAAGTCGAGCTGAGCGTTATCGCCGGTGATATTCCAGATCAGATCGTCGTTGATCTGACCGGCCTTGAGATGGGCGACACCATCAATATCTCGGACATCAAACTGCCCGCTGACGCCAAGCCAACGATTGACCGCGACTTTGTGATCGCCAATATCTCGGCTCCGCGCGCATCGCTGACCGATGACGAAGAAACAGAAGACGGCGCAGAGGCCGAAGCCCCTGCAGCAGAAGAAGCTGCATCCGAAGAGTAATCTTCGCAGGATGGCAAGAATTGAAAGGCGGGATCATTTGGTCCCGCCTTTTTTCATTCATTACCAATGCCTTAAAGATCACGTCCATCCATTTTCAAACTTTTTTGGAACAATCGAACCACTGCCTTTGTTGTCCCATCATACCGAAGGCGAGCACAGTTTGCTCTGCCCAGAAGAAAGGAAGTTTGAAATGAAAACGCTGATGAAATCTGCTGCACTCGTTTCTGCAATCGCCCTGACGTCGACCGCGGCCGTGGCCAACAGCTTTGCGCTACAGGACAACGTGATGGACGACATGACCGTGACGATTGATCTCGTGACATCTGACACAGACGGCTACGTCGTAATCTATGACTACACAGGTGGCGAGTTCGGCGACGCGCTCGGCATGCATGAAGTCAATGCAGGTGCAAATGACGACGTGATCATCACGCTCGACAACAACATCGCCCAAGAGTTCGCTGCGGTGCTTTATAATGGTGAAGTGACGATGCCCTCCAAATCTGCTGCCTGGATTGAGCTGGACATCAACGAAGACAGCTAACACTTGTGTGTGTGTCCGGGCTTCTGCCCGTGACGGAGGAGGCCAGCCCAAGCAGGGCTGGCCTTTTGCATCTTGACCCTCTGGCCCGGCCCGGCCAAGCTTGCTCCATGGGGCCGCGGACGCCTCACGAGGCGCCAGCCCAAGACCCGCATCCTTGTTCCTGCAACTCAATGGGATGCTCACATGCCGAAACCCACACAAGTCTCTGCAAACCAACTTGCCCGCCTGATCGGGACACCTGACTGCCCAGTGCTGATCGATGTCTGTCTGGACGAGGACTTTGCCCTCGATCCTCGCCTCATCCCCGGCAGCCGCCGCTTTGCACATACGAACATCGCGGCGATCCTCGACGCGCTTGGCAGACGCCGGGCCGTCATCATCTGTCAAAAGGGGCTGAAGCTGAGTGCTGGCGTCGCAGCCCTGCTCCGGTCGCATGGCGTTGAGGCCGAACACCTCGAAGGGGGGCAAGTGGGCTGGGTCGGCGCTGGGTTGCCAACAATCCGCGCCAAAGCCATTCCGGGCGCGCTTTGGGTGACACGGCACAGGCCCAAGGTTGATCGGATCGCCTGCCCGTGGCTGCTCAGGCGCTTTGTAGACCCCGAGGCGCGCGTTTTGTTTGTCGCCCCAAGCGATGTGCCCGGTGTGGCCGAGCGGTTCAATGCCACTCCGTTTGACCTCGAAGGGGCGGATTGGTCGCATCATGGTGACGCCTGCACATTCGATACGATGCTGGCGCGGTTTGAACTGTCGATGCCCGCCCTTGATGCGATGGCGCAGATCATTCGCGCCGCTGACACCGACAATCATGCACTAGCACCGCAGGCCGCAGGGTTGCTCGCGCTGTCAGTTGGGCTAAGCCGACAATACCGTGACGATGAGGCCCAGCTGGCTGCGGCCATGCCGCTGTATGATGCGCTGTTTCGCTGGGCGCGGGATGGACAGGACGAAGGACACGACTGGCCATGAACGCTCACATCGCCTGGCCCGACCTGATCCGCACGTTCGGACGCATCGGCCTTTTGTCGTTTGGCGGACCAGCGGCACAAATCTCGCTCATGCACAAAACCTTGGTGGATGAGCGTCAATGGCTGAGCGAACAGCAATATCTGAACGCATTGGGCTTTTGCATGCTTCTGCCGGGGCCGGAGGCCATGCAGTTGTGCACCTATGCGGGCTGGCGCGTGCGGGGGATCATGGGAGGATTGATCGCCGGCGCGCTCTTTATATTGCCGGGGGCTGCGGTGATTTTTGCTCTGGCCGCCCTTTACGCAGCTTACGGGGATGTGCCGGTCGTTCAGACCTTATTCCTTGGCGTCAAAGCAGCGGTACTGATCATCGTGATAGAGGCGCTTATCAAAGTCTCAAAGCGGGCGCTGTTGCAAACCGCACATTGGGTGATCGCAGCGCTCTCGTTCATTGCGATCTTCTTCCTCAATCTGCCCTTCCCGCTCATCATCTGCGCCGCCGCCGTCTACGGCCTCCTTACCGCGCAAGGTAACGCCTCTCAGTCAACCGGAGAGCGCCCGACCCTGTCCCGCACGTTGGCCACCATCGCGATTGGCGGCGCGCTTTGGGTATTGCCCTTTGCCATCCTTCCAGCAGGGTTTCTCACCGACATAGGCCTTTTCTTCTCGCAACTCGCCGTTGTGACATTTGGCGGGGCCTACGCGGTGCTGGCCTATATGGCGCAGGCTGTTGTCACAGACTTTGGCTGGCTTTCGCCCGAAGAGATGATCGACGGCTTGGGTTTGGCAGAGACTACTCCTGGGCCGCTGATCCTGGTTACCCAATTCGTGGGATATATAGCCGGGCATTCGACAGGCGGCACTGGCCTTGCCATAGCTGCTGCTTGCCTCACGCTATGGGTGACGTTCGTGCCGTGTTTCATCTGGATTTTTGCAGGCGCACCCTACATCGAGCGGGTGTCAAACAATCCACGGCTTTCTGGCGCGTTGTCGGCGATCACAGCCGCGGTTGTGGGCGTCATCCTGAACCTCTCACTCTGGTTTGCCCTCCACGTCCTTTTCGGCACGGTGACGCAGAACACATTTGGCCCATTGCATCTGTGGTGGCCGGATGTGCAAACGCTCAACCCGATCGTCCTGATCCTGACGGGCCTTGCAGCCTACATGCTTCTCTTGCGCCATATCGGGCTGGGCTGGGTGTTGCTGGCCTGTGCAATGGGCAGTTTGATCTTGCATCAAATCCTCTAGTCACTGCCTGCCGCAAAGCGTAGAACCTCGGCATGAAACTCTGGACTGGTCTTGGAAATCCGGGCGATAAATACGCCCGCAATCGGCACAACATCGGCTTTATGGCGATGGACACCATTGCCGCCGATCACGGCTTTACCCCTTGGAAATCCAAATTTCAGGGGCTGGTTGCCGAAGGACGGCTGGGGGGCGAGAAACTGATCCTGCTCAAGCCCACGACGTTTATGAACCTTTCGGGCCAATCCGTGGGCGAGGCGCTGCGCTTTCACAAACTCGACAGCACCGATCTGACCGTGTTCCATGATGAACTGGACCTCGCGCCCGGAAAGGTCCGGGTGAAATCTGGCGGCGGGCATGCGGGGCACAATGGGCTTCGGTCGATCCACCAGCATTGCAGCCCGGCCTATGATCGCGTGCGGTTAGGGATCGGGCATCCGGGGCACAAGGATGCGGTGCCGGGCTATGTTCTGCGCGATTTTCCCAAGGCGGATGCCGATTGGCTGGATGATCTGCTGCGCGGCATCTCTGACGGAGCAGTCGCCTTGGCCGAAGACGCGGCCGACAAATTTCTGAACGCCATCGCACTGCGCGTCAACCCGGGTCGGTCCAGCACCTCCGCCAACAAGGCACCCGAACCGGCAAAGCCAGCACCAAAATCGGCCGAGCCGGAGCCCGATACGCGAAGCGCCCTGCAAAAACTCGCGGATAAGTTTCGATGACGGCGGAGCACCCCCTTCGGCATGCCTTTCGCGAGCAGGGCAAAGCCTGCGCCAGCCTCGGCTCGCCGTTTATGGACCGGCTGTGCCAAATGCTGGCGACAGAGCTTCAGCCCGGCAAGCCGCTGACAGACAGGTTGTTCAATTGGACCGGTGAGCTGGGACCACGGGCAGCCTCGGTCCCGCTTCGTCTCTGCGGTGCGCTCCACGCGCTACGCTTGAACGACCGGGCGGAGCTCGCGACCTTGTATCCGCCGAACCACCCGAGTGATGAGGCCTTCGCCAACGGCATCATGGCCGCGCTCGAAACCGAAGCCGACTTTGTGAACGCATTCATCGACAGCGCCCCTCAAACCAACGAAGTGCGCCGGTCTGCCGCGCTGATTGCCATGGCCCACTGGGTTCGGGACGAGCACGCCCTCCCCTTTCGGATCACCGAGCTGGGGGCAAGCGCAGGGCTTAACCTCAACTTTGACCGATACGCGCTGCAGATCGCAGAAACCCGTCGCGGCCCGATACGCCCGGTCCTGACCCTGACGCCCGACTGGCGCGGCAAGCTGCCACCACCCACCGCCCCTAAGATCACCAAACGCCGCGCCGTCGATCTCAATCCACTCGACCCAAAGTCCGACAACCTGCGCCTGCGCGCCTACCTCTGGCCCGATCAGCCAGAGCGCATGGCCCTGACAGATGCCGCAATCGCTGCCGCCGACACGCCGGTTGAGCGCGCAGATGCAATCGACTGGCTTTCCACCCGGCTGGGGCATGAAGCGGGGACGTTGCATTTCATCTACACAACCATCGCATGGCAGTATTTCCCATCAGAAGCACAAGACCGCGGGACCGCATTGATCGAAGCCGCAGGGGCTGCCGCCACGAGTGACACCCCCCTCGCCTGGGCCACGATGGAGAACGACGGCGGCGCGAAAGGGGCCAAACTTACCCTACGGCTTTGGCCTGGTGATCAAACGATCGACATGGGCCGCGCCGATTTCCACGGCCGCTGGATTGACTGGCAGGCACCGTGATCTCCATTGCCCCACCCCGCGCCGCATGACAGGTTAACGCCATGCGTAAATTGTTGGGCCGCGGCCTCCTTCTCCTGATCCTTATCATCGCTGTCACAGCCGTCTGGCAGCGCGAGCGACTTGTGCGGCTCAGCGCCGTCAACAGCCTCTTTTCCGAGGAGCGCATCGTTCAAAACTTCACATCCATGAGCACGATGTTCGAACACACCGCGATGGAGGGCGGCACGCCGAGCCTCTTGCCACAAGGCCTCGCTATGCAGCTGCCGACCGCATGGGACGATTTCGCAGGCGAGCGGCACGTCACAGCGCTCCTCGTGCTGCACAACGGCACTATCGTTCACGAGAGCTATCCTTTGGCGCATGAAGAACAAGGGGACCCAGCCGCGCTACAGCGCATCTCCTGGTCCGTGGCCAAAAGCTTTCTGTCGGTCCTGACCGGCATCCTTTTGGAAGAAGGTGCGATAGACAGCCTTGATGATCCCGTCACCAAATACGCCCCTGACCTTGCCGGAACCGCCTATGATCAGGCGACGCTGCGGCACGTCCTGTCCATGTCATCCGGCGTGGTCTTTGATGAGGACTACCTCGATTTCTGGAGCGATATCAACCATATGGGTCGCATCCTCGCCTTAGGCGGCAGCATGGATGGCTTTGCCGCTGGCTTGTCCGAGACCTACACAGCGCCCGGCGCAGAATGGCAATACACCTCTATCGATACGCATGTTGTGGGCATGGTGCTGCGCGGCGCGACGGGGCGGTCAGTCGCAGATCTGATGTCGGAGAAAGTGCTCATCCCTCTGGGTCTTGACCCCGCACCCTATTACGTCACCGACGGCTACGACGTGGCTTTCGTCCTCGGTGGCCTCAACATGACAACGCGCGACTACGCCCGCTTTGGCGCGATGATGGCGGCGAACGGCCGGTGGAACGGCGCGCAGATCGTCTCGCCCGACTGGATCGCCGCAAGCACAGCGCCCACGGCCCCAACCGCACCGGGCGAGATTGGCTATGGCTTTCAGTGGTGGGTGCCGCAGGGATCAGAACTCGGGCAATTTATGGGGCGCGGCGTCTACGGCCAATACCTTTACATCGACCAAACCCGCAACGTGGTTGTGGCCCTGAACGCCGCAGACCGCATGTTTCGAAACCCCGGCGTGGCAGACCGCAACATCGCCATGCTGCGCCAAATTGCAGAGGCCGCCGCCCAATGATGACCCCAGATCCCTCGCGCAATATCTACGGACAAACGCTGATCCCCTGCTCGCTCGACCCGTTGACGGGATTTTTCCGCAATGGCGCCTGTGACACCTGTGCGGCTGATAATGGCAGCCACACAGTCTGCGCTGTGATGACTGAAGAATTCCTCGCCTTCTCCAAATACGTCGGCAACGACCTCAGCACCCCGCGCCCCGAGTTCGGCTTTGCCGGCCTCAAACCCGGCGACCACTGGTGCCTCTGCGCCTCCCGCTTCCTCCAAGCGCATGACGAAGGCTGCGCTCC
>JAHDDU010000013.1:66674-68844 GCA_020629175.1 Flavimaricola sp. | reverse complement strand
ACTCCCACTCGAGCGCGCCCTTTTTCCACTCATAGGCAAAGCCGATGGTCAGCACTGCAAGGAACACCATCATCGACCAGAAGCCGATCATGCTCACCTCCTGGAAGGCCACGGCCCAAGGGAAGAGGAACGCAACCTCAAGGTCAAAAATGATGAACAGGATCGCCACGAGGTAAAAGCGCACGTCAAACTTCATCCGCGCATCGTCAAACGCGTTAAATCCGCATTCGTAGGCCGAGACTTTCTCGGGGTCGGGGTTGCGGACGGCCACGATGACAGCGGCGAGGATCAGGATGATCCCCAACCCTATCGCAAGGCCCAGAAAAATAAGGATCGGAAGGTATTCTCTCACCAGGTCTTCCACCGGATGTCCCCTTGTCGATAGGCGCTTGGGCTGGCTTGGCCCGGCGCCGCGGTTATCGTTCCGGGCTTGCATACCCCTCGGTGCTTGGGGGGTCAACCAAACCCGGTGTCGCAGCAGGCGAAATCTGCCAACATCTGCGATGCCAGCCTATCCTCGTGCGACCGTTCGGAGTTCAAACAAACGGCGGGCGGTGTGGTTCATGATGCAATCGGCATGGATAATGCTACGGATCGTGCCGTCCTGATGCATTGCATACCGCAGACTACACTCTTCGTCGCGGAACGTGATCCATGCCCGCTGCGCTGCCAACAAGGCATCGGCACGATTGATGCGGCCCGGGTTGTCCAGATCTCGCTGCTGCAATTCCTCACGCTGGCCGTTGTAAATCAGGTTCAGGTACTCATCCCAAATCGACGTCTCAAAGGCGATGCAATCAACCACATCATTGGTGGTGTAGCTGTTCGCCTCCTGACACATTGAACTGGCCCAGCCGACACACTCAGGCACTCCGGCAAAGGGATCACTGCCTAGGTAACACGTCTCGACAGCTTCCATCATGCCATTGGTGTTGATCTCGGCCATTGCGGCCTGTCCATTGGGCAGGATGATGATAGCGATCAAGAATTGCGCAAGTCGTTCTCGGATGCTCATGCGTTTCCTCCGTTGTGTGGAATCGGGCCCAGATTGGCCCCGCGTTTTCCAATGCGGTATATTGTTAGATCACCATCTGCATGACGGCACCGCAATTCAATTCTCACCGGCTCCACTCCTGCATAGGCTTCACAGTCTGTCAGACGCGCGCCTTGCCCCCGCTCTTGGATATAGCGCGCCGCAAAACTGTCGATGAGCTCGGTCTCAGATGGAATACGGCCTGCCTGATAGCCAAAGTATGCCGCCGCGCCACACAGCGCGACAAAGGGTAGGATCAGAGCGGTCCGCGTCACGACTGGCACCCAAAGGCCGTTAAATCCAAACGGCGCTCATGTGCCTGCTCATCCGCTCGAAGCGGGTTCTTTTTCAACGTCGTCGCATAGGCCTGCGACACTCTTCGGCCCCAATCCTCGGATTGCATCGCCATCAGGCGGATATGCCCCTCCATCCACGTCCCGCGTGAATAATCTCCCCGACGCGTCCGAAATTCTTCGGTGGTGGCAATGCTGCGGGCTGTCTCGTTGACGGCAACGAAGATCAATCCCTCTGCGTCCATCTCGGTCCTGCAGGTCTCGAGACCGCGCTCGGTTGTTATGAACTGAAACCGTGGGTGCGTGCCTTCGACATGGGGCCAGCCATCATCAGAGCGCGTCCGCAGAAACCGATAGCCGGGCCCCTTGCCCCACAGGGCGATCCGCCCGTCGACTTCGGCTTCAACCTCCTCGAGGGTCATGTCAAAAGATCCAAATCAGAGGGTGCAAATACATAGGGGCCTTTGCGTTTGCGGCGCAGCGCCCAGAGCCTGCGCACCTCATCCATACTGCCGTCAGGAACATGGGCGAAATAGGCGCGGGTATAGGCGTTGAATTGGTTGTGCGGCTGGTCCGGGATTTTGGCACCCGCTTTCCTCGCCTCAGCCACGCGCCGCGCCTCTTGCGCAAACTCGGCCAATGTTGCGCCAGTGTTCGCTTTGGCCCAATCCATCAGCGGGATAGAGAATTTGAACGACGGGCCAACATGCTCTTGCATGAACCGCCGTACGTTCTGGGTGTTTTTGTAACTGTCGGTGAGCCGTGTTTCGGGCGTCAACACCTCGGAATGCCAATCAAATTTTGACGTGGCTTTAGGTGCCTTTGCCTCAACCGGCGCCTCGCC
>JAHDDU010000013.1:50660-66574 GCA_020629175.1 Flavimaricola sp. | reverse complement strand
GCCAATCAAATTTTGACGTGGCTTTAGGTGCCTTTGCCTCAACCGGCGCCTCGCCGGTATCGAGCCAATGGGCAATCCGGTCGGCAATCTCGAACTTGCCACCCGTCGTGCGCAAACTTTTCTCACGGGCGAAGGCCACCAATTCTTCTTTGAGATAATACCACTCGCGGAACTGGGCGGCGTTGGCGCAATCGGCAATCTCAGGCCGACCGCTCAAGCCGCCTGCCATACTGCGCCCACTTCGCTGCGAATGATCCGCGCAATCTGCGCGCAATCCTCCAAACTGAACGTCAGGGGCAAACGCATGTCCACGATGCCTGCGAGCACTTTGTCAGTCTCGGGCAATTCCGGCACATCGGCATAGCGCCAGCTGTCGTAGCGAGAGGTGAACCCCGCAGGCTCCGCACCGCCGAACCACTTCAGCTCGACACCCCGCGCCAAACAACGCGCGATCACGTCGCGCACCTGCGGCTCGGGCCAGTCTTTGAGCAAGAACTGGAAGGACGATGCCACAAAGGCCTCCTTCGCTGGTCGCTCGATTAGCGTCAGCCCCGGCACATCGCGCAATCCGGCCTCAACCGCGCGGTACCGTGCGTTCCACTTGCCGGCCTGCTCGGACAGCCTGCGCAACTGGGGACGCAGGATCGCGGCGCGCAGATTGTCCATCCGGCCCGAGATATTGGGCGTCTCATACTTGATCGTCTTGAACACCTGCGGCGGAGGTGCAGCGCGGTGCCTCTCGAACAGCATATACGACCCCGACAACATGATCGCCCGCGCCATCCCCTCGGGATCATCGCTGATCAGCAAACCGCCCTCGCCAGAATTGACATGTTTATAGGTCTGCGTCGAATAGCAGCCAAACTTGCCCCACCGGCCAGACGGCGTGCCGTCCCATGCCGCCCCCATCGTATGCGCGCAATCCTCGATCACGACGACGCCCGCCGCATCACACAACGCCATACAGCGGTCCATATCGCAGATATGCCCGCGCATGTGGCTCAGAAGCAGGACATCCGCCTGCCCCAACTTGCCCGCCAAATCATCAAGATCGATGACCAGATCATCCGTCACCTCAACATAGACAGGCTTGGCCCCGACAGCGGCGATCGCGCCCGGCACGGGGGCAAGCGTAAAGGCGTTGGTCAGCACCGCATCGCCCGGCTTCACCCCACAGGCCCGCAGAGCCGTCGTCATCGCGACACCGCCAGAGGCCACGGCAAGGCAGTAGGCCGCCCCCACTTGCGCGGCAAATTCCTCTTCAAGCAGCGCGGCTTCGGAGATTTCATCACCGGCTGTGTTGTAGCGATGCAGGCGGCCATGCTCCATCACCCGGACGGCGGCCTCAATCCCTTCGGCGGGAATGGGCTCTTGCTGGGTAAAGCTGCCTTCGAAAACTTCGCTCATAGGTCCAACCCTTCGACGATCTCTAATAGGTCTGAATACTGCGGCAAAAGTGCTTCCGGCTCTAGTGCCAACATGTCGCCCCCGGCGGGGCCAAAGGTCACGAGGATGCTTGGCACGCCTGCATTCCGCGCGGTGTTGCGATCCGTGTCGGTGTCACCCACCAGACAGCTCCGCGCAGGCTCGCCGCCCAAACGCCGCACGGTTTCGAACAGATGTCCGGGGTCGGGCTTGCGCACCGGCAGCGAATCCGCCCCCAGCATCGCATCAAAAGCATCCCATACCCCCTTGCTTCGCAACAGCTTTTCGGCCAACGCCTCCGGCTTGTTGGTACAAATCCCCACGCCGTAGCCCGCGCTCTTCAGCTGCTCCACAGCTTCCATGGCACCTGGATAGATCACAGTATGGACATCAATGGCGGCGTCGTAGGCCTCGATGATGTCCTGATAATGCGCATCGACCAACGCCTCATCCACCGGCCCCAGCTTGGCAAAGCCGGTGCGGAGCATGAACCGCCCACCCTTCAGCGCGACGCCATCATGCACCCCGCGTTCCAGCAGATCCCCATGGCCAAGCTTGCGAAACACCGCATTTGCCGCCGCGAGCAAATCGCCACTGGTGTCCATCAGTGTCCCGTCGAGATCAAAAATGACGCTGCGCATATGATTGTCCCCTTTTTTGCATCTGTAACCTGTCGAAATGGGAAGTGAACCCCCGGATGCTTGCGATAGCGCCGCATGTGTGGGTAGACGTGGCGAAAAGTGAGGGCTTTATGTCGATCAACCTTATCATTCTGGCCGCGGGCCAAGGCAGCCGGATGAACTCGGACCGGCCCAAGGTGCTGCACGAGATTGCGGGCGCGCCATTGCTGGTCCATGCGATGAAGTCGGGGGCCGCACTCGAGCCTGCGCGGACGGTCATCGTCTCTGGCGTTGGCGCCGACGCAGTGGAGGCCGCAGCCCTCGCCCATGATCCAAGCGTGCTGACCGCTCGGCAGTCCGAGCAGAACGGCACGGGTCACGCCGTTCTGTGCGCCCGTGAGGCCATGCAAGGGGCCACGGGCGATGCCATTGTCCTCTACGGCGATACGCCCTTTATCACCCCTGAAACGCTCGCTGCGATGCAGGCCGCGCGGACCTACTCGGACGTCGTGGTGCTTGGCTTTGACGTGCATGATCCAACGGTGCGCTATGGTCGCCTTGTGACCACGGGTGATGCGCTGGATAAAATCGTCGAATTCAAAGATGCGACAGAGGCCGAACGCGCAATTCCATTGTGCAATTCGGGCGTGATCTGTGCGGAGGCCTCTACGCTGTTCTCGCTGCTCGATGACGTTGGCAACGATAATGCCTCGGGCGAATACTACCTGACCGACATCGTGGGCATCGCCCGGACGCGGGGCCTGACAGCCTCGGTCGTCAAATGTGATGAGGCGGAAACGCTGGGCATAAACACCAAGGCTGAACTTGCTGGCGCAGAGGCGCAATTTCAGACCCGCGCCCGTGCCGCCGCGCAGGCCGATGGTGTCACGCTGATCGCGCCAGAGACGGTGTTCTTTGCCCATGACACCGTGATTGGCCGCGACAGCATCGTTGAACAAAACGTCGTCTTCGCCCCCGGCGTCAGTATCGAATCCGACGTTCGCATCCGCGCCTTCAGCCATCTTGAAGGGTGCCATGTCTCGCGCGGAGGGATCGTTGGCCCCTATGCCCGCTTGCGCCCCGGAACAGAGCTGGCCGAAGATGCGCGGATCGGCAACTTTGTTGAGGTCAAAAACGCTACGATCGCCGAAGGGGCCAAAGTCAACCACCTGTCCTATATCGGCGATGCCGAGCTCGGCGCACGCACCAACGTCGGCGCAGGCACGATCACCTGCAACTACGACGGCTTCTTTAAACATCGCACCGTGGTAGGCGAGGATGCATTTATTGGCTCCAACACCATGCTTGTGGCCCCTGTCACCGTGGGCGACAACGCGCTGACAGCCTCGGGCTCGGTCATTACCGAGGATGTGCCCGCCGATGCGCTGGCGCTTGCCCGGGGCAAACAAACAAACAAAGCAGGTCTGGCCAAACGGCTCAAAGATAAACTCCGCGCCGCCAAAGCCGCGTTGAAAAAGGATCAGTAATATGTGTGGTATCGTCGGTGTTCTCGGCAATCATGAAGCGGCCCCCCTGCTGGTGGAGGCGCTCAAACGGCTCGAATATCGTGGCTATGACAGCGCGGGCATTGCCACGGTACAGGATGGCAAACTTGACCGTCGCCGCGCTGTGGGCAAGCTGGTGAACCTCTCGGACGCGCTGGTGCATGATCCCCTGCCCGGCAAATCCGGCATTGGCCACACACGCTGGGCCACACATGGCGCGCCCACTGTCGCCAACGCCCACCCGCACGCGGGCCGTACGGTTGCCGTGGTCCACAATGGCATCATCGAGAACTTCCGCGAGCTGCGCGAAGAACTGACCGCCGCCGGCATCGGGTACGAGACGGACACGGATACCGAGACCGTCGCCCTGCTCTGCCAAATGCACCTCAATGAGGGCAAATCCCCGGTTGAGGCCGCAGACCTGACGATCCGTGCTCTTGATGGCGCCTATGCGCTCTGCTTCCTCTTCGACGGCGAAGAGGACCTGCTGATCGCCGCCCGCAAGGGCTCGCCACTGGCCATCGGCCATGGTGAGGGGGAGATGTTCGTAGGCTCTGACGCCATCGCTCTCGCCCCGATGACCGATCAGATCACTTATCTGGAGGAAGGCGACTGGGCCGTCATCACCCGCACATCAGTCGAGATCCGCGACGCCAACGGCACAATCGCCAACCGCGAAAAGCGCCAGATTGCCATTGATGCCGCCACCGTCGATAAAGGCGGCCACAAGCATTTCATGGCCAAGGAAATCGCCGAACAGCCGTCAGTGATGACCGACACCATCGCGCATTATCTGGGCGAGGATAGCATCAATGACCACGGCCTCAACTTTGCCAAGGTCGAGCGGCTGACCATCGTGGCCTGCGGCACGGCCTACCTTGCTGGTCTGACAGCAAAATATTGGTTTGAACAGGTCGCCAAACTGCCGGTTGAGATCGATGTCGCCTCTGAGTTCCGCTACCGCGAACCTCCTGTGTCGCCCGGTACCATGGCCATGTTCATCAGCCAATCCGGCGAGACCGCCGACACCCTCGCCGCCCTGCGCTATTGCGAGGGCAAGGCGCAGCAGATCGTCAGCGTCGTCAACGTCCCCGAAAGCTCTATTGCCCGCGAGTCGGACGTGGCCCTGCCCATCCTTGCAGGTGTCGAGATTGGTGTGGCCAGCACCAAGGCTTTCACTTGCCAGCTGACGACGCTTGCCTCTATGGCGATCCTCGCCGCCCACCAGCGCGGGCACCTGACAGACGCCGAACGTGACGCCCATATCGCAGACCTGCGTGCAATGCCCGGCCTGATCAATCAGGCGCTCAGCATTGAAGAGGACAGCAAGCGCATCGCCGCTCAACTGGCCGAGGCGCGGGACATCCTGTTCCTTGGCCGGGGCCGCATGTACCCCCTCGCCCATGAAGGTGCGCTGAAACTCAAAGAAATCAGCTACATCCACGCCGAAGCTTATGCGAGCGGAGAGCTGAAACACGGCCCCATTGCGCTGGTGGACAAGACTGTGCCCGTCATCGTCATGGCCCCCTACGACGAGCTCTTCGACAAAACCGTCAGCAACATGCAAGAGGTCATGGCGCGTGGCGGCAAGGTCCTGTTGATCACCGACGCCAAGGGGATCAAAGCCGCATCAGACGGCACGTGGGAGACGATCCAGATGCCCGCTTGCCCGGACTTTCTGGCCCCCATCCTCTATGCCATCCCAGCCCAGCTGTTGGCCTATTACACCGCGATTGCGAAAGGGACCGATGTGGATCAGCCCCGCAACCTCGCCAAATCGGTGACGGTCGAGTGACACTGGACGACGCACTGGATCAGCTCCGCAGCAAAGCCATCCCCGGCAAGGGGCTGGCGATGGAGCTCTATCACAAGGTACCACGTGAATACCTCGGCACTGCAAATCCGGAAATTGACGCGTTGACAAAGGCCTGGCGGCCAAGCCTCACCTTGGAAGAGCGGCTCGCGCTCTGTGCGGCACTATGGGACACGAACATCCACGAAGCGCGGCTGGCCGCCGCAAAATTACTGACCCAAGCGCGCATTCGGCCCGACGACAGCGGCGCGTGGGACCTCATCACATCCTGGGTGCCGCAGTTTGATGCCTGGGCCGTGGCCGATCACGCGTGTATGGCCGGCCAACGCCGCTTGACCGCTGATCCCTCGCGGCTCGACGAGGTAGAGAGCTGGACCACATCCGACCATCTCTGGACCAAACGCGCGGCCCTCGTGATGACCCTGCCCTGGACGAAACAGAACCACCCCAAGCCGGATGAGCTGGCCGCACGCGACCGTATCCTTGGCTGGTGCGCCTCTTACGTTGATGACACCGAATGGTTTATTCAGAAAGCCGTCGCGTGGTGGCTGCGCGATCTGTCAAAGCATGATGCACCCCGGACCCAAGCCTTCCTTGACGCCCACGGCGACCGAATGGCTAATTTCGCCCGCAAAGAAGCGGGACGACACCTTTCTGTATAATCATATGCATGAGGTGTGCATCAGCTGTGCATTGAATGTGTATCGCCCGATTTTACTCGGCAGAGGCGATTTCCGCACCCGCAGGTAAACGATAGATGATCAATTCCTGAATGGCCGTAAACGGAATGTTCAGAAGTCGCATTGCAGGCAAGGAGATCTCGCTGCCTGACCCTGCCTCACCGCCAGAGGGGCGCAGTTCAAGGTTCACTGTCGCTCCCGTTTCTGCCACTTCCGCGCGACCGGGCGTCAGTTCAGTCACCAAAGCAGTTGAAATCCAAATCCCCGGATCCGCAGGAGAGCCGAGCGTGGCCAATGTCGTGCCCAACCGCTCCTCGCCAGCAGGCTCGACAGGCGCAAGCGCTGCGGCCCGGTCCTCGGCAGACGTCGTGTCGAACTGCTCAACCGTCCGGGCCGTCGGTGGCGGTGGCGGCGGTGGAGTTGGGTCCAGCGTCTCCACAGGCTCAACAGGCAGCGCCGCTGCGGCAACCTCAGCCGGGGCAGCACCCCCATCCGTGCGCAGCCAGTCGGGCGCGGACGGCGCATTGCAAGCGGCCAGAACAGCCAACGAAATCAACGGTATATACTTCATGGCATAATTCTATCGTTCCTGCCGCGGACAGACAACCAAACAAATCCCAAAACTGTGACACACCCCCCCATTGCGCAGAACACCGCCCACCCCTAGTGTCGCCCTATGACCCGACTGACCGATCCCTTTGCCCGCGACATCACCTATCTGCGCGTCTCTGTAACGGATCGCTGCGATTTTCGCTGTGTCTACTGCATGTCCGAAAACATGCAGTTCCTGCCCAAGAAAGAGCTGTTGACGCTCGAGGAATTGGATAGGCTCTGCTCGGCCTTTGTACGGCTGGGCGTGTCGAAACTTCGTATCACAGGGGGCGAGCCTCTCGTCCGCCGTGGCATTATGACGTTCTTTGACAGCATGTCCCGCCATCTGGACAGCGGCGCCTTGCACGAACTGACCCTCACGACCAATGGCAGCCAACTTGCGAAATACGCGGATGATCTTGCGGCTTGTGGCGTCCGGCGGATCAACATTTCCTTAGATACGCTCGACGATGATAAGTTCGCCAAAATCACTCGCTGGGGTCGCCTTCCGCAGGTGATCAAGGGCATCGACACGGCTCAAAAGGCGGGCATGCGCGTCAAAATTAACGTCGTCGCACTCAAAGGCTTTAACGAAGATGAACTCTTCACCCTGACCGAATGGTGCGCCGAGCGCGACATGGACCTCACTTTCATCGAAGTCATGCCTATGGGCGACATCGGGAACGAGAACCGGCTGGGGCAGTATTGGCCACTGGCGGATTTGCGTGCGACGCTGGCCAGTAACTATTCGTTAACCGATCTGCCGCTCAACACCGGCGGCCCGGCACGCTATGTCGAACTCGCTGAAACCAAACAGAAAATTGGCTTCATCACTCCTCTGACCCATAATTTTTGCGAAAGCTGCAATCGGGTGCGGATCACCTGCACAGGCGAAATTTACACCTGCCTCGGCCAGGAAGGCCACTCCGACCTGCGCGCCCCACTGCGCGCGACAGAGGCAGACGGCCCTCTGGAAGAAGCCATCCATCGCGCCATCGGGCTTAAGCCCAAAGGGCATGACTTTGATTACTCCCGCCAACGGCTCGACGGGCAAATGTCGCGCCACATGAGCCACACGGGCGGATGAGGCGGCGGCTGTCCACAGCCATCGTCACTCTGGTCGGCACCGCCACGCTCTGGGCCGCTCTGCTAATTAATGCGGTTGTCACGATTGGACATGAATACAATTACTTGCAGGGCGGCTCTCATCCATTTTCGCCCGACACCCCTGTAACCTATTGGTCGCTCGCGATGTCGGCCTCGCCCGCGATTTCGATCTTTTTCATCCTCTGCGCCTTTGGCGCCTACGCAGGCTATGGCCGACGGGCATGGCACTGGCTGTCGTTTCTTTGGCTGTTCAGCGCGATCATGGGTGGGACGATTATTGCACGCGAATTCCGTATCGATTTCGGCATGTCTTGGGGGACGGGCGAGGCCCTGTCCGAGCTCTTTTTCCGCGGCTACCTCACCCCATTTTTGTGGTTCATTGGGCTCATGATCTTTGTCATGACGATCCAGCGTGTGCTTCGCCCCAAGCGGGAACGCCGGCCCCGCGCCTAGGCCGCCGGCATCCGCCGCTCGACAATCTCGGCCCACCAGGAACAGCCTGCCGGGATCGCCTCGTCCGCAAAGTTGTACTCAGGATGGTGCACAGACGCCGTATCCCCATTGCCCACGAGGATATAGGCGCCCGGCCGTTCCTCGAGCATATACGCGAAATCCTCACCGCCCATCACCAACGGGGCCTCTTCGCACGCGCCCGAGACTGCAGTGGCCACATCGGCGGCAAAGGCTGTCTGTTCCTCGTGGTTGACCATCGAAGGGTAGCCCTTGTGCCAAGTGATCTGCGCCTCCGCTCCAAAGGCGGAAGCGGTTTGTGTCACGACCGCTTTGAACCGTTCTTCCCCCAGTTCGCGCATGTCAGCACCCAGAGTGCGCACCGTGCCTTTGAGGTGCACGCGCTGCGGGATCACGTTGTAAGCGTTTGACGACGTTTCAAAAGACGTGACACTGACCACGATCTGGCGCACCGGGTCTGCGTTTCGACTGACGATGCTCTGCACCGCGCTCACAACGTGCGAAGCGGTGACGACGGGATCAATGGCCTCTTGCGGTTTGGCTGCGTGACCTCCACGCCCTTCGATCACCACGTCAAACTGATCGGTCGCCGCGAAGAACGGGCCAGAGCGGATGGCAAATGAGCCGACAGGTTTGCCCGGCCAATTGTGCATTCCGTAGACCTCCTGAATGCCCCATTTCTCCATCAGCCCGTCTTCACACATCTCGCGTCCACCACCGCCGCCTTCTTCGGCAGGTTGAAAGATCACAACGACGGTTCCGTCAAAATTCCGCGTCTCAGCCAGATATTGCGCGGCACCCAACAGCATGGCAGTGTGTCCGTCATGTCCACAGGCGTGCATCGCACCATCGGTTTTGGAGGCATAGTCGAGACCCGTCGCCTCGTGGATTGGAAGAGCATCCATATCGGCGCGTAAGCCGATGACTTTCCCCGAAGAATTCGACTTCCCCTTGATGACACCGACGACACCTGTGCGCCCGATCCCAGTCGTCACTTCATCAACACCAAAGGTTTTCAGCTTTTCGGCCACGATGCCGGCGGTGCGGTGGGTCTCAAACAGGATCTCTGGGTGCTCGTGCAGGTCACGACGCCAGGCGGTGATGTCGGGCAGCAGTTCGGCAAAGCGGTTTTTGACGGGCATAAGAGTCCTCCATAGCGGGTTTGTTTGAGCCTGCCGCAGCCGCGCGATGGGCACAAGCCCGGGCGGATCACAATGTCGGGCCAAGCTCTAGAGGCCGCGCAAAACGATCAATGCGAAAGCGCGAAAGGCTGTGATCAGGCGGGGTATCGCAGAGGATCGCTGCGACCGCCTTGCCAAAGGCAGGGCCAATCCCAAAACCGTGGCCAGACAGGCCCGTGGCCACGACGAGGCCCGGCAAATTCGCCGCCTCATCAATCACAGGGACAAAATCCGGCATCGTGTCGATCATCCCGGCCCACGCCGCTTTCGCCTCGGCCTGACTGATTTGGGGAAAGGTTTGTTCAAATGCGCGCAACGCCTTTGTCACCCGGCGCATCGAGGGCTTGGGGTTCAACACGCGGTGCCGTTCAAACGGCGAAGGCCCGTCAAGCGCCCAGGTGCGGGGTGTGCCCCAAGCGTCCGGAAATCCAGTGGGTGCGTTGGGCAAGAGTGTGGTGCCGAAAGGTTCTTGTCGCAGTGCGGGCAGATAGGCGCCGACGGACGCGAAGGCGTCGCGCCCCACGAAAAGTTCGTTCCGCCCGCCTGAGGCCAAGGTGTAGCCCCCGTCCGCCCGTCTGCGAAAGGCGACGCGGTCATCGGTCGCCTGTCCCTCAAACACTTGCGGCAAAGCCTTCGTTGCAACCACAGAGGACCGCACAGCCAGTTGAGGGATCGTGACGCCGTGCCGTTGCAGTAACAGTCGCGACCACGCGCCGCCGCTGACCACAACCGAGCGGGACTTGATCCGGCCCGCCTCTGTCACGACGCCCGCAACACGCCCGCCTTCGACGTCGAGCCCGCGCACCGCACAGTTTTCGACGATGCGCGCGCCGTCGCGGCAGGCCAGACGCGCCACGGCCGGGACCGCAACCCAAGGCTCTGCGCGGCAATCGCTCGCCGTGTGAATGCCCCCGACCCAATCGCCCTGCGCATCCGGCATGAGGGCATCAATGCCAGCGCGGCGCAACACGGTGCAATCAAGACCCTCGTCCACCGCACGAGCTTGCCACTCAGCATACCTTTGCATGGCCTTCTCTGACCGGGCCAAATACGTAACACCTGTCTGGCGAAAGCCGATGTCTACGTCGCATTCCACTGCAATCTCGGCCCACAAGCCCTTGGCATCCATGGCAAAGGGCAGTTCACCCCAATCCCGGCCCTGCGCCCTGATCCAGCCCCAGTTGCGCGACGATTGCTCTCCCGCGACGCGGCCTTTCTCGATCACGACAGGCCGCCGACCGGCGCGGGCAAGGAACAGTGCTGACATGATGCCCACCACTCCGCCGCCGACAATGACGACATCTGCCTCCTGTGGTGGCGGTCCGGGATACGCTACGGGGCTGTCTGCGTTGATCGGGAAGGTCATCCCCGACAATCTGTAACCAGTTTGCGCATGAAGGCCTCGCCCGCCTGAAACTGCGCGACCGATATGAACTCATCCGGCTGATGCGCCTGCGCGATATCCCCAGGACCGCAGACAACGGCGGAATACCCCCGCTCCTGAAACTGGCCCGCCTCTGTTCCATAGCTCACAACGTGCGAGCCGTTGTCCCCGGTCAATCGCCGTGCGAGTTGCTCTGCGCTGCCGTCTTCTTCGGGCGTCAGCGGTGGCAGGCCAAAGAAGGGAGTGGCGGTGATGCCAGCCTCGGAGCGCACGGATTTCATCCCAGCCTCGATTTCCGCGACCTTGGCGTGAAACCGGGCCTCCCACTCTGCTACACTGTCCCCCGGCACAACGCGGAAATCAAAGCCAAACCGGCAGTCCCCCGCCATGATATTGTTGGCCGTCCCGCCGCTGATCGTACCGCAGTGAAGCGTGGTATATGGCGGATCAAACGCCTCGGCCAACGGTCCGGGCGTTGCGGCCCTGTTGGCCACGTTCATCTGGTTGCCCCAGTCGATCAGTTTGGCGGCCTCCATGATCGCACTGACGCCCTGATGCGGAAGTGAAGAATGCACTTCAAACCCCTTAAAATGAACATGAAATCCTGTTCCGCCTTTATGTCCGGTGACAACTTTCATCATCGACGGCTCGCCCACCAGAACGGTGTCGGCTTTCGGCATCCCATGAGCCAGCATGTGGTCAATCATCGGCGGCGCGCCGAGGCAGCCGACCTCTTCGTCATAGCTCAGCGCAAGCTGGATCGGTCGGGACACTCCGCTTCGGTGCGCCTCGACCAACGCCCAGATGGCGAGTGCGTCAAACCCCTTCATATCGCAGGTGCCACGGCCATAGAGCTTGCCATCGCGTTCCGTCACTGTGAACGGATCGCTGCTCCACTCCTGCCCATCGACGGGCACAACATCCGTATGACCGGAGAGAACGACACCCCCATCCACCTGCGGCCCCACATGAGCGTAGACCGCAGCCTTAGTCCCGCAAGGTGACGGGACGCGGACACTCTCAATCCCGTGACTGGCCAGATACCCCTCCACCCACGACACGAGGTCAAGGTTGCTGACACTGCTCACCGTCGGAAAGGCAATGATTCTCTCCAACAAAGCGCGTGGGCTGAGGATGTCGACCATCAGGTTCTCCAGTCAATTGAAGGCGCAAAATGAGGCGCTTAGTCTCATGCATAAAGCGGATTGCGATTTTTGACCATGTGGCAAAACACGGGGGGTTGCCGCGATTGGAATTGCTGATAACGTGTTCGTCAATGGGGAACGCAAACGCACCACCTCAATAAAAAAAACAATACGCTGAACCACTTGGGAGGTTCTACATGCCCGATGGGGCGCTGCCCGTCCTTGATGTCAAGGACCTCAAAACTGTATTCAAAACGCGCGGCGGCGAAGTCCACGCGGTCAACGACGTCAGCTTTTCCCTCAAACCGGGGGAGCTTTTGGGCGTGGTCGGCGAGAGTGGATCGGGCAAATCGGTGACGATGATGTCGTTGATTGGTCTGCTGCCATCCCCCCCTGCTGAGGTGCGCAACGGCACCGTTATGTTTGACGGGGATGACCTGTTGAATGTCGATGCAGCCCGCATGCGCGATATTCGCGGCGGCGATATTGGGTTTGTTTTTCAGGATCCGATGACATCGCTCAACCCGGTGTTCACCGTGGGCATGCAAATCGCGGAACCGCTGCGCAAGCACATGGGAATGAACAAGAAAGCGGCGCGCGCCCGCGCGGTCGAACTGCTGGAGCTTGTTGGCATCCCGGATGCCGAACGGCGGCTGGATGACTATCCGCACCAGTTTTCGGGCGGGATGCGGCAGCGGGTGATGATCGCCATTGCTTTGGCCTGCGATCCCAAAGTGCTGATCGCGGATGAGCCCACGACGGCCTTGGACGTAACCATTCAGGCGCAAATCCTTGAGTTGATGAAAGAATTGCGCACAAAGCTGGGCATGGCAGTCATCTGGATTACCCATGATCTTGGTGTCATTGCGGGCATCGCGGACCGTGTCATCGTGATGTACGGCGGCCAGATTGTAGAGCACGCGCCCGTAGCAGACCTCTTTGCCGATCCACAGCATCCCTACACGCAAGCCTTGCTGACAACGATCCCGTCTGTCTCAGGTGAGCGGAGCAAACGGCTGACAATTATCGAGGGACAGCCGCCAATCCTTGGTGCCGCGCCCACGCTCTGCCCCTTTCGGGATCGCTGCAACAAGCGCGTCGAAATTTGCGAACGGATGATGCCGCAGCGCTACCCCGTATCCGGGCAACATGACGCGGCCTGTTTCCACGCTGACCCCGGAATTCCAAAGGAGAAGGCGGTCGGCCATGCTGGATGACACCAACGCCAAACCGCTCGTGTCGGTGCGCGATCTAAAGATGCATTTTCCTATTCACGCCGGGCTTTTGCGCCGCCGGGTGGGTGAGGTGAAGGCCGTCGATGGCGTGTCGTTTGACGTTATGGAGGGCGAAACGCTCGGCCTCGTCGGCGAAAGCGGCTGCGGCAAATCCACCTGTGGGCGCGCAGTGCTGCGGCTTTACGACATCACGGCGGGCGAGATCAGCATTGATGGCGTCGAGATCGGGCAGATGGATCAATCCCGTCTGCGGTCCAAGCGTCCGACGATGCAAATGGTGTTTCAGGACCCGCAAGCCTCGCTCAACCCGCGAATGCCGGTGCGGGACATAATTCAGGAGCCGCTGGATGAACATACGAACCTAAGCCTTTCGGAAAAAAGGGAAAAGGTTCTGGAGTTGATGGACGCCGTCGGCCTGAACCGCAAATTTGCGACGCGGTTTCCACATGCGTTTTCCGGCGGACAGCGGCAACGGATTGGTATCGCCCGCGCGCTGGCGTTGAACCCCAAATTCATCGTGTGTGATGAGCCGATCGCGGCGCTTGACGTGTCCATTCAGGCGCAAGTCGTCAACTTGCTGGAGGACTTGCAGGAAAAACTGGGGCTGACCTACCTTTTCATCAGCCATGACCTGTCGATGGTGCGCCACATCGCAACGCGGGTGGCCGTCATGTACCTTGGCCGGATTGTCGAGCTGGCCCCGCGTGAGGCGCTCTATGCTGAACCGCTTCATCCCTACACCAAGGCGCTGTTGTCCGCCGTGCCGGAACCCAACCCAGCGCTCGCGCAAAAACAGAGGGTTGTGCTGACCGGCGACGTTCCCTCACCGTCGAACCCGCCCAAAGGGTGCAATTTTTGCACGCGCTGTCCGGTCGTGCAGGACATTTGCCGCACGGACGATCCCGAAACCCGCGAAGTGCAGCCGGGCCGCTTTGTCGCCTGCCACTTCGTCACACCAGAAACCACAACAACTGCCGATCCAACGGCAGGTCCGAGGTCACAAGAGCTCAATCAACAAGGAGAAGAGACATGACGATCAAAACAGCGCTGATGGGCGCCGTTGCGTCGCTTGCTTTTGCACCGATGGCATTTGCCGATGGTCACGAGGGCGAGCGCGGACGCGATGGCGAACTGCGCATCATTTATTGGCAAGCGGTGTCGATCCTGAACCCGTATCTGTCTAGCGGCACCAAAGACATCGACGCCTCCGCGCTGGTGATCGAGCCTCTGGGACGCTACGATTCCAGCGGCAACCCGGTGCCCTACCTCGCGACCGAAATCCCGACAGTGGCCAATGGCGGCGTATCCGAGGATCTAACCTCGATCACATGGACGCTGCAAGAGGGCCTCGTCTGGTCTGACGGCACACCTGTGACATCGCGCGATGTTCAGTTCACATGGGAATACTGCACCGCGGAAGGCGGCGGTTGTGCGCAAGCGGCCAAGTTTGAGGGCGTCACATCGGTCGACATCGTCGATGATCTGACCGTCACCGTGAACTTTGACGGCCCAACGCCAAACCCCTACCAGCCCTTCATGGGCGGTCAGTCCCCGATCATTCAGGCCGCTCAGTTTGCTGACTGCCTCGGGCCACGGGCGCCTGAGTGTACGGATGCGAACTTTGCGCCGATCGGCACAGGTCCGTTCGTGGTGACGGATTTCCGCGTCAACGACGTGGTTAGCTTTGCTGCAAACGAGAACTACCGCGTGGCCAGTCAGCCAGCCTTTGCAACAGTCGTCTTCAAAGGCGGCGGTGATGCGACTGCTGCTGGCCGTGCCGTGATGGAAACGGGCGAGTTTGACTATGCCTGGAACATGCAGCTGGCCCCCGATGTCATTGCCGGCATGGCAGAAGGTGGCGTGGGTAGCCCCGTGTCCGCCTTTGGCGCACTGGTTGAGCGGATTGAGGTTAACCTCACCGACCCATCGCCAGATCTGGACGAAGGTATCCGATCAACCGCCGAGGCTCCACATCCATTCCTGACCGATCCAGCTGTGCGTGAGGCGATGTCCATCGCCATCGACCGTGAGCTGCTGGTTGAGATTGGTTACGGCCAGGCCGGTCGTCCGACCTGTAACCTCGTCCCTGCCCCTGCAATCTATGCATCCGACAACACCGGCTGTCTGACGCAGGACATCGACCGCGCAAACGCGCTGCTTGATGAAGCAGGTTACATGGACACCGACGGTGACGGCGTCCGTGAAATGGCAGACGGCACCCCGCTGTCGATCCTGTACCAGACCTCGACCAACGCTGTCCGTCAGGACTTCCAGGCGTTGATCAAGGAGTGGTGGAGCGAAATCGGCATCGAGACCGAGCTGCGCAACATCGACGCCGGCGTGTTCTTTGGTGGTGATCCGGGCTCGCCCGACACGTTCCAGCGCTTCTATGCTGACGTTGAGATGTATGCCAACGTGTTCGACGGTACGGACCCACAGTCCTACCTTGGTGCATACCTCTGCGATAAAGCGCCTCGTCCCGACACTCAGTGGCAGGGTGAGAACATCAACCGCTTCTGTGATCCGGCGTACGATGCATTGTGGCAAGAGCTGACCTCCACCGGTGACCTCGATGAGCGTGGCCGGATTGGTGCAGCGCTCAATGACATGCTGACCAAAGACAGCAACGTCATCATCCCACTGGTCGACCGTGGCCGCGTTTCAGCCCACGCCAACAGCCTTGGCGGCATTGAGCTGAACGTCTGGGACAGCGAGCTGTGGAACATCGCAGGCTGGCACCGCATTTCTGAGTAATGC
>JAHDDU010000013.1:39250-50560 GCA_020629175.1 Flavimaricola sp. | reverse complement strand
TTCTTTATCGTCGAACCGCAGTACATGATTGATGCGATGTTCGGCACGAATTTTGCCGATGGGGCGCAGCGCATCATCTCGTTCCAGTCGCGCAGCCCCGTCTTTGACATCATCGCCGAGCGGATGCCGCAGACCCTCTGGGTCGTGGGCATGTCCTATGTCGTCGGTGTTCTGATCGCTCTGCCGATCGGCATTATCTCGGCCTACAAGCAGTATTCAATCTTTGACCAGATCGGCACGTTGATCTCGATGATCGGGTTCTCGGTGCCGACCTTCTTTACCGGCGTTTTGCTGATCGTGATCTTCTCAACCATGGTGCCTCTCGACAGTATCTTTTGGCTACCGTCGATCTATGACACCACGCATGAGGTGACGGATTGGGAGAGCTTTAAGTTCCAGATGCGACAGATGGCGATGCCTGTCTTTGTCCTTGCCCTCTTTAACGCAGCCCAGATCAGCCGCTATATGCGCGCCTCAATGCTCGATAACCTGGGGCAGGATTATGTGCGCACCGCGCGGGCCAAAGGCATGACCGAGAAGATCGTCGTCCTGAAACATGTGCTGCGCAATTCGATGATCCCCGTGATCACCGTTATCGCCCTCGGTGTGCCGCAAGTCTTTGGCGGTGCGATCATCACCGAGCAGGTGTTCAAGGTGAACGGCCTTGGGCAACTTCTGATCACCGCCATTCAAGGCAGCGATATTCCAATGGTCATGACGCTGACTTTCATGTTCGCGATCCTGATCGTCCTGTTCAACCTCATCGCGGATGTGCTCTACGGCGTCCTCGATCCCCGCATTCGGTACGATTGATCCCATGACAGACGCCACACAACAGCCTGACCGCGTCCGCAGCCAATGGTGGGACATCTGGGACCAGTTCAAAACGCACCGGGGGGCGGTGATTGGCCTTGGGTTTTTGATCTTCATCACGCTCTTTGTTTTGCTCGGGCCGCTCTTGTGGCAGGTGGACCCGGGCAAGCTCGACATTCGCAACAAGGACATGCGACCCATCTACACGATCCTATGGGACAGCGAGGCCAAGGTTAGCTGGGCCAAGCCGCTTGGGTCGGACAACCTTGGCCGCGATATCCTTGCCAACTTGATGCAAGGGGGGCGTATCTCGATGGCTGTCGGATGGACCGCGATGCTGCTGTCGGTGATCTTGGGAACGCTGATCGGCGTGCTCGCGGGCTATTTCAAACGTTTGGACGGCCTCTTGATGCGCTTTACGGACCTCGTTTTGGCCCTGCCCCTCCTCCCCTTGTTGCTTGTGATGATGCTCCTTTTTCGGGACTCGCTTCGCGCCACCTTTGGCCCGGAGAACGGGATTTTCATCCTGATTGTTGTGGCCATCGGCATCACCTCTTGGATGCAGACCGCGCGGATTGTGCGGGGTGATGTACTGGCCCTCAAGGAACGCGAATTCGTGCTCGCGGCACGCTCGATCGGGACGCCATCGCGCCGGATGATCACGCGGCATATCCTGCCCAACGTCCTCTCGCCCATCATGGTATCGGCCACACTGGGCCTTGCCACAGCGATCATCACCGAAAGCGCACTCAGTTTCCTGGGCCTTGGCTTTCCGTCCGATTTCCCGACCTGGGGCAAAATCCTGTTCGACAGTGTAGACCGTATGACCAACTACCCCGAACGGGTGATCTGGCCTGGCCTCTGCATCTCACTCACCGTCTTGGCGGTGAACTACATCGGCGACGGCCTGCGCGACGCGCTAGACCCCCGCATTCGCGGACAATGAGCGCGACAAATTTCGCTAAAGTTAGCTTACTCTAGTTTCCGCCGAATGCGCCGCACCATCCACCAGACAAGGCCGACGACGATAGGCGTTGTGACAGCGGCCAATACGGCTTTGGACACACCCAGTTGATACTCTAGCGGGCCGAGCACATAGAGCGCCAGCGACACCGCGTAGTAGCTAATCGCCACCACGGACAGGCCCTCGACTGTGCGTTGCAGGCGCAGCTGCGTGTCAGCCCGCTGATCCATCGAGGCCAGCAGCTCTTGGTTCTGGGCCGAGCGCTCAACATCCACCCGCGTGCGCAGCAGTTCAGCAGCGCGGGTTGCCCGCGCCGACATTTCCTGCAGCCGCACTTCAGTGGATTTGACAGTGCGCATCGCGGGATCAAACCGGCGCATCATGAACTCGGCAAAGGTCTGCCGCCCGCCGAAGCGTTCCTCGCGAAGAACGTTGATGCGTTGGTTCACAATGGTCTCGTAGGCTCCCGTTGCCCCAAACCGAAAGCTGTTCTGTGCGACCACATTCTCCAACTCTGCCGAGAGCGACAGAAGGAGTTGTAGCGTGTCCGCCGGGTCCTTCATCTCCTGACACATATCCGAGACGACCAGCGACAGGCTCTGATCAATCCCGGCCATCTGCGGGTTGAGTTTGCGCGCGCGCGCCAGCCCCAACATCGACATGGATTTGTAGGTCTCAATCTCACACAGCCGTTGTAGCACGCGGCCAATGCGGCGCTCCCCCGCTTCGGGCCGAGCGAACATTGCCATACGCATGTGACCGCTGGCATCAATCCGAAAATCGCTCGCGATAACCAATTGATCGTCGAGCACCCGGCTGACAGCGACACTCTCGGGTACGAACCAGTCGGCTAGCTTCTCGGAGATGCTCTCGTCCCCCGCCTGCGCTTCGATCCGGATCAGAGCCGACGTCACGCGCGTTCCTGGCAGTTCAGCCAACCAGTCTTCGGGGAACACTCCAAAGGTTTCGGCGTCAAACGGACGTTCTGCCACGCCAGTACCAAAGATCGTGTAGGTCACGAACTCGGTATGGCTCTCCCACTTCAGCTGATGCCGTCCAATGGTGCCAAAATAGTGGGTTGCGCCCGGCTGCGGATGTGTCGCGCCAAAGCGATCCAGCAGTTTTAGCAGATGCGCAAAGTCTGCCTTGCGATCACGGCCCGCAGCATTCTCTGCTGGCTTTACGGCGAGGTACGCCGCGCGACTGGGGGCATTGACCGTGGGAAAGGGCCGCGCGTGCAGTTCGTTGGACAGTTCGTAACGCAGTGGATGATCGGTGATCGGGCTCATGACATGCCTATGTATCCGGGGTTGAAACGGAACTTAGTGAGTTTCACAGCAAGGTCCAGAAAAATTGTTATTTAATAATGATTTAGGGGAATGCAACGGTATACCGAGACGCTGATACGGTGAGCATCACGGCAGATGCTGCGCGTAAGGCACCTTCAGATGGGCAGTTGGGGGCGACAATAGAATGGGATAAACCCTTGGAAAATCATCCAAAGCACGAGAACCGCTGATGGCCCGCACGATCCTGTTCAACAAGCCCTTTGGCGTATTGTCGCAATTCACTGATGCCAAAAGTCCGACCGAACGCCCGACCCTTTCTGGTTTTGACCTGCCCAAAGGCGTCTATGCCGCAGGCCGGTTGGATCGCGACAGCGAGGGGTTGTTGGTGTTGACGGATGACGGCCCGTTACAAAACAGGATCGCCAATCCGCGAACCAAGATGGAAAAGACTTATCTTGTGCAGGTCGAGGGGCTGCCCACAGGGCGCGACATTGATCCTTTGCGGCACGGCGTGACACTCAAGGATGGGCCGACGCGTCCCGCGCGGGTCCGGCTGATTGATCCGCCACCGCTCTGGAACCGTGATCCACCTGTCCGGGTGCGCCAGAGTGTGCCAGACCGCTGGCTGGAGATCGTGATCAGCGAAGGCCGCAACCGCCAGGTCCGCCGGA
Organism: Flavimaricola sp.; assembly: GCA_020629175.1. Classification (GTDB taxonomy): domain Bacteria; phylum Pseudomonadota; class Alphaproteobacteria; order Rhodobacterales; family Rhodobacteraceae; genus JALZWD01. The sequence goes on along the minus strand of JAHDDU010000013.1, from coordinate 46,823 downwards.
TGACAGCACACATCGGATTTCCAACGCTCAGGCTGGTCCGCTGGCAGATCGGACCATGGAGCCTTGGTGACCTGGCTTTGGGAGCATGGCGCGATGTCTGAGGTGGACAAACGACTGCGCCCCTTCGTCGAAGCGGACGGCGTTCTGAGGCAGATGCCGCGCAAGGCCGCAGCACGGCAGGCGGCATTGGATATGCTGATTGGGGCCTTCGCCTTTGACCGTCCCTACAGCGAGGCGGAGGTCAACGAACGGCTCGGCACGCTGCACAGCTTTGCCGACCCAGCCCTGTTGCGGCGCGAACTTTATGACAGCGGGCGGTTCACCCGCACGGCCAATGGCAAAGTCTATCACCGGCTACGCGGCCGCCATGGCCCCATCCGGTTGCGACAGCTGACCAAAGAACACGATGCGGACCACGTGGCAGCAGCCTTGGACTGGGTCGGGGACTATGTTGAGCTTGAAACGGGCCGCAAACCCTCTGCCGAGGACGTTGCTGATTTTTTTGACGCGCCAAAGGGCATCGTGCCGCCACAAATCCTCCACCTCGCCATCCTCGATGCCGAAGCACAGTCAAAAGGGCTTTTGACTGTGCTACAGAATTACCCAGAGGATGGATTGTGGTTCATCGCGATGCTCGCCATCGACATCCGCGCGCGGGGTCAGGGCTACGCGCGGGCAGCCGCTGAGTGGGTGGCAGATCAGGCCGGTACCGCAGGCGCAACAGCGCTACGGCTCTGCGTGATCGAAGAAAACGACCGGGGACAAGCGTTCTGGCGCCACCTTGGGTTTGAGATGATCGGTGAAACGCCACCCTGGAATGCGGGACGCAAGACGCACCGCCGGTTTATCCTCGAACGGCGGCTTGCATCGGAAGATGCAACAGAAGTCCCGAACGTTTAATTTAGAGGGTTCTCGGCATAGATGGTGAGCGTTGCCGCCGCATCGTCGCCGTCGCCATCCAAGGCCAAACCGTTCAGGTCCTCGGCGTAGAGGCCCCGAATTGGCACTTGTGCGCCTGTCAGATTTATACGGGTCCCAACGAAGTACCCATCAAGATCACCAATGATCCGATAGGTCTCGTCCTGCAGCATCATCGTACCTTCGTAGCCGGTGATGAACTGGTTGGGCAAAAGGGTCGCTGCCCCCGCACTACCGATTTGTGTATCACCGTTGCCCAAATTGATCTGACCGGCCACGGGCACAAAGTCTGCAGCGGTCGGTATGCCCGCAACGCCGATGACCGCCGACATATTCGTGACACTTCCTGTCACCGTGCTGGCCGCAAAATCCGCCACGATCCGTGCATCGCCAATCGCACCGATGTTATCGTCCTGACGGGTTGGATCAGGATCAATCGTTATGTCTGCGAACCCCACAAAGCGGGCTGTGCCGCTGGTTGGCACCGCATCAAAACGGGTCCGAGCAAAGCCATCGATTTCGGTAGCCAGCGCAACGGCGTTGTTGACCCGCTCAAGTTCGGGCGAGAGGCCTGACCCGGAAGAGCCACAAGCCGCGAGCGACATGAGTGCACAGACTGTGAGTGAAAACCGCATTGTGAAACCCCTTTGAAGATTTTGAGGTTCAATATGCATCACTATTCCGGCGCAAATTTGGCCGAGTGGCGTTTCCGCAATGGAAACTTTATGGCCTCATCCGGAAACAATAACACCCAGACGATCGGTCTGGGTGTTATTAATTGGATGTGATCAGTTTCAGTCGATCTTTGGCAATAGCTCATCTAGCGATGCTTTGGCGTCGCCATAGAACATGCGCGTGTTCTCTTTAAAGAACAGCGGGTTCTCGATGCCCGAATAACCTGTGCCCTGCCCCCGCTTGGAAACGAAGACCTGCTTGGCCTTCCAGCATTCCAGAACCGGCATGCCAGCGATAGGGCTGTTGGGATCATCCTGTGCGGCAGGGTTTACGATATCGTTTGAGCCGATAACGATCGCCACATCCGTGTCCGGGAAGTCCTCGTTGATCTCGTCCATCTCCATCACGATGTCATAAGGCACTTTGGCCTCGGCCAGCAGAACGTTCATGTGGCCCGGCAGACGCCCGGCGACAGGGTGGATTGCAAAACGCACCTCTTTGCCCTTGGCCCGCAGCTTGCGGACCAGTTCGGCCACGGCGGTTTGCGCCTGTGCCACGGCCATACCGTAGCCGGGAATGATGATGACGCTGTCAGCCTCATTGAGGGCCGTAGCCACACCATCGCTGTCAATGGCGACCTGCTCGCCTTCAACAGCCATCTGTTCACCCGCAGGTCCGCCAAAGCCCCCGAGGATAACACTGATGAACGACCGGTTCATCGCCTTACACATGATGTAAGAGAGGATCGCACCGGAGGAGCCGACGAGAGCACCCACCACGATCAACAGGTCGTTGCCCAGTGAGAAGCCGATCGCTGCAGCCGCCCAGCCCGAGTAGCTGTTGAGCATCGACACCACGACGGGCATGTCCGCACCACCGATCCCCATGATCAGGTGATAGCCGATGAAGAGCGCAGCCACTGTCATCACAAACAGCGGGAAGAAACCGCCAGTGTTGAAATACCAGATCAGGCAGAGCAGCGAGAGCCCGGCTGCGCCTGCGTTCAGCAAATGCCCGCCGGGCAGCTTTGTGGCTGCGCTGTCGACCTTCCCCGCCAGCTTGCCATAAGCAATGACAGAGCCGGTAAACGTTACAGCACCGATGAAGATACCGAGAAACAGCTCAACCCTGAGAATGCCGATCTCAACGCTGGTTTTCTTGGCAAGCAAGGCTGCAAACCCTTCGAGCGCTTCCTTGTCTGCGGCCTCCATGCCCATGACGCGGCCCAGTTCGATGTGGGCGATCAGGCCCACGAAAACCGCGGCCAAACCTACGAGCGAGTGCATCGCGGCCACAAGTTCGGGCATCTGCGTCATCTGCACGCGTGTCGCGAGCACATAGCCGATTGCGCCGCCGCCCGCGATCAACAGAATTGATAGCAGCCACAAACCCGAGCCGGGGCCGATGAGTGTTGCGACAACCGCCAGAGCCATGCCGACGATGCCATACCAAACCGCGCGCTTTGCGCTTTCCTGTCCTGAAAGCCCCCCGAGTGAGAGGATGAACAGAACGGCTGCAACCACGTAGGCCGCTGTAGTGAAACCAAATTCCATGATCCCTACTCCTTAAGACTTCTGGAACATGGCAAGCATGCGCCGTGTGACGAGGAACCCGCCAAAGATGTTAATGCCGGTCATGAACACCGCGAGTGCAGCCAGCAAAATCACGAGGAACGACCCAGACCCGATCTGGATCAGCGCCCCGAGGATGATGATTGACGAGATCGCGTTGGTCACAGCCATCAGCGGCGTGTGCAGCGAGTGCGCCACGTTCCAGATGACCTGGAACCCGACAAAGACCGATAGCACGAAGACGATAAAGTGCTGCATAAAGCTCGCCGGTGCGACGAGGCCAACGGCGAGAAGCAATGCCGCGCCAACGGCGATCAGCGTCACCTGATTGCGAGTTTCTGTCTTAAAGGCCGCAAGCTCTTCGGCCCGCTTTTCTTCGGGAGTCAGCTCCTTGGGCTTTTCCTTTTTCGGTGCGGCGGCAATTGCGGCCACTTTTGGCGGCGGCGGCGGGAAGGTGATCTCGCCCTGATGCGTCGCAGTAGCCCCACGGATCACGTCATCTTCCATGTCATGGACAATCACACCGTCTTTTTCGGGTGTAAGATCGCTCAGCATGTGCCTGATGTTGTTGCCATAAAGCGTGGATGACTGTGTTGCCATCCGGCTGGGCAGATCGGTGTAGCCGAGGATGGTCACGCCGTTGTCGCTGACCACCTTTTCGTCCATCACGGTCAGATCACAGTTGCCGCCACGCTCGGCGGCAAGGTCAACCACAACAGAGCCCGGCTTCATCATCTCGACCATGTCCTTCGTCCAGAGCTTGGGCGCTGGACGGCCGGGGATCAGGGCGGTGGTGATGACAATGTCGATATCGGGGGCCATCTCGCGGAACTTGGCGAGCTGCTTTTCCTGAAACTCAGGGCTTGAAGGAGCAGCATAGCCACCAGTGGCGGCACCATCCTGATTGGCTTCAAACTCGAGGAAGACGAACTCGGCGCCCATCGATTCAATCTGCTCGGCTACTTCGGGGCGCACGTCAAAGGCGTAGACAATCGCGCCAAGTGATGTGGCCGTGCCGATGGCTGCAAGCCCTGCGACCCCTGCCCCGACGACGAGGACTTTGGCAGGCGGCACTTTGCCGGCGGCTGTTACCTGACCGGTAAAGAAGCGGCCAAAATTATTGCCGGCCTCAATCACGGCGCGGTAGCCGCCGATGTTGGCCATGGACGACAGCGCATCCATCTTTTGTGCCCGGCTGATGCGCGGGACCATATCCATCGCAACGACGGTGGCCGACTGCTTGTTGGCCGTGTCCATCAGCTTTTCGTTCTGGCCCGGCCAGAAGAATGAGATCAGCGTTTTGTCGGCTGTCAGACGCTTGGCCTCTGTGTCTGACGGCGGGCGCACTTTGACGATGACGTCCGCTGCCTTCCACAACGCAGCGGCTGTTTTGACAACTTCTACACCAGCCTCGGCGTAGGCCGCGTCGGTAAAGCCTGCGGCCGCGCCGGCACCGGCCTCAATCACGCAGCTATGGCCCAGCTTTTGGATGTCTTTGGCCGAGGCAGGCGTCATAGCGACCCGCGCTTCGCCCTCAAAAATCTCTTTCGGCGCACCAATGATCATGGTCGTCCCCCGTCAATTGAATGTCGTAATTGGCCATATAGCGCGAAAGAAAGTTTCACAAGACGGGGTTTGAACGGCGTTAGCGCAAAACCGAACTGGACTGATCGGTTTTAGATCCAGCGGCGCGTTTGTGTACAATAGTCCACAAAGGCAGAACCAAAATCCCGCTCCAATCGCATCTCTTCCGCTGCGATGAACCTTGTGCGGATCACCCAGATAAATAAGGGCAAAGCGACCAAAGACAGGGGTGAATTGGCGCGCAGTACGACACCGGCCAGAACCAAGACATCGCCGAGGTAGATCGGATTGCGGCTCACCGCAAAAATACCTGACGTCACCAGATGGGATGCGTTCATATGTGGGATCGGCGTTGTATTGTGCTGACGCATTTCCCAGACTGCCATGAGCATCAGGCTCAATCCGGCAATAAGCAAAAATGTCCCGGCAGGCAGCGCCCAAATGGCACCAAACCCCAGCGGATCAAACCGCGCGAGGCCCCAAACGCCGAGCAGATGTAGCACCAACCAAACTGGCGGGATGTCGATCCATTTCATGCCATGCTCCTGTGCCTGTCGCCCACCTTAATCGCTCAACAGGTGACGCTACGGCAAGGGAAATCTCGCCAATTCACATTGTCCACCGATGACGGACAATCGAGGACATCAAGCGACGTTTCGCAATGCGTTTCCAAAAATTTCCATTAAAATCAATGGCCCAAATACGGCAACGCCGTGGCGAATGAGGTGCTTGGCGTCATTAGGCCGACACAATTGATCGCATCTCTGCCCGTGTTGTCCCTCATTGCCGCCATCTACGACTGGTACTTTTCTTCGAACGCCGAAATGGGACTCGTAGGTTTTGGCTGAAATATCTGTCGCTTCACGGTGGCTTAGTTTGAGGAATGGGTATGGCACGCGGTTATTTGGTCCGTCTGGGTGACGGAGCGCTGTCAATGGGGGACGCAATCATTGGGCCGACCATCGGCTTCAATGCGCAAAGCACGTTGGGCACTGGATCATGGACGTGGTCCGGAACCGATGCAGCCACAGGCAGCCCCGTTTCCAATGTCACCGATACCGGAACCTACTACCTGGCGACAGACGGCAACGTCTACTTCGTGCCGGATACGCAGTTCGCGTCCGACATCAGCTCGGCCAGTGCTACGACAGCGCCCGCCTATGACGCATCAGAGTTCAACACGTCGGGCAACGACACCTACGCTGGCGACAGCGGAGACGAGCTCATCTACGGCGGTGCCGACGCCACAGGCACAAACACCGGGGCCGATACACTTGATGGCGGCGCCGGGGTCGACAACATCTATGGCGGAGATGGCGACGACAGCATCTTTGGCGGAACGGACGCCGACACGATTTACGGCGGCGATGGCAACGACACGCTCGACGGCGATTCCGCCTCAACGCCGACCCCAACCAGCGAAATCCTGAGCTGGGAAAACCAGGCTCCTGACGGCACGAGTGTCGCCGCGGGCTTTACCCAAGATACCGGTACGATGCAGGTCATGGTCAATTTCCATGACGATGGTGCATTTACGGACGCCGTCATAAGCAACGTCCAGCAGTACGATGGCACTGGCGGATTTGGCGGTGGTTTTGGCGGCGGTGGTGGTGGTGGTGTCAGCGCCCCTCCCCCTGATCCGGATTCATCCGTCCATATCACCGGTGGTGCTGGTGATACGACGACGATCTCTCTCGTTTTTCAGGGCGACTCTGGCAGCGGCATGTCAAATGAGGTGACGAACGTTTCGTTCATCATCAACGACATCGACAGCGCCTCAGACCAATGGATCGATCGCGTCACAGTCAACGCCTATGACGCAGATGGCAACGTCGTGCCTGTCAATGTCGCGCATTCGTTCCTATCTGATCAACTGGATGGCCAGACCGTCACCGCCGGATTTGGCGACGACGATCCATCATTCGAGGCAGGTGGCGCAACCTTCACGATCGCTGGCAATGTTCACTACATCGAGATCATCCACGAAAATATCGGCGCCGAAAGCAGCGAGATTTTCATCACTGATGTGTCCTTTGACACTATTCCCGCGGCTGATACTGGCGATGTGCTCTATGGCGATGCTGGTAACGACACGCTGTTTGGCGGTGTTGGTGATGACAGTCTTTATGGCGGCGCAGACAACGACAGCCTGAGCGGCGGGTCTGGTAATGATGTGCTGGATGGTGGTGCGGGCGACGACATTGTCACCGACACAACAGGCTCCAATACGCTGAGCGGCGGCGCAGGTCAGGATACAATCACTGGCGGATCGGGCGTAGACACTCTTTACGGTGGCGATGGCGCCGACACGCTTTCTGATGCGTCTGCCAGCAACACGCTGTTCGGCGATGCCGGGAATGATACGTTCACCGGGCTTAGCGACGCTGATGTTGCCTTTGGCGGTGCGGACAATGACACATTCGCTGTGGGTGCGGGTTCGGTTCAGGCTGATGGCGGAACGGGTTCGGACACTTTCAACCTTACTGACAGCACTTCGGGTGCGACGATTGTCGGTGGTGAGGATGTGGGCGGAGCCGACGTAGACCGCATCGTTACAGATGCAGGAGCCGCCGCAACAGTCACCTTCACTGGCGCCGAAGCCGGCACAGTTCAGACCAGCGCGGGCTCTTCTTCCTTCAGCGAAATTGAACGCATTGAAACCGGCGCGCTTGACGACAGTGTGGATGCCAGCGCGTCGACCAGCGGCATTGAAGTCGACACAGGTGCCGGAAATGACACTGTCACCGGCTCTTCCGGCGCAGATAGCATTGCCGCAGGCAGCGGAGATGACACGGTCACCGCTGGCGGCGGCGACGACAACATTG
>JAHDDU010000013.1:0-39150 GCA_020629175.1 Flavimaricola sp. | reverse complement strand
TGGCGGCGACGGTACGGATCGCTTCGTCATTGGCGCATCTGACGGCACAGACACGATCGTCGGTGGCGAAAGCCTCAACAACCGCGACGAAGTGCAGCTCAACACCTCCGGCCCTGCGGACGATGTGACCGTCACGATGACCGGACCAGAGGCTGGCACTTATACTTTTGCCAATGGCACTGCGACGGGTTCGTTTTCCGAGATCGAGGCCATCACCACAGGTGCGGGCAATGATACGATTGACGCCAGCGTCGCATTTGAGACCGTCGACGTCGATACTGGCGCGGGCAACGACAGCATTCTTGGCTCCGAAGCCAATGACACCATTCTGGCAGGCACGGGTGCAGACACTGTAGCGGGTGGCGTGGGTGATGACGTCATCGACCTGGGCGCGGACAGTGACATCGACATCGTTGATATCAACGACGGCGAAGGCGCTGACATCATCAGCAACTTTGAACTTCCAATCGACAATGGCAATGGCACCTATACAGGCCGGGACCAACTGGACGTCACTGGCATGCGCAATGCAGACGGGACGCAGGTTGATGTGGCAGATGTCGTGGTCACGACGGATGCCGCAACCGGCGATGCCATCCTGACCTTCCCTTCCGGCACCTCTTTGCAATTTGCTGGCGTGACGGCCGTGCAGATTATCGATCCACTCATTCTTGAAGCGATGGGGATCCCTGTTCAGGACCAGATCGTTGAAGGTACGGCGGGCGCGGATGTCATTGACGTCAACTACATCGATGATCCCGAAGGAGACCGCGTTGACAACTCTGACGCATTGGACGGGTCAAACGACGATGTCATCGAGGCCTATGGCGGCAACGACAGCGTCAACGCAGGCGATGGCGACGATACGATTTTTGGCGGAACTGGTAACGACACGCTGATTGGCGAAGCCGGCAAGGACACGCTTTATGGTGGCGATGGCGCAGATTTCCTGAACGGCGTGATCGGCGACGATGTCCTTTATGGTGAGGCCGGCAACGACCTGATCGAGGCAGGCTCGGGCAACGACACCATCTACGGCGGCGATGGAGATGACAGCGTCAACGGTGACGAAGGCGATGACGTCGTCTATGGCGGTGCTGGCAACGACAGCTTTGTGCGTGGCTCATTCGGCAACGACACGCTCTATGGCGGCACTGGCGATGACTATGTCTGGGGCGGGTTCGGCGATGACGTTCATGTCGTCGAAAATGATTTCGGCAACGACACCTTCTTTGGCGACAGCGAACAAGAAGTCTTTGGCGACACGCTCGACCTGTCTGCTGTTACCGATGATCTGACGATCAACCTCAAAGACGGCGTGAACGAGCAAGGCTCCTTCACCGACGGCATCTACACCGCCACCTACTCCGAGATTGAGCATATCATTCTAGGGGCCGGCACCGATACACTGGAACTGGCTGACAACAGCGGAACGGATCGGGTCGAAGGTTTCGAAGCCCCCACTCCAAACGGCGATGGCACATACACTTCCGGCGACTTGCTGGACGTAACAGAGCTTACCAGCGATTTTGGCACAACCCCGGTCAACGTCGCAGATGTGACGGTGTCTGACGATGGATCCGGCAATGCAACGTTGAGCTTCCCGGGCGGCGAGAACATCACCTTGGTGGGCGTCTCCCCTGCTGCGATCTCGAGCCCACTGGCACTCGCCGCGATGGGCATTCCGCTGACCAATGGCGTGATAGATGGCACTGCGGGCGATGATATCATCGACCTGGGCTACATCGGCGATCCCGATGGCGATCGCGTGGACAACAATGATGCTGTACTGTCCGGCGCCGCGCCCAATGACGACTACATTGTCGCGGGCGCTGGCAACGACACCATTGATGCAGGCCAAGGCGACGATGTGATCGAAGGCGGTCTGGGCAATGACCGCATTGAAAATGGAACCGGCAATGACACCGTCTTTGGTGGCGCGGGCGACGACACTCTCGTCGGTGGTTTTGATGATGACACATTGTCCGGCGGCACCGGAAGCGACACATTCGCGCTGGACCATCAGACTGGCAACGACACGATTTTTGGCGGCGATGATGCGACGGGCATCGACACGCTGAACTTTGCGCCCACGACAGGCGCCATCGGTGCAAGCGTCACGTTCAACACAGCAGAGGCCGGAACGTACTCTGTCGGAGCAGGATCTTCCGGCAGCTTTGACGACATCGAACAGTTTATCGGCAGCGATCTGTCGGACACCTTTGATGCGGCGGCTGCGACCACGGGAGTGACCATCTCTGGTGGCGCCGGCGAGGACACGATCACTGGCGGCGCTGGCGCTGATACCCTCTCGGGTGACCTCGGGGCGGACAGCATCGCAGGTGGCGCGGGCAATGACAGCATCATCGGCGGTGAAGGCGACGACGTTGTCTCCGTGGGCGCTGGCAACGACACAGTGGATACCGGGCGCGGTACGGACACGATTATCCTGACTGACGGCGATGGTGACAACACCATCTTCGGCGGTACTGGCGACACATCCATGGGCGATTTGCTCGACGCCACCGCGGTCACCGAAGACAGCACGCTGGAGTTGGCGTTAAGTTCCTCTGGCACACTTACTTCCACGAGCGGTGTAACGACTTTCGACCAAACTGAGCGTTTTGAGTTGGGCAGTGGCAATGACACGGTGCTCGGCTCTGGCGGCGCAGACCAAGTTGACACCGGAGCCGGCGATGACACTCTCGCGGGTGCGGGCGGCAATGATCGCTTGTCCGGTGGTGCCGGCGATGACACATTCATTGTCAACGAGAATGACGGCAACGATAGCCTCGTTGGTGGTGCCGGTCAGGACACGATTGACTTCAGCTCAACACTTGGTGGTTCTGGCGCGACAGTCACTTTTAGTGGCGCAGATGCGGGCAACTTTGCGATCAACGGGCAATCCACTAACGGATCTTTCAGCGAAATTGAGCAGGTCATTGGTACTGACTTTGCCGATGACATCAATGCAGGCGCAGACGCCAATGGCGTCACGGTTTCGTCCGGCGCGGGTGATGACACGATTGTCGGCGGCACGGGCAACGACATCATCGACGGCGGTACCGGCGCGGATTCGATTAACGCTGGCGATGGGGACGATCAGATCCTTGTCAGCGACAACTTCGGCAACGATACGATCTTTGGCGGCGCTGGAAATGAAGTACTTGGCGACACGCTCGATCTGACAGGAGTGACCAGCGACCTGACTGTCGATCTGAGCGGTGGAACAGCTGAGGCGGGAAGCGTTTCGGATGGCACATCCACGTTGAACTTTGCCGAGATTGAGACTGTCGCGCTTGGTGCCGGAACAGACACCCTGATCCTCGGCGGCGGCACCTCTGACACCGTCAGCGGCTTTGCCGCACCGACGGACACCGGCGGCGGCACATTCAGCGGCAACGACCAGTTGGACGTATCGGCCGTTCTCGGGAGCGGCAGCGCGCCTGTCACCTCTGCTGAGGTGGTGGTCAGTGATGATGGCCTTGGCAATGCAGTCCTGACATTCCCCCAAGGAGAGAGCCTGACCCTGATCGGCGTTGCTCCCGCCGAAGTTTCAGACCTCGCCGCTTTGGAAGCGATGGGCATCCCTGCTGCACCAACTGCAGCGGACGGCACCGTGTCCGGCACCGCAGGCAATGACATCATTGATACGGCCTACACCGGCGATCCAGACGGCGATGTTGTTGACGGCAACGACGCAATTCTCGCTGGGACAAGCGGCAACGACGACGTGATCGACGCGGGCGCAGGCGATGACATTATCAATGGTGGGCTTGCCAACGACACCATCTTTGGCGGTGCAGATAGCGATACAATATTAGTCACGGATGCGGCCGGAGCTGACGTTATCCAAGGTGGCGAAGCCGGAACTGACACCGATACCATCGACTTCTCGCAGGTTGCAGGCACAAACGGCGTGTCGGTCACCATGTCCGGAAGTGAGGCTGGTAGCTACAGCATCGGCGCCACTTCAACCGGCACATTCACCGAGATCGAAAGAATTGTTGGCTCATCCAATGACGACACTTTCAACGGCACCTCTGCCTCTGACACCGTCTTTGGCGGCGCCGGCGACGACACGATCAACACCAATGGTGGTGCCGATACCATCTCGGGTGATGCAGGCAATGATGTCATCAATTCTGGTGGCGGTGCCGACAGTGTCTCTGGCGGAGATGGTAACGATGTGCTCGACGGTGGCACTTCGGCGGACACGCTTGATGGCGGCGCCGGCAACGATACGCTCATCGGTGGCACTTCAGCAGATACGCTGTTTGGCGGTGCGGGCAACGATCAGCTCCAAGTCGCTGATGGCGACAGTGCGACAGGCGGTACCGGCGACGACCGCTTTGTCCTCAATGATCTGGGCGAGACCAGCAACGGCACGATAACCATCGATGGCGGAAGCGAAGACACCGGCGGTGATACGCTCAACGTCAACGGCCTCGTTTCGCTGGCCACGGTGCAGGCCGCAGCGACGGATGATGGCACTGGGAGTTTCTCAGGGTCCGTCACACTGAACGACGGCACGTTGCTGAATTTCTCTGAAATTGAGAACATCATATGCTTTACGCCTGGCACACGCATCGCCACACCACGCGGCGCACGTCATATCGAAACTCTGGAAGTCGGTGATCTCGTCGTCACGCGCGACCATGGGCTGCAGCCGATCCGCTGGATTGGATCGCGGACCGTGCCCGCCCAAGGCAAACTTGCCCCTGTGCGCATCCGTCCCGGCGTAGTGCCCGGTCTCGACGTCGATCTGCTCGTCTCGCCGCAGCACAGGATGCTGTTCCAGGGCTACCGCGCTGAGTTGCTCTTTGGCGAAAGCGAAGTGCTGGTTCCCGCCAAGCACCTGATTGATGGCAAGGACGTCACGCAGGACGATGCGGGCGATGTCACTTACATCCACATGATGTTTGACGAGCATGAGATCGTCTTTGCCGAAGGCGCCGCAACCGAGAGCTTCCACCCCGGATCCGTTGCCATGGACACGATCACAGAAGAAGCCCGCGAAGAGCTGTTCTCGATCTTCCCCGAACTGCGCGTGATGCCGCAAAGCTACGGTGGGACAGCACGGCGCTGCCTGCTCAAGCACGAAGCAAAGCTGTTGAAGGCCTAGGTCAGACGGCGCGCATAATCGCTGACCAGCAAGTGGGTCGGCGCGGTATCTTCGATGATGTTGGCAAAGCGTCCGATGGGTTCGCGAAAGATGTTGTCCGTCTCATCATCATTGACGGTCGACACTTCGCCGATCAGAACATCGCCCCCCTCACCCCAAAACGCGTGCCAATCGCCAGGCATGAGGGTCAGGCTCTCCCCCGGTGCAAAGGCCAGCTTCTCACCCGGCGCGTAGCGGCGCATGATCCCGTCACACATCACCTCCCCGCCGCGGTCCTCGGCAAAGTTCCCATCATCATCTGAGCCATAAAGCTCGACAACCAAAGTGGCCCCGCCACGGTTGATGATGTCTTCGGCTTTGAGGACATGTGTATGCATGGGCGAAAGCTGATCCTGCCGAGAGATCAACAGCTTCTCTGCGTAGCACATTCCGCCACCGCGGGTGAGGTCTGACAGCCGCCCATTCCGCAGCGTGAAAAGGAACAAGCCCATCTCATCAAACCGCCCGGCGCCGTAATCAGTAATGTCCCAGCCGCAGCGGCTGTCGATCACATGGCGGGCCGCGTCTTTGTTGGCCGCAAACTCTTCGGGGGTCCAATAGGCAAAGGGGGGCAAGGCAAAGCCATGACGGCGCATCATGTCGTCCGCATCTGCCATAATGTCATTAATTCGCGAGCGTTCCATCTGGTCTCTCCTGCCTCTTGCGACAGAAGTGACGTCTGAAACGATTTACCGCAAGAGCGAATTCAGGCGGATTTTTGCAAGACCGTGCCACGGTTGGCCCAAGCTGAGCAAGCCTCGCCAAACGCCTCAAACAGCGGGCGAGAGACTGGGTCCCGCGCTGCCTGCCATTCTGGATGCCATTGAACCGACAGCGTAAAGCCGGGCGCGTCTTTGACATAGATCGCCTCCGGCGTCCCGTCAGGGGCCACGCCATCAATCACGATACGCCCGCCAGGCTCTTTGATCCCCTGCCCGTGCAGGCTGTTGGTTGTCACCTCGGTCAAATTATAGAGCGCGTGGAATGGGCCACCCTCCGTGAATGTGACCGCATGGGTGTTCGTGAATTTATGCGCCAAATCCCCATCGGTCGGCATGCGGTGGTTTTGCCGCCCCGGCAGATCCCGTATTTCCGGGTAAAGCGAGCCGCCAAAGGCCACATTCACCTCCTGAAATCCACGACAAATGCCAAGGATTGGCTGCCCTCTCTCAACACAGGCCCGAATGAGCGCGAGCGACAATGCATCCCGTTCCCGATCAAAGGTCCCATGCTCAGGCGTTTCTTCTTCACCGTATTCTTCGGGATGAACGTTGGGCCGTCCGCCGGTAAATACAAATCCGTCGCAGACATCCATTAGATGATCGAGATCGATGAACGCTGGATCCGACGGTATGATCAATGGCAATGCATCACACACTTCGGCCACGGCTTGCGTGTTGGTGATGCCCGCGGCATGTGTGGGGTATTCATCGTTAACAAGATGATAGTTGCCCATGATCCCAATGACTGCGCGCCGCATGATACTCTCCATTCGCCTTCACTCGTTATATGCGCCCGGTGTGATAAAGAAAGGATGATGATATCAGAGAGAGCTGCGCGTTATTGCACAGAATTATCTGACTTGCGCTCGCGTCGGCACTTGTCCGAGCAGTAGCGCACCTCGTCCCAAACGCTGGCCCATTTCTTGCGCCACGTAAAAGGGCGCCCGCATGTGGCGCAGTCCTTTTGCGGGAGATCGGATTTTCGGCGCATCTTTGGCATGAGACCGAGGTAGTTTAGGACCGCCAGATGTCCAGTTGGCCGCTTGCGGCGCATCGTCCTGCTGGATACGCTGATGCAAGCTCCAATCATCACGGGACCTTACCATGCCGGAACAAGCGCCGACGATATATTTGCGCGACTATACTCCGTTTTCGCACACCATCGCTGAGGTCGCGCTGGAGTTTGACCTGCATCCCACAGCGACGCGTGTTCGCAGCAAAATCCACTTTGCGCCCAACCCGGAAAACCCGAGCGCAGAGATGTTCCTGCACGGCCTTGAGCTAAAGCTGCTGTGGGCCAAGATTGACGGGCAACCCGTGACGCCAACGTTGAGCGATCAGGCCCTGACGTGCCCGGTGCCGGATGCCCCTTTTGTCTGGGAGGCAGAAGTCGAGATTTCGCCTGAGACGAACACATCGCTGGAAGGGCTTTACATGTCGAACGGCATGTATTGCACCCAATGCGAGGCAGAGGGGTTTCGCAAGATCACCTACTACCCCGACCGTCCCGATGTCATGGCCCCATTCACCGTGACGATCCGGGGGGATGCGCCGGTTCTGTTGTCCAACGGCAATCCTGCCAGACAATCCGGAGGCACCGCCATATGGCACGATCCATGGCCCAAACCTGCGTACCTCTTTGCCCTGGTCGCGGGCGATCTGGTCGCGCACGAAGACAAATTCACGACACGCTCTGGCCGGGAAGTGGCTCTGAACCTCTATGTCCGGGGCGGCGATGAACACAAATGTGCCTATGCGATGGACGCGCTGAAACGCGCCATGACCTGGGATGAAGAGGTCTACGGCCGCGAGTACGACTTGGATATTTTCAACATCGTGGCAGTGAATGACTTCAATGCAGGCGCGATGGAGAACAAAGGTTTGAACATTTTCAATGCTGCATATGTTCTCGCCTCCCCAGAGACAGCGACAGACGCCGATTTCGAGCAGATTGAAGCCGTCGTCGCCCATGAATACTTTCACAACTGGACTGGGAATCGGATCACCTGCCGGGACTGGTTTCAGCTATGTCTCAAAGAAGGGCTGACGGTTTTTCGCGATCAGCAATTTACAGGTGACATGCGCAGCCACGCCGTCAAGCGGATTGACGATGCGATTGTCATGCGCGGCTATCAGTTCACCGAGGATGGCGGCCCTCTGGCCCACCCGGTGCGGCCCGAAGAGTTTGTAGAAATCAACAACTTCTACACCGCCACCGTCTATGAAAAAGGGGCCGAGGTTATCGGTATGCTGAAGACCGTCGTTGGTGAGGACGCCTATGCCAAAGCGTGCACGCTCTATTTTGACCGCCACGATGGGCAGGCCGTAACCATCGAAGATTGGCTGGCTGTGTTCGCGGATGCGACGGGACAGGACCTTGACCAGTTTAAGCTTTGGTATTCGCAAGCAGGCACGCCACGTATCACGGCAACGTCTTCAATGGCGGACGACACCTTCACGCTGACGCTGACGCAAAGCCTCGCCGCCACGCCCGGTCAGGACACAAAGCGCCCAATGCACATCCCGGTTGCCATCGGGCTGCTCGCCGCGGACGGGCGTGAGATTTTGCCGACGCAAATTGTCCACCTCACGAAACCCCGGAAAACGCTGAGCTTTCCGACAAGCACACTCGATTGGGGTGACGCGCCACATGGCATGCCCATCGCATCGGTCCTGCGCGGTTTTTCGGCGCCGGTGATACTCGAGCAAGAGATGTCTGCGATTGAGCGGGCCGTCTTGCTGGCCCACGACACAGATCCGTTCAACCGGTGGAACGCGGGCCGCACGCTGGCCTCGGATGTGCTGTGCAACATGGCCGCCGGCGAAGACACGCCCGATCCACTTTTGTTGGACGGTCTGGGTGCTGTCCTTAACGATAACGCGCTGGACCCCGCGTTCCGCGCTCGCGTGCTGCAGTTGCCGACCGAGCGGGACGTTGCGCAGGCGCTACATGACAGCGGCACAACACCTGACCCCGACGCGATCCACATCGCGCGGGAGCGACTGTCAACGGCAATAGCCGCTCATCTCGCGCCATCGCTGGATCACCACTACACCGCGCATCAGGTTGACGGCCCCTTCTCACCCGATGCCATAGCCGCGGGGCACCGCAGTCTCGCCAATGCCTGTTTGAGCTACCTGAATCGGCTGGATGGTGGGGCCAGGGCTGCCGCTCAATTTGACCGCGCGCGCGACATGACGCAAAGCATTGCGGCCCTCGCCTGCCTCCTTCGCGCGGGCGTGGGAGCAGACGCATTGCAGACGTTCGAAACACGTTGGAGCGGCGACACTCTGGTTATGGACAAATGGTTCGCCCTCCAGATCAGTTGCACAACGCCAGAGGACGCCGTCGAAACTGCTTTTGCCCTGACCCAACACGCAGCATTCACCAATAAAACCCCCAACCGCTGGCGGGCCGTGTTCGGGACTTTGGCAGGCCATCAGCCTGGCTTTCACCGTGCGGATGGCGCTGGGTACCGGCTGCTTACAGATCAGCTCATCGCTCTTGATCAGATCAATCCGCAAGTTGCGGCCTCTGCAGTCAAAGCCTTTCAAACGATGGACCGGTGGGACAGCGGACGCCAATCCCTGATGCGGGCCGAATTGGAACGGTTGGGGAAACAAAGGGGGCTGTCTGCGGACACAGGTGAGATGGTTGGGCGCATTCTGGGCTAAGACGCAAACTTTCTGGCCAGAGCGCCCAATATCGCGCTAAAGTTGCAGCGCACGTAAAGGAGACACCCCATGCCCCTCGTCCTCGCCATTCTTGGGATATTGGCCGGAGCGTATTTCTGGGCCAATCGCGCGCGTAATGCGGCCGATGCTGCCGTTGATATCGCCGACATGGCCAATGATGTCCGCCTCGCCGCTCGACGCTTTGGATTCAAACGCAAGACGAACATCCACCCGGCCGAAAGCATTGAAGAGCCCAACCTTGCTATCGCAGGCATCGCCATCGCGATGGTCGAGCTTCAGGACTTTCCAACGCAAGAGGACCGCGACGCGCTGAACGTCAGCTTGCGGGCTGAAACGCGTGTGGATCAGGAGGCCGCGGACGAATTGATTATTCTGGGCCGCTGGATGGTGAACGAATGCGGCGGTGCGGCGCCCGCCATTTCGCGCCTTGCGCGAAAGCTGTTTCGCATCGGGGGCAGCGCGCAGTTCGAACCCTTGCTCACGATCATACAAAGCACGCTGTCCGCCTCGGGCAAGACGCTGAACGACACCCAGCGGGATGCGCTGGACGAGATCAAGGCCGCCTTTAAGGTTCGCTAAGCCCCGTCGGCCGTGCGGGTGGACGCGGTGCGGTGAGGAGTTCTGGCCGCTGGCAATAAGATTGGGCACGCGTCCACGCACTCATCGCAGCGCGCTTTGACCGGCTCACCATGGGCCCCCAATCGGCAGCGACCCCTCTCCAGCGTCCGTCATGCAAGGCCACTGCATTGTCGCGTGGCACCGTCACGCCCATGATCCGGGCCGCACAGCTGAGGTTGTTAGCGGCATCTGTCAACGCCCGCCCAGACCGCGCGCGGCATTGATACCCTCGCGCTGTAGGCGGGTAGATCTGCAATAGCCCGTACCAGCGATCACCCCCACCCACCGCCGCGGGCCGATGCGTGCTTTCGTAAAAGGCGAGAGCAGAAATCATGCCAACCCAGAATGCCCTTCGCTGCTCCTCCCCGGCTTGTGCGTAGGCGGGGCACCAGTTGGCAATGTCGCGTGGGACGGTGTCGGTGATCGTATCGGCGTTTTCGGCAAAGGCCGACATGGCCACGCGGGTCCACAAAGCGCCGTCTTCCAATGCGTCCCACTGTGCTGCAGGCAAGTAAGGGTCGCGCGCGACGGGTCGCAGCTCGTCAGCGATGGCTTGCGGGCCGCTGAAGGCGAAGGACAACAGGGCAAGGATCTTGGCAAAGCGCAGCATCCCGGCAGTTTGCCCGGCACCGTGGCGTGCCGCAAGTCCTGCGTCATTGTATGAGGGCTGCCTCTAGCCGCTTGAAGCACCGCGCACCCTGTCTTAGACAGACGCAAACCTGCAAGAGGACGCGACATGCTGGACCTGACTTACGACGCCCCCGCCCCCAAAGTCATCGCCGGAGCCACCGGCGATTGGGAACTGGTGATTGGCCTTGAGGTGCACGCTCAGGTCTCGTCCCGGGCCAAGCTGTTTTCCGGGGCCTCCACGCTCTTTGGCGCCGAGCCGAACAGCAACGTGGCCTTTGTGGACGCAGGCATGCCCGGCATGCTGCCCGTCATCAACGAAGAATGCGTCGCACAAGCCGTGCGCACAGGGCTTGGGCTGAAAGCCGAGATCAACCTTGTCTCTGCTTTTGACCGCAAGAACTACTTCTATCCCGACCTGCCTCAGGGCTACCAGATCAGCCAGCTTTACCACCCGATCGTGGGTGAGGGCGAAGTGCTCGTGGAGCTTGGCAACGGCACCGCGCGCGTGGTGCGGATTGAGCGTATCCACCTTGAGCAGGATGCCGGAAAATCCATCCACGACATGGACCCCACCATGTCGTTCGTGGACCTGAACCGAACTGGCGTTGCCCTGATGGAGATCGTCTCCCGCCCGGACATCCGTGGCCCGGAAGAGGCCGCCGCCTACGTCGGCAAGCTGCGCCAGATCATGAAATATCTGGGCACCTGCGACGGCAACATGCAGAACGGCAACTTGCGCGCCGACGTCAACGTCTCAGTCTGTCGCCCTGGGGACTACGAAAAGTATCAGGAGACGCAGGATTTCTCACACCTCGGTACGCGTTGCGAGATCAAAAACATGAACTCCATGCGGTTCATTCAGGCCGCGATCGAAGTTGAGGCACGCCGTCAGATTGCGATCATCGAAGATGGCGGTGCCGTCGTTCAGGAAACTCGCCTTTATGACGCCGACAAGAACGAAACACGCTCCATGCGCTCGAAGGAAGAGGCGCATGATTACCGCTATTTCCCCTGCCCCGATCTGCTGCCCCTAGAGATTGAGCAGGCCTGGGTCGATGATATCGCAGCCAACCTTGGCACCCTGCCAGACGACCTGAAGGGCCGGTTTATCTCGGACTATGGCTTGTCGGATTATGATGCCAGCGTTTTGACCGCAGAGCAGGAAAATGCTGTTTATTTCGAGGGTGTTGTGGCCAAAAGCGGCGATGGCAAGCTTGCCGCAAACTGGGTGATCAACGAGCTGTTTGGCCGCCTCAAAAAGGATGAAACCGAGATCACCGACTGCCCGATCAGTCCCGACCAGCTGGGCGGTGTTGTTGCGTTGATCAAGGCCGGTGACATCTCCGGCAAAATCGCCAAGGACTTGTTCGAGATCGTCTACACAGAGGGCGGCGATCCGGCGGAGATCGTCGAAGCACGCGGAATGAAGCAGGTGACTGATACCGCTGCAATTGAGGCCGAGGTGGACAAAGTCATCGCCGAGAACCCCGCGCAGGTGGAAAAGGCCAAGGAAAACCCAAAGCTTGCCGGCTGGTTTGTCGGCCAGGTGATGAAGGCCACAGGCGGCAAAGCGAACCCGGCGGCGGTGAACCAGATCATTGCGAAGAAGTTGGGTGGGTAAAGCCCCGGACGAAAGGACGCGGTTAACGCATCATTTGCTTTCGCGTCCCCACCGTCCTAAACCTGCCTGACCATCACAGAGGCGCACACCCATGACCACCTATGAATACAGTGTCATCCCAGCCCCCCGGCGTGGGGTCAAAGGTAAGGGCGTCAAAGGGCCGGAAGCACAGTTTGCCAATGCTCTGACCAAAGTAATGAATGAGGCCGCAGCGCAAGGCTGGGAGTATGTTCGCTCTGAAACCCTGCCCTCAGAAGAACGCCAAGGCCTGACCGGTCGGACAACGCAATTTCGCAGTGTACTGGTGTTCCGTAGGGCTGTCGTCGCAGAGCCCGCGGATGCCGAAACCGAAGAAACCGCCGCCCCCGCTCTTCTGGCAGCGCCACTTGCGCTAACCCCGAGCGATGAGGTCGATGACAGCACGCAAGAGGCCGACATCATGGAAGAGGCCAACGCCGACGACGCCATGACGGATGAGGCCGAGGCCGATGCCGAGGACGCCCCCGCAGAGTCAGAAGAGAGCGCGCCTACTCCAACGCCTTGAGATCAAGCGCCAAGGCATGCAACCGGTCCATGATCGCAGGGCCAAGCGCTCCATGCACAGCCCGGTGACGTGCCACGCGCGACATTTCGTTAAATTCTTTGGCGGTGATCGAGACATGCCAGTGGCTCTCGCCGGATCCGTCATCGCCCGCGTGCCCGGCGTGCAAATGGCTTTCATTGGTCACATTGACCGTGGCGTTCTCAAACGCCGAATCAAGTGCGGCATAAATCTCGCTTTCAAGACCCATTATTTTTCAAAGCCCCCTTCTATCTGGCCATCCACAGTCTACAATCACCCGCTCGAGTCGGAAAGGAAATGCCATGGCCAAGAGTGATCCATTTGGATTTGACATGTCAGTCTCGTCTTCCAAAAAGAAGAACCCGCGCGGGCGCCGTGGCATGTCGGGTGAGTTTGAGACCTCTACACGAGAGTGCGATCACCCCGGTTGCGAGGAACGCGGCAAATTTCGTGCCCCCAAGAGCCCCGACATCCTCGATGATTACTATTGGTTCTGCAAAGATCACGTACGCGAGTACAATCTGAAATGGAATTTCTTTGACGGTGCGACCGAACAGGAAATGGATGAACAGGCCGACAAGGATCGCACATGGGAGCGTCCGACCAAGCCGTTTGGAAAACGCAGTGAGGAACAGCGCGCTTGGGCGCGTCTGGGCGTCGATGATCCACATCAGGTGCTGGGCGCCAACGCGACCCGCAACCCCGGCAAGAGTATCACCGGAACACGGCGTCTTCCGCCGACCGAGCGCCGCGCTGTGGAAATCCTCGAAGCGAAAGATCATTGGACGAAGGCTGAAATCCGTAAGGCCTACAAAAAACTGATTAAGGTGCTTCACCCCGATATGAACGGTGGCGACAGAAGTCAGGAAGACCAATTGGCAGAGGTCGTCTGGGCTTGGGATCAGATCAAGGCCAGCCGAAGCTTCAAAGACTGATCAACGCGTACGAAGGTCACGGCCAAAGGTTTGCAAAGCTCTCGCGATAGGGCGCGAGGTTTGGCCGGGAAAAATGCTGTCGCGCTCACGCTGCCATTCACGCAAAAGGGCCGAAATAACGATCATCGCGAAAAGCCATACGATTGCTGTTATCGGCAAAGCCCAGAAGATCAGTGCAAGGGTGAACGGCCCGAACATTGTGCCGTAAATCGGTAAGATCAGGGTGCCCGCGGCGATTGGCGCAAGAACCGTGAGCAAAAGCATCCCTTCAAACGTCCGGAACGCCGATGGCATGCAAAGCTTGTCGCGAGCTATCCTAAGAGACACGCACACGCCGATGACAGAGGCGGTTAGCGTCCAGGCCTCAAATAATGTGAGGAATCGGGTGGCGAAAACACTATTGTCCAGACGCATGACGATTGTCAGACCAAACAAGAGCCCAAACACGCCCGAAATGCCGTAGGCCACTGCCAGACATCGCTCACCTCTTGAAGAATTTTCGACAATTGGAAGCAACGACATAAAACCAGCACCAGTTCACCCAGACAGTGCAAAGGATGTGCCGGTGAAACTGGGCAGAGATGTGGCAATAGGTTCCCGTTCCCGCAACAGTCCGTTTCGGCGGAAAATGGCTCAGTAGCGCATCTAATACTATGGACGCGTCGTGGAAAATGCCCCGGCGGCGATGACATCTCCCGTTGGACCGGCCGATCCGGCACCCCCTTCCGGCTCGACTGTGATGACGATCACCGACTGGTGCAACTCTTCGAGCAGGCCTTGAGGCACGAGGATTTGAGATGTACTTTCGCTAAATTCCAACACGCCAAGTGACACAGGCACCGTATCCGACCTGACAGACCAAACCTCCCAAGCTGATCCGGGCTCTGGCGCAAGATCACTGGCGGTCACTGTGATTTCCAGGGTAGTCGTCGCCAGATCCAGGGCCGCAAACGCGACCTCCTCATCGTCAGCGGTATAAAGGATCGCAGGTTCAGGTGCAGCCACCGTCGGCCCGAGCCAGCCCAGATTTGTAGCGATGGCGAGCAATACAGCCGCCGCAAATGCACCAATGACAGCAGGCAAAAGTCCAATCTTACGCAGCAAGCCACGGCCGTCGACCGGGAACCACCGCGCCTTCGCTTGCAGGAATTTCGAAGGCGGCTCGGTCTGCGGATTTTCCTGTTGGGTCAGACTTTCGGCCCAAGCGTTATAGCGCAGACGAAACCCTTCATCCGTAGCATAAAGAGTTTCAAAATGCTCAACGTCTTCGGGCGACAACTCGCCCAATGCATAGCGTGTGGCAAACTCAATCTCCGCCTGCCGCTCTGCTTGTGTCAATTCATCTGGCTTCACGTGCGCCCCCCATGTGACCCAAAACTGACTGATCGGCAGATGTGCAGGAGGGTCTGCGCCGAAGTGCCTAAACTCGCCGCAAAACGCAAGTGTCTCTCGGATCAGAGCGCCGTCACGTTTCCAACCGCGAGGACATCCCCTGTCGGCGCTCCTGTGGGCGAGCCTCCGGGCGGTTCGTCACTGATCGCCAAAACGCCGCCCAGAACCGCATCACGCAACGCCTCAGGCAAGGCAATTACTTCGTCGGTGTTTTCAGCCAGAACGCCCAGCGAGACAGGCGCGTTCCCCTCGGCAATAAACCACAATTCTACCACCCTTCCCTCGCGCGCCATGGGACCTTGGGGATGCGTGATGATCTCATTGCTGCCCGCGAAATACCCAATGCGCAGGATCAGTTCGTCGTCAGCAGCGGCAACCTGAACGATGGCCGTGGGATCAGGTCGCGGCGCTGGGACCAAAAAGGCAATGACAAGGAGCGTCGCCAATGCGGCAGTCGCGCCCCCGGCCAATGTACGCAGGAACGACAGACCGTGCCACCAACGTTCAGGGGCGCCGAACAATTGCTTGGAAATAGCATTGTAAATCTTGGCGGGCGGTTGGACCGGAGCAATCGCGTTCGTCAGAGAAACAAAATGCTCCTGCCACTGCGTCACTTCCGCTCGCAGGTCTTGTGAGGCTATCATGTCCTGCTCAAACAATGCGACCTCAGACGGCGCCATTACGCCCAGAACGTATTCCGCAGCCCGGGATGGGTTTTCTGGCGGTTGATCCAGCGCGCTCATCTCGACAAACAATCCCTGAGTTTCAGCAAACTGCGGCGAAGCCAGGTGCGCATGGTGTTCAGAGGAACATCGAAACGGGCGGCCAGATCGGCATAAGTATCGCCGTTCAGATAGGCACTGCGGACAGCAATGGCGTGATCGGGCTTCAGCTCGTCCAGACAGCCGTCAATCTGCGCACGCTCACTGCTGGCAATTGCCGAAGCCTCGGGCCCCGGGGCTGCGTCAGGCAAGGCTGCGATATCGTCCATGTCCCCGCCCGCTGTTTTGCGGGCCCGGATGATATCGATGGCATGGTTGCGCGCGATTGTAATCAGCCACGTCATAGGGCTGTTTCCGGTAGCTTGATACCGGTCCGCGTTCTTCCAGACTTTGATGAATATCTCCTGCAACGCATCTTCCGCTTCACTTCGGTTGTTCAAGATACGCAAGGTCACGCCAAAGAGTTTCGCAGAGGTCGCGTCATAAAGCGCGGCAAAGGCGGCGCGGTCGCCCAGTGCCATGTTCGCTATAAGTTTTTCGATGTCGTCGCGCGTGGTCATGGGCTGGCAAGTTATCTCGTTATTCTTGTAAGTCCAGTGGAGGTAAATTGCGGCGAGGCCTTTCCCTTGCAGCGCCTTGCGATATGTTGCATGCCGGACAAGACAGGCACGATTATTACCCGAAAGGCAACCCGATGGCCGATGGCATGACCGATATGAACGCAAAACCGACAGAGGATATCTCGGTCCGCGATGTCTTTGGCATCGACAGCGACATGCAGGTTAAGGCTTTCGCGGAAAGCTCTGGGCGCGTGCCAGAGATTGACAGCACCTACAAGTTTGACCCCGACACCACGTTGGCCATCCTGGCCGGGTTCGCCCACAACCGCCGCGTGATGGTTCAGGGCTATCACGGTACGGGTAAGTCCACGCACATCGAACAGGTCGCAGCGCGGCTCAACTGGCCAACGGTGCGCGTCAACCTTGATAGCCACATCAGCCGGATTGATCTGATCGGTAAAGATGCGATCAAGCTGCGCGACGGTGTGCAAGTGACCGAATTCCACGAAGGCATTCTGCCGTGGTCTCTGCGCAATCCTGTCGCCATCGTCTTTGACGAATATGACGCGGGCCGTGCGGATGTGATGTTCGTCATCCAGCGGGTGCTGGAACATGACGGCAAGCTGACGCTGATGGATCAGAACGAGATCATCACGCCAAACCCCTATTTCCGCTTGTTTGCCACAGCCAACACGGTGGGTCTCGGCGACACAACCGGCCTTTACCACGGGACACAGCAGATCAACCAAGCGCAGATGGACCGCTGGTCGCTCGTCTCGACGCTGAATTACCTCAGCCATGACGCCGAAGTGGCCATCATTCTGTCCAAGGCCCCACATTATAACACCGAGGCTGGGCGCAAAACCGTCAGCCAGATGGTCACTGTTGCCGATCTGACGCGCACTGCCTTTATGAACGGCGATCTCAGCACGGTTATGTCGCCCCGCACAGTGATTAACTGGGCGCAGAACGCGGCGATCTTCCGCAATTCGGGCTACGCCTTCCGGCTGTCGTTCCTCAACAAATGTGATGAGCTTGAGCGGCAGACCGTTGCCGAGTTCTTCCAGCGCTGCTTTGACGAAGAGCTGCCCGAAAGTGCGGCGAGCATTGCAGTAGGATGAAAAAGGACCGGCCCCGAAGAGGGCCGGCCAATCTACTCGTTACAAATTGAGAATACTGCGAAAAAGCGGGACGATCCGGGGTGTGGACCGCCCCTATTTCGTAATGAAAAAGGTCTTTTTTTGTTATGTAGGTATGACGGGCGCACAGCTGTTTTCCTTGGTCGCCCGTGACATTTTCTTGACTTTTTTGTCTCCTCAGATCCTGCACCGGCAGTGGCCAAGGATACGCCCGCTCAGTAGCGTCTTATCTGGGCCTGCAGAGATGGAGAGAGACATGCGGATTTATGGACAAATGCTCGCCCTCGTTTGCGGAGCTGGGGCAGTACAGGCGGATGAAGGAATGGATTTGCCGCTGGACATCCTCTCACGCGTCGTCGCCAGCGACTGTATCGACGTACATCCAAATCCGGGCTGCGAAAGGATTACCCTGCTCCAATCGGACGCCTCCGCTGCCGATTTGATCATCTTGCCAGATGTCCGCAACAACCCGCCCTACGAACCGCTACTCGTGGACCTGGACGCAGTCTTCAGCAGTGGTTTTGGCCCAGATGCGCCAGACATCGTAGCGTCGGCCATGGGCGGATTTAGCCTGACATCGGCCCAGTCAGATCAGGGCCGGCACCCGTGGTCGCAAAGCCTGACAATTCTCTGGCATGAGGGCACCTTTGTCGTCGCCCACTTTAGCTTTAGCGCCTACGATCGTGCAGATGGCAGCAGCTATGCCTGTGATGTCGATTTGATGTCAGGGGACTACGCTACCTCTGTGACCAAGGTAATCGACAGTGGCGATGAGCGCGTCACAGAAGACGCGGGCCAGATCGAGCCGATGCTTGTTCCGCTGAGCGATTGGACGATGGACATCACCGGCCCGGATGTGTGCCAATCCGCCAGCGAAAGCTTCTACGCCCCATAGAAAAAGCGGCGAGCCGAGGCCCGCCGCTTCTTTGATCCTCGCAGGAATGCGATCGGGCGAGGGATTAGTTGAACGAGTAGACCAGGCTCACACCAAAGGTGTTGTCTGTGTCGTCACGGCCCGCGGCAGGGTCTGTGTGAAACTCGGTATCAAGGCTTGTGCGCAGGGCCAGCTGATCGCTGACATTCTGTGTCAGGGCCAACTTGTTAAAGACAACCGTGTCAGACTCGGATGCGATCACGTCGGTGTCCATCGACAAGACGGTCCCCGGCTGCAAACGGTTGAAGTAGTTGGACGAGACAGCAAAGGCCCCCTCTTCCACATCGGCATCGCCGCTGGCCAGACCATCGAACGATGAGACACGATAGCCAGGGCCAGCCTGCACAGTCCACTGCACATCATTGGTGTCGTAAATGCGATAGCCTGCACCAAAGCCGACATATGTATCGCTCAGCAGATCACCGGCGTCGATCTCATCTGCAGAGCCCTGAAGTTTCGCGAAACCGAAGAAGGCCGAAGAAAAGTCGCGACGGTATTCAAAGTCGTATGTGATGCTGTTTTCATCGACTGTGCCGTCGGCTTCGGAATAGCTGTACGCGAGTTCAAGGCCATATCCGTTCACACCGTCAAAGTAGCCCAGGTCTGCCCCGATGCCGATGTTGGTAACGTCGGAGTTTCCGCTGGACACGCTGCCACGCACGGCGACAGAGCCGTCGAAGCCCAGAGCGCGGCCGCGGTTCGAGAATGTGTCGACCTCGCGGGTAAAGTCGTCACTGATGCTGTCACGCAGGTCCTCATTGGTGGCCGTTGCAGCGCCGGTGCCAAAAACAGTCTCTTGTGCGATGGCTGTGGTGCCGACGGCTGCCAAAAGTGCAGCGGCGGAGGTGAATGTCAAAGTTCGGGTCATGAAGATCCCCTTAGGAAATTGTTAACGTTCAAACGCCTCTTGAGCGCATACAAGGGAAATGGATTTCGAACGAAGATCGTTCCAGTGAAATGCGAGAATTGTTTTCTTGTGAACGCAGGGTGTTACATTCCCGCGACCACAAGATTGTGACGGCGAAAATTCGCCATTGGCCCGGCGATTTCCAGCGATCTTTTTTAACATGTTATCAAAAACTTATCCCAAAATCTTACGTCGTGGCGCTTTCTTGACCACTCTAGGTACCCTCAACACCAAAACGTGGGGAATAAAATGCAGATGGCAGCCTTGAAGCCGCGGCAAAATATCAGGGACCTCCGCTTGCCCATCGCCTGTGTTTGCCCCATGTTGCAGCCCAACAGAAGCGGCCCAGCGATAGAGACCTCAGATGAACAAGCCTTCGGACAATCCGGCCGATCCTTTCAAGAAGGCATTGGCAGAAGCCACCAAAGTGATGGCCGATGACCCCGATCTGAGCATCAGCTACAGCGTGGATCCACCGGGTCAGACAAACGACGCCGTCCGCCTGCCACAAGTGTCGCGCCGGATGACACGGGACGAGGTTTTGTTGGCCCGTGGCACCGCGGACGCCTTTGCCCTTCGGCACAAATTTCACGACCCTGCCATTAACAATCGCTACCTCCCCCAAGGCCAGATGGCCCGTGATCTTTACGAGGCGATGGAAGCTGCGCGTGTTGAAGCGGTGGGCGCTGAATATATGCCCGGCACTGCGGGCAATATCGATGCCAAGATCGGATCGGAAGCGCAGCGCAAAGGCTATGACCAAATCCGCGAGGCCGCCGATGCGCCCTTGTCCGTCGCGGCGGGCTATCTGATCCGCCATTTGGCCACGGGCCGTCCGTTGCCCCCCGGCGCCGACAATGTCATGGGGCTCTGGCGCGGGTTTATCGAGGACAGCTGTGGCGACCGGCTTGAGAATTTGCAGGATATGCTCAGTGATCAGCAGGCTTTTGCGAAATTCGCTCGCTCCCTGATCGAGGATCTCGGGTATGGGGACCAGCTGGGCGATGATCCGGATTCCATGGATGATGACATGGAGGACGAGGCCGAGGATGGCGGCGCCGAAGAGGAAGAGCCCGAAAGCACCGGCAACGACGACAGCGATAGCGAAGAGGCCGACGCCGCACCCGAGCAAAGCCAGGAAGAGACGCAAGACGCCTCTGACGCGCAGGTCAGCATGGACGAAAACGCTGACGCTGAGAACGCCGAAGAGACCGAGATGCCCGAGGGCGAAGCGCCCATGGAGCCGCCTGCCCCGCAGCCCATTTCGGACGCGGATCCAAATTACACCGTGTTCAACGCCGAGTTTGACGAGGAAATCGGGGCCGAGGATTTGGCCGAACCGGCAGAGCTTGAGCGTCTGCGCGCCTACCTTGATCAACAGCTTGAGCCGCTCAAAGGCGCTGTGTCCCGGCTCGCCAACAAGCTGCAGCGGCGCTTGCAGGCGCAGCAGAACCGGTCTTGGGAGTTTGACCGCGAAGAGGGCATTCTGGATGCCGGTCGCCTTGCCCGCGTTGTTGCCAATCCCACAACGCCGCTGTCCTTCAAGATTGAGAAGGACACCGAGTTCCGCGATACCTGCGTGACTTTGCTGCTTGATAACTCGGGCTCTATGCGGGGCCGCCCAATTTCTATCGCGGCCATCTGCGCCGATGTCTTGGCCCGCACTTTGGAGCGCTGTCAGGTCAAGGTCGAAATTCTTGGATTTACGACAAAGGCCTGGAAAGGCGGCCAATCGCGCGAGGCGTGGTTGGGCGAAGGTCGTCCCGCTCAGCCGGGGCGCCTGAACGATCTGCGCCACATCATCTACAAGAGTGCCGATGCCCCTTGGCGCCGGACCCGCGACAACCTCGGCCTGATGATGAAAGAGGGTCTGCTCAAAGAGAACATCGACGGCGAAGCGCTCGAATGGGCGCACCGCCGCACGGTGAACCGGAAAGAAGCGCGCAAAATCCTCATGGTGATCTCAGACGGTGCGCCTGTCGATGACAGCACATTGAGCGTGAACCCCGCCAACTACCTTGAAAAGCACCTGCGCGACGTCATCGACATGGTCGAGAAACGAAAGGCAGTGGAGCTGTTGGCTATTGGTATCGGCCACGATGTGACGCGCTACTACGAACGCGCCGTGACGATCACGGATGTCGAGCAACTGGCCGGTGCCATGACCGAGCAATTGGCAAGCCTGTTCGACACAGACCCTCGCAAGCGCGCCCGCGTTTTGGGGATGCGCAAGGTCGGCTAGCGTCCGGCCCGGAAATTCGGAGACATCATGTTCCAGACCTTTGGCAGCGAAACCCATCCCGATCAGGGGCCGCCAAGGCTCGCAGCTTTGCGGCGTGCCATGAAAACGGCGGGCGTTGATGCTTTTCTCGTCCCGCGACAAGACGCATGGCAGGGCGAATATGTGGCCCCCGCTGATGCGCGTCTGGCCTGGCTGACGGGCTTCACCGGTTCGGCGGGGTTTGCTGTCGTGCTGCCGGATCAGGCGGCGGTTTTCGTTGATGGCCGCTACCGCGTGCAAGTCCGGGATCAAGTGGCTGACGTTTTTAAGCCTGTCGACTGGCCCGAGACGAGCTTGGCCGATTGGCTTCGCGCTGCTTTGCCATCGGGCGGGAAGGTCCGGTTTGACCCGTGGCTGCACACCTCAGGCGCTGTTAAGGAGCTGCGAGAAAAGCTCAACGGGACAACGATTGAACTATCACCCGGCGAAAACCTCGTGGATCAGATATGGACCGATCGCCCTGCCCGCCCGGACGCGCCCTTTGTCAGCTATGCGACCGCATACGCGGGTGAGACGCATGACGCCAAACGTGCCCGGATCGGCGCCGCGCTCAAGGCGGACAGCGCGATCCTCACCTCCCCTGACAGTATCGCATGGCTGCTCAACATCCGGGGCCGTGATATTGAGCGCAATCCTGTCCCGCAGGCCTTTGCACAGGTGCACCGGGACGGCACCGTTGATCTCTTCGCGCTTGCGGGAAAGGCAGACGCTCTGGCAGATCATCTTGGGTCAGAGGTGCACGTGCATCAGATCGGTTCGTTTCTCGATCACATCGCCAAAGGCTCTGGCCCGGTTCAGGTGCACGCGGCCACGTTGCCATACATCGTCCAAGAGACTTTGGAGGCCGCAGGCATCGACATCGTCGAAGGCCCGGATCCCTGCGCCCTGCCCAAAGCCTGCAAGAATGAGACCGAGCTGGCGGGCAGCCGGGCCGCACATCTGCGCGATGCGGCAGCCATGGTGCGGTTTCTGGCGTGGCTCGACGCAACCGCGCCCCATGGCGGGCTGACCGAGATTGATGTGGTCAAGCGGCTCGAAGGGTTTCGGCGCGAGACGAATGCCCTGCTGGATGTGAGCTTTGAGACGATCTGCGGCGCGGGCGCGCATGGCGCTATCGTGCATTACCGCGTGACTGAGGAGACCAATGCGCCGGTTACCCCTGGCGCGCTGCTGCTTGTCGATTCCGGCGGCCAATACCTCGACGGCACGACAGACATCACCCGCACAATTGCCATTGGCACGCCCCCCAAAGACGCAATCACCAGCTACACCGCCGTCTTGCGCGGCATGATTGCCGTGAGCATGGCGCGGTTTCCCAAGGGCGTTGCCGGCCGCGATCTGGATGCTTTGGCTCGCACACCGCTCTGGCAGATGGGACGGGACTATGATCACGGAACCGGTCACGGCGTAGGGGCCTATCTTTCGGTGCACGAGGGGCCGCAGGGCATTTCCCGTCGAAATATGGTGCCGTTGGAGCCCGGCATGATCCTCTCAAACGAGCCCGGGTATTACCGCGAAGGGGAGTTTGGCATCCGCATCGAAAACCTGATCGCGACGAAGGTTGCAGGCGACATCACAGGCGCAGATGACCGTCCCATGTACGATTTTGAGACACTCACCTGGGTGCCGATGGACCGCCGTTTGATCGATGTCTCACAGCTGACAAGCACTGAGCGCGGCTGGCTCAATGCCTATCATGCAGAGGTTCTCGATAAGGTTAGCCCCCTCGTGGACGGTGATGCGTTGGATTGGTTGCAAGCGGCGTGCACTGAACTCTAGTCCAAGGGTGGGCATCTGCACGTTTCCTGCTACCTTAGCGGAACAAAATGAACGAGGGGCCCCAACATGTCAGACCATATCAAAATCCGCCCAGCCGGCGGCACATGGACCGTCCGTGCAGGAGGTGCCGTCCTCGCCGAGACGAAATCCGCGCTGGAGCTGACAGAAGGCAATTTGCCGCCGGTCATTTATTTCCCGCGCGAGGACTTTGCCGCAGCCTTCTTGGACCCGTCTGACACAACATCCAGCTGCCCACACAAAGGGACGGCCACGTATTACTCTATCGTCGCGAAAAGCGGGCCGATCAAAGATGCCGCTTGGTCCTATGAAAACCCCCTGCCCGGCGTCGAAGCAATTGCGGGCTACCTTGCTTTTTACACCACAAAGGTCTCAGTCGAAGAGATCTGATCCCTTATGAATGTTCTTCCGCAGCCGTCATCGCCATGGCGCGGTTAAGCGCTTTGAGTGCGTCGACCTGAAATAGCGCGCCCCAAACCTCGGGCGGGGCGTCACCTTCGGGGAAATGGGCGACGGGGATGAATTGCGCGTTGGTTTTCTCAAAGATCGGCATCGCGGTCTCGAGCGTGGCATCGGTCGCGAGCCACGTGCCCGCCATCACCATCTCCTGACACTCGGCCTCAGGTGCTGCGCGCGGCGCACCGGCAGCGCGCATGATCGTTTGCACCTGAAACGTCCCCAAAAGCCAGGCCTGCGGTCCAGCGGCGAGGTGAATGCCGCGCCTCTCCAGCTGTGTCAGAAAGAATGAGCGGTGTACCAACCGGCTGGCGACAGCAGAAGAGAGGGAAACCGTGACCATCACTGCAAGGCCCGTCTGCCAGTCACCCGTCAACTCAAACACGATCAGCGTCGTTGAAATAGGGGCACCCAGGACAGCGGCGGCAACACCACCCATTCCTGCCAGCGCGTAAAGCGTTCCATCGCCAGACACACTTGGAAAGACCGCTGTGGCAATCAGGCCAAAGGCCAGCCCCGTAAGCGCGCCCACCATGAGGGAGGGTGAAAACACGCCACCGCCCATGCGCCCGCCCATGGTGATGGCCACAGCAATGACTTTAAGAATGACGAAAACGATGGCCTCATGCGCAAGCATCCCCCCATTGAGGGCATTGGACGTCGTTTCATATCCCACACCGATGATGTGCGGATAAAAGATCGCGATGCAGCCCAAAAGGAGCCCGGCGCAGGCGGGGCGCGCCCATCTTGGCAGCCCGGTGCGGGCCTGGACCGATGTGGCCCAATCGTCCGCAAGGAAGATTGAGCGCATCAGTACCACCCCGATGACGCCGCACAGAAGTCCGAGGATCAGAAACGCGGGAAGCTCTTGATAAAAGGCCAGCATGGTCTGAGCGGGCAATGTGAACTCGGTGATATCCCCAAACGCCAGCCGGTTGATCACAGTGCCCGCCACGCTGGCGATGGCGATGGGCGCGAAAGCGTGCACGGCAAAATGGCGCAGCACGACCTCCAGCGCGAATAGCGCACCCGCGATGGGGGCGTTAAAGCTCGCAGAGACTGCGGCGGCCACGGCGCACCCCAAGAGATCGCGGCCATGAATGCCATCTGCATTGATCCAGCGCGCTACATAAGACGACATGACCCCGGCCAGGTGAACCACAGGCCCTTCGCGGCCGGAGGAGCCGCCAGTCGATAGGGTAATCATGCTCGCAAGGCTTGAGATCAGCCCCTGTTTGCGCTGCACCCGGCCCTCATTCAACGCGGCCCCTTCGATAACCTCGGCCACGGATTTGACGCGCGCGTCATCGGTGAAATGATGCAAGAGCAACCCAACAACCAACCCGCCACAAACCGGGATCAGCAAAACCCAATACCAATCGAGCGACGCGGCAAAGCTGTGAAGCTGCGCCACATCATCGGTACCATAAACGAACGACTGCAAGCCCTCGACGGCAAACCGGAACCCGACGGCAGCTGAGCCTGCGGCGATCCCCACCAGCAAGGCAATAAACCAGAACTGAACTTCATCCGGCCCCTTATCCCGCAACACATGCCATTGCCGCATAAAGCGAGACGTAGGCTCATTCGGCTGGGACGGGTCAGACACGGCGCGTACTCAGGTGATGGGTGGCACTGTCCTCGTGCCTTAGCTACTTTGTGGGCAACACAGCGACCAAGGGCAAGGCATATGGGCATTGAAGACGCAATATCCCGGCTGAAACCGATGTTTCGTGATCGGTTGAGCCTGCGTGCCGCCGATCTGACGGCGCATGGACAGTCCGAGACGCATTTCGCCGAGACCCCGCCAGACGCCGTGGTGTGGCCTGTGTCGACAGACGAAGTCGCAGCCCTCGTCACCATTTGCAACGAAGAACTCTGCCCGATCATTGGCTGGGGGGCTGGCACGTCGCTGGAGGGACATGCCCTCGCCGTGCGGGGCGGCATCGTGGTGAACTTTGCCCAGATGGCACAGGTGATCGAGATCAATGCCGAGGATATGTCGGTGCGCGTGCAGCCCGGTATCACACGCGAGGCATTGAACGAAGAACTGCGTGCGACGGGGCTGTTCTTTCCCGTGGATCCGGGCGCAAATGCGACGGTGGGCGGCATGGCGATGACACGGGCCAGCGGTACGACGGCGGTGCGCTATGGCACCATGCGTGACAACGTGCGGGCTCTGGAAGTGGTACTGGCCGATGGGCGCGTCACGCGCACTGGAACACAGGCCCGCAAGTCCAGCGCGGGGTATGACCTGACGGGCCTAATGGTGGGCAGTGAGGGCACTTTGGCCCTGGTCACCGAGCTGACGCTTCAACTTCACGGCCAGCCTGCGGCGGTGTCTGCCGCCGTCTGCGCGTTTGAGACGATGGATGCCGCTGTACAGGCGGTGGTCGAAACCATCGGCTCTGGCGTACCAATGGCGCGCATAGAGTTTGTGGACCCGGCCACGGTTGCTGCGGTCAATACGGCCAGCGGCTTCAGCTTTCCGTCACAGCCGCATCTCCTCGTCGAATTTCATGGCTCTGAGACAGCGGTCTCCGAAGAAGCGGAACTGTTTAAGTCGATCGCAGAGGACAACGGTGCCACAGGCTTTGACTGGGCGACAAAATCCGAAGATCGTAACAGGCTTTGGGCCATGCGGCACAAAGCCTATTGGTCGATCCTCGCCTCCCGCCCTGGAGCAACAGCGATTGTCACTGACGTCTGTGTGCCATTGTCACGATTGGCCGAGGCCGTGTCCGCGACCCAAGCGGACATCGCGGATAGCCCCATCACGGGCCCGATCCTTGGCCATGTCGGGGACGGGAATTTTCACGCTATCCTCCTCATCGATCCGGCCAATGCCGATGAGCGTCGCGCGGCCAAAGACCTTGCCAATCGCATGGCCGACCGTGCGCTGTCGCTGGGGGGAACCGTCACGGGGGAACACGGTGTCGGAATGGGCAAACTCGATCACATGGCCCGTGAACACGGCGCAGGTTGGGACGTGATGGGCCAGATTAAACGGGCCATGGACCCGAACAATATCCTCAACCCCGGCAAGGTGGTTCGCCAAAACTAAGACAATGGGCCCTTAATGAGCCTCATTGTTTCCAAAATTGACGCAAATCTTGTTGTTTTGCCCCCTTTCCACCCGCTGGGTCAAAGGTAGGGCCCTCCTGACTCGCCAAAGCCAGGATTTTTTCTTACCGTTTGGTCAAGAACATCTCTTTTGGGGGGGAGAGTGACGTATGCAAAGGGATGAAACGCCGCCAGCGGATCAATCATCCGAAGATGAGATTATTGATCACCTGTACGATGTCGCCGTCGATCCAACGCGCTACGAGACGTTGCTGGACCATTGGGAGGCGTTGATTGCGCCCCGCCGCGCGACAGCCAACGCCGATGCCAACCCATCTTTGGGGCTGTCGAGTTTTGAGGGGCATTTCCGGCGGGCGGACCGCATGCTGTCTCACGTCATCTCGGATCCCAAAAGCGATCAGACCGACCCCCAGGTCCTGCTCAAAAGCATCGACCGCGCCGCTGGCATGATCGTCGATGCGGGCCTTGTGATCAGTCACGTCAACACCGCGGCCTCAGTCGCTCTGGGTATCGCACCCGGCGCCTCTGTGCGGCGCTTGGCTCTTGGCCCGGGTGAGGCAGACATCCTCGCACAACAGATCAAGACGATGCTGCTTGGCAATTCGGCCGAACCACAAGTCATGCGGGTCCGGTCGGCGTTGGCGGACCGTGTGATCCTGATGCATCTGCGACTGGTCCGCCCGCCCGCCGCCCCTGCCTTCGTGGTCGTGCTCGCCTCCGAATTGGGATGGCCGCATGGCTTTACTGAAATGTTGCGCGAGGCCTTCGATCTGACCAAAGCAGAAGTGGATGTCACCCGCGCGTTGGCTGAGGGGCACGCCCTCTCTGACATCGCGGAACAGCGCAGCCGCAGTATCGAGACGATCCGGGCTCAGGTGAAATCCATTTTGTCCAAGACCGAGACCCGGTCCCAGGCCGAGTTGGTGCGTCTCACGCTCTCAACAATGGATATGGCCAGCTACACCGATGGCGCAGCACAAGAACTTTCAGACACATCCATCGGCTTTGCCACGCTGGAGCAACGGCCGTTTCAAACGATGCGCCTGCCCGACGGTCGGCGGCTGGACTTCCTTATCCTCGGCAATCCGAACGGGCGGCCGGTCTTTTACTTTCCGCTCGACTATGGGCTGGTCAGGTGGCCCGCGAGCGCCGAGGCAGACGCTGCCCGTCGAGGTCTGCAGATCGTGGTCCCGGTCAGGCCGGGATATGGTGCCTCAGACCCGGTGCCCAAACGCGCGCCCTACACAGCACAGATTGTCGAAGATATGGTGGCCCTCCTCGATCATCTGGGGATCGCCAAAGCCCCCATCCTGACCCTTGGCGCGGACTCGTTCTTTGCGACATCGCTTCATGCGGCCTACCCAGAGCGGGTCTCTGCTCTGATCTGCTGTTCTGGCGTTCTGCCGCTTACCCGGCCCGAGCAGTATGAGCGAATGGACAAATGGCACCGGTTCATCCTCGCCGGGGCGCGGTATACACCGCACCTTCTGCCCTTCATGGTCAAAGCCGGGTTTGCGTTGGCCAACCGGTTGGGCAAGCGCGGTTTCATTCATGCCGTCTACGGAAAATCCCCTGCCGATATTGCGACTTTTGAAATTCCAGAGGTGTTTGAGGCCATCGTGTGCGGATCTGAAGTGGCCTTGTCCGAGACCCATTCAGCGCATGACGCATTTGCGCGCGAGGTCATTGCACATGAGACGAGCGACTGGGCCGAAGAGGTGGCCGCACTGCGGCAGGCGGCCATGGCAGGCACAATCGACATCCACTTTTTCAACGGCCTGCAAGATCCGCAGGTGCCGCCTGGAACGCTCGACGATTTCCAGCGGGATCACCCGTGGATCAATTTTCACGTGTATCCTGACGCGGGGCAATTGCTGTTCTTTTTGAAGTGGCGTGAGGTGCTGGACCTCCTTGACCAACTCAAAAATTGAGACAAATCCTGCGAGCAATGAGCTAGCGGTATGAATTTTCACGCAATTTTCTTGACCTCATAGTCAAATAATATGCAGTTTTACCCCATCTGGGGTATGACAGCTAACTTAGGGCGACCTAACGTAAAGACATTAACACGTTCGGTTTTGACCCGCCGCGAGGCACAAAATTACATAGATCCAATCGGATAAAGGAGGTGAGTGGCCTTTGTTCGATCATTTTAGAGTATGGACCGGATTATTTCCCGGAAGATACGGCGAGGAGGTGAACATGGTCCAAGTTTCCAATGGGCCCGATCATCCCCTCGCCGTTTTTATTGCTACTCAGAGAGGACATGTTCAGATTGTCGCGATCGGCCAAAAACTACGCGTGTTCGCAGGACAATACATTAGCCGTTTCGACTGCACAGTCGTCACCGAAACGCTGAGCGACACTGTCAAAATGACCAAGCTAACCGAGTAGTTCCTTTGCGGCGGCTCGTGCCGCATCTGTGATGCTATCACCCGACAACATGCGCGCGACCTCATCAATGCGTTCCGGTGGGCTGAGCGGCACAACCTGCGATGTCGTGACCTCAGCGCCGTTTTTTCGGCTCACAGATTTCTGGACGCGCCAATGATGCCCGCCCAGGGCCGCAACTTGCGGACTATGCGTGACAACCAGAACCTGCCCACCGCTCGCCAAATCAGCGAGCCTTCGGCCAACGGCGTTCGCTGTCGCCCCGCCAACGCCGCGATCGATCTCGTCAAAGATCATCGTCAGACCCTGAGCATCGCGCGTCAGACAGACCTTGAGCGCAAGTAAAAAGCGGCTCAGCTCCCCGCCGGATGCGATCTTGTTCAATGGTCCCGATGGTGCGCCGGGGTTCGTGGCGACGCAAAACGTCACCTCGTCCTGCCCGTCTGGACCGGGATCCGCAACTGTCACGTCCACAGAAAAAACGGCGCGCTCCATTTTCAGCGGAGCGAGTTCGGCTGACATCGCTTTGGCTAGCGCTGCACCTGCTTTGCGACGCGCCTCAGTAAGCTTGTCCGCGGCAACCTGATAGGCCTGTTTGGCTTGCGCGAGTGCGGCTTCCAAATCTCCGATGTCACCAGCCGAAGCGTCGAGCCGGGCCAGCCGCCCGGCAAGTTCGGCCCCCAGATTGCTCAATTGGTCCGGTTGAACGTTGTGCTTGCGCGCCAATGCGCGAATGGCGAACAGGCGTTCCTCTGTGATTTCCAATGCGCCGGCGTCAAAACTCAACGCGTCCAGACAAGCCGTGATCCCCTGTTCCGCCTCGCCCAATGCGTCCATCGCGCGGGCCAGCGCCTCAAGCGGGGCATCCAGATGACCGCCCGCGCTTTCAGCGGAACTGTCCAGCCAACGCACCGCATCCGCGACCTGCGCCTCTGCCCCCTGCCCGGTCAGCGCAGCGTGGGCTTTGGCGATGTCCTCTTGAATCCGCTCAGCGCCCTGCATCATCCTACGATCCGCGTCGAGCTGTGCATCCTCACCGGGCTGAGGATCAAGTGCGGTGAACTCCTCAACCGCATGGCGCAGAAAATCTTCCTCCGCCTGCAGATCCGCCAACGCCGCTTGTGCTGTGGTCAGCGCCTTCGCCGCCTCACGCTGCACGGCCCAGGCCTTCCGCGTTGCTGCGGCTTTGGCCGAAAGCCCACCGAATTCATCCAACAGCGCCCGATGCGCGCGCGGATTCAAAAGCCCCCGATCATCCTGCTGACCATGCAATTCCACAAGATGATCAGACAGTTGCCGCAGGATATCGCCCGAAACGCGGACCGAGTTTACCCATGCCGTTTTGCGCCCATCAGGCGTGTTGATCCGGCGCAGGATAACTTCATCATCCTCTACGTCGATGCCAGCCTCATCCAGAATGGCGCGTGCCGGGTGCCCGATTGGAACATCAAAAGTTGCGGTGACTTCGCCTTGGGCCGCACCGGCGCGCACCAATTCTGCCCTGCCACGCCAACCCAGCACAAACCCCAAACTATCCAGCAAAATAGATTTGCCCGCCCCGGTCTCACCCGTCAGCACGTTCAGCCCCGGCTGGAACGCCAAGGCGAGGTGATCAATGATCAGCAAGTCGCGGATGTCGAGTGCGCGCAGCATGAAAGCCCCAAGGAAAGTGCCTGCCCTGCATGACCGGGCGGGCCAAAACCGTCAAGAGATCAGAGCCATTCGCCCCGGACGACCTGCCGGTAAATCGCAGAGAGCCAGTTATCCCCAGCCGACCGTGCCTCCAACCCTTGCCCGGTGAGGAGGGCATAGCTGTCTGCGTACCATTCGGTATCTTGGTAGTTGTACCCAAGGATGGCACCCGCCGTCTGCGCCTCATCCGTCAGGCCGAGCGACAGGTACGCTTCAACCAAGCGGTGCAACGCTTCTGGCGTATGGCTGGTGGTCTGAAAATCCTCAACCACGACGCGGAACCGGTTCACAGACGCCGCAAAGTGATTGCGCCGGAGGTAATACCGCCCAATCTCCATCTCTTTGGCCGCAAGGTGGTCAAAGGCCAGATCGAATTTCAGGATAGACGAGCGGGCATATTCGCTGTCTGGATAGAGCTCGATCACCGCGCGCAAGGCTTGTAGCGCCTGAAACGTCAGCCCCTGATCCCGTCCGATTTCATCAATCTGATCGTAGTAGCTCAACGCCAGAAGGTATTGCGCATAAGCGGCGTCTTCTTCTGCAGGATAAAAATCGAGGTATCTCTGCGCGGCAGCGCGGCTGTTGGGATAGTCCTGATCGGAATGATATGCGAATGCCTGCATGATCAAAGCGCGCTTGGCGAGTTCTGAATAGGGATAGAGCCGCTCAATCTCACCAAAGTAAAAGGCGGCGTCATCGCCCTGCCCTCTATCCAGTTCGACTTCACCGCGCTGGAAAATCTCTTCAGGTGTGTAATTGTCCAACGACCCCTCAGCGCGGGGGTCAAAACCACTGCATCCGGCCAGGAAAGCAAGCGCCAAAGTGGCCGCTCGTCCTGCCGCGCGGATAGGATCTGTTCGTTTGCCTGTGTGGCCTGCCATTACCACGCCCCCGGGGATAACCGTTTATTTCGGGCCTTCGGCCCTGTTATCCACAGGTGTAGCATGAATTTTTCAGGTGCAAAATGCCTTTTCACAGGCAAACGCCTCAGGCCACCTCGGCAAGGTCAGCGGCAACGACGCCCGCACCCGGCAATTGCGCGGCCAAGGCCATATCGCATGCGCGGAGCCGCCAGTTTCGCTGATCCGCAAAGAGAGCGCGTAAAACCTGATTGGTCATGGCATGTCCCGACCGTACGCCGACGTAACGCCCCAGGATCGGCGCTCCAGCGGTGGCCAAATCTCCCATTGCGTCCAGCATCTTATGACGCACGGCCTCATCCGCATGGCGCAAGCCGCCCGGGCTCAGAACCTTGTCACCGTCAACGACTACGGCGTTGCGCAAAGTACCGCCGAGGGCCAGCCCTTTGGCCCGCATCGCATCAACATCCGACTGACGGCAGAACGTCCGGCTGTCGCACAGCTCGCGGATAAATCGTCCGTTTGCGAGCCTCATCACTTTTTGCTGTCGGCCGATCGCCGCGTCCGCAAAATCAATGGTGTAATCCATCGTCGGCTCAGCCGCAGGTTCAAGCCGTGCACTGGCGTCCCCGTTGATAACTTCGACCGGGCGCAGCACTTCAATCACCGAAAGCGCAGCATCAAGGCGGCGCACGCCCGCCCCCACAAAACCACGGACAAATTGAGCCGCGCTCCCATCGAGGATTGGTACCTCAGGTCCGTCAATTGAAATAAGAACGTTGTGCACACCGCAACCCGCCAAAGCGGCCATGATGTGCTCAATGGTTGAGACCGAGATACCGTCTGCGTTCTCAATCCGGGTGTTCAGGGGAGAGACGATCACATTGTCCCACTTTGCCGCAACGCGGGCCTTTCGGCCAGTCACATCGGACCGCTCAAACACAATGCCATGCCCCGCCACAGCAGGCCGCACAACGAGTGTCGCGGGTTTGCCGGTGTGAAGCCCGGTTCCTGAAAAGGAAACGTGTTTGGCGAGGGTTGTTTGCACGAAGTGTCCAACAGATCAATTGATTTACTCGCTGGAAAATAGGGACGCCCCCGCCCTCTCTCAACTCACACTTTGCAACCGTTTGAAACACTCTATTGCAACCGGAATTTGACGATGGCCCGATCCGTGCAAGGCGTTGAAAAAGCGTTTAAAAACGAAAAGAGGCCGCCAGTGGCAGCCTCTTCACACTCGATTGAACGTGGCGTCAGACCGTGAGATTAGTTGGCTTGACGACGCAGGAACGCTGGAATTTCGATCCGCTCCTGATCTTCTTCCGCCTCAACATCAACCGCGCGGGATGAGCTGAACGACGGCTGCTGACGCACGGGCTCGGCCGGTTCGCTGGCCTGAGCAGAGCCGGACATCCGGTTGATCAAAGATCCGATGCCAAAGCGTGGACGCTCTTCCTCTGTTGCCTGAGGCTCTACTGCTGGTGCTTCACGGCCAGCCGCTGCCCGCAAGCGAGCCAGCGCTTCAGGCGATGGCGTACCAGGCACGGCGGCGCGGGGGGCAACAAAGCTCTCAGGGGCGATGTCGACCTGTGGCTCGGGGCGCGGCTGGTATGCGGGTGCTGGCATTTCCGGCTCCGCTGCCACTTCTTCCATCACCGGTGCGGCACGGAACTCATCCGTCCCAGCTGTCGTCGTGTCAAAGAGCGATGGCTCTGGCTCAGCGGCGGGTGCAGGATCTTCGACAACAGCCATCGTAGCTGCCGCTGCGACGGGTGCGGCCATCGGCGCTGGCGCTTCTTCTTGCACTTCCACTTCGATGCTGGACGGCTGCTGGATCGGCTGCGCCATAGAGCGGCGCGGCAGTGGCGTCTCGGATGTTGAGGCGAGAGCGTCGATGCCCGTCGCCACGACGCTGACCCGCATCTGGCCCGTCATCTCGGTGTCGAGGGTGGAACCCACGATGATGTTCGCGTCAGGATCAACCTTTTCGCGGATTTTGTTCGCAGCTTCATCCAGCTCGAACAGTGTCAGATCGTAACCGCCAGTGATGTTGATTAGAACGCCCTTCGCCCCTTCGAGGCTGATCTCGTCCAGCAGCGGGTTGGCAATCGCCTTCTCAGCGGCCTGAACGGCGCGGTTCTCGCCCTCAGCTTCGCCTGTGCCCATCATCGCTTTGCCCATCTCGTCCATCACGGCGCGGACATCGGCAAAATCCAAGTTGATCAGGCCAGGACGCACCATCAGATCCGTGACGCCTTTAACACCTTGGTAAAGAACGTCATCAGCCAGAGCGAACGCCTCGGTGAAGGTGGTGTTTTCATTCGCCAGACGGAACAGGTTCTGGTTCGGGATAATGATCAGCGTGTCGACGACTTTTTGCAGCGCTTCGAGGCCCTCGTCGGCCTGCTTCATGCGCTTGCCGCCCTCAAACTGGAAAGGCTTGGTCACAACGCCAACTGTCAGAACGCCCAACTCACGCGCGGCTTGCGCAATAATCGGAGCAGCACCTGTACCGGTGCCGCCGCCCATACCAGCGGTGATAAAGCACATATGTGCGCCAGCCAGTTGATCAACAATCTGCTCGATGCTCTCTTCCGCAGCTGCGGCACCGACAGTCGCACGGGCCCCTGCCCCCAGACCTTCGGTCACTTTCACACCCATCTGGATGCGCTGCTCAGCCTGGCTTTGCTGCAAAGCTTGGGCGTCCGTGTTGGCGACCACAAACTCCACACCGTCGAGCTTTTTCTCGATCATGTTGTTCACGGCATTGCCACCCGCGCCACCAACGCCAAAGACGGTGATCCGCGGCTTGAGGTCTTCCTGACCGGGCATTGAAAGGTTGAGTGTCATGTTGCTGTCCGCCTGTTTGTTTTGGGCCCGTCCCAACGGGCAATCGTACCAATACTATAGAATCTTAGCAGCTTTGGTGCCGTATGGCCGCAGAAAAAGCAAGATTTTGCCACTAAATATAGGCAGTTTCTTGGGGATAAACTCCCGGATTTGGTGCCTTGGGCGAAATATTGCGTATCACCAGTTGTCCTTAAACCATTTCACGGCCCTCCGAAACGAGTGACTTGGGTACTTTTGCGCGGGAACATCAAAGTCCCACCATTCGTCTTGCGGATGCGCTGCAAACAGCGTCAGACCCACGGCTGCAGAGAACCCCGGCCCCGTTGCGGCCTGAGGCAACCCCTGAACCCGCAACGGGCGACCCAACCGAACCTGTTGCCCCAAAATGCGCGATGCCAGCGCATCAAGGCCGGGGATCTGGCTGCCGCCGCCGGTCAGTACGATCTGCTGGCTTGGCAAGTGTTCAAACCCTGCCGCATCCAGTCGCAGCCGAACTTCTTCAAGGATTTCTTCAACACGCGGTCGCATAATCCCGATAAGCTCGGCTCGGCTCACGGTGCGCCGATCATGATGCCAATCGCCAGTATCACCACCAATCTCGATCATCTCGCGATCATCCATACCGGTGGCATGTGTGCCGCCATAGAACGTCTTGATCCGCTCGGCGGTCGCCATCGGCACTTGCAGGCCCATAGAAATGTCGCTGGTGATGTGATCCCCGCCCATGCGCACGGCGTCTGCATAGATCATATGCTTGCGCATAAAGATCGAAACCCCGGTCGATCCGCCGCCCATATCAATACAGGCCGACCCCAATTCCTGCTCATCTTCGACGAGGGAGGAGATACCTGAGACATAGGCAGATGACGCGAGCCCTGCGAGTTCGAGATCACAGCGTTTGATACAGAACAACAGGTTCTGCACAATCGCCGCGTCCACCGTCAGCAAATGTAGGTCAGCCGTCAGTTTATGCCCAATCTGACCGCGCGGATCAGCAAGGCCTGAACGGTTGTCGAGCGCGAAGTTCACGGGCTGCGCGTGCAAAACCTCGCGGTCCGCGCCATAATCCGGCACATCGCAGGCCGCCAGAACCGCGCCAATGTCGGCATCCGTCACATGGACGTTTTCCACATCAACCGTCCCGTCGAGGCCGTAAGATCGAGGCCGCGCGCCCGCGAGGCAGGCGATCACATGGTCCACACGGACTTGCGCCATTTTTTGTGCCGCCTGCACAGCGGTCCGAATGGCGCGCTCGGTCTCTTGCATGGCGTCCACTTCGCCAAAGCGCACTCCGCGTGACCGCGTCGTCGCCGCGCCAATAATGCGAAACGATGATTGCCCGGCCATGGATCCGATGCCATCCTCGCCCTGCCCTTCAGCACCGTCAAAGCGCAAAACCAGACAGGCGATTTTCGACGTGCCAACATCCAGAATGGCCACAACGCCGCGTTGCATCGCCGCCCGCCGCATGTTCCGCATCGCTCTCTGGCTTTGGTAAAGATCGCCCATGTTCTGTCCTACGTTTCTTCTTTTTGGTTACTCTTCCGCGCCCGAGGACGCATGTACGCGGTGCAAACCGCCCATTGCATAACTGCTCAATCGGACCGTCGGGCGGCCCGCATTTCGCATGTCGACAACCACGATG
Organism: Flavimaricola sp.; assembly: GCA_020629175.1. Classification (GTDB taxonomy): domain Bacteria; phylum Pseudomonadota; class Alphaproteobacteria; order Rhodobacterales; family Rhodobacteraceae; genus JALZWD01. The sequence continues at coordinate 2,492 of JAHDDU010000013.1, read as the reverse complement.
TCGCGGTCCAACATGTCTTGGGCCTGATGCAGCGCGATGACCCGGTTCAACGCCGAGATTGGGTCTTCTGTTGGCAACAGAATCCGCTGATCCCGATCCAGCACGAGGTCCCAACGACGCTCGCCCATCCGCACAAGGCCACGGACGCGGTCAAACACAGGCTCGGCAGCGGCAAAAAGCGCCATCGCTTCTTCGATGTTGTCCATCGCTCCGTCCCCAGCGATGAGCGGCAGATCGCTCCGTGCGCTCCGGTTCGGGATCATCGAGATCATGTGCCCTTCGGTATCAATCAACCGCAGGCCATCCACATGCCGCCAAACAGCCACGGGCTCTCGCTCGGTCACAGCGACCTCAAGCATTCCGCCTGCGCGGATCCGCACGACCGCGTCTTCAACGGCGGACAGTTCAAGCACGCGCTCACGCAGCACTGGCAGATCAAGGCTCCAGCTGGAGATCGGAAATTCTACATCAACCAAGCCCGAAACCGCCGCCGCCACGGACACATTTGCGCCGGTGATATCGACCCCTGTGACCATAAACTCGGGCCGGTGCTGAAAATCGGTCATGAATTCGTTGTACTGGGCCGTCACCGCCGCGCGGTTCTTGTCCTGAGCCGCCCAATAACTGCCGATGAAAACCAAAAGCGCCGTGGGCAATCCCACCCGCACCGCTCGCCGGAATGACGGGGTGAGCATTAAGCGCTGGTAGCGATAAGCCCACCGTGTGGGCGCCGGATCGCGGAATGGGGCGCGGCCGCCGCTGCCAAAGAGACCCCTCAGCGGTCGCATGAGGCGTCCTCCACCAGCATGCGGCACAGAGTGGGGAAATCAATGCCGACATGCGCTGCTTGTTCCGGTGCCAATGACGTCGGCGTCATACCTGGCTGGGTGTTGGTCTCAAGTAGGATCAAGCCGTCCAATCCCTTCGCCTCGTCCCAGCGAAAATCGGTACGGCTCAGCCCCTTACACCCCAAAACTTCATGTGCTTTGACCGCGTAGGTCATGCAAGCCTCGAAAATCTCGGCTGGCACTTCGGCAGGGACAACGTGGCGTGAGCCGCCCTCTGAGTATTTGGCGTGGTAGTCATACCAGCCATCGGCATAGATATCGGTCACCGTGAGCGCACGAGGACCGTCCGGCCCGTCCAGGACAGCGACTGTCAACTCGCGCCCTGGGACATAGGTTTCGACCATTACGGTCTTCGGCATGTCCTCTGACAGCTGCGGTGGACGGTTGGCGCTTTGCTGCACGATGTAGATGCCCACGCTCGACCCTTCGTTATAGGGCTTAACAACATATGGCGGAGGCATCACATGAGCGGCCTCTACATCAACTTTGTCCGCTAAAAGACTGACAACAGTGGGTAATCCAGCAGCAGCAAAGGCAGCCTTGGCCTTTTCCTTATCCATGGCGATGGCCGACGCCAAAACACCGGAATGCGAATAAGGGATGCGCGCCCATTCGAGGAGGCCCTGGATACACCCATCCTCCCCCCATCGGCCATGCAGCGCGTTAAAGACAACATCAGGCGCGATCTCAGCCAAACGCGTGACGACATCCGCGCCCGCATCAAGCTCAATCACTTCGCATCCTGCTGTCCGCAAAGCCGCTGCACATTCGCGCCCAGAGACGAGCGAGACCTCCCGCTCGGCCGATGGACCGCCCATCAACACAACGACTTTGGGGGTTGTCTTGCTCGACATTCCCAATTCCGCCTCAACCGCAGGCCATTTTGGCCCATTCTCGTTATCGTTTGATCCTTGCCTCGGATCAGTCAGCCTCTTACGGGCCTATATTCGTCGCCTGTTGCGGTTCTTCGGTCAGTTCCTGACCCACCCGCATAATTTCCCATTGTAGCGTGATCCCGGCGGTCTCGTAAACCTTTTTCCGGACCATTTCCCCTAGGGTTTCAAGGTCTTTTGCCGTTGCATTTCCTGCATTTGTCAGAAAATTGGAATGTTTCTCGTTCATGATCGCGCCACCGACTTTGGCGCCGCGCATGCCGGCGTCATCAATGACCTTCCAGGCCTTCAAATCATGGACATCATCGGCCCTGCCAGTGGAGGAAAATCCGGCAGGATTACGGAAGGTGCTGCCAGCGGTGCGGTCTTTGGTTGGCTGGGTCTCATCGCGCTTGGCCAATTGCTCGGCCATCCGATCCTCAAGCACTTGCGGATCTCCGGACGGCGCGTCGAAAACCGCGCTCACGATCACAGCGCCAGGCGGCAATTCACTCTGTCGGTAGGCCATCGACAGCGCATCAACGCTCAGCGCTTCTACGCCTCCATCACGATGCACCACACGAACCTCTCGTAGCACATCCGCAGTATAGGTGCCGTAACACCCCGCATTCATCCGAACGGCACCGCCAATGGCCCCCGGAATGGTGCGCAAAAACGTCAGATCAAGCCCCGCCGCCGCCGCCTTTCGAGCCACATGCGCATCCAACGCCGCCGCTCCTGCCGCGACTGTCGTGCCGTCTATCTCGATCCC
>JAHDDU010000012.1:61588-69226 GCA_020629175.1 Flavimaricola sp. | reverse complement strand
AACTCCTGACATCTTCGATGTGAACGAAGCGCTCTACCACTGAGCTAATCACCCGGCAAACGTAGGTTTAGCTGTCCTCTTCGCTGGCTGCAAGGCCGCGTTGAATGGGGTGATCGGCCGGGGCGAGTTTGCCGTTTTGCACCAGCTTCACGACTGTGACTTGGCCTCGCTCCGTCGTCTTTCGACGTGTCACCTTAAGCTTCCCAAGTGGGGCAACATTCAATTCCTCATCGGCGGCCAACGCCTCACTCAACACACCGAGCACCGCCTGAACCGTCCGCCGAACTTCCCCTTTGCGCTGGCCTGTTTGTTCAACGACTCGGGCAACAAGATCTTTCACCTTCAGCGCCTGTGCGGGAAATTCACCCGCATCTTCATCACGATCATCCACATCGCTTGAAACAGATTGAAACGAGTCCTGCATAACTGATGCCTTCCCACAACGATTTTCCGGGACCGTACGGGTCATCTGCGCGCTTTACCACCCGATCCCTTGACTCCCTGCGCCCCCTCCCCTGTCCTTGTGGCGCGAACGTCACTTAAAGGAAGAAACTATGAAAAAACTTGCTCTCGCAACTGCTCTGATCAGCGCCATGGCAGCCCCCGCTTTTGCTGGCGGCTTTGGCGACGCTATCCAAGAACCCGGTCCAATCGTGGTCGTTCCTGGCCCCAGCTCCTCGCTCCCCGGCTGGGTCATCCCTGCGGCCATTGTCGCTGCATTGATCGCGGTCGCCGCTTCTTCTGACAGCTAAGTTCCGACTCTGAGATAACGAGAGGGCGCCTCACGAGGCGCCCTTTTTTCTTGGAACATGCACGGCAATCAGGCCAAAACTCTCGCGTCCGCTCCGCCCAGGCAAAGCTTGACTCGCAGCATATCTTGCCCTGACTTTAGGATACGACAATTTTTTTGAGGAAAATATTATGAAAAACGTACTTCTTGCCGCTGCTTTCACCACGACGCTGGCTGTACCCGCGACAGCAGGTGGCTTTGCCGCCACGATCGAAGAGCCCATCGTCATCCAGCCAGTTCCAGAGGCATCTTCAATCCCCGGTTGGGTCATCCCTGCCGTGATTGTACTGGCGCTTATTGCAGTCGCTTCATCGTCAGATTCAGGCGGCGAATCCGGTGGCTCTGAGTCCGACTTGGCATTCTAGAATTTGCAAAAGGGGCGCCCAGAGGCGCCCCTTTTACTGCCTTCAACCGAAATGGACGTGGCAGGCTAGTGTGCCGTAGCCCCAGAGCCGGGCGCTGCCGCCTGACTGGCGGCTAGGGCCGCCGCTTCTTCCGCCGCCTCGTCCCATTCAATCGCTTCTGGCTTGGACACTAAGGCACGTTCCAGAACTTCCGAGACGTGGGTCACAGGCACGATTGTCAGGCCATCCTTCACGTTGTCCGGAATGTCTGCCAGATCTTTCTCATTCTCTTGCGGAATAAGAACCGTCGTGATCCCGCCGCGCAAAGCGGCAAGCAGTTTTTCCTTCAACCCGCCAATAGGCATCGCGTTACCACGCAGCGAAACCTCGCCCGTCATCGCAATATCGCGGCGCACAGGAATACCTGTGAGAACCGAGACGATGGATGTCACCATCGCCAGACCGGCAGACGGACCGTCCTTGGGCGTTGCACCGTCCGGCACGTGAACGTGGATGTCGATCTTGTCGAATTTTGGCGGTTTGACACCGATCTCGGGGCTGATGGAGCGGACGTAAGATGACGCCGCATCAATCGACTCCTTCATCACATCGCCCAGCTTACCGGTCGTCTTCATCCGGCCCTTGCCAGGCAATTTCAGCGCCTCAATATGCAGCAGATCGCCGCCAACGCTGGTCCAGGCAAGGCCTGTGACCACGCCAACCTGATCCTCCGTCTCAGCCAGACCGAAGCGGTGCTTTTTCACGCCAAGGAAATCATCAAGGTTGTCCGCCGTCACTTTGACGACATCAGCCTCTTTCTTAACGATCATTGTCACCGCCTTGCGCGCAACTTTTGCCAGCTCACGCTCGAGGTTCCGAACGCCCGCCTCGCGGGTGTACTCCTGGATCATCGCCGTCAGCGCTGTGTCGTCGAGGGTGAATTCCTTGTCCTTCAACCCGTGGTTCTTCAACACTTTTGGCAACAGATGCTGACGCGCAATCTCGCGCTTTTCATCCTCGGTGTAGCCCGCGAGCGAGATAATCTCCATCCGGTCCAGCAATGGCCCCGGCATGTTGTAGGAGTTCGCCGTTGTCAGGAACATCACGTTCGAGAGGTCATATTCCACCTCAAGATAGTGATCGACAAACGTCCCGTTCTGTTCAGGATCAAGCACCTCAAGCATGGCTGACGCCGGATCACCGCGGAAATCCTGACCCATCTTGTCGATCTCATCGAGCAGGATCAGTGGGTTCGTCGTCTTTGCCTTTTTCAGCGCCTGAATGATTTTACCTGGCATCGATCCGATGTAGGTCCGGCGGTGACCACGGATCTCGCTTTCATCGCGCACGCCCCCGAGGCTGATGCGAATGAACTCCCGTCCGGTCGCCTTAGCCACGGATTTCCCGAGCGAGGTTTTACCCACACCGGGAGGGCCGACAAGGCACATGATCGGGCCTTTCAGCTTTTTCGAACGCTGCTGTACCGCGAGATACTCAACAATCCGCTCCTTGACCTTCTCAAGGCCAAAGTGATCATTATCAAGGACCTTCTGCGCACCGGCCAAATCCTTCTTGGTGCGGGACTTCACGCCCCACGGCACCCCAAGGATCCAGTCGAGATAGTTGCGCACAACAGTCGCTTCCGCCGACATCGGCGACATCGACTTGAGCTTCTTGACCTCTGCGTCGACCTTTTCGCGCGCCTCTTTGCTTAGCTTGGTCTCAGCGATCTTGGCTTCCAGCTCGGCGACCTCATTCTGGCCTTCCTCACCGTCGCCCAGCTCCTTCTGAATGGCCTTCATCTGCTCATTCAGATAGTACTCACGCTGCGTGCGCTCCATCTGGGACTTCACGCGAGTCTTGATCTTTTTCTCGACCTGCAACACCGACATCTCGCCCTGCATCAGGCCGTAGACCTTCTCCAGGCGTTCAGCGACAGACAACGTCTCAAGCAGCTCCTGCTTTTGATCCACCTCAATGCCCAGATGCCCGGCAACAAGGTCCGCCAGCTTTGCAGGCTCTGTCGCCTCTGTGACGGCGGCGAGCGCTTCTTCGGGGATGTTCTTGCGGACTTTTGCATAGCGCTCAAATTCTGCGGCGACAGAACGGACAAGCGCTGTCACGACATCACCATCACCCGGCATCTCGGTCAGATACTCGGCACTCGCCTCAAAGAAGCGGTCGTTCTCGTGGTATTCGGTGATACGCACGCGGGCTTTGCCCTCGACTAGCACTTTGACCGTACCGTCCGGCAATTTCAGCAGCTGCAGCACATTGGCCAGCACGCCAGCCTTGTAAATACCATCCGCCTCAGGGTCATCGACGCCCGGGTCAATCTGGCTGGACAGCAGGATTTGTTTGTCATCGGCCATCACCTCTTCAAGCGCGCGGACGGATTTCTCACGACCAACGAAGAGGGGGACGATCATGTGGGGGAACACCACGATGTCGCGCAATGGCAGCACCGGATAAGAAGGTGCGAGGGGGGTTTGCATGCTCGTTTCCTTGTTGTTGAGGCTCAACGTCACTGGTCCCGCTCAGCGGCAACACTCAGACGTCTCCTTGTCAGGCCCTTAACTTGGGGCGACAGCATACTCAATTCAAGCGGATAAACCCATCCCATTGTCGCAAACCCCGGCATTCTGTCGACAATCCGAGGCGTTTTGACCGAAAGTAGCCAGAACCGGTTACCAAAAAATGATCGGCTCCAATCGGTTCCCCATCGCTTGCCGAATTCTTTCCTCAAACTTCTCTCAATTCTTCATGGACTGACCGCGTTTCTGCCCAATTCAACCGTCATTCAGCATTCGTCTTATACGTGTGTTCGGCCCTGTTTGGCCCCGTTTCTTTAGCTCAATTCAGGACATCACGATTCATGACATCCCTGTTCGATCAGCGTCGTCGACTCATAGCGCTATGTGTCAGCAGCATGCTCACATGCGCCCTCTTCTTAGGGCTTTCTATTTGGGTGCTGATTGCTGGAATGATAGGTCTCTTGCTCGCCGCAATCATCGTAAGCACAGCGCGTGCCGGGCGTAGGGTGACAGAATGCATGGCGATTGCGCTCCCGATGGCCGCCCTCATCCCTCTCGATCCTATTGCGACGCCGATCATCGTTGGAGCTGTCACGCTCCTTATCCACGTCTTTCTCTACAGCGGGTGGAGTGACCGGACGAATGTGCGCATCCGACTGCACAGCCAAAAGACCACCGTCTTTGGGTTCTCCGCGGCCCGCGCCTGGCGGCACCTCGTCCCCGGCGAAGGGACACCGCGTCAGTTCTGGCGAACCAAACTGATCGACTTTGCCACGGACGAGGATGATCCCCTCACACTTTACCTTCGGATCGGAACAAACTCCGGCATCCCCAAAGAAGCCATGGTCACGTTCCTGTCCAAGAACCCGGAAACCAGCTGCCAATATCTCTACGAAGTCGCTATCGAAGATGCGCGGGTCCCTGCGCTAGATGAGACGAACGTCACGCTGGAGATCACCCCTGATACGCCCCACCGTTGTGTTGTGGAAAGTACTTTGGTGCACGAAGCGCTGCTGCCCCGGCTGGCCCTGACTCGCTGGTTTGATGATCGCTTGGGCGACGAATGGCATGGCGAGGCATTGCGCCACACGACCAAGAGAAAATGGTCACTGTCGCGCAACCAGACAGGCGAACGGACTGCTGCTGCTGTGGCTTAGAGCGGTTCTATATCACCCTCAGCCCGGGTTGCGTAAAAGTCGGCCTCAAATGCCGCAAACCGGCCCTCGGCAATGGCCGCCCGCATACCGGCCATCAACTCTTGATAGTAGTGCAGATTGTGCCACGTCAAAAGCATGCCGCTGATCATCTCCTGGCTGCGGAACACGTGGTGCAGGTAGGCACGGGAGTAGTTCGAACAGGCCGGGCACGCACAGTTTTCGTCCAATGGACGGGGGTCATCCCGGTGGCGCACATTCTTGATATTGACGACGCCGTGCCGCGTAAACACCTGCCCCGTGCGGCCTGACCGGCTGGGCAAGACGCAATCCATCATGTCGATCCCACGGGCCACAGCACCGACAATGTCATCCGGCTTGCCAACCCCCATCAGATACCGGGGCTTGTCCACGGGCAATTGCTCTGGCGCGTAATCAAGGCATCCAAACATCGCCTCCTGCCCCTCACCAACAGCAAGACCACCAACGGCGTAACCCTCAAACCCGATCTCTTGCAACGCCTCAGCACTTTGCCCGCGCAAGTCCTCTTCTAACCCGCCCTGTTGGATCCCAAAGAGCGCATGGCCGGGCCGATCCCCAAACGCCTCCCGCGAGCGTTTGGCCCACCGCATCGACAACTCCATGCTTTCCGCAATCCTGTCACGGTCGGCGGGCAAGGCAGGGCATTCATCAAAACACATCACGATGTCCGAGCCCAACAGCCGCTGGATCTCCATCGAGCGTTCCGGCGTCAGCGCATGTTTGGAGCCATCAATGTGGCTCTTGAACGTCACGCCCTCCTCCGTCAGCTTGCGCAACCCGGCAAGGCTCATCACCTGAAATCCACCACTGTCGGTCAGGATCGGCTTGTCCCAGTTCATAAACTTGTGCAGCCCGCCAAGCGCATCTATCCGCTCGGCCGTAGGGCGCAGCATGAGGTGATAGGTATTGCCAAGCAGGATATCTGCACCCGTCGCAGCAACACTCTCCGGCATCATCGCCTTGACCGTGGCGGCCGTGCCCACCGGCATAAAGGCGGGCGTGCGAATGTCGCCACGCGGCGTGTGAATAACCCCGGTCCGCGCCCGTCCATCTGTGGCGTTTAGATCAAATGAATACGTCATGCCGCCCCTCCTGTCGTGCGCCCTCCTGCCAGTTGCGAAGATTAAAGAAAAGCCCCCGCGGCCATTCCCCTCCAGCACAAGACCTGTATTCTACCGCCATGGGCCATGGCCGAGATTTCAACCTGACGCTTGGCATGGTGGGCCTTATTGCTCTTGCGGGCGTGATGCTGCAGTTCTCACTGCCGCTCCTCGCTTTTGAAATGTCTGGCGCGGGAAGTGATCTGGCATTGATCAAAGGCGCGGGCTTTGTGCCCAACATCCTGTTTGCCATCTTCATTGGCGTGATCAATGACCGCCTCCTCAAGGCGCGCGCCTTTCGTCGCTACAGCGCGGCACTCGTGGCGATCACGCTGGCACTGGCTGTGGCCCACCTCACGGACCGCATTTCGCTAACTGGGCTGGTTGTCTATACAATCCTGCTGCACGGCCTGACCTACGCCATCGGCAACGCGCAAAACACGCTCATCCGCCTAACCGTCCCACATGAGAACTTGTCGGATGCAACAGCCCTCACCAGCACGGTCTACACCACCATCTCGACCATCGCGCCCGCGATTGGAGGGTTTGCCTTGTTCTCGCTCGGTCATGGCGGCGTCATCTGGCTTTGCGCCGGGCTAATGCTCCTTGCCTCAGCCCTGTCGTCGCGCGTCAACCCAGCCGAAACACTGCCGCCGCCACAGCCGTTTGGGCCCGCCCTTGTCGAAGGTTGGCACGTCTTTACCGCCAACCGCGAACTGGTGATGATGACCGTGGTGATTGTTCTGACCAACGCCGCAGAAGGGGCCTTTGCCACAGCGCTCATCCTAAAACTCAAGGCCGCAGGTGCCAATGATTTCCAGATCGGCCTGATCCTCGCCGCCGCTGGCGTGGGTGCTGTCCTTGCCTCGCGCATCGCGGCGCCCGCACGTCGGCGTTTCGGCTACCGGGCCGCGTTCTTCTGGCCTATCTGGGGGCTGGCCGCGCTCTACCTCGCGATGATGGCAAACGCCCCGCTCTGGATCATCGGCGCGCTTAGCTTCATCGAAGGCGGCCTGTCGCTGTTCTTCGCGATTGGTATCTGGTCCTACCGCCAGGAAAGCACCGACGCCGCTCACATGGGCCGCATTGCGGGCCTGACCGGGGCGATCTTCAAGATCGGCATGCCACCCGTCATCATCCTGGCAGGCCTCCTCGCCGATGCGGGCAGCCTTACGCCTGTGTTCATTGCGGCAGCCCTCATAAACGCTGCTGCCGCGATCTTCCTCGCGACTGTCGCACGGTGGGGCGTACCCGGCCTTTACGCTGCACGCGACTAATCCTATATGAACACTCAGGAATAGCCAAAGGCCGCAGGAATGAGCACCGAAACACCCCTCGAAGGCACACCATTGATCGCGCCATCCAGCACGGATCACCCGATGTACGACACAATCGTCGAGGCGTGCCGCTCGGTCTATGACCCTGAGATTCCGGTCAATATCTTTGACCTCGGCCTGATCTACACGATCAAGATCGAAGACGACGCCTCGGTCCATGTCACGATGAGCCTTACCGCCCCCGGCTGCCCTGTCGCGGGCGAGATGCCCGGCTGGGTGGCCTCCGCCATCGAACCCCTGCCCGGCGTCAAACAAGTCGATGTCGATTTGGTCTGGGAGCCGCAGTGGGGCATGGACATGATGTCTGACGAGGCGCGGCTCGAGTTGGGCTTTATGT
>JAHDDU010000012.1:28235-61488 GCA_020629175.1 Flavimaricola sp. | reverse complement strand
ACGGCGCGGCAAACGGTCCTGACACATCACGCACCGGCCTTGGCTCCAGTGCCGTTCCTGGCGATAGCCTGTTTTGCAGGACCATCCCGTCGAGCACCAACTGACCAGACCCATCGACGGTGAGGTCTCGCAATGCGATCGGACGAGCGACCGTGGCAGGCACGATACCATCGCAGATTGGCTCCACAGCCCATCCTCCCAGCATGGACTGGCGAGCAACCCCTACCGCAGTGTCGGAAAACGGAATTCCATCCCAGATCGATCCATCCGGACCAACAATCTCGACCATAAAGGCCCCATCATACCCCAGTACCAATCCCGAATCCGACGTCCAGCCCAATGACGTCACGGTGTTCGCAGGCTCATCCAGAGCGACCACATTGAAGGTGACACCTTCTCGATCAGCCGGGTCTTCAAACAACGCTTCTAAATAATCATCAAAAAGCGCCTGCCCACGCGGCCGCAAATCACATTCCCGAACCACCGTGCCGATAACGGTGTTGTCGCTCTGCAACAGCTCGAGCGCTCCGGTGCGGAGGTCATGGACGGACACCCAGAAATCAAGCTCACCACCGAAGATGAATTCCACCTGCACCGCTTCGAGGTAGCGCCCATCCGGCGAGACATCACCAAGCAACACTTCCGCCGGCCCATTGGGCAGGGTCAGCGTGCGCTCAACATAGGCCTGATCTTCCAGTGTCAGGACGGCCAGCATGATCCGCGTCCTATCCAAATCCTCATAGCTATAGGCAAAGCGTGGCTGATCAGCGTTCTCCGCCTGAATAGCGGCCAGCCCCTCCGCCAATCCTCCAACAATGATCTCAAAAACCACGCATCCCGACAGCGCGAGCGGCGCGGCAAGCGCCAAAACAAAACGTTTCATTTCAAATACCCCATTCTAAATGCCAGCACCCTAAGCGCCATTCTCGCGAGGCGTCAAACGCCGCCCCTTGCCACCCCGGGCAAATCCTCCATAGTGCCGCAATGTCAGAGACCCTCACCCAATCCCGCGTCACCACCGCCGCCATGCGCGCGTTGTTTCCGGCCACGCCGTGCCAGCGCAATGATCACCTCTCCAAAAAATTTGGCGCGGATATCTGGCTCAAACGCGAGGATCTCAGCCCCGTCCGGTCCTACAAAATCCGCGGCGCGTTCAATGCAATGCGCAAGGTTCTGGCCACCCAGACCCCTACATTCGTCTGCGCCAGCGCGGGCAACCACGCGCAAGGTGTCGCCTTTTCCTGCCGTCATTTCGGGGTAAAGGGCGTGATCTTCATGCCCGTCACCACCCCGCAGCAAAAGGTCGACAAGACCCGCATTTTCGGCGGCGACGCGATCGAAGTCCGCCTGGTGGGCGACTATTTCGACCAATCTCTCGCCGCCGCCCAAACCTATTGCGAGGAGGTCGCGGGCCATTTTCTGTCGCCCTTTGATGATCCCGACGTGATCGAAGGCCAGGCCGCCGTCGGTGTCGAACTTCTCGACCAGATGCCCAAACAGCCTGATCTGATCATCGCGCCGGTCGGCGGCGGTGGCCTAAGCGCAGGCATGATCCGTTACATGGCCGAAGCCGCCCCCGACATCGCCTTTCACCTCGTCGAACCCGCCGGCGGCGCCAGCCTGACCGCCGCCCTGGAGAATGGAAATCTGGTCACCCTCGACCATGTCGACAGTTTTGTCGACGGGGCCGCCGTTGCCCGCATCGGTGCACATCCCTTTGAAACCCTGCGCGGCATCGATCCTGCCACACTCACCACGATCCCAGAGGATCAAATCTGCACGACGATGATCGAGATGCTCAACATCGAAGGCATCGTTCTTGAACCCGCAGGCGCCCTAAGTGTCGAGGCGCTCAAACACCTCGACGTCGCTGGCAAAACTGTCGTTTGCGTCACCACCGGCGGCAACTTTGATTTCGAACGCCTTCCGGAAGTGCGCGAACGCGCTGCCCGCGCCGCTGGCACACAAAAATACTACATCCTGCGCCTTCCCCAGCGCCCCGGCGCACTGAAAGACTTCCTTAACCTGCTGGGCGAGAACGATAACATCACCCGCTTTGAATATCTCAAGAAATCCGCCCGCAACTTTGGCTCGATCCTTCTTGGCATCGAAACCACCGATCCGCAGAATTTCGACACGCTCACAACCCGGATGACGGAAAACGGCTTTACCTACTCCGACATCACCAATGATGAGATCATCGCCCAGTTCATTGTCTGATCTGCATCACATGTGCATAGGACGTGCATCGGTTGTGTATCGCACGCAGCCCCCCTTGAGCGGGCCCCGCTGCCGCCTTATGTTGCGAGAGTAAGGAGACAGTCCCATGTTCAGCATTCCCGGCAAGCAGGCGGTCACAATCACCCCCAAAGCCGCCGCCCAAATCGCCAAACTTATGGCCCGTGACAACCACGAGGGCCTGCGCATTGGCGTCAAAAAGGGTGGCTGTGCCGGCATGGAATACACCATGGAATATGTCACTGAAGTCAATGCCTTGGACGAGGTTGTTGAAGTGGATGGCGCCCGCGTCATGATCGCGCCCATGGCGCAGATGTTCCTCTTTGGAACCGAAATTGACTACGAAGTTTCGCTTCTTGAGGCCGGGTTCAAATTCAACAACCCCAACGTCACAGAGGCCTGTGGCTGCGGCGAAAGCATCAAGTTCGACGAGACCCTCGCCCAGACATGAGCGTTTCTGACGCTGATATCGCCTTCGCCACCGATTTATTCAACGATCTAGGTCACTTAACGACCCGCAAGATGTTCGGCGGCATCTGCCTTTATCAGGACGGCACCGTTTTCGCGCTCATGACTTCTGGCGGTCAGCTGTACCTCAAAACCAAGGATCCCGAGCAGCTGTTCGGCGAACCGACCGCACAATTCCACAACATGCCCTACCACGCCTTGCCAGACGCCGCCCTCGAAGATCCTGTTTTGGCTGTAGATTTGGCAAACTCGGCGCTTTCCGTGTTGCGCTAGCTTTCCCCCCGCCGCGCGCGCTGCTATCCGTGACGCAACAGCCAGAGGATCCATGATATGCCCAGAAAACTCGCCGCCGGTAACTGGAAGATGAACGGCACCACCGCTGCCCTGTCCGAACTTGCAAGCATCGGCCATGCGGACATCGACGTGTTGATCTGCCCGCCCGCCACGCTGATTGCCGCCGCAGCCGCCGCCGCTGGGGACGGTCTCTCTATCGGCGGTCAGGACTGCCACACCGGCATATCCGGCGCGCACACAGGCGACATTGCCGCCCCCATGCTTGCGGACGCGGGTGCCAAATATGTCATCGTTGGCCATTCCGAACGCCGCACCGACCATGGCGAGACGTCCGAGACCGTCCGAGCCAAGGCCGAGGCCGCCCTCGCCGCCGGGCTCACGCCGATTATCTGCATCGGCGAAACCCTCGCCGAACGTGAAGCCGGAGCCACGCTACAGATCCTCACCGATCAACTGGCGGCCTCAACACCCGATGACGCCACCGGCGCCAACACCGTAATCGCCTATGAACCCGTCTGGGCCATCGGCACCGGCCTCGTCGCCACAACGGATCAAATTGCCGAAGTCCACGCCCACCTGCGTGCTGACCTCACCGCCCGCTTCGGTGCTGCCGGCACCGACATCGCGCTCCTCTACGGCGGCTCCGTCAAAGCTGCCAATGCCGTCGAAATTTTCGCCACACCCGAGGTAAACGGCGCCCTCGTCGGCGGCGCAAGCCTCAAAGCCTCAGACTTCCAGCCCATCGTCGACGCGCTGGCCGCCTCCTAATCTCATCTTGCTAAAAATACCTCCGCCGGAGGCAAGAAAAAGGGCCTGTCAGATCAACTGACAGGCCCTTTCTCATTTCATCTCAATGGCTTCAGCCGACGAGCTCAAGTCCTGAAAAGAAGAACGCAATCTCTTCTGCAGCCGTCTCTGGCGCGTCCGATCCATGGACCGAGTTCTCACCGATCGACAGTGCAAATTCCTTACGGATCGTGCCTTCGGCGGCATCCGCAGGGTTGGTCGCGCCCATCACTTCGCGGTTCTTGGCAATTGCATCTTCACCTTCCAGAACCTGCACAACAATCGGCTCGGAGATCATGAACTCACACAGCTCACCAAAAAACGGGCGGTCCTTGTGAACACCGTAAAACTGCTGGGCTTGCGCCAATGTCAGCTGGATGCGCTTGGAGGCAACAATCCGAAGACCGGCTTCCTCAAACTTTGCAGCAATCTGGCCTGTCAGGTTGCGCTTTGTGGCGTCGGGTTTGATGATCGAAAATGTGCGTTGCACGGCCATGATACACCTCATCTGGCTCTGGGGCTCGGCCCCGTTGAAAACTCGTGCGGCCTGCTAACACTAACACTGCTCCATGAAAACCCGCTTTCGCACCGCCGCACTGCGATTGACGCCCGCCGCGCGATCGGTCATGGCTGCCTCATGCTGAAAATCAAAGATATCTCCTACTCGATTGAGGGCCGCTCGCTGCTCGAACATGCGACAGTGACCATCCCCCACGGCCACAAAGTGGGCCTTGTGGGGCGCAATGGTACGGGCAAAACTACGCTGTTCAAAATGATCCGCGGCGAACTGCCTCTCGACACCGGCGATATCGAATTGCCACGCGGCCACCGCATCGGTGGTGTGAGCCAGGAAGTCCCCGGCAACGAGGTCAGCCTTATAGACACCGTCCTTATGGCTGACACGGAACGCCATTCCCTGATGGCCGAGGCCGAGACGGCCACCGATCCCACGCGCATCGCTGAAATCCAGACCCGGCTCGCCGACATCAACGCCTGGTCAGCAGAGGCGCGCGCCTCCTCGATCCTCAAAGGGCTCGGCTTCACATATGAGGAGCAAAAACAGCCCTGTTCCGCTTTCTCCGGCGGTTGGCGCATGCGCGTCGCTCTCGCCGCCGTTCTGTTTTCTGAGCCTGACCTGCTGCTGCTGGACGAGCCCACCAACTACCTCGATCTCGAAGGCGCGCTCTGGCTTGAGAATTACCTCACAAAATACCCCCACACGGTCCTCATCGTCTCCCACGACCGCGAGCTGCTGAACCGCTCCGTTGGCGCCATCCTGCATCTTGAGGACAAAAAGCTCACCTTCTATACCGGCCCCTACGACAGCTTTGCCAAACAGCGCGCCGAGAAACGCGCCCTCATTGCGCAAGCCGCAAAGAAACAGGACGCCAAGCGCGCCCACCTGCAAAGCTTTGTAGACCGTTTCAAAGCCAAAGCGTCCAAGGCCAAACAGGCCCAATCCCGCGTCAAAATGCTCGAAAAGATGCAGACTATCCGCGCCCCCGAGGATGCCGCCCGCACC
This sequence comes from Flavimaricola sp., assembly GCA_020629175.1. Lineage (GTDB taxonomy): Bacteria > Pseudomonadota > Alphaproteobacteria > Rhodobacterales > Rhodobacteraceae > JALZWD01. Next base: position 56,180 of record JAHDDU010000012.1, on the reverse strand, counting down.
GTCTTTACCTTCCCCAGCCCAGAAGAGCTTTCGCCCCCCATTATCGCGACCGAAGGGGCCGCCGTGGGCTACGGCAACCACATCGTTCTGCACGATCTGAACCTGCGCATTGACCAGGACGACCGCATCGCCCTTTTGGGCCGCAATGGTGAAGGAAAATCCACCCTTTCCAAGATGTTATCAAATCGTCTTGAAGTGGCCCGTGGCAAGATGGTCAGCTCCAACAAACTCCGCATCGGCTTTTTCGCCCAACATCAGGTGGACGAGCTGCGCGTTGAGGAGACCCCGCTCCAGCACCTCCTGCGCGAACGCCCAGAAGAAGGTCAGGCCAAGCTTCGCGCACGCCTCGCTGGGTTTGGCCTCATGGCTGCCCAAGCCGAGACCGAGGTCGGCCGCCTCTCTGGCGGGCAAAAGGCGCGGCTGTCGCTCCTGCTCGCCACCCTGCCCGCGCCGCACCTCTTGATCCTGGACGAGCCCACCAACCACCTCGACATTGAAAGCCGCGAAGCGCTGGTTGAGGCGCTGACCGCTTACACTGGCGCTGTCATCCTCGTCAGTCACGATATGCACTTGCTGTCGATGGTCGCTGATCGGCTTTGGCTGGTCAAAGACGGCCACGTCACGCCTTACGAGGATGATCTACAGGCCTACCGCAAACTGCTGCTGACGGCGGACAAGCCCGCCAATGAGGCCAAAAAACCCAGCCCGAAACCTAAAAAACCTGCCATGACCCGCGATCAAATGCTGGCCCTCAAGGCGGAGGTGCGCAAGGGCGAAGAACGCGTCAACAAGCTCAACGATATGCGTGACAAACTGGCCAAGAAACTTGCCGACCCAGACCTTTACGAAGACGCCCGCAAGGGCGAGCTTGCCACCTGGAATGCGAAATACGCCGAAGTGATGCAAGCTCTCGACAAGGCCGAGGCGCTGTGGATGTCTGCATTGGAAGCACAAGAAAAGGCACAATGCTAATGCACGACGCCCTCGCTTCTTCTGGCCAAAATAATCCCCGCCGGAGGCTCCCTCCCGTGCCACAAGGGTGGAGGGCGCCATGACAGACCTCCCCAGCCTCATCGCGGCGTTCACGACGCTGTTCGTGATCATTGATCCGCCGGGCCTCGTTCCGATTTTCATTGCATTGACCCAGGGCATGACGGCCGCGCAACGCCGCGCCATTGCGTTCCGGGCCTGTGCTGTTGCAACATTTTTGATGTTTGTCTTCCTGTTTTTGGGTGAAGCGGTCCTCACATTTGTCGGCATCTCCATGCCCGCGTTCCGAATTGCAGGCGGCGTGCTGTTGTTCCTCACCGCGCTAGACATGTTGTTTGAGCGCCGTCAAAGCCGCCGACAGGACAACGCTGACAGCACCATCGCGGATGAGGATCACGATGATCCATCGGTGTTCCCCCTCGCCCTTCCTCTGATCATCGGCCCTGGCGCGATTGCCACGATCATTCTTTTGACCGGTCAGGCCGAAGGACCCGCGGATATGGCCGCCATCGCAGGGGTGTTCCTCTTCATCCTGCTGATCGTGCTCGCAGCCTTCCTGTCGGCTAGTGCCATTGAACGGATGCTTGGCAAAACGGGCATCAACGTCTTGACCCGTGTTCTGGGCATGTTGCTGGCGGCTTTGGCCGTGCAGTTCATTCTCGATGGATTGCGCACTTCCGGTATAGGGTTCTAACACCTATATCTTTTGCCATGACCAGTGCCGACGCCCCCCGCCTTATCTTTTTGCTCATTCTGCTTGTCGCTATCGGCGGCAGCTATTTGATGAGCCAGCGTGGCAACATGGGTAAGACCGCGCAGCAAGCGGCCATTTGGGGCCTGATCTTTCTGGGCGCTGTCGGGGCCGTGGGTCTGTGGGAGGACATCCGCAATGATGTGGCCCCACGCACCACCTTTGTAGGCGAAACCATTGAAATCCCGCGGGGTCGCGACGGGCATTACACCGTCACTCTGGGCGTCAATGACGTGCCCGTGCGGTTTGTAGTGGACACCGGCGCGTCGCAAATTGTCCTGACCCAGGAAGATGCGCAACGCGCCGGTCTGCGGCCTGAGACGCTGGCCTTCATCGGCCAAGCCAGCACTGCCAACGGGATCGTGCGCACAGCCCCCGTCACACTCGACAGCATCACCGCAGGGGAAATCGTTGACACCAATGTGCGCGCCGTTGTGAATGAAGGCGACCTCTTCGATTCCCTGCTCGGCATGACCTATCTTAATCAGTTTTCGACCGTCACGATCGAAAACGACCGCATGATTTTGCGCCGATAACCTTGTCAAAGGAACAGATATTGCCTGTTTTTCATCCTATCGGATTTGGCACCTGGAACCGTTTCGGAGAGGAGGCCTACGCCTCAACAAGTGAAGCCCTCGCCGCAGGCTACCGCCACATCGACAATGCCGAAGGGTATGAAAACGAGGCTGAAGTTGGTCGTGCGATCGCGGGTTCTGGCCTTGACCGTGACACGCTCTGGATCACCTCAAAAGTAGCACCCGAGCATTTTGCCCCCGGCCAAATCAAACAGCATGCCGCAGCGTCGCTGGACAAGCTCGGCCTCGACTATGTCGACCTTTATCTGCTGCATTATCCCGCGATCAACGATGAGTTCGAGATTGCGGATTATGTCGCTCAGATTGCCGAGGTTAAGGCCAGCGGCATGGCTCGCAATATCGGGGTGTCGAATTTTACCATCCGCCACATTGATCAGGCCACGGCACACTTGGGCGATATTCCAATCTTCACCAATCAGGTCGAAATTCATCCCTTCATGCAGAACGCCGCGATTGTCGATCATTGCCGCGCGTTGGGGATCTCGGTGACAGCATATTCGCCGCTTGGCAGAGGGCGCGTTGGCATTGATGCGACGTTAAAGGCTATTGCCGAAGACATAGAGGCGCAGCCCGGACAAGTCGCTTTGGCCTACCTTCTGGCCGAGGGATTTACCGTCATTCCATCGTCCGGCAATCCCAAGCGCATTCGCGAGAACCTTGCGGCACAGGACATCACTTTGTCGCCCGCGCAGCTCTCGCGCATCCGCGCACTCGACAGTCACGACCGGTTGGTAAACGGGCCCTGGTGCCCCACGTGGGACGAAAATCCGTTGCGGACAGCGTAAGTTAGGCGCTTTCCGCCTTCTTCACCCAGCCACCCTCTTGCGCCCAATATTGCGCGCTGCACCCAGCGCCCGTCAGCGCCTTCCACTGGGCGCGGGCGGTGTTGAGAGCCGCCTCATCATGGCCGTCAAACAAGACGCAGAGCCTCTCATGCGCGGCCACGTCCTCGGGCGACACATCGACACCTCCTACGGCCATCAGGCACTGCGCTCCGTTGCCAAAATCTGTTTCGGGCAGACCAATCAGCACCGGCTGCAGTGCATCATGCGCGCCGCCAGCCACACCATGCGGCAAAAATCCATCGTCCGGCCCGGCCCAAAGCGCCGTGTCCAGCTGTTCCGCCTGCGCCGCATCTGCGCTGCGCACGGCAATCCTCCAGCCCGCCTGACGCGCACGACCGATCAACTGGGGCAAGGTTTGCTCCAGCGAACTTTCGGTCAGGTGATAGAAATAGGCAGACCCCATGCGCACTCCTCCCTCACGTTGCTAAACGCAGCGTCAGAGATTGACCAGATAGCAGTTCAGTTCCCTGCGGCGATTTGCTAGACATCCTTAAAATCAACAGGACCCGAGCGGTTGCAAGTCAAAGGGGGCGGCAGTGGCACGACTGGACAGATACATGCTGTCTCAGCTGATGATGCTGTTTGGCTTTTTCTCGCTGCTTCTCATACTCGTCTATTGGGTGAACCGGGCTGTCCGGCTGTTCGATCAGCTGATCGCAGATGGTCAGACGCTGGGAGTTTTCCTGACACTCAGCACACTCACCCTACCCACGATCATCCGCATCATCCTGCCGATCGCCACATTTGCGGCGGCGATTTATGTGACCAACCGAATGACGTCCGAGAGTGAGCTTGTGGTTGTGCAGGCCACTGGCTACTCCTCCTTCCGCATCGCGCGGCCGATTGCATATTTCGGTCTGATCGTCACGGTGTTGATGGCGCTTCTCCTGCATTATCTGGTTCCGGTCAGCACGACCGAGCTGAACAAACGGCAAGCCGAGATTGCCGAGAACGCGACCGCGCGGCTGTTGCGTGAGGGCCAGTTTTTGACCCCAACAGATGGCGTCACCTTCTATATTCGCGAGGTCACAAACGAAGGCGAGCTGCGTGATATTTTCCTCTCCGACAGTCGCAACCCACTGGAAACGGTGACCTACACGGCCACCAGCGCTTTTATCGTCCGGACTGAGGCCGGGCCGCAGCTGGTCATGGTCGATGGCATGGCCCAAAATTTTGAAACGGACACGCGCCGGCTTGGCACCACCTCGTTTGACGATCTGGCCTACAACCTTGGCACGCTGGTCACCCTGCCCGACCCCTCCCGCCGCAGCGCGCGCGAGCTGGTGACGACCGAGATGCTGGCCCCCTCGCCCGCCATCTTGGCTGAGACCCGGCGCACCGCAGCGCAATTGCGGGCGGAGGCGCACGAAAGGATCGCCCGCACGTTCCAGCCACTCGTCTCGGCGCTCATTGGGTTTGCCACGTTGCTTATCGGCGGGTTCAGCCGGTTTGGCGTTTGGCGCCAAATCCTTGTGGCGATCTTCCTGCTGATCCTGATCAAAACGATTGAGAGCGGCGTCACCAATGTGGTCACCAATGATCCGGGTGCATGGCCGTTGACCTATTTGCCCGAGGTCACGGGCCTCATCATTGCGCTTGTGCTGCTTGGCTGGTCGATCCGGCCCGCATGGCTGCGTGGCAAGCGGTATCAGGGGGCGGCTGCATGATCCTCTATTGGTACTTTGCCCGGCGCTTTGCGTTTCTGCTTGTCGGTATCTGGTGCATCTTTTTTGTGATGCTCGCGCTGATTGATCTGATCGAACAATCACGCCGCTTCGGAGCCGAGGTTGAAGGGTTTGGGCAACTGCTTCAACTCACGCTGCTTTCGATGCCCAAATCAATCTACGACATCCTGCCTCTCATCGTGATTATTGCGACCCTGTCACTCTTCCTCGGTCTCGCACGATCCTCCGAGCTGGTGGTGACGCGGGCCGCCGGTCGGTCGGCGCTGCGGGCCTTGCTGCCGCCTGTGACGGTCGCCCTCCTGTTCGGGCTCGCCTCAATCGCGGTGATGAACCCGATCGTTGCAGCAACATCGCAAGAGTACGAAGCGCGGGTGGCCGATCTGCGGGGGGATGCCAGCGTGCTGGCCCTTTCGTCTGACGGCGTGTGGCTGCGGCAAGGCACGGGCGAAGGGCAAACGGTGATCCGCGCATTGCAAGCCAACCTAGACGGCACCGCATTGCGGCAAGTGACATTCCTGACCTTTGGCAGCGAGGGGACACCGATCCGGCGGATTGAGGCAGATCAGGCCGTCCTTGAAGGGGCAGCCTGGCGCATTACCGACGCCAAGGTCTGGCCGCTTGACAGTGCGGCCAATCCCGAAGCGGCGGCATTGCAGCATCCCACATTTGAGATCCCATCAAACCTGACCGCAGATCAAATCCGCAACAGCTTTGGAACCCCCTCATCCATCCCAATCTGGGACCTTCCGCAGTTCATCCAACGCTTGCAAGCTGCGGGATTTACCGCGCGGCGGCATCAGGTCTTTTTGCAGACCGAACTTGCGCTGCCCCTTTTCCTGGTGGCCATGGTCCTGATTGCCGCCGCCTTTACCCTGCGCCACCAGCGCGGCGGGCGCACGGGTGTGATGGTGCTGGCCGCGGTGATGCTCAGCTTTGCCGTTTATTTCCTGCGCAATCTGGCGATGATCATGGGGGAGAACGGCCAAATCCCCGCGATGCTCGCTGCCTGGGCGCCACCCTTTGCCGCCATCGCCGTGGCTATGGGCCTGTTGCTGCATCTGGAGGATGGGTGATGTTGCGTGTCCTCATCCTCTGGCTACTTTTCCTGCCATTTTCGGCCATGGCGCAAGGCGCTGCGACGCTCGTTGCGGACACGATCACCGTGGGCGCAGACCGCACCCTGACGGCGCAAGGCAACGTGCAGGTGTTCTACGATGGCACGACGCTTTCGGCCCAGGCGATCCGATACTCACAAAGCGGCGATACGCTTTCGATCACCGGGCCAATCTTTATCCGCGCACCTGATGGCACGGTTCTGACAGCAGAGGCCGCGCAGCTCGACCCGCAGCTCGAAAACGGCATCTTGCGCGGGGCGCGGTTGGTGCTGAACCAGCAATTGCAACTTGCCGCAAACAGGATCGACCGGGTCGATGGGCGCTACAGTCAGCTGACGCGCACCGTCGCAACATCCTGCCAGATTTGTGCGACCGAGGCGCCCTTGTGGGAAATCCGCGCCGACCGCATCATTCATGATGAACTCGAACGGCAGCTCTATTTTGACAATGCCACCTTCCATATCCGTGGCGTGCCGCTCCTCTGGGTGCCGCGCCTGCGTCTTCCCGATCCAACGCTGGACCGGGCAACGGGCCTCCTCATCCCACGTTTGCGCAGCAACAACCAACTTGGTGTCGGGATCAAGCTGCCCTATTTCATCCGCATCGGCGATAGCCGCGACCTGACCCTGACACCGTTCCTGACCAGCGAGACGACGACGCTTGAAGCGCGCTACCGGCAGGCCTTTCTGTCCGGCACGCTTGAAATCAACGCAGCGGCCAGCCGCGACACACTGCGCCCGGGGGAGCTGCGGTCCTACGTGATAGCCGAAGGGCAATTCGATCTTGGCCGCGACTTTCAGTTAAACTTCGATATCGAAGGCACCACAGACCCCGCCTACCTTCTTGAATACGGGTATTCGTCGAAGGATCGATTGGACAGCGCCATCGCCATTGAACGTGTGCGCGACCGCGACCTTTTTGTAGCCGACATCACCTATTTCGACAGTCTGCGCGATGATGAAGCGGACGAAACCCTGCCCCCCATCGTCGTGCATATGGCCTATGACAAACGTTTGTTCCCAGAAGCCATTGGCGGCACGCTGACCTTTGGCGCATCGCTCGATGCATTTGAGCGGACGATTGACACGCCGGGCGCGGATGGGCGCGATGTGGCACGTGTGGGTCTGTCAGGGGCCTGGCACCGAAACTGGACGTTGCCCAATGGCCTGATCATCAATGCCAGTACGGCGCTCGAAGTGGATTATTTCGCCGTGCGCCAAGATCCAGCCTATGAGACGGGTCTTCGCGCAATCCCCTCCGCTGCGGCGACGCTGCGCTGGCCGCTGATCCGGCGCATGCCCACCGGCACGGTCCACATCCTTGAACCCGCGATCAGCCTTGGCTGGACGCAATCTTATGGAACAATTGCCCCGAATGAGGATGGCACACTCGCCGAGTTTGATGAGGCCAACCTCTTTGCCCTCACCCGCTTTCCCGGTGAGGACGCCCGAGAAGACAGATCGCATACCTCCATCGGGGTGACTTGGACGCGGATTGGGGCCAGTGGCGCGCGAAGCTCGCTCACATTTGGGCGGCTGTTTCAGGATACACAACAGCCGTCGTTTTCCCCGACCTCTGGCCTGTCACAGCTGCGGTCAGACTGGCTTGTGTCAGGAAGCCTTGCCTTATCAGAAGGGCTGCAGCTGGATGGACGGGCGTTGTTTGATGATGACTTTGAGTTCGACAAAACCGAGGTGCGCCTAAACTGGCAAAGCGAGACGTTGAGCCTTGCGGCCGCCTACCATTGGCTGCCTGAGGACCCCACACGCGAGAGGCTTGAACCCGCCTCTGAATGGTCCTTCGACGGCTCTTACATCGTTGACGAGCATTGGACCGTAAATTTTGACGGCCGCTATGACGTCGCCGCGGATCAGCCGCGGACCGCGGGGCTGGGCGTGGAATGGCGCAATGAGTGCGTAACAGTGGACCTTTCGGTATCGCGCCGTTACACAAATTCTGACACAACCGATCCATCGACGGACTTTGGGTTCGGGATCAGCTTGACCGGGTTTTCTGCGGGTCGTTCCACCGCGCAGCTGGCACGGTCCTGCAGCAACTGAGGCGTAAATCGCCCTGACACGAGATGAGGCTACCGATGCGCACTTCTGTCTTCACAACACTCCGGCAGTCTTTGGGGGCTTTGGCGCTCAGCACGATGCTCGGCACCTCTGTCGGCGCGCAAGGCCTGTTTGATCCAGTCATTTTGGTGAACGAAGACGTGGTCACGAACTACGAACTCGACCAGCGCATTCGGCTGCTCGAAGTGTTCCGTACGCCGGGTGATCTGCCCGAGCTTGCGCGGGAGCAATTGGTCGATGACCGCCTGAAACTCGCACTGATGCGCCGCAGCGGACTGCAGCTCGACGATGGAGCCCTGGAATTGGCGATGGAGGAGTTCGCAGGCCGCGCCAATCTCTCGCTTGAAGACTTTCTGCAAGTGCTGGCGCAAAATGGCGTAGAACAGGAAACCCTGCGCGATTTCGTCCTCGTCGGCACAACGTGGCGGTCCTTCATCCGCCAGCGGTTTGGACGACAGGCCGAACCAAGTGAAGCCGACATCACAGCCGCCCTTGGCCAGCCGGGCGCCTCTGACAGCGGGATCGAAGTTCTCCTGTCCGAGATCATTATTCCCGCACCGCCACCACAGGCGCAGCGCGTACTGGCACAGGCCCGCGAGATTTCGCAGATCACCTCGACCTCGGCGTTTGAAGCGCAGGCCCGCCGCGTCTCGGCCCTGCCGTCGCGCACGCGCGGGGGACGCCTCGATTGGCTACCGATTTCCAACTACCCTGCCGGCTTGCGAACGCTGCTGCTGTCGCTTGCCCCAGGTGAAGTCACACCGCCTATTCCGATCACCAACGGTGTCGCCTTGTTCCAAATGCGGGCAGTGCGTGAGGTTGACGCCCCGCGCGAAGAACCCTCGGCCATCGACTATGCCGCGTTCTACATTGACGGCGGGCTCACAGACGCCGGGCGTCAGCAAGCCGCCAATGTCGCGGCCCGCGTGGACACCTGCGATGACCTCTACGGCGTGGCCCAGGGCCTGCCAGAAGAGCAGCTGGACCGGCAGACGCTGTCGCCTGCCGAGCTGCCACAGGATTTTGCGATCGAATTGGCCAAGATGGACCCTGGCGAAGTCTCTGCCGTACTCACCCGTAATGATGGGCAAACGCTTGTGTTCCTCATGCTGTGCGAGCGCGTCGCCGCAGGCCGCGAAGAGGTGGACCGTGAGCAGGTTGCAGGCCAGCTGCGCAGCCAGCGCCTGAACGGCTATGCGGATGCTCTGATCGCTGATCTGCGCGCCTCGGCCACCATCGTGGGTGAGTGAGCCCGGATGACCATCGTCATCAGCTGTGGCGAACCGGCGGGCATCGGGCCTGAGATCGCGGTGGCCGCGTGGGCTGCGTTAAAGGACGAAATCCCGCTGCAATGGATCGGCGACCCCGCGCATTTGCCGGATGGCACTCCTTGGGCTCCGATGGGCGAAACAAATGGCCGCGAAAGTCTCGCCGTAATCGCGCAAGACTTTGGCGCACCGCGCGTCCCGGGAACGCCGAACGCCAAACACGCTCAAGGTGTCATCAACGCGATCCGCCTTGGCGTGGAACGGGTGCAATCCGGGCAAGCCTCCGCCCTCTGCACAGCCCCCATCCACAAGGCCGCGCTGCAAGATGGCGCAGGGTTCGCTTACCCCGGCCATACCGAGTACCTCGCGGCCCTCGCGGGGGTGGACAGCGTGGTGATGATGTTGGCCTGTGATGCGCTTCGCGTGGTGCCTGCGACGATCCACATTCCGTTGTGCGAGGTTCCAGAGCAACTGACTGCAGCAACGCTGACCGACACGATCCTCACGACCCACGCAGCCCTGCGCCGGGATTTTGGGATCGAGGCACCGCGCATCGCAGTTGCAGGCCTGAACCCCCATGCGGGCGAGGATGGCAAGATGGGGCGCGAAGAAATTGAGATGATCACGCCCGTCCTTGATGCACTTCGGGCCGAAGGTCTGGCCATCTCGGGCCCGCTCAGTGCGGACACGATGTTCCATCCCGCCGCCCGCGCAAGCTATGACGCCGCCGTCTGCATGTACCACGATCAGGCGTTGATCCCGATCAAAACGCTGGATTTTTCCGGCGGCGTGAACGTCACGCTAGGGCTGCCCTTCGTGCGCACCTCGCCCGACCATGGCACCGCATTCGACATCGCAGGCAAAGGCACAGCGGATGCGACCTCGATGATTGCTGCCATCCGCATGGCGCGCGACATGGCGCAGGCGCGCGGCTAATGGCGCAAATAGATGCTCTTCCTCCGCTCCGAGAGGTCATTGAGACCCACGGCATCGCAGCCAAGAAAGCCCTTGGACAGAACTTCTTGCTCGATCTCAATCTAACTGCGCGGATTGCCAGAGCGGCAGGTGATCTCACCCAATGCGACGTTCTTGAGGTGGGCCCCGGCCCCGGCGGTCTGACCCGTGGTCTTCTGGCCGAAGGTGCGCGTCGCGTGTTGGCAATTGAAAAGGACAGCCGCTGCATTCCGGCGCTGGAGCAAATTGCCGCCGCCTATCCGGGACGCCTGACAACGATCAATGGCGACGCGCTTGAGGTTGACCCGCTCGCACACCTCACGCCCCCGATCCGCGTCGCTGCCAACCTACCGTACAACATTGGGACCGAACTGCTGGTCCGGTGGCTCACCCCCGCCGACTGGCCGCCCTATTGGACGAGCCTGACACTCATGTTCCAGCGCGAAGTGGCACAGCGCATCGTGGCCGAACCCGGCTCCAAAGCCTACGGTCGCCTCGCGATCCTCGCGCAATGGCGGGCCGATGCCCACATTGTACTGGACCTGCCCCCCGAAGCCTTTGTGCCCGCGCCCAAAGTCTCTTCCGCTGTCGTGCATCTCACAGCACTCCCCGCTCCACGATACCCGGCGGATGCGCAAACGCTCAGCCACGTGGTTGCCACTGCCTTTAACCAGCGGCGCAAAATGCTGCGTTCTTCCCTGAAGGGCCTAAGTCCTGAGATCGAAGATCACCTCGTCGCAGCTGGAATCGCTCCCACAGACCGCGCGGAGCGAGTCGCCCTAGAGGGCTTTTGCGCCCTTGCGCGCAGCCTGCATGAGGCGGGCTAGGTCTTCACTCGTTTTGGCGTGAATCACCGGACCGTCGAATGTAGCGAGTGTCCCTGAAATTACGGCCCGTGCCGCATGCCTTTTCCGCCAAGCGCCGAGTATGAACGAAGTCTGCCTTCTGCCTGGCCATTCGCGATTGCCTGGTGGATGTTCCGGCCGGACCCGCCCAGTCATCATCACAGATCTTTTCGCAATGCGCCAAACGCGCAGCATATCCGAAGGGTCTAGCCAAATGATCAGATCGCATCGCTCTAAAGTCTGATCATTCAAGATCGACGGACCGCCTTCCAGCATCCAAGACGGTTCGGCCAATGCCGCCTCTCGCAGCGATGCTGTCTGAGCTGATGGACGATGCTGCCACTTCGTTGTCAGCGCAAACCCATCGTTATGCAAAACAGGAAGCTCAAGCATGGCGCCAAGGTTCAAAGCCAAAGTGGACTTACCAGCACCATTGGCCCCGACGATCACAATACGTTTCGCAGAAAAAAAGGCCTCCCACTTTTGGGAGGCCTTTGGATTATTCAGCGGCTTCGGGCGCATCGGAGGCCGGCTCGGGCGGGGCCTCGGCGTCATCCGGCTTTGGCGCCTTAGGTTTGCGGGCCCGTGGTTTGCGCGCGGGCTTGGCCGCTTCGGCATCCTCCGGAGTGTCCACAAGCTCGGGGCCGCTGTCGACGTCTGGCTGATCACCAGACCCCGGTACATCATCGCCACCGTTCGACGCCTCTTCCTGCGCCTTCAGGCGCGCATCACGCTCGCGGTCACGTTCAGCCTGACGTTCACGGTCTTGCTGCTGGCGGCGGTCACGCTCGGCCTGACGCTCACGGTTCTGAGCCTCCTGCTCCTCGCGCTTGGCGTCCATCTCGCGCTGCGCTTCGGCCAACATGCGCAGATAATGCTCGGCGTGTTGGGCAAAATTTTCGGCGTTCACCCGGTCACCTGACAGCTGGGCATCGCGGTGCAGCTGGTTGTACTTTTCGATAATCTGCTGCGGTGTTCCGCGAACTTTGCCGTCCGGGCCGGAACTGTCAAAAACGCGGTTGATAATGTTTCCACCGGAGGGGCGGTTGTTGCGGTTCTTGCCCCGCGACCGTGACTTGGATGATCTCATGGAATATTCGTGTCCAGCCTGGATAAGGTTTGTGCAGGTCCCGCGCACGCCTCATGCGTGTCTGTCAAATCGGTCTGCAATGCTCTGGCGACAGATCCATCGTGTCGGGGCAACCCGACTGCGTTGGATGGTTTGAATATGCACGCCCGCCGCGTGCGTGCAAGACTAAATCGGACCACCCCCTCCAAAACGACACTTTATTGCCGTTACAACCCATTTTCCGGGCAAACACTCACGATTACTCGGTCCTTTCCGTCCAAATCCTGCAGAATCGCGACCGGCGCGAATCCCGCATCGACCGCAATTTTTGAGACGTCTTCGGCCTGCGTGTGCCCGATCTCCACGATCAATCGTCCGCCAGGGGCAAGAAAGGGCGCCGCACCAGCATAGATCGCGCGATAGGCTTCAAGCCCGTCGGCTTCGTCGGTCAGGGCCATGCGCGGCTCATATTCGCGCACCTCGGGGGCCAAATCCTCTAGCTCCCAATCGGCGATATAAGGTGGATTTGAGACAATCAGGTCAAACAGCCCCTCGACTTCATCAAACCAATGCGAGCGAATGATCCGCGCCCGCGCACTCACCTCAAGCGCCACAGCATTGTCCTTGGCCACCTGCAGCGCCTCAACGGATAGGTCAACACCGACGCCGCGCGAGCCAATCGTCTCGGCCAATAAGGTCAGCAAGATGCAGCCAGACCCGGTGCCCAGATCGAGAATTGTCTCAATGGGTTGAGACAGGGCGGCTTCGATCAAAACTTCCGTTTCTGGCCTAGGATCAAGGACATCCGCGGTGACCTTAAAGTTCCGACCGTAAAACATCCGTTCGCCGGTGAGGTGCGAGACCGGCTCTCGCGCCGCGCGACGCTCGACAAGGGCGTGAAAGGCCGCGGCCTGCGCCACAGTGACGGGATCAGGCAGGGCGAGCGTCAAACGCCCGGCTGCAACACCCAAAGCATGGGACAACAATCGCCGGGCGTCGCGGGCGGCACCCGGCACGCCAGCTTCGTTCAATCGTTTTACAGCTTGGGTCAGCAGAACACTGCCGCGCGGCCCTTCGCTCATCCGTCCATCTCGGCCAGGGCTTCGGCCTGCGCCTCGGCCGTCAGGGCATCGATAATCTCGGTCAAATCCCCCTGCATGACCGCATCGAGCTTGTAGAGCGTCAGGTTGATCCGGTGGTCCGTCATTCGCCCCTGCGGGAAGTTGTAAGTCCGAATCCGCTCGGACCTGTCGCCCGATCCTACCTGCGACTTTCGGTCCGCCGACCGCTCGCCTTCAATCCGCTGCCGCTCAAGGTCGTACAGCCGCGACTTCAGCACATCCATCGCCAACTCGCGGTTGCGGTGCTGTGACTTCTGGCTCGAGGTGACGATGATCCCTGTGGGCAAATGCGTGATCCGTACCGCCGAATCGGTGGTATTGACGTGCTGGCCGCCCGCACCGCTGGCCCGCATGGTATCAATACGGATATCGGTCGCGGGGATATCAATGTCGACGTTTTCCGCCTCTGGCAGAACTGCGACGGTCGCGGCAGAGGTGTGAATGCGACCGCCCGCCTCTGTCGTCGGCACGCGTTGGACGCGGTGCACACCGGATTCGTATTTGAGCCGGGCAAAGGCACCATCCCCTTCAACGCGGGCAATCACTTCTTTGATCCCACCCAGTTCGGTTGATTGCTCTTCAATGATTTCAAAGCGAAAGCCCTGCGCCTCGGCATAACGCTGATACATCCGCAAAAGATCGCCCGCGAAAAGCGCCGCTTCGTCGCCCCCTGTGCCCGGTCGGATTTCGATCATCGCAGGCTTGCCGTCGGCCGCATCCTTGGGCAGCAGAGCCAGCCGAACCGCGTCCTCCGCCTCAGTGAGCCGCGCGCGCAAGTCCGGCAGCTCTTCTTCGGCGAGCGCCTTCATCTCGGGATCATCGAGCATCGCCTCTGCGCCCGCAATCTCATCGAGCAGCGAGCGGTAGCCGTCCACCGTCTCCGCCACTGGTTTGAGTTCGGAATACTCACGCGTGAGGTCCGCGATCTCGGACGGATCGACGCCGCCGGCAAGCTTGGCTTCAAGGAATTGAAACCGCTGCGTGATCTGATCGAGGGTGGCCGCTTGTATCATGGCTTTGCTTGTCGCATGCGCACAGACAGGGTCAAGAGCCGTTCGCGGCGTCAAGCCGCGCCAGCCAGTCTGTGACCCGCGCCTCATTGACGCCGAGGTCAAGCTTACCAAAGCGCCCGCGGGCCAAAATGGCGAGCCGCGTGCCCTCTGCTTGGGACTCGGCAGACACGGTCGTGTAGTCAGGGAACCCCCACAATGCCGAGCGCGTCACAAATGTCAGCCGACCCTCGGCCACGCTGCCCGCTACGAGGGTTGTGCGCGGCGTGGCCTCTGCAATTGCGACGATTGAGGTCAAAATGTCTGACGACGTGGCCGTATAGAGCGCGCTGTCCGCAAACTTGTGTTGGTGGCCCAGTCCGCCCGGTGATGCAGCTGTGTCGGGGTCAATATGCCAACTCTCAGCATTCAAGGGAACAAGGCGGACATAGGCCGCAAAAGCAACGACAGCCAGAAAGATCGTCAGAAGAACACCGCGCATCATGCTGCTTTCTTTCGTTTATTCCACAGATAAAGACACATAAGCTCCATCGCCACATGCGCCCCCGCGACGGCTGTGACGCCGCTCGGGTCATAGGGTGGCGAGACTTCGACGATGTCGCCTCCCACCATGGGAATGCCTGCGAGGTCCCGCAATAATGCGGCCGCTTGCCAACTGGCCAGTCCTCCCCAGACGGGTGTGCCGGTACCGGGTGCAAAGGCGGGGTCCAGTGCATCGATGTCGAAGGTCACATAGGTGTTGTTGGCACCGACGATCTCTTTTGCCTGTTCTGCCACCCAAGCCGTGCCTTTCTCGTGCACAGTGCGCGCATCGATATAGTTCATCCCACAATAGTCATCGCATTCTGTTCTGATCCCGATCTGGACAGACCGGGCCGGGTCCACCAGCCCCAGCTTGACTGCTTTGTACATGAATGTCCCATGATCAATCCGGTCCATATCGTCATCGGCCCAAAGGTCAGAATGCGCGTCAAACTGGATAACAGAGAGACGGCCATAGACCGCATGGTAGGCCCGCAGGATCGGCAAGGTGATGAAGTGATCCCCGCCAAGCGCTACTGTTCCTACGCCTTGCGCCACAATGCCCGCAATGTGATCCGTTAAAGCGGCGGGGAACTCCGCAGTTTTTGCATAATCAAAGGCCAGATCGCCGTAGTCAATAATGCTGAATTCGCCCAGCGGATCGAACCCGTCCCAACCGTAGGGCGGATCATAGGGCTGCAGGGTTGAGGCCTCGCGGATGGCGCGAGGGCCCATGCGGGTGCCGGTGCGGTTTGTCACCGCCTGATCAAACGGAACGCCGGTGATGGCGAGGTCTGCGCCTGTCAGATCTTTGGTGTATCGGCGTCGCAAAAACGACGTCGCCCCGCCAAAGGTGTTCTCATAGCTCAACCCACGTGAGCTTTCGCGCGTAAACGCCTGATCCACCTGGGTTTTGGCATCTTCTAGTGACATGCTCAGCCCTCCACCGGGGCAAGCCGTTCGACCAGCCGCGCGAAGAAGGACGCGCCGACAGGCGCCGCCTCATCATCAAAGTCATACTCCGGGTGGTGCAAGCCCGCCGTATCCCCATTGCCGACAAAGAGATACGCGCCCGGACGATGTTGAAGGAAATAGGCGAAATCCTCCGCCCCCATCTCGCGACCGGCCTCCGCATTCACGCCGCCACCGATCTCCGCCGCGACCTCTGCGGCAAAGGCAGCCTTCGCCGGGTCATTGATCGTTGCCGGATAGCCCACGTCATACTCAAACTCCGCCTCTACTCCATATGACATCGCTTGCCCCGCGACGATCTGCGGCAACCGGCGCTGCACCATCTCTTGCACCCGGGGGTCGAACGTCCGCACGGTGCCGTTGATATAGGCGGTATCGGGGATGATGTTATCGGCGCTGCCGGTGTGGACCTGCGTGACGGACACCACCAGATCATCAAGCGCGTAATGGTTGCGGCTCACGATCGTCTGGATCGCATTGACGATGCCACAGGCAGCCACAATCGGGTCCACGGCGTCATGCGGCATGGCCCCATGGCCGCCGACGCCTTTGACATGGATATGGAACGTATCCACCGCAGCCATGATCGGCCCGGGCGTTGTGTAGAAGTGCCCAACGGGGGTGCCGGGGGCGGAGTGCAGGGCATAGAGCTCATCAATGCCAAAACGGTCGAGCACGCCCTCGTCCACCATGACCTTTGCGCCGCCGATTCCCTCCTCCGCAGGCTGAAAGATCAACGCGACAGTGCCGCGAAAATTCCGCGTCTCGGCCAGATAGCGCGCGGCCCCCAACAGCATCGTCGTGTGCCCGTCATGGCCACAGGCATGCATTTTTCCGGGAACCTTGCTCGCGTGCGGGGCGCCTGTCGCCTCTTCAATCGGCAAGGCGTCCATATCGGCGCGCAGGCCAATCACCGGTCCATTCCCCTGCCCTTTGATCAGAGCCACCACGCCGCTCTCGGCAATCCCATCGTGGATTTGATCGACGCCGAAGTCCCGCAGTTTGGCCACGACAAAAGCTGCCGTGTCGTGGCAGTCGAACAAGAGCTCTGGGTTTTCGTGCAGGTGGTGACGCCATGCCGTCATGTCATCGGCAAAGGCGGCGATGCGGTTCAACGCGGGCATGGGTGGGACTCCGTCATTCTCTGGCTTAGGGTGCCACTATGCGCAAATGAGAAGGACCCGCAATGCCTCGCGATGATCTGATCCACGATACCTCTGGCGGCGCCTTGCGTCAGATGGAACGGCTGCTGGCGATCATGGCCCGTCTGCGCGACCCGGACGGCGGCTGTCCCTGGGACATCGAACAGGATTTCGCGACAATCGCGCCCTACACAATCGAAGAGGCCTATGAAGTCGCCGATGCCATCGCCCGCAGCGACTGGCCCGAGTTAGAGGGCGAGTTGGGCGATTTGCTGCTACAATCGGTCTATCATGCGCAGATGGGGTCCGAAGCGGGGCTGTTTGATTTTGAAAGCGTGGCCCGCAAAATCAGCGACAAGATGGTTCGCCGACACCCGCACGTCTTTGGCGACGAAAATGGGGATAAGACGGCCGAGAGGCAGACAGAGGATTGGGAGCGGATCAAAGCCGCTGAACGTAAGGACAAGGCTCAGACCCGCGTGCTTGACGGTGTGGCGCTCAACCTTCCTGCGCTGACACGGGCCGAAAAGCTACAGAAACGCGCGGCGCGGGTGGGGTTCGATTGGCCGGATGTGGCGCAGGTCCTGGACAAAATCGCGGAAGAAGCGGGCGAAGTTGTTGAGGCGCGGGACACGTTAGGGCCTGACGCGCTCGAAGAAGAGATCGGTGATCTGTTGTTCAACATCGCCAACCTCGCACGACACCTGAACGTGGACCCCGAGAACGCGCTGCGGCGCACGAACGCCAAATTTATCCGACGGTTCAACGGGATCGAAGATCGATTGGCGGTGAGAGGGCGGACACCTGCAGAGAGCAGCCTTGAGGAAATGGATGCGATCTGGAACGACATTCGTGCGGCAGATAAGGTAAAATTTATTCCTGAGTAAAAAATTCGGGATTGACCCGACTAAAATAGTCAGATTTATAACCCCTGTAACTCACAGGAGGTTTTCCCCATGTCCTTTCGTCGCTTCGCTCTTGCGACCACCGCAGCCCTTTCCGCCGTCCCAGCCTTGGCCGATGTCAACGTCTACACCACCCGCCAGCCCGA
The DNA here is from genome assembly GCA_020629175.1 of Flavimaricola sp. GTDB lineage: Bacteria > Pseudomonadota > Alphaproteobacteria > Rhodobacterales > Rhodobacteraceae > JALZWD01. Next base: position 38,166 of record JAHDDU010000012.1, on the reverse strand, counting down.
GCTGATACAGCCCGTGATGGATGCCTTTACCGCTGAAACCGGGATTGAAGTTACGTTGTCCTATATTGACGGCGGTCTGGTTGAGCGGCTTGAGGCTGAGGGCAGCCGGTCACCCGCCGATCTGGTGATGACGGTGGACATCGCGAACCTGCAGCGGATTGTCGATGCGGGCGTTGTCCAGGCCGTAGACAGCGATGTGCTGACCTCTGCAATCCCTGCGGACCTGCGCAGCCCTGACAACCTTTGGTTTGGCCTCACGACCCGCGCCCGCATCATCTACGCCAGCCGCGACCGCGTGGCTGAAGGCGAAGTTACAACCTATGAGGACCTCGCCTCTGACACGTGGGAGGGGCGCATTTGCACCCGCTCTGGCACGCACAACTACAACCTCGCCTTGCTCTCGGCTGTGATCGCCCATGTTGGCGAAGATGGCGCGCGCGACTGGGCCGCGGGCCTGCGTGAAAACCTTGCCCGCAAGCCAGAGGGCAATGATCGCGCCCAAGTGCGGGCGATCTGGGCCGGTGAATGCGACATAGCCATCGGCAACACCTATTACATGGGCAAGATGCTCGAGAGCGAAGAACAGACGGAGTGGGCCAATTCCGTGCGCATCGTTCTGCCGACTTTTGAAGACGGCGGGACACATGTGAACGTCTCGGGCGTGGCGATGACACAGGCGGCCCCCTCGCGCGATGAAGCTGTGCAATTGATGGAATTCCTTGTCTCACCGCAAGCGCAGGCCATCTACGCCGAGACGAACTACGAGTATCCGGTCCTCGAAAGCGCAGAGATCTCCGAGCTTGTAGCCAGCTGGGGTGAGATCACACCGGACACGACAAGCCTTGATGAGATTGCCGCCAATCGCGGGACGGCACTGCGGATCATCGAAGAGGTCGACTACGACGGTTGATCCAAAAGAGCGCTGACGCGCATTTGATGTGTGGTTTAGGGGGGCTGTCTGCCCCCCTCGGCCCGTGGCCTCACCCCCCGAGGGTGACGGCCCAAAGAAGATCACCCTGCGGCTTTGTCCTCCAATGTCAGCCACTCGTCTTCAGCCGCAGCGAGCTTTTGCTGTCGTTCGACGAGGGCATCTGTTGCCTTTTGGAATTTGACCGGCTCGCGGGTGAAGAGGTCCGGGTCAGCAAGCAGCGTTTCCAGTTTGCCAATCTCGGCCTCTAACCGCGCGATTTCATCTGGCAATGCATCCAGGCGGTGTTTTTCTGTGAAGGACAGACCGGTGGTTGCTTTATCGGCCTTCGGTTTTGCTTTGTCTTTGCGGATCGTTTGGACTGTCGCTTCGGCCCTCGTTTCGCCCCGCTGCGCGCGGTAATCGCTCCAGCCACCAGCGTAGACCGTCGCGCGGCCATCGCCCTCCATGGCGATGGTGGTCGTGGCGACGCGGTCGAGAAAGTCACGGTCGTGACTGACGAGCAGCACGGTGCCCTGATAATCGCCCAAGATGTCCTGCAGCAGATCGAGCGTTTCGATGTCGAGGTCGTTGGTCGGCTCGTCGAGCACCAGCAGGTTGCTTTCCCGCGCCATCAGCCGTGCGAGCAGAAGGCGCGCCTTTTCGCCGCCGGAAAGCGAGCGGACCGGCGCGCGGGCCTGGGCATCGTCGAAGAGGAACTCTTTGAGGTAGCCCACCACATGTTTGGGCTGTCCCCGCACCATGATTTGGTCGGCTTTGCCAGACACGCGCATTTCGGGATCATCGGTGAGGGCATCCCACAGCGTCACATCGGGATTGAGGGCCGCGCGGGCCTGATCGAACACGGCGATATTCAGGTTGGTTCCGTGTTTGATGGTGCCCTCATCCGGTTCAACTTCGCCCAGCAACATCTTGATAACCGTGGTTTTCCCGACGCCGTTCGGCCCGACAAAGGCTACTCGGTCGCCCCGTTGGACGGTGACGGAGAGATCGCGCACGATGGTTTTGTCGTCGTAGGATTTGGCAAGGCCCGTTGCCTCGATGACTTTGCGGCCAGAGGCTTGACCGCCCTCAAATGTCATGGCGGCGGTGCCTTGCCTCTTGATTTGTGCTGCGCGTTCGGCGCGGAGGTCTTGCAGAGCGCGGACGCGACCCATGTTGCGTTTGCGCCGGGCAGAGATGCCTTCAACCGCCCAGCGGGCCTCTGCCTTGATTTTGCGATTGAGCTTGTGTCGGGCGACATCTTCGTCGTCCCAGACTTTGTCGCGCCAGGCTTCAAAGGCGTCAAACCCGCGCTCTTGTCTGCGCACGGCCCCACGGTCGACCCAGAGGGTCGCACGTGTGAGTGCTGTCAGAAACGCGCGGTCGTGGCTGATCAGGACAAAGGCTTTGCGGGTTTCGGCGAGTGTTGTTTCAAGCCAACCGATGGCTTCGATGTCGAGGTGGTTGGTTGGTTCGTCCAGCAGCATAAGCTCTGGCGCTTCGGCCATGAGTTTAGCAAGGGCCGCGCGGCGCCGTTCCCCGCCAGACGCCACCGCCACATCGCGGGCCGGATCGAATTTCAGCCCTTCGGCGACCATCTCGATCTTGTAGGCCTCGCCCACATCCAGATCGCTTGCGGCATAGTCGCCCAGCGTGGCATGGCCCGCCATTGTCGGGTCCTGCTCCATATAGCCCACACTGACGCCGGGGGCCGCGACGCGCGTGCCAGTGTCGGCCTCGACCAGTCCGGCCATGACCTTCATCAGGGTCGACTTGCCCGAGCCGTTGCGGCCCACCAGTGCGGTCCGGTCGCCGGGCTGAATCGAGAGGTTGAGGTCTTCGAACACGGGATCACCGCCGAAAGTGAGGGCGATGTCCGAGAGCTGTAATAGAGGTGCGCGTGCCATGCCCGTCAGCTACGGCGCAGAGCCGCGCGGCGCAAGGGGTTAGCCGGCCGCGGCCATCAGAGATTTAACGCGGGCATTGGGGACAGCGGCAACATCAAGAGCCGTGAACACGTGAAGCGTCTGCAACTGATGATCGACGACGGCATGGTCGCTGACCCATCCGCCCATGCTGAGATAACTGCGCAAGAGTGGCGGAAGCTGTGCGAGTGCCGCGGCACGGTCGAATGGCTCGTGCGGTGCGAAGGGAACGATGTCCGTCGCATGTGGCCGTGGCGCGAGGTCAGAAGGCGCTGCATATTTGCGGCGCAAGAGCTCAAAGGCATCGAGGTACGCCGCCGGATCGGTACCGGAGAAGGAGGAACAGCCAAAGAGTACCTCAATCTCGTGCTGGGTCACGAATTGGGCCAGCGCGCCCCACGCCATGCGAATGATGTCAGCGTCGAGCCGGCCACCGGCGATGCAAAACCGGCCCATCTCCATCATCGGGCGGTTTTGCGCCGCGAGTGCAGAGAGGTCATAGTGCTGCGCCGCATAGCTGCGCGCGACGGCGGCGGCATCTGGCAGCAGCATGAATCTGTAGCAACACACCAGATGTCCCGTCTGCCAATCCTCGATCATTACATGTTGGCAAAGAGGATCAAAAGCATCGCAATCGAGGCCTTCAGCGCCGGGCAGAAAACTGGCTCCGCGCAGCCTCTGACAGGTTTCGACATCGCCGGGACCAATGGCCAGCCGCACCGTATAGCGGCCCTTGCGCAGCATAAGTGTCACGGCCTGCCTCCCTTGGCGATGCGGCGGTTACGACCTACTTAAGAGGAAAGGACGACAAAGGATATCAGGCAAATGGACAAAGTCATCAAATCCGACGCGGAATGGCGCGCACAGCTGAGCGATCTGGCCTATAAAGTCACACGCAAGCACGGGACGGAACGCGCGGGCACGCATGACAATTTCCCCAAAGAGGCCGGAACATTCATGTGTGTTTGTTGCGGAGCACCAGTGTTCGAGAGCGAAACCAAGTTCGAAAGCGGCACGGGCTGGCCTTCATTCTATGCGCCGATAGACCCGGAAAGCGTGGGCGAAAGCGTGGACCGCAGCTTTTTCATGAAGCGGACCGAGGTACATTGCAATCGATGCGAGGCGCATTTGGGCCATGTGTTCCCAGACGGGCCCGCACCAACCGGGTTGCGGTATTGTATTAATGGTGTTGCGCTAAACTTTGAGCCGGAAGAGGACGCTTAAAGCGCGTCCCCGCCCCCGCCGCCGAGGACAGTGCCGGCATCAAAGTTGCCGATATTGCCCAAAAGCTGGCGAATAAAGGTCGTGTCGCGGATGTTGTCGTCCGTGACACGGCGCGACAGCACCACGACTTGCCCATCATCAAGGCCGAACCGTTCAATATTCTGAACCGTGCCTGCCTCGTTAAAGCTGATGGCAAGGACTTCGCGCTCAATCTCTTGCGGTTCAAACCAGCCGAAGTGGCGGAACTTGCTGGCGACGTAGTAGTAGCCTGACCCGTTTAGCACGCCACCAGAAGTCGGAGAGCCGATGGTTTCAAGCACGGTTTCGCGGGTATCAACGCCCACCTGCACCTGCGCAAGATCAAGGTCTGTCGGGATGTAGCCATGGTTGCGAAACGTCGCGATGCACCCCGACAACGCCAATGCCGCTGCGAACAACGCCGCGCGTCGCCCACTCTTGCTCCAATGAGAGATGCTGCCTGTCATCTGCCGCCCCTTGTTTTGACGTCGTGCGCCTTTTATCCCCAAGTACACCAAGCAGCCCCCCTGATTCAAGAATGGATGCTCAATGACCAAATTGCCCTCTCATATCGTGCGGATGAGTGATTTGCCGAACCGGCGTGTCACACGGGTCGAGCTGGCCCCGAACGAAGCGGAGCGCCAGGCCATTGCTGAGGCGCTGGGGATTGAAGGGCTGCGCAAACTGCGGTTTGAGGCCGAACTTGCGGCATCGGGTGGCAAGGATTGGGTGCTGACGGGCGATTTGGGCGCTACGGCCGTGCAGGCGTGCGTCGTCACGCTTGATCCCGTGACCACGCGGATCGATGAGAATGTTAAGCGCCGGTACGTCGCCAACTACACGTTGCCCGATGGCAGCGAGGTCGAGATGCCGGAGGATGACACGGTCGAACCTTTGCCAGACACGCTTGATATCGTCGACGTGATGATGGAGGCCCTGTCGCTCGCGCTGCCCGCCTATCCGCGGAGTGACGCCGCAGAGCTTGCTGAAACGGTGGTGACAGAGCCTGGCGCAACGCCGCTTACGCAGTCAGAAATGAAGCCATTTGCCGGTCTTGCGGCCCTTCGGGACAAGCTCGCAGACAGCAGCGAGGGTGACGCGGAATAAACGCTTGCGCTTTGCCAACATGGCAGTATGTTCGCGGCCTCTTTGCAAGGTGTCTCGACAGATGGCGAGACTCGCTATATGACCCGCGCAAACGACACGTTTAACGAATGACATTGGGCGCAGATGCCGCCCTCCCAGACCCGAGGTTGTGACATGGCTGTCCCACAGAATAAAATCTCCAAGTCGCGCCGGAACAACCGGCGCTCGCACGATTCGCTGGTGGCTGCGAACCCCAACGAATGCCCAAGCTGCGGAGAGCTGAAGCGCCCGCACCACGTATGCCCATCTTGCGGTGTGTACGCTGAACGCGAAGTTGTGGCTCAGGCTAACGAAATCGACCTCGACGACGACGCGGCCTAAGCCAAACCTCAGAGCACCGTATGACCCGAGCCCGCCAAGACAGTGAAGCGTCGGGCGGCCCTGCACAGCAGGCAGTCGCAAAACACGGTGTGATTTCGGTTGACGCCATGGGCGGAGACATGGGGCCTGCAGCGGTTGTTGCGGGCCTTTCGCGTTTCCTGGCGCGGGCGACAGATGCGAGCGCCCTTCTCCACGGACCCGCCGCGACGCTACAGCCGCTTCTGGATAAATCTCCTGCCAAGTCCCGTATCACGCTCGTCGATGCGCCAGACGTTGTGGCGATGACGGACAAGCCTAGCCATGTGATGCGGCACGGCAAAACCACATCAATGTGGTCAGCGATTGAGGCTGTGCGAAATGGCGAGGCATCGGTCTGCGTTTCCTGTGGCAACACCGGCGCTTTGATGGCCGTCTCTATGATCCGGTTGCGCAAGGCGGAGGGTGTCAATCGCCCTGCCATCGCCTGCTTGTGGCCCTCGCGCAATTCCGCTGGATTTAATGTGATGCTCGATGCGGGTGCGGATATCCGCGCAGACGAAGAAGATTTGCTGACTTATGCCCTTATGGGGGCGTCGTATGCCCGCAATGGTTTGGACATCGCCACACCGCGGGTCGGCCTTTTGAACGTGGGCACAGAAGAGCACAAAGGCCGCGCGGAGCTGAAGGTTGCAAACGACATGATCCGCGACGCGGCATCTTTGGGCGACTATGAATACATCGGGTTCGTAGAAGGCGGCGATCTACCTTCCGCGCGCGTCGATGTGATTGTAACCGACGGATTTACCGGCAACATCGCGCTCAAAACGGGCGAAGGGACAGCAACGCTGATCTCAGAGCTGTTGCGTGGTGCGTTCATGACCAACATCTTCAGCAAGTTTGCCGCCCTGATGGCCAGCGGCTCGCTCGGCCGGTTGCGCAAACGTATTGATCCGCGACGGGTGAATGGTGGCGTTTTTCTGGGCCTGAACGGAACAGTTGTGAAGAGCCACGGTTCGGCGGATGCAACCGGGATTGAGGCAGCCCTCGGTTTGGCACATCAGCTGGGCAAATCCGGCTTTTCGGACAAGCTGGCCGCGCGGGTTGCATCCGCTGCCGCCATTGCGCAGGATGCCACAAATAATGATGCGGCCAGCAGTTAAACCGCACACATAAAGGAAGACAGATGACAACGCGTGCCGTGGTAAAAGGGGTAGGTCATTACCTGCCCGCTCGTGTCGTCCCAAATTCAGAATTCGAAGCGACGCTGGAGACCAGCGACGAATGGATCAAATCCCGCTCCGGCATTGAAAAACGTCACTTCGCCGCCGAAGGTGAAACAACCTCTGACCTCGCCACGCACGCCGCAAAAGCGGCTCTCGCCAGCGCTGAGCTTGAGGGTTCAGATATTGATGCGTTGATTCTTGCCACTTCGACTGCGGATTTTACCTTTCCGTCCGCCGCCACGATGGTGCAGCACAACCTTGGCATGACCAAAGGGTTCGCCTTTGACGTGCAAGCCGTCTGCGCGGGCTTCGTCTTTGCACTCAGCAACGCGAATGCCCTGATCCTTTCTGGTCAGGCCAAACGTGTGCTGGTGATCGGCGCAGAAACCTTTAGCCGGATCATGGATTGGACGGATCGATCGACCTGCGTGTTGTTCGGCGATGGGGCCGGCGCTTTGATCCTTGAGGCTGAGACAGGCGCAGGCGACACATCGGACCGGGGCGTCCTTTCTACTGATCTCAATTCCGACGGCAGCCACCGCGATATCCTCTATGTCGACGGCGGGGTCAGCACTGGTACGACAGGGGTTTTGCGCATGGAGGGCAAAGAAGTGTTCCGCCATGCTGTTGAAAAGCTTGCACAAACAGCCCACACAGCCTTGGCCTCTGTCGGTTTGGGCGCAGAGGACGTGGATTGGGTCGTCCCGCATCAGGCCAACATCCGGATCATTAGTTCCACGGCCAAGAAACTGGGCGTACCCATGGACCGGGTCGTCGTGACCGTCCAGGATCACGGCAACACGTCGGCAGCCTCTATTCCCTTGGCGTTATCTGTGGGGGTCGCAAACGGTCAGATCAAACAGGGCGACCTGCTCGTGACCGAGGCAATTGGCGGCGGCCTTGCCTGGGGCTCTGTTGTAATCCGCTGGTAGGTCAACCGCCACTGTCAAGCAAAGCTGACAAGTCATTGATATTGACTCTCAATTTCCGTCCCGCCTAAGCTGTCGCAAACAGGGGGGACACAATGCCTGATAAAACCTTGACCAGAATGGACCTCGCAGAGGCTGTGCACGAAGAAGTCGGCTTGTCGCGCAATGAAAGCGCGGAATTGGTGGAATCGGTGCTTCAACACATCTCGGACGCCCTCGTTTCCGGCGACTCGGTCAAGATTTCGTCGTTTGGCACGTTCTCGATCCGCGAGAAATCGGAGCGGATCGGACGCAACCCAAAGACAGGCGAAGAAGTCCCAATCCATCCCCGCCGCGTCTTGTCGTTTCGCTCGTCTCATCTGATGAAAGATCGCGTGGCAGAGGGCAACAAGCGCTAAGGAGCCCGATTTGGCCAAATCAAGAGACGCGTTCCGTACCATCAGCGAAGTTTCCGACTGGCTTGATACGCCTGCTCATGTGCTCAGGTTCTGGGAAAGCAAGTTCACGCAAATCAAGCCGGTCAAGCGTGCAGGCGGTCGGCGATACTATCGCCCGCAAGACATGGCGCTACTTTCCGGCATCAAAACGCTGTTGCATGAACAAGGTATGACGATCAAAGGCGCGCAGAAGCTGCTGCGCGAGAAGGGGATCAAGCATGTCGCCGCACTGGGCGAAGACCCTAAGGCGGCGTCAGGCACAGCCACCCGGATCAAAGACGTCACCCCCAAAGCAGAAGCCGCGTCCCAGAATGCGGACGATCCATGGCCCAGCGATGACCTGAATGCTGACCTTCCGCCGGTTGAACCCTCCGCACCGCCCCCAGTTTCTGCAGTGTCCAATGTTCCCGATCTACCGGATGACACCCATCCGGACCGCTCTGGCGCATTGACGTTGGCTGTGCGTGCGGATCGCACGAAACTTGGCAAATCGGCAGAAGCTCTGGCGCCGCTTGTCGCGCAACTGAAGGCGGCACATGAGCGGATGGTGCAGAACGCCGCATAACGGCAGCAACTTTTGCTACTTTCGCGCTTGCTCTCTTACGACGAATGGGTCAAAACGCGGCCTAGTCGGGCTATAGCGCAGCCTGGTAGCGCGTCCGTCTGGGGGACGGAAGGTCGCAGGTTCGAGTCCTGCTAGCCCGACCAAAAAATCAGCTATCAGCAATTCTGTCGTGGTTGATCGCCAATCGCGTCTTTCCCCCTTGATTGTTACAAAAATTGCATCAAAACAGGGAGTGTGGAGGTGCGCCGGTTCGGGTGGTGACCTCTGTCTGTAACGCGTGTCTGGCTGTCGGGCATGCGATTTAAAGTGTGACCGTGGTGGGGGAACAATGCCGGTTAATCAGTCTGTCTTTATTTTTGGCAATAGCCTTGTGAACTATGCAGAGGGTGGCGCGCAAACGAACGCACCCTACTGGATGAACCAATTCGCAGCGTATCAGAGCAACACCTTCGCAGTCGAAGGTGGTTACGGATTTTTGCGAAACTTTGCTGACATCGCAGAGCCCAATGCCAACTGGGGCTTTGAAGGGGTGTCAGGCGTCTACAATGGCACAGGAACATTCACGACAACATCGTTCGATAGCGTCCTGATAACGCCCGCGAATTTCATTCAAGACAATGGGCCTGACACAGATTACTTTGATGACACCCGCTCGCCTCAGGATGCGGTGAATGACATCATCACGCGTGTCGAAAGCAGTCAGCCTGACGCCGAGATTTTCATCTATGAGGGCTGGGCCGATATGGGTCCGTTCAGCGCGGATGTGCCACCATCTGCATCAGCGCTCGCCGATTACTATGAATACAACACCGGCGCATATCACGATTGGTACCAAGAGCTTGTGGCTGACGCCCAAGCCGCGGCCCCCGATGCGACGATTACGTTGATCCCCGTCGCCCCAGTCCTGGCAGAGTTGCTGTCAGAGGGCGGCCCACTGGCTGACATCCCCGCGGATGCGCTTTATGTCGATACGGCCCCTCATGGGACAGAGACGTTGTATTTCCTTGCTGGTCTGACGACCTATGCCACGCTCTATGGCACAATGCCTGACGAAGGGTATGACGTCCCTGCCAACATCCATCCGGCGGTGGCCGACAATATGGCAGAGGTCCAAGCCACAATCACGTCAGCGCTGGAAACCTATGGCGAGATTGCAGTGGATGGCCCTGCACCCATTCTCGAACCAGATGAGCCAACGGATCCTATCGACCCGCCTGAGCCGGTAGACCCTGTCGATCCGGTGACACCAGAGCC
>JAHDDU010000012.1:0-28135 GCA_020629175.1 Flavimaricola sp. | reverse complement strand
CCAGACCTGCCAGTGGACCCAAAAGAACCGGTGCCAGAAAAATCTGAAGACGCCCCTGCGCCCAGCTTAGAAAACGAGGCTGTCTTTCAACGGAGTTTTGAAATTGAAGTTGATGGCTTCTACCGTTTCTCACTCTATAGCGATGACCCGGCGACGCTGGAAATCGACGGTGACTTTGTAGCGTTCAACAGCGGCGACCTGCCCAACAGTCCGACCGAATACGTGATTGAACTGAACGCCGGGACGCATTTCAGCACTCTGACGTACTTTGAGCAGGACGGAGGCGAACTGTTGATCCTCGATATCGAACTGGATCGACCGGTGATCGAAGAAGCGGCTTTCCAGGAGCTGCCAGAGGCCGAGTTTGAAGAAGCCTATAAGGACGAACCAGAGGACGACTTCGCCGTCGTCTAACCCGCGCAATCAACCGTTCCGCCCGCTCGATGCCTCTGTTATAGGGGGCAGACGGCGGGCCAATCGGCGCGCGGACCTATACCAAGCGAAGTGCCTTTTGATGACGACCGACGGTGTCCTCTCTGACCAACAGATTTCCGCCCTTGTAGCGGGTGGCGCAATAGCCGCAGCACGTCCACTTGTTGAGGGTCAGGTACAGCCTGCATCGTTGGATTTACGCCTTGGCGATGTGGCCTATCGGGTCCGCGCCTCGTTCCTGACCGGACCGAACCGAACCGTCGCGCAACGTCTGTCTGATTTCACCATGCATGAGGTGGACTTGACTGGCGGCGCGGTGCTGGAAAAAGGCTGCGTTTACGTTGTCCCCCTCCTCGAAAGCCTCGCCCTGCCCCAAGGGTTGCGCGGCGCGGCGAGCGCCAAATCCTCGATCGGTCGGCTTGATCTGCTGACCCGCATCATCACCGATCACGGCACCGAGTTTGACCGCGTCCCAGATGGCTACACTGGCCCGCTCTACGTCGAAATCTGCCCGCAAAGTTTTTCAGTCATTGCGACGACTGGCCAAATGCTGAACCAGATCATCTTTCGCAGCGGTGTCACGCGCATTGAGGACGCGGCACTTGAGGCCCGTCATGCCGAAACGCCGATTGTCACGGGCGATGCTGTCATCTCTGACGGCCTCGGCTTCTCGGTTGATCTGCGTCCCGAGAACGGGACGCTCGTGGGCTACAGGGCCAAACCGCATACCGGGGTGATTGATCTGGCCCAACTGGCCCATTACACGCCCGCCGATTTCTGGGAAGAAGTGCATGCAGAGGACGGCTGGATCATCCTTGACCCCGGCGCGTTCTACATCCTCGTCAGCCGAGAGGCGATTGCGATCCCACCCGATTGCGCCGCCGAAATGGCGCCCTATATCGCGATGGTCGGTGAGTTTCGCGTGCATTACGCGGGCTTCTTTGATCCCGGCTTTGGTTGGGCTGCGGCGGGCGGCACAGGCTCCAAGGGTGTGCTTGAGGTCCGCTGCCATGAGGCACCCTTCGTGCTTGAGCATGGGCAGATCGTGGGACGGCTGGTGTATGAGAAGATGTCACAAGTGCCAGACCGCGTTTACGGCACTGATATTGCGTCAAATTATCAGGGCCAGGGGCTAAAACTCTCTAAGCATTTCAAAAGCTAGACACGGAACAACCGGCGCAATAACCCAACGCCAAACCGCGCCTGTCTGCCCGCGGCTGACCGCCCGAACAAGAGCGTGATGACAAGTGTGATCACCACACCGATGGTCCGGCGGATCAAAAACCGAGACAGCCAGAAAACAAAGCGCATCACGCTTCATCCTCAAAAAGCGGCGCCTGCCCGTCGTCTTCGTCCTCGTCCTCCTCAAGCGGCTCACCTGGCGGAGGCCGGTTGTCGAGAAGGCCAGCAGATCGCAGCTCCTTGATCCCTGGAAGATCACGCGCCGTTTCAAGCCCGAAGTGGTCGAGGAAACCGGGCGTGACAACAAAGGTCACCGGACGGCCCGGTGTCAGCTTGCGGCGGCCAAAGCGGATCCATTCCAGCTCGATCAATTGATCGATCGTCCCGCGAGAGACAGAGACACCGCGAATTTCCTCGATCTCGGCGCGGGTCACAGGCTGGTGATAGGCGACAATGGCCAAGGTCTCAATCGCGGCGCGGCTGAGCTTACGCGTCTCAACCGTTTCCTTTTGCATCAGAAACCCAAGGTCTGGTGCCGTCCGAATAGCCCAGGCATCGCCTACTTTCACAACGGCCACACCGCGCCCTTCATAGCGTTTGCGCAGATGCACCAGCGCCTCTGCCGGTTCGCAGCCATGCGGCATCCGGCCCATCAGCTCTTTGATCGAAACAGGATCGGCCGTGGCAAACAGGATCGCCTCAACCATGCGCTCCTGCTCGGCCATGGGCGGGGCCTCAAACAGGCTTTCTTCGCGGTCATCGCTCATCGCGGTCTGCCTTTCTGCGAATTTGGATTGGCGCGAATGTCTCGCCCTGCCTGATATCAATCTTACCTTCTTTGGCAAGCTCGAGCGAGGCGGCAAAGGTGGCGGCAGTGGCAGACCGGCGCTTTTTCGGATCGTTGCTCCACCCGTCTGGCAAATAGCTGGAGATATCTGTCCAATCGCCCGCAAAGCCGATCAGACCGCGCATTTTCTCCAACGCCTGTTCCATCGTCAGGATAGAGCCGCGGTCCATCACATAGGGCCGGAAATCATCCTTTGTGCGGATGCGGCTGTAGGCCTGCATCAGATCAAGCAGCGTCGCGGTGTAGGTAACGCGCCGCACACGGGCGACATCCTCCGTGATGCCGCGGGCAAAGAAATCGCGGGCCAGTTGATCCCGCGCCATCAGCTTGGCGGCGACATCGCGCATCGCGGACAACCGCTCCAACTGGAACGCCAAATGGGCGGCAAGTTCCTCACCCGATGGCCCCTCATCCTCGGGATCAGGCGGCAAAAGCAGCCGGGATTTGAGGAAGGCAAGCCATGCCGCCATCACGAGATAATCGGCGGCCAGTTCAATCCGCAGGTCGCGGGCCTGCTCGATAAAGGCGAGGTATTGCTCCGCCAGGTGCAGGATAGAAATCTGCCGCAGATCGACCTTTTGCGAGCGGCCCATCGACAGCAGCAGGTCAAGCGGACCTTCATAGCCGTCGACTTCGACAATCAGCGCCTCTGCGGCCACGCGGTCGCTCACGCTTAGCGAGGTGACCTCGCTCTCTGCCTGAAACTCGTCGCTCATGCCTACCCCGCTGTCAGCAGCGCCTCAAGTTCGGCGTCCAGCGCGGGGATGTCAATGTCTGTGGGCGCGCGACGTTCCAACAAGGCCGCCTCGGCGCGGCGCACTGCCTTAGCAGTCATGGGCCGGATGGCGGAAGCAATGCTCTCCATCTCGCCCATGTTGCCATTTGAATGCAACGTCAGATCACACCCGGCGGCCAGCGCCGCCTCCGAGCGTTCGGCCACAGTGCCGCTCAGCGCTTCCATTGAGATATCGTCCGTCATCAAAAGCCCGTCAAAGCCGATGTCGCGACGGATGACGTCAATCACGTCGGGCGAGACTGTCGCGGGCAAGTCGGGATCAATTGCTTCCATCACGATATGCGCAGTCATGCCCATCTTGATGTCCCGCAGGGCATGAAATGGCGCAAAATCCCGGGCCATCAGGCTTTCACGGCTGGCCGTGACACGCGGCAGATGCAGGTGCCCGTCAACACGGGCACGGCCGTAGCCCGGAATATGCTTGAGCACCGGCAGCACGCCCCCTTCTAGGAAGGCGCCCGCAGCGGTTCGCGCTGCATCAACAACGGTCAGTATGTCACTGCCATACAACCGATTTCTCAAAACCCGGTGGCTTTGATCCTCGACCAGATCAGCCAAAGGGGCGCAGTTGACGTCCACGCCAACAGCGTTCAGCTCATGCGCGATCAGGCGGTTGCGGATCCATTGCGCACGCATCGGCTGACGCGCACGCTGCATCTGATCCAGCGCAGGGAGAAACCGCCGCCAATAGGGCGGGCCAAGCCGCTGGACGCGCCCCCCTTCCTGATCAATCAGAATCGGAGCGCGGCGGCCGACGGCCTCTCGCAAGTCAGTCGTCAGCTGCAAAAGTTGCTTTGGATCATTTACGTTCCGCGCGAAGAGGATAAAGCCCCAGGGATTTGCTGCGCGGTAAAAGTCCCGCTCGTCGGGCCGCAGAACTTCACCACCGACGCCAAAGATCGCCGCACAAGGAGCGGTCATTACTGGACGACGACGGGGATGCAGGCCGCTTGTTCCGCCACGAGGGCCGAACAGAAACGACGCGCGTCGCTCAGGTCTGCAAATCCTGTAGCGCGCAGGCGGTAAAATGTCTGTCCGCCGCTGGTCGCCTCCTGGATCACAAGGTCCTTGCCAGACATGAAATCGGCAAACCTGCGGTTCAGCTCGACCCATTCGGATTGGGCGACGTCCGCTGAATCAAAAGCGCCCAATTGTACCAGCGTTGTCCCAACCGCAATGGGGGCGGACACGGCAACCTCAGGCTCCACCGTTACCGCCTCGGCCACAACGGCGTCGATGGCCGAGGCGCTGACCTCTGGCGCTGCTGGAACGGTTTCGGCGGCCGCTGCGGGTGCAGGGGCAGACGCGCGCAAGGATGCGGGGCGCTTGATGGGACGGGCTGTTGATGTCACGCCGGGAATAGACGCCGAGATCACAGCGACAGAGCTTTGGACACCATCAGCCACCGCAGCTCCATCGACGCTCAGCGCGGGTGCGATGGTTTCACCCTCAGCCAATTCGCTCAACGGTGCCACACCCGCCGCCAATTGATCGGCCAAAGCCAACACCTGATCGGCAGTCATCGGCGCATCGGGCACAGACGCGTCAACCTCAGCGGTGGGCTCAGTGCCGAGTGTCACAGCGGTCACGACGGGGTCCTCAACCACGGTTTCCACGGTCAATGAGGGTGCGAGCGCATCGCCCAGAGGGCTTTCTTCGGCTTCGGCGGTTGGCTGCGTTAGCAAATCTTCTTCGGTCAGGCCACTGCTTTGCGGGGCGAGCAAGAGGACGTCCTCGGGATCAGAGGCACCCCCTTCTGCCGCAACCTCATTGACGGCCAGCCCGGTGTTCAACGCCAGCTCACCGCCGGGATTGGACGGGGTGTCACGCATCGGCCCTTCCATGGCACGGACAACTGGCACGCCGGTTGCATCGCGCACCACCAGCTTGTAGCTCCACACGCCCATACCAACCAATAACCCAAGGGACACAACTGCCCCTGCTGCACGCATAATCGCGCCGGCCTCAAAGCCAACGCCACCCATACCAGGGTCATTCGTCATTTCCGCCATTATAGCCTCGCTGCGCCCCCGATTGGCACCAACTTGGATGCTCGCAGGGATCTCTTGCCTTACCTCAACGACTGCCCGGCAGCGGCACGCTTTAGCGCATCTCTTCCACCGGGGTCACGCCAAGGATAGCAAGACCGTGCGAAATAACAACGCTCGTGGCTTTGATGAGTGCAATTTTAGACAGAGAGTTGGCCTTTGTGGCTTCCGAGTCACCGTCCGGCAGGAACCGCAGGCTTGGCTCATCATTGCCACGGTTCCATAGCGCGTGGAAATCAGACGCCAAATCATAGAGATAGAACGCAATCCTATGCGGTTCGTTCCCTTTGGCAGCAATCTCAACCAGCCGCGGCCATTCGGCGATCGACTTGGCAAGCGTCAGCTCAGCCTCGTGGGTCAGCAGCGACAGATCAGCCCCGCTCAATGCAGCATCGCTCACATCCAGCCCGGCCTCCGGCGCTTTACGCAAAACCGAATGCACCCGCGCATTGGCGTATTGCACGTAGAAGACCGGGTTGTCTTTCGACTGTTCGGTCACTTTGGCAAAGTCAAAATCGAGTGGCGCGTCGTTCTTACGAGTGAGCATGTGGAACCGGGTCACATCCGGGCCCACCTGATCCACCACGTCCCGCAGGGTGACAAACGTCCCTGCCCGCTTGGACATCTTAAAGGGCTCTCCGTCTTTGTAGAGCTTCACCAGCTGCGTCAGCTTGATATCCAGCGGCACCTTGCCGTCAGACAGCGCCGATACCGCCGCCTTCATCCGTTTGACATACCCGCCATGGTCCGCACCGAATACGTCGATCAACAGGTCAAAGCCCCGTTCCACCTTGTCGTAGTGATACGCGATGTCCGGCGCGAAATAGGTCCACGATCCGTCAGACTTCGCCACAGGCCTGTCCACATCGTCACCATGCGCGGTGGACCGGAACAGCACCTGCTCGCGCGGCTCCCAGTCCTCGGGCACTTTGCCCTTGGGCGGCTCCAACGTGCCCCGGTAGATCAGCCCCTTGTGATCGAGCGTCTCAATCGCGCTCTCGATCCGGCCTGTGCCATAGAGCGATTTTTCAGAGTAAAAGCTATCCATCTCGACATTCAGCGCCGCCAAATCAGACCGGATCAGCGCCATCATCTGCTCGGTCGCAAACTCCCGCACATCTTCGAGCCAGAACTGCTCGCCCTTGTCGAGTAGCGCCTCGCCCCACTTCTCTTTCATCGCCTCACCCACAGGGACGAGGTAGTCGCCGGGGTAGAGGCCGTCGATGATCTCAGGCTCTTGGCCGCAAGCCTCCCGATACCGTTCATAAGCGGACCGGGCGAGCACATCGACCTGTGCGCCGCCATCGTTGATGTAATACTCCCGCGTCACATCCCAGCCCGCGTAATCCAGTAGGCTCGCCAAAGCATCACCAAACACAGCGCCCCGCGTGTGACCTACATGCAAGGGCCCTGTCGGGTTGGCCGAAACGTATTCGACCATGACCTTCTGCCCCTGCCCCATCTGCGACCGGCCATAGGACCGATCGGTCAAGGCCGCCTTGATGACCTCCTGCCAGACCACCGGGTCAAGCCGCAGGTTCAGGAACCCCGGCCCAGCGACCTCGGCACTCACAATCCGCGGGTCAGATGCGAGTTTGGCGGCCAAGGCCTCTGCGATATCTCTCGGCTTCAGTCCGGCGGGTTTGGCCAGCACCATAGCCGCGTTTGTTGCCATATCCCCATGCGCCGCATCTCGGGGCGGCTCGACCGTGACAGCAGCAGTGGCCAGCCCTTCGGGCAGCGTGCCCTCGGCTTGCAGTTGCGTCAGACAGTCCAGCACTGTGGCCCGGATATCGGTAAACAGGTTCATCGTCTCATCCTCTGGCGCCCCAACGGCGCTGCGCGGGGTTTACCACGGGTGGTGTTCGCGTCAATCAGCTGGGCCGATGTAGATCAAACGCGCATCAGCAGCTGGTTTGAGATCCTCGCGATCCAAGACGAATTTGACCGTCCCGTTCCCGGCGACGGTCCCGACAACGACGCCCTCAGGCCGCTGCGTTTTCCAATCGCTATAACTGAACTCTTCAGTAAGTTGCGTGACGCGGAATACCCAGCCTTCGCTGATCAGCCTGTCCCAGCCGTCATAGGTCTCATCCGGGCCAAAGGGCCGGCCACCCAGCGTCGTCGGCAATTGAAAGCGACTGTTTTCGGCCTTGGGATGGCGCAGTTGGTACACGTTGTCGCGCCCGAACTCGGGCCCAAGGTCAGTTGTCACCAGCGTGTTATATGCGTCATTGTCCGTGCCTGCGATCACTGTCGCATAGCTGACCAATTCCACCCGATGCTCCGCCGCTTCGGACAGGATATCTCCAGAGAAGGTGGAAATACCTGCAGTGCGCGCAGGCGTCAGCCGAAAGTGATTAGGGTCCGACATCAGCACCGGCACATCGGCTTTTTGCAACGCCTCCGCCAAAGCCAGCGTCCAGCGTGAGCCACCGATGATCAAAACACCCGGCTTGTCACCGCCCGTGAGCCCCAAAGCGCGGGCAATCGGGCCAAGAGTAAAGCCATGGAGCACGACCGTCACGGCCACAAGCGCAAAGGCCAGTGGGGCAATCTGGGCTGCGTCTTCAAACCCGAGGCTGACCAACCGTTCGCCAAACAAGCCCGCTACTGCAACCAGAACAACCCCGCGCGGCCCGGTCGTGGCAAGCAACACCTGCTCGCGCCACGGCACGCTTGACCCCAACAGTGATAGCAAAACCGTTGCCGGACGTGCGACGCAGATCACAAGCACAACGAACAACACCGCCCGCCAGTCGAGAGCAAAGACACCGTCGAGGTTCAATCCGGCCGCCAGCAAGATGAATACGCCCGAGACGAGCAGCACTGTTGCGTGCTCTTTGAACCGCAGCAGCTCTTCGTAGGAGGGCAAGTTGGAATTGGCGATGACGATACCCATAATCGTCACGGCCAGCAGCCCGCTTTCGTGCAACACATTGTCCGACAACGCGAAAATGCCGAGGACGGCCACGAACAACACCGGGACTTTCATGTACTCCGGCACTTGCCCGCGCTTGAACGCCTGCACGATCCCAAAGCCTGCAGCAAAGCCGAGGGCCGTCGCAACGGTGATGCCTATTGCAAGGTCCACGATCGCTTCGGGGACTGTGGTTGCTGTTTGCAATACAAGGACGACTTCGAACGCTAGCACCGCCGCCAGAGCGCCGATCGGGTCGTTCACGATCGCTTCCCATTGCAGCAACTGCGCGGGCCGCTTGGACAGCCGCGCGCTGCGCAGGAGTGGCGCGATAACCGTGGGGCCTGTGACGATCATGATGCCGCCAAACACGGCCGAGCTTTCCCAGCTCAGCCCCGCGCCATAGTGCAGCGCCAAGGTGGAAAAGAGCCAGCCAAGAGGCGCGCCCGCAAACACAAGCCGCCGGACACCCTGTTTGCCATCGCTCAGGTGGTGAAAATTGAGCGTCAGACCGCCTTCGAAGAGAATGACAGCGACAGCAAGCGAGATCATCGTGGGCAAAAGCGCACCAAAATCCCGTTGCGGATCAAGGATGCCGAACGCTGGACCCGCCAACAGCCCGGCAACAAGCATCAGCACAATCGCAGGCATCCGCAGCCGCCATGCGAGCCACTGGGAGCCAACGCCCAGCACCCCCACAACGCCAAACGCCATCAGTGGCCCAAGGCCTTCCGTCGCTGTCTCAACCGCCATCAATCACCCCTTTCGCCCGTATCTTGCCGCCGCACAGGCGGGCATGGCTTTGAATCGCAAAGCGGTCTGTCATCCCCGCGATGTAATCAGCAACCAACCGCGCGAGATCTTGTTCCGTCTGCGCCTCGGCCACGTCCTTGCGCCATTGTTTGGGTAATTCATCCGGCTTGTCCATGAACAGGGGGAAAAGATCGTGGACCACCTGCGTCACTTCCTTGCGCATCGCTATAACGGCTGGTGCGCGGTACATTCGTGTGAACAAGAACTGTCGGATCACTTTAAGATCATCCCACAAGCTGTTGGTAAAGCGGACCATCATGCGACCGGCGTGACGCACATCCTCAACCGATTGCGGATCAACCTCGGCCAGCGTTTTCTGGGCGTTGGTGATCACGTCCTCAACCAAAACACCAAAGAACCGGCGCAAGGCCTCATGCCGTCTGCGGTAGTAGTTGAGCCCCGGGTGCAGCGTGTCGACCTCAGCAAAGCAGGCGTCCAGTACCGGCAATTCGGCCAGCTCGTCGGTTGAAAACAGCTCGGCCCGCAACCCGTCATGCAGATCGTGGTGATTATAGGCGATGTCATCAGCCAAAGCCGCCACCTGCGCCTCCGCACTCGCATGGGTGCCCAGCTCAAGGTCATGGCGGGCGTTATATTGCGCCAGCGCATAGGGGACCGGATCTCCAACGGGGCCGTTATGTTTTGCAATGCCTTCAAGGGTTTCCCAGGTGAGGTTCAACCCGTCCCACTCCGCATAATGCCGTTCGAGTGACGTCACGATCTTGATCGCCTGCGCGTTATGATCGAACCCGCCGTAAGGGGCCATAAGTTCGTTGAGCGCATCCTCACCGGTATGCCCGAACGGCGGATGCCCTAGATCGTGGGCCAGCGCCACCGCCTCGGTCAGCTCAACATTCAGGCCCAATGCCGCCGATACAGTCCGCGCCACCTGCGCCACCTCAATCGAATGGGTCAGCCGCGTGCGAAAGTAGTCGCCTTCATGCTCAATAAAGACCTGGGTTTTATGCTTGAGCCTGCGAAAAGCGCTGGCATGGATAATCCGGTCCCTGTCCCGTTGAAAGGGGGAGCGGAATTGGCTCTCGTCCTCCGCAAACAGCCGTCCCCTGACGGTCTGCGGGTCCGAGGCGTAGGGCGCTGTCATTGGGGGCCTCGCCTGTTCTTGTCGTCTGTCCTGTCCCCCCCTATATTGCAAGCAACCTCAAACTGATAGGCCCATCCCATGCTGACGCTGCCCCCCAATGTCACTGACCGTGCGTTTGAACGACTGGCCGAGATTGGCGCCGCCGATCAGGGCAAGGCCCTGCGCGTTGCTGTTGAGGGCGGCGGATGTTCCGGGTTTCAGTATGAGATCGACCTAGACGAGCCCAAGGACGACGACCTGATCCTTGAAGGCGCGGGACAAAAGGTGGTGATCGACAGCATTTCGCTGCCATTCCTGACCGACGCGACGATTGATTTTAGCGAAGAGCTGATCGGCGCGCGGTTTGTGATCAACAACCCGAATGCCACGTCATCATGTGGCTGTGGCACCTCGTTCTCGATGTGACTTGCAGGCCCCGCCCTGATCCCGCACAACGGATGGAACGGAGGCGCCTATGAAAATCGCAACATTCAACATTAATGGCGTCAAAGCACGCGTCGATGCGCTGACCGAATGGCTGGATGGCAGCCAGCCGGACGTTGCTCTGCTGCAAGAGATTAAATCCGTCGACGAAGGCTTTCCACGCGAGCTGTTCGAGGATCGCGGCTACAACGTCGAAACCCATGGACAAAAGGGCTTCAACGGTGTGGCGATCCTGTCAAAATTGCCGCTTGAAGATGTGAGCCGCGGGTTGCCCGGCGACGACAGCGATGAGCAGGCCCGCTGGATTGAGGCGACTGTTGTCGGCGAGACGGCGGTGCGGCTGTGCTGCCTGTACCTGCCAAACGGAAATCCGGCGCCCGGTCCAAAATACGATTACAAACTGGCGTGGATGCAGCGCCTCTTTGATCGCGCACGCGATCTCATCGATCAGGAAATGCCAGCGATTATGGCGGGCGATTACAATGTGATCCCGCAGGCGGGGGACGCCAAGCGCCCTGAGGCTTGGGTAGAAGACGCTCTCCACAGGCCCGAGACGCGCGCCGCGTTCCGCCGCATCCTGAACCTCGGGTTCACGGAGGCGTTTCGAAGCCGCCATCATGGCGATGGGCATTACTCGTTTTGGGACTATCAGGCCGGAGCATGGGACCGAAACGACGGTATCCGCATCGACCATCATCTGATGACGCCACAGGCCGCGGACCTGCTGAAAGATTGCTGGATTGAGGCAGACGTCAGGGGCCGCACCAAGCCGTCAGATCATGTGCCGGTTTGGGTGGACATAGCGGCCTGACCTCATGCGTGTTTTGTTTCTGATTGCCTTGTTCCCCACCGCCAGTACCGCGCAATGTCTGATGCAAATGGCGGGCACGAATTGCGTTGTGGTGCCGCAGACGCAAGTTGCCCCACCTGCGGCAGAGGTAGGTGATATTCTTCCGCGTGGTCAGTACAATATGATCATGAACGCCCCCTATTACGGCCTGCCGCGCGCGCAAGACGGCTGGGTCTACTTCCGGGTCGAGGACGACATAATGCGCGTGCAATTGCGCACCATGGAAGTGTTGGAGATTGTAACGAACGACGCCGCGCGCAATGGGCGTTAGGCTGTCACGTCAAACCCGTAGAGCCACGACATCCGGTTTAGAAAGGCGTCCGGTGCGATAGCCCCCAGACCACCCAGCGCCAGATGCGCCGCGCGACGTTGGAGCCCCTTGAGGTGGTAGTTGCGCGCATTGGCATTGGCCGCTGCGATAGCGCGGGTAACCCGTGGTTTGCGCTCGGCCACGTAGGTTGCCAACCCGGTGTCCCAGTTTTCCGAGAGCCGTCTGACAAGGACATAAGCATCCTCGATGGCGAGGTTTGCGCCTTGCGCCAGGAACGGCAGCGTCGGATGCGCCGCGTCGCCGAGGAGGACCATCTCCTCATTGTGCCAAATTGGAGCAACGTCGTGCAGGAACAGACCCCAAAGATGAGTTGTCTCCACAGCGGCCAAAATCGCCTGCAACTCGGCCGAAGCATCGCGGAACGCGGCTTGCAGATTGGCGGGCGCATCGGGCTGATGCCACCCTTCCTCTGCCCACTCCGCACGTTCCTGAACGGCCACAATATTCACCCTGCCGTGGCTCAGCGGATACGTCACCACATGCCGGCCCGGCAGCATCCAAATGCGCGCCTCTGGCGGATGCTCTGCGGAAATCATCGCACGCCAGGCAACCTGGCCTGTGAACCGGGGCTCTGCTGAGCCATTAAGCATCGGGCGCAGAACCGACTTGACGCCATCTGCCCCAACGACAAGGTCGGCCTGTGGAAGATCGCCATCGACGCGACTGTTGGTTTTGAGCGTTGCGCCCGCGTCCAGACACTGGCTGAGAAGCCGTGTGATCAATTCTGAGCGATGCACGAACCTATAGCGGGGATCCTGTCGCGTTAGATCGAACCGCGCCACCGCGCGACCGCTGACACCGTCCATCGGCTGCACGGCATTGGCCACCAAACCAAGAGCACCGCGCTCCTCGTTCAAAGCCATGACAGCGTGCTGCATACCAAGGGCCGCAAGCGCGCGGGCTCCATTTGGTGTGAGTTGGAGCCCTGCACCCACCTCCGCGATCTCTGCGGCCTGCTCATACACAAAGACCTTCGCCCCGTGTCGGGCAAAGGCCAGTGCGGCGGTCAGGCCGCCGATCCCACCGCCGACGACGGCGATGGTTTTATCCGCGAGGTGCGACATCAGTCGTCGCGGTGGACCTTTTCACGGCGCTCATGACGCTCTTGCGCCTCAAGGCTCATCGTCGCAATCGGTCGGGCATCTAGACGCTTGAGCGAAATCGGCTCGCCTGTCATTTCACAATAACCGTATT
Source organism: Flavimaricola sp. (assembly GCA_020629175.1). Classification (GTDB taxonomy): domain Bacteria; phylum Pseudomonadota; class Alphaproteobacteria; order Rhodobacterales; family Rhodobacteraceae; genus JALZWD01. Next base: position 15,197 of record JAHDDU010000012.1, on the reverse strand, counting down.
CGCCCTCATCAATCCGTCGCAGGGCGGCGTCGATCTTGGCTACCAGCTTGCGGGCGCGATCCCGTGTCCGCAGCTCCAGCGCGCGGTCGGTCTCTTCGCTCGCGCGGTCGGCGACGTCCGGAATATTGCGGGTCTGGTCCTTCATGCCCGAGATCGTATCGCGACTGTCCGTCATAAGCTCGGCCTTCCAATCGACAAGCTTGCGGCGGAAATACTCGGTCTGGCGTTCATTCATGAACGGCTCGTCTTCAGCGGGACGATAGTCGTCGTCCAAAAACACTTCGTTCTTCATACTTGCTTCCCTAACAGATGCGGAAGCTGGCGTTTTCAAGGACCCAGTCATCCGCAAACCCCTTATTGGCTGCGCCTCCCATACCGCTATGGCTGCGGAGTGTCACCCCCTTATCACGGAAATTGATGCGGCATTGTCGCCAGTTTTGAGCGTGATAAACCATTGTTGAATGATCACAGAGGAATGCACCGTGGCCCAACGATTTTCCGGCACGCAAAGCTATGTCGCCACCGATGACTTGACCGTCGCCGTCAATGCCGCGGTCACACTCGAACGCCCGCTGTTGGTCAAGGGCGAGCCCGGCACTGGCAAAACCGAGCTGGCCCGGCAAGTGGCTGACGCGATGGGGATGCCGATCATCGAATGGCATGTGAAATCGACCACGCGGGCGCAACAGGGCCTTTATGAATACGATGCGGTCAGCCGGTTGCGCGACAGTCAGCTGGGTGATGACCGGGTGAATGATGTGGCCAACTACATCCGCCGGGGCAAGCTGTGGGAGGCGTTCACCGCCCCGGAACGCGTTGTGCTGCTCATTGATGAGATCGACAAGGCCGACATCGAGTTCCCCAACGATTTGCTGCAAGAGCTCGACCGAATGGAGTTCTTTGTCTACGAAACTGGCGAGACGGTCCGCGCCGAGAACCGGCCAATTGTGATCATCACCTCCAACAACGAAAAAGAGCTGCCGGACGCGTTTCTGCGGCGCTGCTTTTTCCACTACATCCAGTTCCCGGATGAGGAGGTCATGCGCCAGATTGTCGAGGTGCATCATTCAGGCATCAAGGACCGGCTTCTCGCGACCGCACTCGCCGCATTCTACGAAGTGCGCGAAACGCCCGGGCTGAAGAAAAAGCCATCGACTAGTGAGTTGCTCGATTGGCTCAAGCTCATCCTGGCCGAGGATCTTACCCCCGAGGATTTGCGAGGGTCTGCCACGGATGCACTGCCCAAGTTGCATGGCGCGTTGCTCAAGAATGAGCAGGACGTGCAACTGTTTGAGCGCATCGCGTTCATGGCCCGCGCCAAACAGGGACGCTGAGTCTTTCGCGCCACAGACACGCAGGTTTCCGCGCAAGCGGGCCGCCGGGGCTAACGGCTGCCAATAATCTGTTTTAGGCTCCCGTCATACAGATCGGCGATCAACGTCGACGTATGAGGAGAGCAGGTTTTGACCCAAGGTGCCCCAAGCGCCCTGATCCGTCCATTGCGCACGGACGACCGCACCGCGTGGGGGGCGCTGTGGCGCGATTACCTTGCGTTTTACGAAACCACCCTGCCCGATGAGATTTACGACACGTACTTCGCGCGTCTCATGGGCGATGATCCGCAGGATTTTCATGGCCTGATCGCAGAGCTAGAAGGCAGACCTATCGGGTTGACCCACTACGTGTTTCACCGACATGGCTGGAAGGTTGAAAACGTCTGCTATCTGCAAGACCTCTATGTCAGTCCGGAGGTGCGAGGGACCGGCGCAGGCCGGGCCTTGATCGAAGCGGTTTATGCCGCCGCAGACGCTGCTGGCGCGCCGGGCGTCTATTGGCTCACACAAAAGAGCAATCACACCGGGCGCCAGCTGTATGACCGCGTCGGCACGCTGACCGAATTCATCAAATACCAGAGGCCAGCATGAGCCGTTTCGCGATGCTCCTCACCGCAGCGCTGGCTGCCTGCGCGCCGATCAGCCAATCGGTCACGCGGGCGAGCACGCTCGACAGCACGCTGCCCGCAATGCGCAGCTTTTCGGCCAGCCCCGCCTCTGGACCAACCCGGCCAAACGGCGAGATGGTTGCCGACTTTATCGATCTGACATTCATGATGGAAAGCGGGCGACAGGTCCCCGCTATGACCCGTTTTGAGGGGCAGATCACAGTCCGCGTTGAAGGCGCGGCACCGGCCACGCTGTCGGCCGATCTTCGCGCGCTTGTCAGCCGATTGCAGCAGGAGGCCGGGCTCGACATCCTGCTAACAGGCGCGGAAGACGCCAACATCACCGTGCAGACCGTTCCCCGCCGTGAGTTGACGCGGGCGGTGCCGAACGCCGCATGCTTTGTTGTGCCCCGCGTTAGCAACTGGACAGAATTCCGCCGTGCGCGTCAAACGGCACAGGTGGATTGGACCACGCTGCAAATTCGGGAGCGCGCGGCCATCTTCATCCCCGATGATGTCTCGCCGCAAGAAATCCGCGATTGCCTGCACGAGGAATTGGCCCAAGCATTGGGTCCGCTGAATGATCTCTACCGTTTGCCGGATTCTGTCTTTAACGATGACAACATCCACGCCGTTCTGACGGGCTTTGATATGTTGATGCTGCGGGCCTACTACGCCCCGCAGTTGGCAAACGGCATGACGCGAGAGCAGGTGCAGGCCCGATTGCCAGCGATCCTGGACCAGCTCAATCCAGCAGGTCGCCGGCCCGTTGAAGTCCGCCCGACTGCCACCTCTCGCGACTGGATTGCGGCTATCGCTGGTGCCCTCAATCCCGGTACCTCCGAAACAACCCGCCGGACCGCTGCCGCGCGCGCCGTCGCCATCGCAGAGCGCGCAGGGTGGCGCGGGGCACGCGCCGGTTTTGCGCATTACGCCCACGGAAGGCTTCAGATCCAGAACGACGCGACGCTGGCGCTCGATGCCTTTCACGCCGCCGCCCGCGAATTCCGCAGCACCGAAGAAACCCGCATTCACGAAGCCCATGTCGCCGTTCAACTTGCGGCCTTCGCGCTCAGCGCAGGTGACGCCGAAGTGGCGCTTGGGTACACCGACAACGCGATCCCCATCGCGGCTCGCCACGAAAATGCGGCACTTCTGGCCACGCTTTTGATGTTCCGCGCAGAGGCACTTGATCTGACAGGCCGCGCGTCTGAGGCGCAGGTGGTGCGTCTGGACAGTCTGGCATGGGCGCGGTACGGGTTCGGCAGTGATCAGGCTGTGCGCACCCGCCAGGCCGAGATTGCCGCCCTGAACCCTCGCAGCCGGAGCTAAGCCATGATCTATCCCCTCGCAGGCCTCATCCTTGGTGCGGTGCTTGGCGGTGTGCGGGCCAAGCGCAAAGAGGGCAACGGCAAGGACATCGCCCAATGGGCGGCGGTACATGCGATGATCTTTGGTGTGGCCGGCATGTTCCTGCTGATCTTCATCGAACGCAGCATGCAGTAACCCATGTTTCTGCCCTTTCTCGCCCAGCTTCGCGATGCCGGTGTACCGGTGTCCCTGCGCGAGTATCTGTCGTTTCTTGACGCGATGCAGGCGGGCCTCGCAGATCACGATGTTGATGATTTCTACTATCTGGCCCGCTCCATCATGGTCAAAGATGAGCGCCATATAGACCGCTTTGATCGCGCCTTTGCCGCGTCCTTTGAAGGCCTCGCCAATCTGACGGATGAGGCCGTGGTACAGGCGCTGGACCTGCCACAGGATTGGCTGCGGAAACTGGCCGAGAAAAACCTCAGCCCCGAGGAGCAGGCCGAGATTGAGGCGATGGGCGGCTTTGACAAGCTGATGGAGACGCTGAAAAAACGCCTAGAGGAGCAAAAGGGCCGCCACCAAGGTGGCTCGAAATGGGTCGGCACGGCGGGCACCTCGCCCTTTGGCGCCTATGGCTACAATCCCGAAGGCGTGCGCATCGGGCAGGACAAATCACGTCATCAAAGGGCTGTAAAAGTCTGGGACAAAAGGGAATTCCGTAACCTTGATGACAGTGTTGAGCTGGGCACCCGCAACATCAAAGTGGCCCTCAAACGTCTGCGCAAATGGGCTCGTGACGGTGCGGCAGAAGAGCTTGACCTTGACGGCACCATCCGTGCCACCGCCCACAACGGCTATCTCGATGTCAAAACCCGGCCCGAACGGCGCAACGCCGTAAAAGTCATCCTTTTCTTTGACGTCGGCGGTTCCATGGACCCGCATGTCAAGGTCGTCGAAGAACTGTTCTCCGCCGCCCGCGCCGAGTTCAAGCACCTCGAGCATTTCTACTTTCACAATTGCCTCTACGAGGGCGTCTGGCGCGACAACGCCCGCCGCTACAACGACCAAACGCCAACCTACGACGTCCTGCGCACCTACGGGCCTGACTACAAATGCATCTTTGTTGGCGACGCCGCGATGAGCCCATACGAGATCGCCTTTCCCGGCGGGGCAAACGAGCACTGGAACGCCGAAAGCGGAGAAACATGGCTGCGCCGCGCCCACGCGCAATGGCCCAACCTCCTCTGGATCAACCCCACGCCCGAGGCGCATTGGCGCTACACCCAATCCACCGCCATGATCCGCGAGATCCTCGGCCTGGACCGCATGGTGCCGATGACGCTAGAGGGACTGACGCGCGGGATGAAACTAATTGGTTGATCAGCGACGGAAAGCGTCGCACCCCGCGTTTAAACCAAAAGACGGATTACAACCGGGGGCAAATCAATGCTGGCGCGTGTAAAAGTACTATGGTCACATCACCGCGGCCTCCTTCTGGCCTTTATCGCTATGCTCTGCGTAGCGGGCTACTTTGCCGTCAACGCCGTGGCCGCCGCGATCTATTGGAACGACCCTCGGCATCAGGACCAGGCCCTCGCGGGCTGGATGACCCCCCGTTACGTCGCTCAATCCTACGATCTTCCCCCGCGTATCCTCGGACCCGCTCTGTTCTTTGAACCAGGTGATCCCCCCCGCCGTCGACGCCTTGAAGACATTGCAAGCGCAAACAACGTCACATTGGAAGAGCTTCAGCAGAGGGTCATTGAGGCCGCAGCGGCATTCCGGGATGGTCGTGATGACTGAGACGATCCTCGATCTGATGACAAACTATGGTGTCGCTATTCTGTTTATCGTCACTTTTCTCTCATGTCTTTGCGTTCCCATTCCATCATCGTTGATGATGTTGGCCGGCGGCAGCTTTGCCGCGACAGGCGACCTCGACATAACCTCGACTGTCGCTGCGGCATACCTTGGTGCAATAGCAGGCGATAACACCGGATACCTGTTAGCCCGCATGTTTGGCAGCCGCATTTCTAACTGGCTCGACACCAATCCCAAACGGGCAAAACTGCGCGACGGCGCAAAATCCTACATGGACAGCAAGGGACCGATCAGCATCTTCCTGTCGTGCTGGCTTGTCGCACCACTCGGTCCCTATATAAATCTGGTCAGCGGCCTGACCCGCTATAACTGGCGTAAATTTGCGATTTGGGGCGCGATGGGCGAAGTCTGCTGGGTCGGCATCTACATCGGTCTTGGATACAGCTTTTCGAACCAGATCAGCACACTTGCAAGTATGCTCAGCAACGCAAGCGGGTTGATTGTTGCCCTTCTTGCCGTCGTCGTTTTAGGGCGGTGGCTCTGGAAGGCGAGCGCGCCAAAAGAAACGACCCCGCAAGCTTGACGCACCGCGCCATGCGCGGGACTGTGGCGCAGAATGTCACCGAACCAAGGTCTCGCCATGACACGCCACTTCGACGCTGCCGAATATGTTGCCCGTCAGGCCCGCGCCACAGCCGCCGTCCAGGCCAAAGAACTTGACGCACTGCTGCTTTTCGCCCCCGAAAGCCAGTATTGGTTGACGGGTTACGACACCTTCGGCTTCGCCATGTTTCAATGCATGGTCTTGACGGCGGCGGGCGATATCCATCTGCTGACCCGGATGCCCGACTTGCGGCAAGCACAACAAACATCCACCCTGCCCCACGATCACATCCACATCTGGCCCGAAACCTATGACGCTAATCCCGCCACTGATCTTGCACAGCTGCTGGCTGAGCTTGGGGTATCGGGCCGCATCGGCTTTGAGAACCAGACCGTTGGCCTGACTGACCATAACGGCCAGCGCATCCGCGCCGCCATCCCTGGACTGATCGAAGCGCCGCACCTTATCCGCTCCCTGCGACAGAGCAAATCCGAGGCAGAAGTCGCCATGCACCGCCGCGCTGCAGAGCTGTCGGATGATGCCTACGACGCCGCCCTCTCCCTGACCAAGGCAGGCGCGTTTGAGGGCGATATTTTAGCCGCGATGCAAGGCGCCGTTTTTGCAGGCGGCGGCGATTACGCGGGCAACGAGTTCGTCATTGGCTCTGGCCAGGGCGCCCTGCTCTGCCGCTACGCCTCTGGCCGCCGCACGCTTGAGGCAGAGGATCAGCTCACCCTGGAATGGTCAGGTGCCTACGCCCGCTATCATGCGGCAATGATGCGCACCATCATCATTGGCGCACCTTCTGACATTCACAAACGCATGCACTCAGCCTGCCAAGAGGCCCTGGCGGCCTGCGAGACCGCCATCAAACCCGGTGACCCCATGGGCCACGTCTATGACGCCCACGCCCGTGTCTTTGATGCCCATGGCTATCATGACGCCCGGCTTCAGGCCTGCGGTTATGGCATGGGTGCCATCTACAACCCGATCTGGGTCGACTTCCCCATGTTCACCAAAGGCAACAGCCAGATAATGCAACCCAACCAGGTCTTCTTTCTCCACATGATCCTGATGGACAGCGCAAGTGGGGCCGCCATGACCCTCGGCCATTCTGTGCGCGTGACCGAGGCAGGGTGCGAGCGGCTGTCGCGGCATGACACCGCACTCGACATACGGTGACAATGCCGCCCCGCCACCCCATATAGAAGCCATGCTCAAGTTCACCCCGATCTTCCTCGCGCTGGCCTATGGCTACATTCTCTACCGGTTCTCTGCCTGGCGGACCGCAAAGGAACTTGACGCGAAATCGACCGAACTGGCCGATCCCAAACTACGCGCCCTGACGCAAAAGATGGCCGCCGCCCTCGATCTTGAGCGGATCAAGGTCAACATCTACGAAGTTGACCCCATCAACGGCCTTGCCGCCCCAGACGGTCGCATCTTCATCACCCGCGGTTTCTTTAACCGTTACCGCGCGGGCGAGGTTACGGCCGAAGAGTTGTCGTCGGTCATCGCACATGAATTGGGGCACGTGGCCCTCGGCCACTCGCGCCGACGGATGATCGACTTTTCGGGCCAGAACGCTGTCCGCGCGGGGTTGATCATGGTGTTTCGATTTATCCCGATCATCGGTCCCTTCATCGGGCCTATGATCGCCAACCTCCTCGTCGGCCTTGTCGCTGCGCGTCTGTCCCGAAATGACGAATATGAGGCGGACGCCTATGCCTCGGCCCTTCTGACCAAATCCGGCATCGGCACCGACCCGCAGATCACCCTGTTTGAAAAACTCGGAAAACTCACCGGCGCACAAGGCGGCTCAGCCCCCGCGTGGATGATGAGCCACCCCAAAGCCGAGGATCGGATCGCCGCCATCACGGCCAACGCGGAAAAATGGCAGAGCTAACCTGCAATCTCATCTTGCCAAAAATACCTAAATACCAACCGCGCCACTAGAGGCGCGTCTCAACAGCTTTGCCCACCCGGTTCAACCGGGCCTTCTTCATCAGCCGCCGCGGCGTCCACACCTCACCCGACAGCCGCTCGGCCTCGGCCACGACACTTTGCACCACACGCACAACCGCAGCCTCATCCCGCTGCATCAGCCCCAGCACAAAACCATCGGGGTCCATCCGCTCAACGCCTTCATCGGCCAGAATATCACGCGGAAAATCCTTGGTATTCATCGTCACAATCGCATCGCAATGCCCCGAGATCGCCGCGGCCAGCACATGCACATCATTGCTATCTGGCAACCACAATTTGGCCTCCCGCGCCGGATCGGCAGCGACCAAGGCCTCAGGCCACCTCGCACGCAGGGCTGCAATCTCGCCGCGCGCAAACACTTCCTGCTCAGGTCCCAATTTCACCGTCGCTCGCGCCCATTCCTCAAGGATGCGATCAGACCAGCGCGGCGCATAGAGCCCCTCCGCCGCGCACCCCAACAGCACCTCGCGCATCACCGTTGGATAGAGCACACAGGCGTCCAACAGCACGCGTTTCACAGGCGAAACACCAGCGATTTCAGATAGCCGCCCTCTGCCAGTTGCGGCAGTACCGGATGATCCGCCCCCGCAGCGCCCGTGTAGATGATCTGCCCACGCCGACCGCCACGTCCGATTCCACGGGCAGAGGCATTGCGAAACTTCGTCAGATCCGCCGCATGCGAACATGAGCATAGCACCAAGTAGCCGTTTTCTGCCACCAAAGGTGCGGCCAGCCGGGCCACCCGCTCATAAGCGCGCAATCCGGCGTCCAGCGCCTGTTTGGACGGTGCAAAGGCAGGCGGATCGCAGACCACCACGTCAAAGGTTTGCTTTTCTTCCGCCAAGGCCGCCAACACATCAAACGCGTCGCCCTTTCGGGTGGCAAATCGATCTGCCACGCCCCCGGCCTTCGCCCCCGCCTCTGCCAGAGCCAGGGCCTGCGCGGACCCATCGACGGCAAGTGCGGAGGCCGCTCCGCCCGCGAGAGCTGCAAGACCAAAGCCACCCACATGGCTGAACACATCGAGCACTTTGGCCCCCTTGCTCAGCCCGGCCACAAATGCGTGGTTTGGCCGCTGGTCATAGAACAAACCGGTCTTCTGCCCGCCCATAACATCGGCCATATAGACGGCCCCATTCATCGGCACCTCGATCGGCGCCGTCGGCGCCTCGCCCAGAGTGACTGACAGGCTTTCGTCCAACCCTTCCAGATGCCGAACCCGGCCCGTCCCATTGCGAACCACCGTTGTTACCCCAACCACGTCCGCCAGCGCCGCTGTGATCTGAGGCATCAGCGCCTCTGACCACGCAGCATTGGGCTGCACCACAGCCACATCGCCAAACCGGTCAATCACGACCCCCGGCAATCCGTCCGCTTCGGCATGCACCAGCCGGTAGAAGGGCGCGTCAAACAGCCGCTCACGGTGCGTCAACGCACGCTGCAAGCGGGCCGCAATCCACCCCTGATCAATCGCCGCTGCCGGATCTGCATCCAACATCCGCGCCGCGATCTTGCTCTTTGGGTTGACCGTCACCACGCCCATCGCTGTCCGGTTGGCATCTTCGAGCACAGCAAAGGCGCCGGGTGCCAGCGCCTTCGTTCGGCGATCCATCACCATTTCGTTGGCATAAACCCAAGGGAACCCATGCCGGATGGCGCGAGCCTCCGCTTTGGGCAAAAGCCGCACGCGCGGCAAGGGGGCATCAAATGAAAAAGGGGACTGCGTCATAGCAGCCCCCTTAGCGTGATCCGGCCCTCGGGGGAAGGGACGGCTTGCGCCTGCTTGGGCCAAATCACAAATTGTCCGGCTGGCCACCACAAATCAGCCACGCCGCGGGCAGATCGGGAAATAACAGTCACTGCCTGTGCTCAACCTGCAGGCGAAACTTGACCAAAACTTGCAAACAATCGCGCAATACAAAGAAAATTGGTTAACACTTCGAAACATCCAGCGAGGTGGTTGTTAGCGCTAACGACGCATGGTAGACAGCCGCCAAATCTGTCACACCCCGCCTCACGCGCCAGGATCAAGGACACCTCATGCCGTTGCACGACACCATCGCCGCCGTCACCGACCGTATCCGCGAGCGAAGCGCCGGACCGCGTGGCACTTACCTAAAGCACATGGCAGAGGCCGCCGCCCAGGGCCCGCGCCGGGCCCATTTGACCTGCGGCAATCAGGCCCACGCCTATGCTGCGATGCCCAACAAGGATGCGATGCTGGACGAACGTCAGGCCAACATCGGCATCATCACGGCCTACAATGACATGCTGTCCGCGCACCAGCCGTTCAAAACCTTCCCCGATCTGATCAAACAGGCCGCAGCAAGTGCGGGTGGCACCGCGCAAGTCGCAGGCGGCGTCCCCGCCATGTGCGACGGCGTCACCCAAGGCCAGACCGGCATGGAACTGTCGCTCTTCTCGCGCGATGTGATCGCGCTGGCAGCCGCGGTGGGCCTGTCGCACAACACCTATGATGCAGCAATGTACCTCGGCGTTTGTGACAAGATCGTGCCCGGCCTGATCATCGCTGCCGCCACCTTCGGCTACATCCCCGGCATCTTCGTCCCCGCAGGCCCGATGGTGTCTGGCCTGCCCAACGACGAGAAAGCCCGCGTGCGCCAGGAATTCGCCAAAGGCAACATCGACCGCGCCGAGCTGATGAAAGCCGAGATGGCAAGCTATCACGGCCCCGGCACTTGCACCTTCTATGGAACCGCCAACTCCAACCAGATGCTGATGGAGTTTATGGGCCTGCACCTGCCCGGCGCCTCTTTCGTCAACCCCGGCACACCGCTGCGCGACGCGCTCACCACTGCCGCAACCGAACGCGCACTCGCCATCACCGCTTTGGGCAATGAATTCACCCCCGTCTCCGACGTGCTCGACGAAAAGGCCTTCGTAAACGGCCTCGTCGGCCTCATGGCCACCGGGGGCAGCACGAACCTCGTCTTGCATCTGCCCGCCATGGCCCGCGCCGCGGGTGTGATCCTCGATCTGCAGGACTTTGCCGACATTTCCGCTGTCACACCTCTGATGGCCAAGGTCTATCCAAACGGTCTGGCCGATGTGAACCATTTCCACGCCGCAGGCGGCCTTGGCTACATGATCGGCAACCTTCTCGAAGAAGGCCTGCTGCACGATGACGTCAAAACCGCCGCAGGCGCTGGCCTGTCACTTTATGCTCAAGAGCCCAAGCTGAAGGACGGCCGCGTCACCTACGAGCCCGGCTCAGGCGAAACGCAAAACGACAAGATTCTGCGCCCTGCCAATGACCCTTTCAACCCCAGCGGCGGCCTCGCTCAGCTCGAAGGGAACCTCGGTCGCGCCGTCATCAAGGTTTCAGCCGTCAAGCCAGAGCATCATGTGATCGAAGCACCGGTCCGCATCTTCCATGACCAGCACGATGTGAAGAAGGCCTTCCAAGCCGATGAATTCACATCAGATACTATCGTTGTTGTCCGCTATCAGGGCCCGAAATCAAACGGCATGCCCGAGTTGCACAGCCTGACGCCCACCCTCGCCGTCCTGCAAGACCGCGGCCTCAAAGTCGCGCTTGTCACCGATGGCCGGATGTCGGGCGCATCGGGCAAAGTGCCCGCCGCCATCCACCTCGCCCCAGAGGCGGCAGATGGCGGCGCCATCGCCCTTCTTCAGGATGGTGACATCCTCCGCCTCGACGCCACTTCAGGCACGCTCGAATGCCTCACAGACCTTGCGGGTCGCACCCCGGCCACTGCTGACCTTTCCGCCAACGGCAACGGCGTCGGTCGCGAGCTGTTCGAACTCTTCCGCCGCAACGCTGGCCCCGCAAGCACCGGCGCTGCCAGCCTGCATGACCTTTGATCTTCTTCTGGCCAAAATAATCCCCGCCGGAGGCACCCCAACCTCGCCACCTGCGCAAAGATAGGACCCGCTCATGACACCCGCACACGCTTCTGACCTCACAGCACAAGTTTGCGATCTGGCCCCGGTCATCCCGGTTCTTGTGGTCAAGGACGCTGCCCATGCGACGCCTCTGGCGACAGCCCTCATCGCAGGCGGCCTTCCCGCGCTCGAAGTGACGCTCCGCACCCCCGCAGCGCTCGACGTGATCCGGGAAATGGCCCAGGTCGACGGCGGCGTTGTCGGCGCGGGCACATTGCTGACCGAACAGGACGTGATCAACGCCAAAGAGGCAGGTGCATCCTTTGGCGTCTCGCCCGGGGCGACCGACCGGCTCCTCGACGCGTGCGAGGCGAACGATCTACCCCTCCTCGCCGGTGCTGCCACAGCATCCGAGGCGATGGCTCTGCTGGCTCGTGGCTACACCGTTGCCAAGTTCTTCCCGGCAGAGGCCAACGGTGGTGCCAAGGCGCTCAAAGCCATCGGCGCACCAATCCCACAGGTCAGCTTTTGCCCAACAGGTGGTGTGAGCCTCGCGAATGCGCGGGATTACCTCAGCCTGCCCAATGTGCGCTGCGTCGGTGGCTCTTGGGTGGCCCCGTCTGACAAAGTGGAAACCGGCGACTGGGACGGGATCACCGCCCTCGCGGCTGAGGCGTCCAACCTGCCCCGCTGACAGGGCTAGTAGAACCACCAAAGGACGGCGTAACCCAAGGCGGTCAAAACCAGAATGACAACAAGGGCGAGGCGCGCCGCGCGGCTCTCCCATTTCCACGCGATCACCGCGCCGGCGGCGGCATATCCTGCGATGATCAAAGCGAAAACAGCCATGACCAGCTGCGCCATACCGGCCATGTAATCCCCAGAGGGCTCTTGCCCCAAAACCAACCACGCAGCGACTGCGCCCCCCGCAAGGCTCGCGAAAACGCATAGGTACACCAGCGCTTGGCGCAAAGGAGGCATCACATCGCCTGCCCGCGTCCCGCACGGCCACCGCGTCGGCGCGGGGCTTGTGCTGTGCCCAAGCCCTCTTTCAAGGTTTGCGTCATTGGATGATCAGCAGCCGCGCCGTATTGCTCCAGCAAAATCCGGATCGCCGGACCCGTCTCGCCCTCGTAGCTCAGCGCCCAGTCGAGGAAGATTGACCGGCACTGCTCGGGCGTGATCCCATCAATCCGGTAGGCCTCGCGGATCAACGCTTTGGGGTCTGTCGCATCACCCTTCATCTGTCGTCTCCAATCGCTTCGAAATGATCGCTGCCACCTGAGCCGCAACCGTCGAAATATCCTTTTGCAGCGCCGCCATATCCGCCACGCCCGTTTCCCGCAGCAGGAACCGTAGTCCTCCCTCGCCCGTGACAGCCGCTGGATCGCCATCCCCGACAATCAGGCGCACGGTGCACTGCACCTGCCACCAAAGCCGTGCTGCGTCGGTCAAAGCTGCGCCATCCGCGGCATCCACCAGTCCCACCGCGACGCCTTTGGCAATTTGCGCTTCTGTCTGACGTTCAAAACAGGCCGCCTGAAGGGCGATGGTCTGGGCGGCCAGCTCAACATCCTGCAACCGCCCAGTCCCTGATTTGACATCAAGCCCGCCCGCCCCCGGCTTGGCATCTGCCAGCCGCGCCCGCATGTCGGCAACATCTGCAAGGACCGTGGCACCGCCCGACTTCGCCTGCAAAACCCGCGCTCGGATGTCCTCCACATCCCGCCCCAGATCATCTGGTCCCGCGATAACCTCAGCCCGCGTGAGTGCCAGATGCTCCCACGTCCAAGCTTCCTCCATCTGGTAGCTTTCGAATGAGGTAAGCGCCGTCGCCACAGGGCCTTGCCGCCCGGATGGGCGCAGCCGCATGTCGACCTCGTACAACCGCCCCTGCGCCATCGGGGCTGTCAGCGCTGTAATCAGGGCCTGCGTCAGACGGGCGTAATAGGGCCGTGTCGAGAGAGAGCGTGGGCCGTCAGATGCGTCTACCCCTGCCCCGTCATAGACCACAATAAGATCCAGATCCGAGGCCGCATGCAACCGCGCAGCGCCCAGTGACCCCATGCCCACAACAACAGCCCCCCGTCCCGGCGGAGACCCGTGTTTCGTTGTAAACTGCGCCGTCACCTCGGGCCACAACACCCGCAACGTGGCCCGCGCAAGATCGGCATAATGCCGACCGGCAGTTTCGGCATCAATCAAGCCACGCAGATGGTGGACGCCCACCCGGAAATGCCATTCCTTCTGCCACCGCCGCGCGGCATCCAACCTGGCCTCATAATCCGTCTCAGCCGCCAACGCCGCCGCAAGCGCCTGCTCCAAAGCAGCCCCCCCCGGCCAATCGGCAAAGAACTCGCCGCCGATCACCGCATCAAACACGCCAGCATTGCGCGACAGATATTCGGCCAAGGCCGGGGCCGTGGCGCAGATATCGACCATCAATTGCGTCAGCTGAGGATTGGCCTCAAAGAGCGAGAACAACTGCACGCCCGCAGGCAAAGCCGCAAGAAACCGGTCAAAATTGGCCAACGCCTCTTCTGGCTTTGCTGCTTCTTGCAGCCGCGCCAAAATCTCCGGCCTTAGCCGCTGGAATATCCCCGCTGCACGTTCCGAGCGCAGCGCCGGATAATCGGGCCACCGCGCCACAACCGCATCATCAATCACCGGAGCCTGTTCCTGAGCCTCATCGGGTGCAAAGAACCCGTCGGTCCAGCGGTGCACCTGCTCAAGATCGCTTTGCAGCCGCGACTTGAGATCGGCCACACCCGTCCCCATAAAGGCCGCCAACCGCTCAAACCCCTCGTCAGAGGTGGGCAGGCTATGGGTCTGTTGATCATTGACCATTTGCAACCGGTGCTCCACATCCCGGTGTCGCACGTAGCGTTCCTGCAGCCCTTCCGCGATGTCTGGCTCAACCCAGCCTGCCTCTTGCAACGCGTTTAGCCCTGCGACAGTGCCCCGATGACGCAAACCTTCATCGCGGCCCCCAGCGATCAGCTGCCGGGTCTGGGTGAAAAACTCGATCTCGCGGATGCCGCCCCGGCCCAGTTTCATATTGTGGCCCGGCAGGGTCAGCGGACCGCCCAGCCCCTTATGCTCACGGATCAACAGGCGCATATCGTGGGCGTCTTGAATGGCGGCGAAATCCAAGTGCTTGCGCCAGACAAAGGGCCGCATTGTGCGCAGAAACGCCTCGCCCGCCTCTACATCTCCCGCGGCTGCCCGTGCCTTGATGTAGGCCGCGCGCTCCCACGTTCGGCCGACGCTTTCGTAATAGGCCTCTGCCGCCGACATCGACAGGCACACGGGCGTCACACTGGGATCAGGCCGCAGCCGCAGGTCCGTGCGAAAAACATAGCCATCAGCCGTCACATCATTCAGCAGGCTCACCATCTTGCGGGTGATGCGGATCAGGATCGCGCGCGCGTCGCCCACCGTCTCGGGCGCATAACCGCTGTCATCAAAGAGCACGATCAGATCTATGTCAGAAGAATAGTTGAGCTCGCAAGCACCGCCTTTGCCCATCGCCAAAACGGCCATTCCACCATGTGCGTCCATCCCCTCCCGCATGAACCCGCCCAGCTTGCCCCGCGCGACCTCAACAGCAACAAGCCGTCGGATGCAAACATCACAGGCCGCATCGGCGAACTCGCTCAGCGC
>JAHDDU010000053.1 GCA_020629175.1 Flavimaricola sp. | reverse complement strand
GATTTTAAGTCTCTTGTGTCTACCATTCCACCACACGGGCACGGCTCCTGCTTATGCAACCGCGCGCGCCAGTGCAATCGGGATCAGCCGCGATTGCGGGGGACTTTGGGGATAGAGCTGGTTTGAAACGGATAGGTCGCCTCGGGATGTGGCGGATGACCATCCGTCGCCTCCCAATAGCCGCCCGCTCCTTTGCGCAGCCACAGAGGGATCGTGAGCAACAGGCCGATGACAAATCCGCCCGTATGCGCCCAATGCGCGACGCCGCCGGCGTTGGGATCCGCGCCCAGTGAGTTGAACAATTGCAACGCGAACCACAGGCCGAGCATGAGCCACGCAGGCACTGGGATGACCCGGATTATGATGATGAAAAACAAAAGGATATCGACTTTGGCCTTAGGATAGAGCAACAAGTACCCCCCCATGATCCCCGCAATCGCGCCTGACGCCCCGATCGTTGGCACTGGCGACAATGGACCGGTGCCCATTTGCACGAGGTTCGCGCCGATACCGCAGGCCAGATAGAACGTCAGAAACGGCAAAGGCCCCATGTCATCTTCGAGGTTATCGCCAAATATCCACAAAAACAGCATGTTACCGGCCAAATGCATGAACCCGCCATGCAAAAAGGTCGAGGTCACGAGGCTCATGTAGTTCTCGCCCGCTGAAATCCGGGCGGGGATCATCGCGTAGTTGTAGTACAGCTCGTTCAGCGCCCGATTGTCCTGATACAGCGCAAGGCCGATCAGGAAGATACCAATGTTCAGAGCCAGCAGCGTGTAGGTGACAACTGGGATGGTCTCAGACGGGTTGTGATCGCGTATTGGAAACATGGCGCTACCGTCTGCGATGGGCCGCGCGGGGTCAAGCGGCTAAACCGCCGCAACCTCGGCCAGCAAAGCCGCGTTGCCCCCCGCCGCCGTTGTGTCGATGCAAACGTGCCGCTCATGACAGACGTGGCCCGCGTCTGGCATGCCAGTGATCAGTGGCACGATGGGTCCGCTGCGTTGGGAAAGCTGCTTGTCCATCAACCGGCCCTCGGCGTCATCCCCCCACCAGATGACCCCCGCGACATCAGGGCGGGACAGGTCCGGTGCGACGGCGATCTCTGCCACGCCGCCCAAAGCCTCCACCGCAGCTGCCTGTTGCGCCGCATCTTCCGGCGTTGGCCCCGCGCAAAGGATTGGGCCGCGCGCGTGCCGCGTCAATCGGTTCGACTCTCCGGTCGGACCCGGCAGGTCCTGTGGCCCGACTACAGTGTTCGGCGCGGGATCCAAGACAAACCGATGCAGATACCCCGCCCCTCCGGCTTTCGGGCCAGTCCCGGAAAGACCTTCACCCCCAAAGGGCTGCGAGCCGACGACGGCGCCGATCTGATTGCGGTTAACATAGATATTGCCTGCCTCAACCCGGTCCACGATGGTTTGCACTCGGTCGTCAATCCGGGTGTGCAGACCAAAGGTGAGGCCATAGCCCGTTGCGTTGATATCTGCGATGACCTGATCCAACTCGGACGCGGCAAAGGTCGCCACATGTAGAACCGGGCCAAAAATCTCGCGCGTCATCTCGGCGATGCCGGACACTTTGATCACCGTCGGTCCGATGAAATGCCCCGTCTCAGGCACCGCGATCTGGTGCAGCACGCGATCGCCGGCATCCTCAATATAGGCGCGGATTCCGTCACGCGCTGTGGCATCAATGATCGGCCCCAAATCGGTGGACATGTCCCATGGGTTGCCAAGCGAGAGCTCGTCCATCGCACCGTACAGCATCCTAAGGAAGGGCGCGGCAATGTCCTCTTGCACGTACAAACACCGCAGGGCCGAGCAACGCTGCCCGGTCGAGCGGAAGGCGGACATGACCACGTCCCGCACTGCGTGTTCTGGCAATGCGGTCGAGTCCACAATCATCGCGTTCAACCCGCCCGTCTCGGCGATCAGCGGTGTCCCTGGCGTGCAATGCTCGGCCATCGCACTGCGGATTTTGAGCGCGGTCCCCGTGGACCCGGTGAAGGCCACCCCCGCGATCTGCGGCGAAGACGTCAACAGCGCGCCCACCTCTGGGCCCCCGGGCAAGAGCTGCAACGCCTTAACAGGCACACCCGCCGCATGCATCAACTCAACAGCCTTTGCCGCAATGAGAGGCGTTTGCGGCGCGGGCTTGGCCAGCACGGCGTTGCCAGTGGCCAAGGCGGCGGCGATTTGGCCCGTGAAGATTGCCAACGGGAAATTCCACGGGCTGATGCAAGTCCAGATCCCTCGCGGGCCTTTGGATGTCAGGCCCTGCGCCTCGTGAGCGTAGAACCGCAGAAAATCAACGGCTTCTCGCAATTCGCCCACGCAGTCAGGCAAGGCCTTACCTGCCTCTCGCGCCAGCAAGGCAAAGAGCTCTGCCGCGTTGTCCTCGTAGGCATCGGCGACTTTGTTGAGGATCGCAGCGCGGGTTGTGACATCGGCGCCCCATGGAGACGCAGCATGGATCGCGGCAGCGCAGGTCTCGGCCGTCGCGTGCTTTACCCAGCCCACGATATCCTCTGCGTCCGCCGGGTTGCGGACCTCTGCACCCGTCTTGCCCCACCGGGCCGTTAGAAACGGAGCACGCGCCGCGTCCAAAGCGTCCAGCGTCGGGCGGTGCATCACGTCCCGCCCGCGCGAGTTTGCGCGATCCGGCGCAAACAATTCCGCTGGCTGCGTAATGCGCACGCTGGGTCCGGCCTCGAACGGGTCTGCCGCCACCTCTTCTGCCGGGACATCCTCATCAACGATCTGGTTCACAAAGCTCGAATTCGCGCCGTTCTCCAGCAGTCGGCGGACAAGGTAGGCGAGCAAATCTTCATGTGCACCAACCGGCGCATAGATGCGGCAGTGCGTCTTTTCGGTCTGCAACACATGCAGATGCAAAGCCTCGCCCATACCGTGTAGCCGCTGAAACTCAAACTGATCGGGCCCAACACCCAACGCGTCCGCCAAATGCAGGACAGCCGCCACCGTGTGCGCGTTGTGCGTCGCAAACTGCGGGTAAATACGGTCCGTCATGCCCAGCAATTTGCGGGCGTTTGCGATGTAAGAGATGTCTGTTGCAGCCTTGCTGGTAAAGACCGGAAATCCCGGCATCCCCTCGACCTGCGCACGCTTAATCTCTGCATCCCAATAGGCCCCTTTGACGAGCCGCACCATGATGCGCCGGTCCAGCCGCACGGCCATATCGTGCAGCATATCAATGACATAGCCCGCTCGCGGGCCATAAGCCTGCACAACCACGCCAAAGCCGTCCCAGCCTTCCAGCCCCGGCTGCGCGAGGCACGCATCGATGACCGCAAGCGACAGATCGAGCCGGTCAGCTTCTTCGGCGTCAATGTTCAGCCCCATGCCCGCCGATTTGGCAAGGATTGCTAACGCGCGCAGACGTGGCACCAACTCAGCCATGACCCGAACCCGTTTGGCCTCTTCATAACGCGGATGCAGCGCCGAAAGTTTGACAGAAATGCCGGGATTCTCTGCGACGCTGTCCGCCGTACAGTGCCGCGCGATGGCCGAAATCGCTTCGGAATAGGCCAGATGATAACCCTTCGCGTCCCGCTCTGTCCGCGCCGCTTCGCCCAGCATGTCATAGCTGTAGGTGAACCCTTTGTCCTGCATGCCCCGTGCCCGTTTCATCGCGGCATCAATGTCTTCGCCCAGCACGAACTGACGCCCCATCTCACGCATGGCCCGCGCCACGGCGGTGCGGATCACCGGCTCGCCCAGGCGTTTGACCGCCGAACGCAGTTGCCCCGTGATCCCCTCTGCCTCTGTCCCCAGAACACGCCCCGTCAGCATCAAGGCCCAGGTCGAGGCGTTGACCAGCGACGACGCTGATTGTCCCAGATGCTTGCCCCAGTCTGAGGGTGCAATTTTGTCCTCGATAAGATCATCCATCGTTTCGGCATCCGGCACGCGCAAGAGCGCCTCAGCCAAACACATGAGGGCCACCCCTTCGTCCGTCGAGAGGCCGTATTCGGCGAGGAACACCTCCATCAATCCCGGCTCCGCTGCCTCGCGGATATGCCGAACATAGGCCGCACCTTTTGCGACGATGGCCTTGCGATCCTTAGCAGAAAGAGCGGCTTCGCCGATCAAACGGTCTATCACCGGCTGTTCATCTGGATACATGCCTTGATCAAACGCCGCGCGAGATTGCTCAACTGACATGGATTGACCTCCCTAGGAATATGGCCCACGATATCGCGACGCTAGGAGTATTTTGCCCTTTGATTTCGAAATATCCAGATCAAACAGCTCGAAAAATGACACAACATGACCCAAAAGACCTACAAGCTCGATACCTTTGATCTGAAGATGATCGACGTGCTCGCCCAAGATGGCAGGATTTCTGTCACAGAACTTGCCCGTCAGGTCGGGCTGTCCAAGTCCCCGGTGCAGGCGCGCCTGAAGCGGTTGGAGGAAATCGGCGCCATCAAAGGCTATCGCGCGATCATAGATCCGATCCAGCTGGGCCGCGACCACGTCGCCTTCGTCGAGGTCAAGCTCAGCGACACACGCGAAGCGGCACTCAGCGCGTTTAATCAGGCCGTCGCCAAGGTCGCCGAGATCGAACAATGCCACATGATCGCGGGCGCCTTTGACTACCTACTCAAGGTCCGGACTCGCGATATGGCGAGCTACCGCGCTGTTTTGGGGGAAAAAATCTCATCCCTGCCACATGTCGCCAACTCATCAACCCATGTGGCCATGCAAGCGGTTAAAGAGGATGGCCGCGCCGAGGCTTGACGTCCCGCCAATTTGCGCCAGCTTTTCGGCCATGAAACAGCTCATACTCGCACTGGCACTCGCCCCCACAATCGCCGCCGCAAACATGTGCCCGCCCGTCGCTGACACAACGGCAGAGCGCGATGACATCTATCAACAGCTGCGATTTGTCGAGACCGAGCGCGACGCCGCTCGGCTGAACGCGCAATTGTGGGAACTTTGGCTGGTCGCCCCCGATGCCGCGGCCCAGCGCATGCTGGACGAGGGGATCGCCAAATTGCGGAGCGCTGATTTCCTCGGCTCGCGCGATGTGTTGGACGATCTTGTGGACTATTGCCCTGAGTATGCAGAGGGGTACAACCAGCGCGCCTTTGCCAATTTCCTGCGTCAGGACTTTGCTGCAGCTGCGGTTGATCTGGAACGGGCACGAGAGATTGACCCCCGGCATCTCGGCGTTTTGACGGGCCTTGCAATGACACTCATTGCGCTCGACCGGAACGATGAAGCACAAGAGGTGCTGCGGCAGGCGCTCAGGTTAAATCCGATGCTCAGCGAACGGCGGCTTTTGACCGAACCGCAGGAGCGCGAGCTTTAGCACTCGCGTGTGCGAACCTGTTTGGCAAAGGTCTCAAAGATCTCGTTGTTGGCCACGATCATGCTGCCGTCGGCCAGCATATCCTTGTCCTCACGGATCGCCCCGCTGAGCGCGCCGGCTTCTGTCGCGATGACCATCCCTGCGGCAACGTCCCAGATATTCAGATCGCGTTCCCAGAACCCTTCGTAACGGCCGGCAGCCACATAGGCCAAATCCAGCGAGGCCGCACCGAACCTGCGCACACCCGCACAGATCGGCATGATCCGCGCGAGGTCTTGCAGTACGACGGGCAAGTTCCGGCGCCCGGCCCACGGGATACCCGTCGCAAAAATGCTCTCGATCATCCGAGACCGGGCCGAAACACGAATGCGGCGCTCATTCATCCAGGCGCCTTCACCCTTCTCGGCATAAAACATCTCGTCCTTCACAGGGTCATAGACCACCCCAGCGACCAGCTGTCCCTTATGCTCAAGCGCGATGGACACAGCCCAATGCGGCAGCCCGTGCAGGAAGTTCGTGGTCCCATCAAGCGGATCGACAATCCAGCGACGCGTGGGGTCGCTCCCCTCCAGCTCACCACCCTCTTCGCCAAGGAAGCCGTAGGTGGGGCGTGCGGCCAGCAAATCCTCACGGATGGTCTGTTCCGCCTTGCGATCCGCACGGCTGACAAAATCTCCGGGGCCTTTGGTCGACACCTGAAGCTGCTCTACCTCTGCAAAATCCTTCAGCAAACCGCGCCCGACCTTGCGGGCCGTTTTCATCATCACGTTGAGATTTGCGCTGCCAGCCATTGTGTGCCTCGTATCGATCAGATCAGAGGCGGCGTATAGGCTGGACGCTGACCTAACGCAATGGCCTGAGCTGCTCCATCGGCGTCCAGTCCTGCACGATCTTTCGGTCGTCACGCGAAAAGGTGAACGCATTGCCACCGCCATCGCCAGGTTGATCATGGCAGCGGTCAATCGCCCGCCCGTCCGTTGCACACAACAGCAACGTGCCGACGGCGCCATGCCCCACCAATAGAATATCACCCGCAGGCGCATGACGCAGCGCATCCTCAACCGCCCGGCAGATACGCGCCTGTGCATCCACGGCCCGTTCCCAGCCTTTTACGCTGACATGCGGCTCGGCAAAGAAGGCGTCGGCCATAGTCTCAAACTGCTCACGCGGCAGATATCCGGTGGAGGAGCGGTCATTCTCATGCATGCCCTGATGGATTTCAAACCGGCACCGCATAGCTTTCGCCAAGGGCGCGCCCGCTTCCATCGCCTTGACCTCACCGCTGGATATAACCGAGCGCGTGCCAGACAACACCCTGCTGGCGGAAAGCGCCAAAAACTGCACACGGGAATGACCCTTCTCACTCAACCCCCACTTTCCAACTGGCGTTTCGGGGTCAATCACCACTTCGGGGTGCGTCAGATATCGAACATACTCAGGCATCTCAGGGTCTTTGCAACTTTACAACTTCTTGCCGGGCCAACCGGATCAAATGGGACATAAAGGGCAGCGTCGTCTCCTCGGTCCGCGTCGCGGCATAGAGCCTGCGGGTGATACCGGTTGAGCCATCGAGAGCCACAAGCGGGCGGGTGACGTAATCGGCATTGTAGCGTACCTGGCGCACAACCCAGTCCGGCAGTACCGATACCCCCCGGTTGGACGCCACCAGCATCAGGATCACCGCGGTCAGCTCCACCTGCCGGACCTCTGCAGGCTCTACCTTCGCTGGCGTCAAAAGCTGGCTGAAAATGTCGAGCCTAGGGCGATCAACAGGGTATGTGATCAACGTCTCGCCTGCAAAATCCTCAGCAGAAATGGCGGATTTGGCGGCCAATGGATGAGAGGCCGCCGCAACGAACACCGGATCATAATCAAAGAGCGGCGTGAAATCTGTCTGCGGCAAAGCCTCTGGATCAGAGGTCACGACAAGATCGACCTCCTCACGCTTGAGCGCGGGCATCGCCTCAAAGGCGAGGCCGGGCCGGATATCAACATCGACCTCGGGCCAGGCCTTGCGGAACTGTTCCAGCACCGGGAAGAGCCATTCAAAGCACGCGTGGCATTCAATTGCGATATGCAGCCGCCCCGCCTTGCCAGCGACCAGCCCCTCAAATTCCGCTTCAAGTTCGGCCACTTGCGGCAAAATCCGCTCGGCCGCGGCAAGCAGTTTCATGCCCGCCGATGACAGTTTCAGCGGTTTGGAACGGCGCACGAAAAGTTCGACCCCGGCCTGCGTCTCAATCCCTTTGATCTGATGGCTTAGTGCCGATTGGGTGATGTTTAAAACATCCGCCGCCCGCGCAAGGCCGCCTGTATCGTGGATGGCCTTGATCGTGCGCAAGTGCCGGAACTCGATATGCATAGGCGCACCCCTTACATGAACCAACCTCATTATCGTGCTGAGGTTTATGAATTTGCCTCACCTTCCATCGCGTGAAAAAAGCAGGGCGTCAACCAGAGGAAGTTCCATGCCCCAGCCCGCCGTGTCATTTGAGTTCTTTCCGCCCAAAACACTACAGGCCTCGTTCCGGCTGTGGGACTGTATCGGCACGTTGGCCCCTTTTGATCCGGCCTTTGTGTCCGTCACGTACGGCGCAGGCGGCACAACGCGGACGCTGACGCATGAGGCGGTGGGCGCGATCCATGATACCTTTGGCTTGCCTGTTGCCGCGCATCTGACCTGTGTGAACGCAACGCGGGCCGAAACGATGGAAATCGCTGATCAATACGCCACCGCAGGCGTCACCGAGATTGTGGCCCTTCGCGGCGACCCGCCTAAGGGCTCCGGGGCCTTCACTCCAGCAAAGGGGGGGTTCGAAGGCTCGGTCGACCTGATCGCCGCCTTGGCCGAGACGGGCAAATTCACTATCCGTGTGGGGGCCTACCCGGAACAGCACCCCGAAGCAGCAGACTTGTCTGCCGATATCGCGCACCTCAAACGCAAGATCGACGCGGGCGCGTCCTCCGCTATTACGCAATTTTTCTTTGAGGCTGATACCTTCTTTCGGTTCAGGGACGCCTGTGCCGCAGCAGGGATCAACGCCCCTATCATCCCCGGCATCTTGCCAATTGAAAACTGGACGGGTGCAGCCAAATTCGCGAAAGCCTGCGGCACTCACATCCCCCCACTGATCGCGGATGCATTTGACAATGCGATGCGCGATGGCACCCAGGATTTGCTCGCCACAGCACTGGCTTCGGAACTCTGCGATGATTTGGTCCAGGGTGGCGTGGATCACCTGCATTTCTACACGCTCAACAAACCCGAACTGACCCGCGATGTCTGCCGCGCCCTCGGCCTCACATCGCGCCGCGCTTTGGAGCGCGTGGCCTAAGCGCGAGCGACCTGCGGTCCCGTCACGATCTCTTCGGAGAGATATTTCTTCCGCATCGCGTCTGGTACTGATGGGTGAATTTCTTCGGATGTATCTTCGCCGACGACACGCTTGCGGCGCGACAAAAGCAACCAACCCCAATTGGACCAATTGCCTGCGGATGGCGCCGTTGCGTCCACGGTAAATCGATCCGCCCAATTGTCAGGCAATGGTACTTTGCACATCTCAAGCCGCTTGAGCATCCACACCAGCGAAATGTTCGCCAAAGGCCGCGCGTCTGCAAAATTCATCACTTGCCCACCAACGTCGCCGTGGCACCCACGAAACCAGACTTGCTCAATGTGTCCAGCGTAGTTGCGTGACGTATCCCAAATGACCGGCGCAAATGCCTCTCGCGTTTCATTCAGCGCCAGCGCGTGGAACCCGTTCCGCACGTGCTCTCCGAGCGTATGGTTGTGAAAACTATGCGTGGCCTCTGACCACCGCCACAGTCCCGGCAGCCGCAGACCCAACGCCTTGACTGTGTCCCACACGGCGACGGCTTCGACCTCCACATCTCTATGGCAAAACGCCTCGGAAAACGCCTCAGCCGCCTCTCCGTGAATGTTCTGCCGGTAATGGCGATAGGCCTGCGTCACGTTTCGCGTGGTCGCGTGATGCGATTTAAGCAGTCCGATTTCGCCCAGCACCCCCGCCAGGGATCGCACCGCGTAAGCGCCGCGCGAATAGCCGATCAGCACAATCCTGTCGCCGGGTTTCCAGCGCGAGGCGAGAACGCCGTAAGCCCGTTCAATCTGACGATTGATACCGCGCCCCATCATCACGTCTAGCGCCCCGCTCCAGTCGCGCCACTGAATGCCTGCCTCGTAGTAAACGGTCAGCCCTGCGCGGTAACCTCGCTCGCGCAACAGCTTGTAAGTCGTGCCTGCATGGGTCTCGCACCCGGGGCGCAGGGAAGACATGGTGCCGTCAAGAATGATGACATGGGTCGCAGGCCCCCGCACAACGCCCGCTGTCTCTTTGACGCGGGGCTTGCGGTCAATCAGCCCTAGAAACCAGTCACGTATCGGCACCGTGCCGCGCCTCCTCTAACATTGCCCAGACCCTGTGCGGGGTGAACGGCATTTCCATATGTCGCAGCCCAAGCTCCCAGACCGCATCTTGCACCGCGTTCGTTACAGCGGCGAGGGCGCCAACGGTGCCAGCCTCGCCGCACCCTTTCATGCCCATGGGGTTATACTTTGAGGGTGTTGGCTCGGAATGAAAGTCTACCCACGGCATCGTGTCCGCCCGTGGCATAGCGTAATCCATGAAAGTCGCCGTCAAAAGCTGCCCTTCGCTGTCAAACACCACCCGCTCCGTGATCGCCTGACCAAGCCCCTGAGCCACCCCGCCATGCACCTGCCCCTCGGCAAGCATCGGGTTGATAAGATTACCAAAATCATCAACGACCGTGTAGCGATCCACCACCACCACACCGGTCTCGGGATCAATCTCAACCTCGGCCACATGGGCGCCATTGGGAAAGCTGCGCGCCTCAAGCGTGATCCGCGCGGAATGTTTCAACAGATCATCGCGCCCGCGCTCGGCTGCAATATCGGCAACTTCCAAAACGGTGGGCGTGAGGTTCGAGCCCGGAATACGGAACTGCTCATCGTCAAAGCTGACGTCCTCGGCCGCGACACCATATTCCTCTGCCAGAAAGACCGAAAAGCTTGAGATAATTTTATCCACCGTCGCCAGCGTTGCCGCATTCTGAACCGTCACAGACCGCGACCCACCAGTACCGCCGCCCTTGGGAATAATGTCACTGTCGCCTTGCACAAATGCAATCTTGTCGGCCGGAATGCCCGTGTGATCAGTCAAAAATTGCACAAATACCGTTTCATGCCCCTGCCCGTTCGACTGCGTACCCACATGAATTTCTGCGCCACCGTCTTTGAAAACTACCGTCGTCGTCTCGGACGGATCGCCCAGAATACTCTCGATGTAGTAGCACAGCCCCTGCCCCCGGAGCCTGCCGTGCGCGGCTGAGGCCGCCTTGCGCGCTGCAAATCCAGCCCGGTCACCCTCGGCCTCTGCGCGGTTCAAGACCTTGGCAAACTCGCCCACGTCATAGGTCACGCCGGTGGCCGAAGTGTAAGGGAACTGATCGGGCCGGATGAAATTCTTGCGCCGCAGGTCCCAAGGATCAACGCCCAGCTCCCGCGCTGCGAAATCCATCGCGCGTTCCAAAACAAAGATCGCCTCAGGCCGCCCTGCACCCCGATACGCATCCACCGGTGTGGTGTTGGTGTAAACGCCTTTGGTGTTCATCCAAACGGTTTGCACATCATAGGTTCCGGGCAGTACCTTCGAGAACAGCTCAGTCTGGATAAATTGAGCGAAACCAGAGTTATAGGCCCCCATATTCGCCAGCGTCTCAACCTGATAGGCGATCAGCCGATGCTCCGCGTCAAAGCCCAGCGTCGCCGTCGTCACCAGATCACGCCCGGCGTTGTCTGACAGCATCGCTTCTGTCCGCTCGCTCATCCAGTTCACGGGCTGGCCCAAGACGCGCGCCGCATGGGCCACCAGCATCATCTCGGGGTAGCTGAATGCCTTCATCCCAAAGCCGCCGCCGACGTCAGGGTTTGTCACACGAATATCGCTCGCTGGAATGCCCAAGACGCGGGCGATATCCTTCTTTGGCCCCCAAACACCCTGACCGTTCACGCACACATGCAACCGGTCACCTTCAGGCTCTGCATAGCACCCGCGTGGCTCCATCGCGTTGGCGATGATGCGATTGTCCGGCACGTCAACGGTAACCACATGGGCCGCGCCCGCCAGCGCCACATCAACCGCCGCCTTGTCACCCAACCCATAGTTAAAGGCGAGGTTTTGCGGTGCCTCCGCGTGCAGCTCTGCACCGCCCAGAGACACATCAACATGCACCTCCAAATCATTGAAATCCAATTCAATAAGTTCGGCAGCATCCTTCGCCAGCATCGGAGTATCAGCAACGACAAAGGCCACAGCTTCGCCAACGTGCCGGGCCCGACCTTGCGCCAAAATGGGGCGCAAGGGGGCAGCACCCTTCGTCCCATCGATGTTGCCAACGCCCGCGCCG
Organism: Flavimaricola sp.; assembly: GCA_020629175.1. GTDB lineage: Bacteria > Pseudomonadota > Alphaproteobacteria > Rhodobacterales > Rhodobacteraceae > JALZWD01. The sequence goes on along the minus strand of JAHDDU010000053.1, from coordinate 3,697 downwards.
GACATATCCACATCCAGTCCCGCTTCAGCCAGATCCTGCGCTGTCAGCACCAGATGAACCCCCGGCAAATCGCGCGCATCATCGGCGTTGATGGCCACGATTTCACCGTGCGCGATGGGCGACCGCACCACAAAGCCGGTCAACGCGCCCTGTGGGGCGATATCGTCCACATAGCGCCCTTGCCCGGTCAAAAACCGCACATCTTCCGTACGTTTGACCGATTGGCTTTTGCCGAATTTCTCCATGGGCTTGCTCCCTCATACCGCTCGCGCAGACCCTAGCGGGCCGGGCGGTGCTGTCCAGTGACAGTGATGTCGTTTTTGGGCCAGACGGCGCCAAGATCGTTTCGCAGGCTGCTCTCAAAATTTCGGAGGACCCGCATGATCTCATCCCACCTCACGCCCGCCCAACAAGCCGCCTACCGCGAGGATGGCTACCTTTTTCCCATCCGGGTGATGAGCGAAGACGACGCCGCGGACCTGCGTACCCGGCTTGAGGCGTTTGAGGCAGAGTGGCTCGACAATGGCCTCGATCTGCCGCTCAACACATACAAACGCATCAACGCCCAGATCGTCATGCCCATCGCCCATGAGATGGGCAGCCACGCGGGCATTCTTGACGCTGTCGAAGGGGTACTCGGTCCCAACATTATGCTCTACTCGGTGGAGTTTCTGATAAAAGAGCCGCGCACCAAGGCCGTGGTGACCATGCATCAGGACCTCGCCTATTGGGGCATGGGTGAAATTGATGGGCTAACAACGGCTTGGCTCGCCCTGTCGCCAGCCAACCGGGACAGCGGCTGCATGGACGTTGTGCGCGGCAGCCACAAAAGCCCGATCCTGCAGCATCACGATACGTTTGATGAGGACAACCTGCTCTCTCGCGGGCAGGAAATCCGCGTTGATGTGGCCGAGGAGGACAAGGTCGCCCTCACGCTCAACCCCGGTGAGATCAGCCTGCATCACGGGCTGACGATCCATGGGTCCGGCCCAAATACCTCGGACGACAGACGGATCGGCGTGGTCATCCGCTATCTTAGCCCCGACATCGTCAAATCCGGCGGCGAGCGTGACTACGCCCACCTCGTCCGAGGGGCAGACGCCCATGACAACTGGCAGCACAACCCCGCGCCAAAGACGCCCTTCACGCCCGAGGCGCTGGCGCATTATGAAGAGGTGCGCAGATTGCAAACAAAGGTCATGATGCGCGGCGCAAAGGGCGCAAGCAGCTTTTACGACAAGGCAGAGGCATGATGGATCAGGTCAAATTCACCGCAATGAAAGACGGCGATAAGGAGGATTACGATTTCCTGACCGCGCACGAAATTGACCATACCAAAGGCACCGCCGACCGCCTGCTCAAAGCGCTGGTCGAACTTGATGAAGGTCTGTCAGGGTATCAGATCACCCGCCTCGGTCATTCCCTGCAATCGGCCACCCGCGCCGAACGCGACGGCGCGGACATCGATTGGATCGTCGCGGCCCTGCTGCATGATATCGGCGACATTTACGCCCCCTACAATCACGATGAATATGCGGCGACCATCCTGCGCCCCTTCGTGCGCGAACAGGTCACTTGGGTCGTGGAAAAGCACGGGGATTTCCAGCTGGTCTACTACGGCGAACATGTCGGTGCAGACCCCGAGAAACGGCAGGCCTATGCGGGGCATCCGTATTTCGACGATTGCGCGACATTCTGCGAGCGCTGGGACCAAAGCTCTTTCGATCCGGCCTACGACACCCTGCCCATTGAGCACTTCGTCCCCATGGTGCGTAAGGTCTTCGCCCGCGAGCCCTATGACCCCGCCGTGATCCGCCCCGGCGCGCGCGAGCCGCTGGTGGCCTGACCCACCCGACGATGCCCTCTTTTCCTTAGGCCGCAACCGGTCTATTCCCTCCCCCGGATCAGACCGAAGGGACGCCCCCATGCCGATGGAAAAGACATTTGACGCTGCCACCCGCGAAACCGCGCTCTACCAAGCGTGGGAAGAGGCTGGATGCTTCAAGGCTGGGGTGAATGCCAAACCCGAGGCATCGACCTATTGCATCATGCTGCCGCCCCCTAACGTCACCGGCGTTTTGCACGTGGGCCACGCGTTTTCCCAAACGCTGATGGACATTCTGATCCGCTGGAAACGGATGCAGGGATTTGACACGCTCTGGCAGCCCGGCCTTGATCACGCAGGCATCGCCACGCAGCTGATGGTGGAAAAAGACCTGGCCGAACGGCAAATGCCCAAACGCACTGATATGGGCCGAGAGGAATTCCTCGGCCACGTCTGGAACTGGAAGCAGAATTCCGGCGGCATCATCGAACAGCAGGCCCGCCGCATGGGCCATTCGATGGATTGGGAGCGCTCGGCCTTTACCATGTCGGGCGCTGAAACCGCGCCCGAAGGTGAAAAGCCCGGCAATTTCCATGACGCGGTGATCAAGGTCTTTGTCGATATGTATAACAAGGGCTTCATCTACCGCGGCAAGCGCTTGGTGAACTGGGACCCGCATTTTGAAACCGCAATTTCCGATCTGGAGGTCGAGAACAAAGAAGTCGCGGGCCACATGTGGCACTTCAAATACCCGCTCGCCGAGGGGGCCACCTATACCTATGAGGAGAAAGACGAGGACGGCAACGTTACTCTGTCTGAGGAGCGCGACTACATCTCTATCGCCACAACCCGGCCCGAAACCATGCTTGGTGACGGCGCGGTTGCCGTGAACCCCAAGGATGAGCGTTACGCGCCAATCGTCGGGAAACTCTGTGAAATTCCCGTGGGGCCAAAAGAGCACCGTCGCCTGATCCCCATCATCACCGATCCCTACCCCGATCCTGATTTCGGCTCCGGTGCCGTCAAAATCACCGGCGCGCATGACTTCAACGACTACGAGGTTGCCAAGCGCGGCAACATCCCGATGTACTCTCTGATGGACACGAAGGGGGCCATGCGCGCCGACGGCAAACCCTACGCCGAAGAGGCTGCGACGGCCCAGCGTATCGCCAACGGCGAGGAAAGCTTTGACGAGGCCAAGATCGCGGCGATGAACCTCGTGCCCGACGAATACCGCGGCCTCGACCGGTTCGAAGCCCGCGCAAAAGTGGTGGAGGCGATCACCGCCGAAGGCAACGCCGTTATGAACCCGAACCCCGCCTTTGAGGCGCTGGAGGTCGAAGAGCGCGTCGGCATCGAAAGCGAAATCGCCTACGTCGAAGACAAACCCATCATGCAGCCCTTTGGCGACCGCTCCAAAGTCGTCATTGAGCCGATGCTGACCGACCAATGGTTCGTCGACACCGCCCAAATCGTCGGCCCCGCGCTGGAGGCAGTGAAAGAAGGCCGGACCAAAATCATGCCCGAGAGCGGCGAAAAGGTGTACTACCACTGGCTCGAAAACATCGAGCCGTGGTGCATCTCGCGCCAGCTGTGGTGGGGGCATCAGATCCCCGTTTGGTATGGGCCAGAGATCGAATTCGAAAAAATTGATGGGCACGAACCTTCACCCAAATGGGTTGGAACGCGCTCATTCTGCGCCGCAAATGCGGATGAAGCAAAGAAATTGGCCGAGGCGCACTATGGTCATAAAGTTCATGTAGATGACCCGTCGAATACCAACCCAAGAGGTAGTGTAGGTATTGCAGAAACCGCGACACAACCCCATGGCTTCATTTCGGGAATACACATTTCCCGAGACCCCGACGTCCT
>JAHDDU010000011.1:54836-69893 GCA_020629175.1 Flavimaricola sp. | reverse complement strand
GGACAGGTGGCCGAGTGGTCGAAGGCGCACGCCTGGAAAGTGTGTAGGCGGGAGACCGTCTCCAGGGTTCGAATCCCTGTCTGTCCGCCACTACTCCCCAGCTTGATCCCAAATCTCAAACTCCGCAGCGCGTTTACGTTCGAGTTTATCGCGCGTTTTCTCGGACAGCGTCGCCTCTCCGACCGGCGAGACATTGAGCCGCGGCAAGGTGATGTCGCAGCCAAGTCTGCCCTCAAGAAAGCCTAGCAGGGCAGGCATATCTTCATATCGGAACAGGTGATCAACGCTGAGATCACCCTTTGGCCCGCGGATGAATTGCGCCTGTGACCCAACTTGCGCGAAAGGGGCGGGTTTGCCCTTGCAGTACTCATCGACGAAAGTGTCAAAGCTAATGTCTTTGGTGCTGTTCTCATGTCCGTGGAGAGCGTCGCGTGAGCGGTAGCGATACCAGCTGGACAGCCAGTCCACCGGATGGCGCACCACCGCGACGGTCTCCATCACTTGCCCGCCAGCCTTATCGAAAAACGGCTCCAAGAATCGCTGATACCGGTAGACCGGACTGTGCTTGAGGTGCGGCGGATCGCGCAAAACCATCGACGCTTTGGGCGCAAGAGCCCCTTCCAGAGCGGTAGTTCCAGTCTTGGGCACGGCCAGCAAAACCAGTTTTTCTTTCCAGAATACGAGCATTTAGCCGCTTACCTTTAGGTTTTTCTTCATCATCAACGTTTTCTTAACCACGTCAGCCAAAAAGTAGAGCAGGACGATTTTACTTGAAATGTTCTTCTTTTGGTCTCATACGAATGAGAACAGGACAAGAACATACGCAGTGATTGTGGCCCCCGGGGGGCTGTGAAATAAGGAGCCAAACAAATGGCAATGGCAGATATTCTTCCGATGACAGACAAGAAAACCGCTGACAAGCAAAAGGCGCTGGACAGCGCTTTGGCGCAGATTGAGCGCCAGTTCGGCAAGGGATCTATCATGACCCTTGGTGGCCAGAACCAGATGCCTGATATTGAGGCGACGTCGACTGGCTCTCTTGGCCTTGATATCGCGCTTGGCATTGGCGGCCTGCCCAAAGGGCGGATCGTCGAGATTTACGGGCCGGAGTCCTCAGGTAAGACAACGCTGACCCTGCACGCCATCGCTGAAGAGCAGAAAAAGGGTGGCGTTTGCGCCTTTGTCGATGCCGAACATGCTTTTGATCCGACATATGCAAAGAAGCTTGGCGTGAACCTTGATGAGTTGCTGATTTCGCAGCCTGACACGGGCGAGCAGGCGCTTGAGATTGTGGACACGTTGGTGCGGTCCGGCGCGGTGAGCATGGTTATCGTGGACTCAGTCGCGGCGTTGACGCCCAAGTCCGAGCTTGAGGGCGATATGGGTGACAGCAGCGTCGGTGTGCACGCCCGCCTGATGAGCCAGGCAATGCGCAAGCTGACCGGCTCCATCAACCGCTCAGGGTGTATGTGTATTTTCATTAACCAGATACGCATGAAAATCGGCGTCATGTTCGGCAGCCCCGAGACGACAACGGGCGGTAATGCTCTGAAGTTCTACTCCTCCGTCCGCCTCGACATCCGCCGCATCGGCGCGCTGAAGGACCGGGATGAGGTGGTTGGCAACGCCACGCGCGTCAAGGTCGTCAAAAACAAGGTGGCCCCGCCGTTTAAGCAGGTTGAGTTTGACATCATGTATGGCGAAGGCATCTCCAAAACGGGCGAGCTTTTGGACCTAGGTGTGAAGGCGGGAATCGTCGAAAAGTCTGGCGCTTGGTTCTCGTACGGGGATGAACGGATCGGGCAGGGGCGGGAGAACTCCAAAACCTTCCTCAAAGAGAACCCGGCCATTGCGCATGAGATTGAGGATAAGATCCGCGCGGCTCATGGCCTCGACTTTGATATGCCAGAGGTCGAAAAGGTCGAGGATGACGACGATAGCCTCGTCGATATGTAAGCCCGCTTACTGAATGAATTGATGGGAAGGGGTCGCCATGGCGGCCCCTTCTTTCGTTTCGCGTAGACAGTTCCTGGTGGCAGGGCTATCTGTGGCAAACTTCTGTTTCAAACCAGTGAGAGAGCCATGACAAGCCTTGCCGATATTCGTTCGACCTTCCTGAATTACTTTCAGAGCCAGGGTCACGCGGCGGTGGCGTCAAGCCCGCTGGTGCCCCGCAATGACCCCACACTGATGTTTGCCAACTCCGGGATGGTGCAGTTCAAGAACCTCTTCACAGGGGTTGAAACACGCGATTATACCCGGGCCACAACAAGCCAGAAATGCGTGCGCGCCGGCGGCAAACACAATGACCTTGATAACGTCGGGATGACCGCGCGGCACCTGACGTTCTTTGAGATGTTGGGAAATTTCAGCTTTGGCGATTACTTCAAGGCTGACGCGATCCCCTATGCCTGGGAGATGGTGACCAAAGAGTTGGGCATCCCCGCAGAGAAACTTTTGGTGACGGTCTATCACACTGATGATGAAGCGGCTGATCTTTGGAAGAAGGTGGCTGGGCTCCCTGATGACCGGATCATCCGCATCGCCACAGATGACAATTTCTGGCGTATGGGGCCAACCGGCCCTTGTGGCCCATGCACTGAGATTTTTTATGACCATGGCGATCATATTTGGGGCGGCCCTCCCGGCTCGCCCGAGGAAGACGGTGACCGCTTCATCGAGATATGGAATCTCGTCTTCATGCAGAATGAGCAGCATGAAGACGGTTCGCTGACCGAACTGCCTAAGCAAAGCATCGACACGGGCATGGGGCTGGAGCGCATTTCATCGCTTTTGCAGGGAACGAATAACGTCTTTGAGACGGACCTGATGAGCGCCTTGGTTGAGGCGAGCGCGCATGCGACATCAACTGGCGTAGAAGATGACATCATTGTCCACCACCGCGTCATTGCAGACCACCTTCGTTCAACGTCCTTCCTGATTGCCGAGGGTGTGTTGCCGTCGAATGAAGGCCGTGGGTACGTGCTGCGCCGGATCATGCGCCGCGCGATGCGCCACGCACATCTGCTCGGCGCCAAGGACCCCGTGATGCATCGCCTTGTGCCCGCATTGGTGCAGCAGATGGGCGGAGCTTACCCAGAATTGGGTCAGGGCCAGCGGATGATTGAAGAGACGCTGCTGAACGAGGAAGTGCGTTTCAAACAAACCTTGGACCGCGGGTTGAAGCTTTTGGGCGATGAGGTCGCAGGGCTGCCGGACGGCGCGCCGTTGCCAGGGGCTACGGCGTTCAAGCTCTACGACACGTACGGTTTTCCGCTGGACCTGACACAAGACGCCTTGCGCGAGCAGGGCCGAAGCGTCGACACCGAGGGCTTTGGCGCCGCAATGGCCGAACAAAAGGCCAAGGCGCGTGCCGCATGGTCCGGCACCGGCGAGGCCGCAGACGCCACCGTATGGTTCGATATTGCAGACAAGCATGGCACAACCGAATTCCTTGGCTACGATACGGAAACCGCCGAAGGCCAGATCGCGGCCCTCGTTCTTGACGGGGCAGAAGGCAAAGAGGCGCGTAAAGGGGATGACGTGCAAGTCGTTCTGAACCAGACGCCTTTCTATGCGGAATCTGGCGGTCAGGTTGGGGATAGTGGCACCCTAACGACAGAGACAGGAACCGTTGAGATCACGGACACGAAGAAGGTGACTGGGCTCTTCATCCACCTTGGCACCGTCACGCAAGGGACAGTGACGCCCGGGCAGGGTGCGGCCCTCTCTGTGGATCGCAATCGCCGCAGCATGATCCGCGCCAACCACAGCGCCACCCATCTGTTGCACGAGGCGTTGCGCAATGCATTGGGCGACCATGTTGCGCAGAAGGGCTCTCTCAATGCGCCCGATCGTCTGCGCTTTGATTTTAGCCATGGTAAAGCTTTGACGCTCGAGCAGATCGAAAATGTTGAGCGCGAAGTGAACGCCTATATCCGCCAGAACACACCGGTGGAGACCCGGATCATGACGCCGGATGATGCGCGCGGAATCGGCGCACAGGCCTTGTTTGGCGAAAAGTATGGTGATGAGGTTCGGGTCGTGTCCATGGGCCGAGAGACCGGCTCGGGCAAGGGCGCGTCGGGCGATGTTTACTCGCTGGAGCTGTGCGGCGGCACGCATGTGCAGCAGACCGGCGACATCGGGCTGTTTGTGACATTGGGCGATAGCGCCTCGTCCGCAGGTGTGCGCCGGATTGAGGCGCTGACCGGGCAGGCTGCGGTCGATTACCTGCGCAGGCAGGATCAGCGTTTGGCCGAAGTGGCGCTGGCGATGAAAACTCCGGCGGGCGAGGTTGTGGACCGGGTGCGTGCGCTAATGGACGAACGCAAGGCTCTCGCCAACGAGGTGGCGCAGCTGCGCCGCGATCTCGCGATGGGCGGCGGCGGGTCAGATGGCGCGGCGCAAGAGGAGGTCAATGGCCTATGCTTTATGGGGCAGGCCCTGAGCGGTGTGTCTGGCAAAGACCTGCCTGCCCTCGTTGATCAATTCAAGGAGCGCGCGGGCAGCGGTGTCGTCTTGCTCATCGCCGATGCGGGCGGCAAAGCTGCGATTGCCTGCGGGGTCACAACTGATCTGACGGACAGGGTCAACGCGGTCGATCTGCTGCGCGTCGCGGTAACTGAACTGGGTGGGAAGGGCGGCGGTGGCCGTCCAGATATGGCTCAGGGCGGTGCGGCGAGTGCAGATAACGCCACAGCGGCCATCGCTGCTGTCAAAGCAACTCTGGAGGAACTCTAATGCCTGCACTTTGGATCGCACACGTCACCGTGACGGATGCTGACGCCTATGGGCGATATGCGGAACTTGCGGGCCCGGCTGTGGAAAAACACGGAGGCCGCTTTATCGCGCGCGGTGGCAAGTTCGTGCAACTCGAAGGGCGGGAACGTCCTCGCAATGTGGTGGCCAAGTTCCCATCGGTGGAAGCCGCGGAAACCTGCTATCACAGCCCGGAATATCAAGAGGCGCTGAGCCACGCGCGGGATGCATCCGAGCGTGAGCTGATGATTGTCGAAACGAGCGAGTGACCGCGCCAAATTTCGCGAAATTTGGAAGCGGGTCGAATTGGTGAAAATTCGACCCTAGCTGGCCGCTTTGGCGGCGCGCTTGCGCTCGTGTGGATCAAGGTGACGCTTACGCAGGCGTACTGCGCTTGGTGTCACTTCCACCAGCTCATCATCGTCGATATAGGCAATGGCCTGCTCGAGTGACATCACAACGGGTGGGGTGAGGCGAACGGCTTCATCGGTGCCCGAGGCGCGGACGTTGGTCAGTTTTTTGCCCTTTAGCGGGTTCACTTCCAGATCGTTATCACGGCTATGCTCGCCGATGATCATGCCCTGATAGACGGGGTCCTGCGGGTTCACGAACATCTTGCCGCGCTCTTCAAGGTTCCAAAGCGCATAGGCCACCGCAGTCCCGTTTTCCATCGAGATCAAGACACCCTGGCGGCGGCCCTCGATTTTGCCCTTGTGCGCCGTATGACCGTGGAAGATGCGGTTCAGCACACCAGATCCACGCGTATCGGTAAGAAATTCGCCGTGGTATCCAATCAGCCCACGTGAGGGGACATGCGCGATGATCCGCGTTTTGCCAGCACCTGCGGCCTTCATCTCAACCAGATCGCCTTTGCGCGGACCGGTCAGTTTTTCGATCACGGCGCCGGAGTATTCATCGTCCACGTCAATGGTGACTTCTTCGACAGGCTCCATCCGTTGGCCGTCCACCTCGGTAAAGATGACCTGAGGGCGGGAGATCGACAGCTCAAACCCCTCGCGGCGCATGTTCTCAATCAGCACGCCCATCTGCAATTCGCCACGGCCCGAGACTTCGAAGGCCTCACCGCCGGGCGTGTCAGCGATCTTGATCGCAACGTTGGTCTCGGCTTCTTTCATCAGGCGGTCACGGATGACGCGGGACTGTACCTTTTTGCCATCTCGCCCGGCAAGCGGGCTGTCGTTGATGCCAAAAGTGACAGTGATTGTGGGCGGGTCAATCGGCTGGGCGGGGATGGCGTCATTGACGTCAACCGCGCAGATGGTATCGGCCACTGTGGCCTTGGTCATGCCTGCAAGGCTCACGATGTCGCCTGCGACCGCTTCATCAATCGCTGTCTGCTCAAGGCCTCGGAAGGCCATGATCTTGGACACGCGGAATTGCTCAATCTTATCGCCGTCGCGGGACAGGGCTTTGACTGTCTCACCTGTTTTCAAGGTGCCGCTTTCCACGCGACCCGTCAGCATGCGCCCGATGAAGGCGTCGGCGCCCAATGTAGTTGCCAGCATGCGGAACGGCTCGCCCGCATTGGCCTGCTGCTTGGGTGGTTCTACGTGATCAATGATCAGGTCAAACAGGGCATCAAGGTTCTCGCGCGGGCCGTCGAGTTCGGCATCGCACCAGCCATTGCGGCCAGAGGCATAAAGATGCGGAAAGTCGAGCTGCTGTTCGTCAGCGTCAAGGCTTGCGAAGAGGTCAAAGCAATCGTCGAGTGCGCGGTCGGGATCACCGTCAGGCTTGTCCACTTTGTTAAGCACGACAATCGGGCGCAGGCCGAGGGCGAGCGCTTTGGAGGTCACAAACTTCGTCTGCGGCATCGGTCCTTCGGCGGCATCGACCAGCAGAACAACGCCGTCAACCATCGAAAGAATGCGCTCAACCTCACCGCCAAAGTCGGCGTGGCCGGGGGTGTCCACAATGTTGATCCGGGTGCCTTTCCACTCCACCGATGTGGCTTTGGCGAGGATCGTGATACCACGCTCACGCTCGATGTCGTTGCTGTCCATCGCGCGCTCGGTCGTGGCCTGATTGTCGCGGTAGGTGCCGGATTGCTTGAGAAGTTCGTCCACCAGAGTGGTCTTGCCGTGGTCAACGTGTGCGATGATCGCGATGTTGCGAATGTCCATGAGGATGTCCTTTGCGGGAGTTGCGCGCGGCTTATCCTGCGCAGACCTCAAACACCATAGGAAATTCGCGCGAATGCGGGATCAGTGTGTTGATGTGTTGGAAAGCAGATTTATCACCAGAATGCCGCCCACGATCATCACCAGACCGACGATGGCGGGCAGGTCGAGCTTTTGGTCGAACACGACGTAGCCGATGATGGCGATAAACACGATCCCAAGGCCAGACCACATCGCGTACATTATGCCAACGGGCATTGTGCGAAGCGTGAGCGAGAGCAGGTAAAACGCGATCGAATAGGCGATAATGACCGTGACCGACGGCCAGAAGCGCGAGAACTGCTGGCTCGCCTGCAGGGCCGAAGTGCCGATGGTTTCCGCGATGACAGCGATGACAAGGTAGATGTAATGCACTGGCATAGCGGATCCCCTAGCGGCCAGTATAGCGGTCCGGCCTGTGGTTGACCGCGATGATGACATTGGTGATCACCGCGCCCAAAAGTGAATATGCAACGGCAGACCCGCCGATGACAAAGAACGCTGCGGCAAAGAGCACCGCGTCAAAGCCAAGCTGCACCCATCCCGCACGGATGCCAAGTCTGTCCTGGACATAAAGCGCGGCAATTCCGACACCGCCGAGGCTCGTTGCATGCCGGAACAGCACAAGAAGCCCAATCCCGGCAAAGGCGCCAGCATAGGCCGCGCCAACGGCGGGATGGAGTGTGTCAAAGCTAATGACGTCAGGCAATATGAGCGAAATGGCCGAAACGAGTGCGACGGCCACGAAGGTGCGTAAGGTAAAGCGCGGCCCCATGCGCAGCCAACCGAGAACGTAAAAGGGGATGTTGATGACAAAAAAGGTCAGCGCGAAAGGCGCGCCCGTCATGTAGCTGAGCAAGACTGCGAGGCCGGCAGTTTGCCCCGTGATCAGGCCCAAATGCCCGAGCATCTGCACGCTGAGTGCGGCAAGGGACGTGCCAAGCACGAAGGCCTGACTGTCTTCGACAAGGCTGTGATCTGATGTCGGTGGGAGAGAAGTTTGCGTCATGAGCGCGACCCTATCTATCCTGCTCAAAAAGAAAAGCCCTCTGCAGGGCAGAGGGCTTTATTCGTTTTATCGCAATGATTTACATTGCGGCGTTCAAGTTAGCGTCAACCGCCTCAAGGAAGCCTTCGGTGGTGAGCCACTTTTGATCGGGGCCAACAAGCAGGGCGAGGTCTTTGGTCATCTGGCCGGCCTCAACTGTGTCCACAACCACCTTCTCCAAAGTCGCCGCGAAATTGGCAAGCTGATCGTTGCCGTCGAGTTTGGCGCGGTGCTTCAGACCACCGGTCCAGGCAAAGATCGACGCGATAGAGTTGGTCGATGTCGCCTCGCCCTTTTGGTGCTGACGGTAGTGGCGCGTGACGGTGCCGTGGGCGGCCTCGGCCTCGACGATCTTACCATCGGGTGTCATCAGCTGCGACGTCATCAGACCAAGCGAGCCAAAGCCTTGGGCCACAGTGTCAGACTGCACATCGCCGTCGTAGTTCTTACAGGCCCAGACGAACCCACCGGACCACTTCATGGCCGCTGCGACCATGTCGTCGATCAGGCGGTGCTCATACGTGATGCCTTTGGCTTTGAATTTCTCTTCAAATTCAGTCTCGTAGACCTCTTGGAAGATATCCTTAAAACGACCGTCGTAGACCTTCATGATGGTGTTCTTGGTCGAAAGGTACACCGGCCAGCCAAGGTTCAGGCCGTAGTTCAGAGAGGCGCGGGCAAAGTCGTAGATGCTCGCATCAAGGTTATACATGCCCATGTAGACGCCGGAGGAGGGCGACTGGAACACCTCGTGTTCGATCACTTCGCCGTCTTCGCCGACGAATTTCATCGACAGGGTGCCTGGCCCTGGGAATTTCATGTCGGTCGCGCGGTACTGGTCGCCGAATGCGTGGCGGCCGATGACGATGGGTTGGGTCCAGCCGGGGACGAGGCGCGGCACGTTGGAGCAAATGATCGGCGCCCGGAATACCACACCGCCAAGGATGTTGCGGATCGTGCCGTTGGGCGAGCGCCACATCTTTTTCAAGCCGAACTCTTCGACGCGGGCCTCATCGGGGGTGATGGTCGCACATTTCACGCCGACGCCGATTTCTTTAATCTTTTCAGCGGCATCAATGGTGATCTGGTCGTTCGTTTCATCCCGTACCTCCATGCCGAGGTCATAGTAGAGCAGGTCCACGTCGAGGTATGGAAGTATCAGTTTTTTCTTGATGAAGTCCCAGATGATGCGGGTCATTTCATCGCCGTCGAGTTCGACGATGGGGTTTTCTACCTTGATCTTGGTCATGGGCGGGTCCCTTTGGCTGAATGATTTGGACGGGCAATAGCGTAGATTCTACGGCTTGGGAAGGGGGTTGTATGCAATTGTATACGGCTACACGGGGGTGGGCTGAACGCCTTATTTTGCGGGTACACAAGCGATGCACATCAGATGCACAGCCGATGCGCATTGGAATGCGGCCTATTGGGCGGCAAACCAGGCGTCGATGCGCCCTTTGAGGTGGTCCCACAGCGCAGGAGCGCCGCGTTTGACCTTGGCGCCGACGCGGGCCTCAATCTTCTCTACTGTCACGTTGTATTCCGGCCATGTGCCGCCGTCGTTCTCGAGGTTGGCCGTGACGGGCTGCACCCGGTCAATGGATTTGGCAAAGATAGCGTCATCGCTTGCCGCGGCTTCAAACTCGTCCCAGATCGCCCGGAACTCGGCGGCCTGATCAGAGGGGAGCAGACCAAAGATGCGGGTCGCTGCGGCCTGTTCGCTTGCCTCTTGCTCGGCGGGGTCGTGATCGCCGTGGATCGGATTGTCGCCCGCGTCGATCTCAACCAGATCATGCAGGAGAAGCATCTTGAGGACCCGGTCGATGTTGACGGGCCGCGTGGAATGCTCGGCCATCGTCAATGCATAGAGCATGACATGCCACGAATGCTCGCCCGAGTTTTCAAGCCGGGACCCATCGTAGAGGGTGGTTGCCCGCAGCACGGATTTGAGCTTGTCAGCTTCGGCCAGGAAAGCGAATTGCGCGGCGAGGCGATCTGTCATGCGGTGGCGTCTTCTTTGTAAAGTCTGCCGTACAGCACAATGTCCGGCCTGAGCAGCAGATGTGTGAAAAAGTCAGGATCTGGAAAGCCGTCCCATGGATAGAGCCCGTGACAAGCGTTGACAAAGGCTTCGACGATGGCGGCATCAATAAGCGGAACATCGGCGAAGTCGTTTTCCCTGTGCTCTTGGAGCGGCCAGATGTGGCGGATGGGCGGAATTTGCTCAAACCCGATGATTGGCCAGACCGCGGGCTGATCCTCGGGTGGCTGGACCTTCAGAACCGCGACGACTTCAAGCGAAGTCAGCGGAACAGTTGGGTCCTTCGCCTTGCGGCGACGGCGCGTCAGGGCGCAAATGACGGACCCTTCGCCGCCGTCGACCACCTCGATGACTTGCGCAACTCCAAAGTGGCCATCGAGCAAGGGGATCAGAAAGTGGTCCGCCTGCTGGAGCACGCCTTTAGTGTCCGCCTTGAACTTCGTCCGGCGTATCGAGAATTTTTTGCTCGGACATGTCGATCTTTTGGCCCAGCCTGCCTTCGGCCTTGGCTTTGGCCTCTTTTTCTTCAAGGAACTTGTGGCCTCGGCGGATCGCGAGGCGGACCCGCACGGCGGTCATGAAGAGCTCTTCGCTGGTCTGAGATGAGGCACCGATGACCTTGGCCACATCCGCAATCAGGTTTTGATCCGCGCTGTCTTCGGCCAGTTTGATCGTGTCGCGGGCCAGTTCGTCGGCCAGTTGAAGGGCAATATCGCTCATCGTGTGTTCTCTGTCATGCGGCGGCGGACGTAGTGGGTGACGGTGTCGTTGAGGGTGTCCATATGCGGCTCTTCAAAGAAGTGGCCTGCGCCTTCGACCACGTCGTGGGTGATGGTGATGCCCTTTTGCTCGTGCAGTTTGTTCACGAGGGTCACGGTATCCGCAGGCGGGGCCACGCGGTCGGCAGAGCCGTTGATGATCAGACCGGACGATGGGCAGGGGGCCAGGAACGAAAAGTCGTACATGTTGGCGGGCGGTGCGACCGAGATGAAGCCCGTAATCTCGGGTCGGCGCATCAACAGTTGCATGCCGATCCAAGCGCCAAAGGAAAATCCAGCGACCCAGCAATGTTTGGAATTGTTGTTCATCGACTGCAGGTAGTCGAGCGCCGAGGCTGCATCAGACAATTCGCCCACGCCTTGATCGTATTCGCCCTGGCTGCGGCCCACGCCGCGGAAGTTAAACCGCAGGACGGTAAACCCCATGTTCTTGAACGTATAGTGTAGGTTGTAGACCACGCGGTTGTTCATCGTGCCGCCGAATTGCGGATGCGGATGCAGGATGATCGCGATGGGAGCGTCACGCTCTTTTTGGGGGTGATAGCGGCCTTCAAGACGGCCTTCTGGGCCGGGGAAGATAACTTCGGGCATTGACGCTCCTTGCGGCGGCCGGGGCGGCCTATTACGTGGTCTGAGGCATTTCTTGACAGAAATACTCGGAGACTTTAGAATGGTTCTAATCTCTGATGGTCAGAGGGCTGCTACGGGCCTACTGTTTGGGCAGCGGATCGTCAACGTTTTTAGGGATAGGCTGATCGCATGAAACTCTCAACCAAGGGGCGGTACGCTGTGGTGGCGCTGGCTGATCTGGCGTTGCAGCCGGAGTCGGCACTGGTGTCGCTTGGGGAGATTTCAAAGCGGCAGGATATTTCCTTGGCCTACCTGGAGCAATTGTTTGTGAAGCTGCGCCGGGATGGTCTGGTTGAGAGTGTGCGCGGACCCGGGGGTGGCTACCGATTGGCGCGGTCGCCCAGTGACATACGGGTCGTGGATATTCTGGCCGCCGTGGATGAGACAGTGAGTGCGATGCACACAGGCGCCGGGGCCTCCGGCGGGTCCTCTGGGAGCCGGGCGCAGAGTATGTCGAACCGGTTGTGGGAGGGGCTGAGTGCGCATGTCTATGTGTTTCTCCACCAGACGCGGTTGTCGGATGTGGTGGGCAACGGCTTGGCCCCGTGTCCGGCGGTGCCGAGCCTGTTTGAGGTGGTGGATTGATGGCCGATGTTGAATGGGGGCGCTGCCCCCGGCTGCGCCTCCCCCGAGGTATTTGGGGCAAGATGAGATGATGAGCGGACGGGCCTATCTGGACTATAACGCGACAGCGCCAATGCGGGCCGAGGCCAAGGCTGCTGTGATTGAGGCGATGGATGTGGTTGGCAATCCGTCTTCGGTGCATGCCGAAGGCCGGGCGGCGACAAAGATTGTGGCCCGGGCGCGGGCGCAGATTGCCGAAGCCTTTGGGGCATCGGGCGCGGATGTGGTGTTTACGGCTGGAGC
Source organism: Flavimaricola sp. (assembly GCA_020629175.1). Taxonomy (GTDB): domain Bacteria; phylum Pseudomonadota; class Alphaproteobacteria; order Rhodobacterales; family Rhodobacteraceae; genus JALZWD01. The sequence continues at coordinate 57,587 of JAHDDU010000011.1, read as the reverse complement.
GACGGAGGCTGCGGCACTCGCAATGGCGGGGCGCGGTTTGGCCTGTGCGCCGGTTGAGCATGAGTGCGTGAAGGCGTGGTGCGATGCGTCTTTGGTGGTGGAGGCGGGGCAGGTCGTTGCCTCTGATCCCAAGCTGGCTGCGGTGCAGCAGGTCAACAGTGAAACGGGGGTGCTACAGCGCTTGCCTGAGGGTGTCGCTGTCACTGATGCGGTGCAGGCCGCGGGGAAGGTGCCTTGGGCGTTTTCGTGGTCGGGTGCGGATATGGCGATGCTGGCTGCGCACAAGTTTGGTGGGCCCAAGGGGGTTGGTGCGCTGATCCTGAAGCAGGGTCTTGATGTGCCTGCGCAGATGCGTGGTGGCGGGCAGGAAATGGGCCGCAGGGCGGGTACCGAAAATATTGCGGCGATTGCCGGGATGGGGGCCGCGGCTGAGGCGGCGGCGCGTGATCTGGAGGCTGGCGTCTGGGACCGGGTTGCGGAGCTTAGAATAATTCTAGAAAAGGCCATTGAGGACGCGAGCCCTGAGACCATATTGGTAGGCAAGGACATGGACCGTTTGCCGAACACCGCGTGTTTTATCACGCCGGGCTGGAAGGGCGAAAGCCAGGTCATGGCAATGGATTTGGCGGGCTATGCGATTTCAGCCGGATCTGCCTGTTCATCAGGCAAGGTGCGCGGCAGCGCCACGTTGATGGCGATGGGATTTGAGGAGGCCGAGGCGGCGAGCGCCATTCGCGTGTCGCTGGGGCCGGAGACAACAGAGACCGAGGTGTTGGGCTTTGCCCGCATCTGGGCCGAGAAACGAGATAAGCAACGCAGCCGGGCTGCGTGAGAGAGGGGATGACCGAGATGGACACAGCGAGCAGCATGACCGACATCGTCAAAGAGGGCGTTGATCAGGAGACCGTGGATGCCGTTGAGGCGTTGTCGGGCAAGTATAAGCACGGTTGGGAAACCGACATTGAGATGGAGTACGCGCCCAAAGGTCTGAACGAAGACATCGTGCGCCTGATCTCATCCAAGAACGAAGAGCCGGAGTGGATGACCGAGTGGCGTCTGGCCGCCTTTGAGCGCTGGTTGCAGAAGGAAGAGCCCACCTGGGCGATGGTCGATTACCCCAAGATCGACTTTCAGGATCAGTATTACTATGCCCGGCCCAAGAGCATGGAGGTCAAGCCAAAGTCTTTGGACGAGGTCGATCCCAAGCTGTTGGAGACCTACAAAAAGCTGGGCATTCCTTTGAAGGAACAGGCCATCCTCGCGGGCGTTGAGGCGCCTGAAGAGGAACGCAAGGTTGCCGTCGACGCGGTGTTTGATTCCGTATCCGTTGGCACAACGTTCAAGGATGAGCTGGCCAAAGCAGGCGTGATCTTTTGTTCAATCTCAGAGGCGATCAAAGATCACCCGGAGCTGGTGAAGAAATACCTCGGCTCGGTCGTGCCGGTGTCGGACAACTACTATGCGACGTTGAACTCCGCGGTCTTCTCAGATGGCTCGTTCGTCTACGTACCGCCGGGCGTGCGCTGCCCGATGGAGTTGTCGACATATTTCCGGATCAATGCCGAGAATACGGGCCAGTTTGAGCGGACTCTGATCATTGCCGATAAAGGCTCTTACGTGTCCTACCTCGAAGGGTGCACGGCACCGCAGCGGGATACGGCGCAGCTGCATGCAGCGGTGGTTGAGATCATCATCGAGGAAGATGCCGAGGTGAAATATTCCACTGTGCAGAACTGGTATCCTGGCGATGAAAACGGCAAGGGCGGTATTTATAACTTTGTAACCAAGCGCGCCGATTGCCGGGGTGACCGGGCCAAGGTGATGTGGACGCAGGTGGAGACAGGATCCGCCGTGACGTGGAAGTACCCCAGCTGTATTTTGCGGGGTGATGATACGCAGGGCGAGTTCTACTCGATTGCCATCGCCAACAACATGCAGCAGGCCGATACGGGCACCAAGATGGTGCATCTGGGCAAGAACACCAAAAGCCGGATCGTGTCCAAGGGGATCAGCGCTGGCAAGGCGCAGAACACCTATCGCGGGTTGGTGTCTATGCACCCCAAGGCAAAAGACAGCCGCAACTACACGCAATGCGACAGCCTGCTGATCGGCGACAAATGCGGGGCGCACACGGTGCCCTATATCGAGGTGAAGAATAACTCGAGCCGGGTAGAGCATGAGGCGACGACGTCCAAGGTGGACGATGATCAGCTGTTTTACTGCCGCAGCCGGGGCATGGACGAGGAAGAGGCCGTGGCATTGGTTGTGAACGGGTTCTGCAAGGAAGTGCTGCAAGCACTGCCGATGGAGTTCGCGATGGAAGCGCAGGCGCTGGTGGCGATTTCGCTGGAAGGGTCTGTGGGGTAATGGGTGTCGAGGACTTTCAAGAACGCTTGGAAAGGCTGGGCGCGGGAGAGACACAACGCCCTGCTCCGGCCCGCAAGCCCGCGTCTGGTGGTCTGGGCCATCTGATATTTGGCGCGGTTTGGGGCGCTATTGTTGGCGCCATCATATTTTTTGTGGGTGGCAATTATGACGCCTTGGTTTCCGAACCTGGCATCGAGAATTTGCCCGCGTGGTTGAACATGGCCTTGGGCTTCTTCTTGCTGTCCATCGCCATTGTTGCTTTGATGTTGGTGTCAGGGCTTTTGATGCTTCTTGTTGGGAAAGGCAGTCCGCGACGGTGGCGCGTGCTGGGAGGGTTTGCGATCGGTCTTGCCGTTTCTGGTGTAGCGGGGCGGTTTGTATGAG
>JAHDDU010000011.1:42558-54736 GCA_020629175.1 Flavimaricola sp. | reverse complement strand
GCCGTTTTCGCGGTCGTCGTCAGCTCGATTGGGATGATCGTCTCCATTGTTCCGGGATTGCTTATCGCCTTCATCTCGGGTTTTCTTGGGTCGCTCTTTGCGACGTACGTACTCAAAAAGAAGTAACACGACGGGCAGGGACGGAATTATGTCGAAAATACAAGCAGCCAAGCGCCTTGAGGTGCTCCTCGACATCGTTGGATTTGATGAGACGGTGCAGGTCTGTGACATTGGTGCGCGTGTGATGGGCGAGCAGGTGCCGCCGTATCATGCGCTGGTGGAAAGCGGTTTGGCGCATCTCAGCGCGTTTGAGCCAGAGCCGGAGGCTTTTGAACAGCTGCGTGCACAGGATCAGGCGAACACCACGTATTTTCCCTATGCAGTAGGGAAAAAAGGGCCTGCGACGTTCTATTCGCACAAGATCGGGTCACTGTCTTCGGTGTTTAAGTTCTGGGCCCCGGCGGCGCACTACCTTGGCAAGTCGTTTTGGGTGAACCGTCCGATCGAAGAAATTCCGATGACGTTGAAAGCGCTGGATGAGATTGCCGATTTCCCGCAGCTCGACATTCTCAAGATGGATTGCCAGGGTGCCGAGTTTGATATTCTGCAGGGGGGTCGCGACACGCTGTCCAGAGCCACAGTCATCATCCCGGAAGTCCGGTTTTATCGGATGTATGAGGATGAGCCGATGTGGGCCGATCTGGACACAGAGTTGCGGGCGCAAGGCTTTGTTTTGCATAAGTTTATGCATCAAAAGAAAGTGCTGCCAGGCCGGAGTAAGCGGCACCATTTCGTACCTCAGGCCGCCAGCCAATTGTTGGACGGCGATGCCGTCTACATTAGAAATATGGAAGACCCCAGCACGCTGAGCGATCATCAGGTCAAAGTCTTGGCGGTGGCGGCGGATTGTATTTTCGGCAGCCCCGATCTGGTGACCCATTGCATTGATATCCTGCGTGATCGCGGCCTCGTAGGAGGCTATGCCATGCAGCGCTACTTGAACCGGCTTCCGGCCAAGCTGCGGGAGGTCCCAGAGGACGCATGACCGCCATTTCCGCCGCCACCAAGCCCAAGCTGACGCTGCCTCCGCAAGAGGCGGCCTTTCTCAGTGCGGCTTATGATGAGGCGGGGGTGATCCTGGAATACGGCGCGGGTGGCAGTACGGTTATGGCGTCCGAAATCCCGGGCACGCAGGTATGGTCGGTCGAGAGCGATGCGGCGTTTCTGGACAACATCAGACGGTGGTTTGAGGCGAACCCTCCGAAGGCCGAGATGCACCTGCGCCATGGCGACATTGGCCCAACCGGGAAGTGGGGTGCACCAGCGGCGCAGGGCAGTTGGCGCAAATGGCACAAGTATCCGCTGGGCGTTTGGGATGACCCTGCGTTTCAGCAGCCGGATGTGGTGCTGATTGATGGGCGGTTCCGGGCGGCGTGCTATCTGGCTGTGCTGTTTCGAACAGCGGCACCTGTGACCGTCTATTGGGACGACTACGTCGAGCGGCCCCGCTACCACGAGGTGGAGCGGTTTGGGGCTCCGGCAGAGATTGTGGGCCGCATGGCCCGTTTTGAGGTTGAGCCGACAGAGCCTAAGGGCGCTGATCTGGCGTGGATTATGGATGTGTTTGCGCGGCAGCAATAGCCACGCTCAAAGGAGAAAGAGATGCTTGAGATCAAAGGCTTGAAGGTCGAACTTGAAGAGGAGGAAAAGCAAATCCTCAAGGGCGTGGACCTTACAGTGAACGCAGGCGAAGTGCATGCGATCATGGGCCCCAATGGGTCGGGCAAGTCGACACTGTCCTATGTGCTCTCGGGCCGTGACGGCTATGAGGTCACGGGTGGCTCGGCGACATTGGACGGCACGGATTTGCTGAACCTCGAGGCAGAGGAGCGTGCGGCTGAGGGGCTGTTCCTTGCGTTCCAGTATCCGGTCGAAATCCCCGGTGTGGGCAACATGACGTTCCTGCGGACCGCGGTGAATGCGCAACGCAAGGCCCGCGGCGAAGAGGAGATGTCTGCTGGTGACTTCCTGAAATTCGTGCGGGCCAAGGCCAAAGACCTTAAGATCGATGCCGATATGCTGAAGCGGCCTGTAAATGTCGGGTTCTCGGGTGGTGAGAAGAAGCGCAACGAAATCCTGCAAATGGCCATGCTTGAGCCGAAGATGTGCATCCTTGATGAGACGGATTCGGGCCTTGACGTAGACGCAATGAAGCTGGTCTCCGAAGGGGTGAATGCCCTGCGTGATCCGAACCGAGCATTTCTGGTTATCACGCATTATCAACGGCTTCTGGACCATATTAAACCTGATGTCGTGCACATCATGGCCGATGGCCGCATCGTAAAATCCGGCGGGCCAGAGTTGGCGCTTGAGGTTGAGAACAACGGCTATGCCGGTATTCTGGAGGAGGTAGCCTGATGGCTGTTCCACAGTTGAAATCGGACGCTACCGACGCCCGTCTGGCGGCGATGACGCAGCCCGCTGGCGCGGAAGAGGTACGCCGCGCCGCCCTTGGCCGTGTCACAACGATGGGGCTGCCACATGCGCGGGACGAGTACTGGCGCTACACCAACCCGGCAACCCTTGTTCAGGCCGAGCCTTTGGCGGCGGCCTTGTTCGAAAATGATGAGGGACCGCTCTTCGATGACGTAGACCGCATCAAGATCGTCTTTGTGGATGGTGTTTTCGACGCTGCCGCCTCGGATGACCTGAGCGGTGAGGGGCTTGAGATTTCGCGCCTTTCCGATGCGCTGAGTGCGGATATCCACTGGGCCAAGGACCTGTATGGTATGCTTGAGGCCAAAGGTCAGGTGCCGGTCGAGCGGCCGCTTGCGGCGCTGAACACGGCCTTTGCCGCCGAAGGTGTGGTCATCCGGGCGACGGGCAAGGCTGCGAAGCCTGTGAATTTGATCTATTTGCATGAGAACACGACTTCTGACGTCATGCTCCACAATCTGATCAAGGTCGATGCTGGAGCAGAGATGACGTTGCTGGAAACCGGACCTGCCGGCGCGCGCCTCTCTACCGTCGTTGAAGTGGACATTGCCGACACAGGTGCGTTCCACCACGTTCGCGCGCAGGGCCGTGACCATGAACGTCGCGCCGTAACGCATTGTTTTGCAAGGCTGGCTGCGGAGAGCGTGTTCAAGTCATTCACCATGACGGCCAACGGCGTTTTAACGCGCAATGAATGCGTGATCGAGCTGACCGGCGATGACGCTGTGGCCCATGTTGCAGGCGTGTGTGTCGGAGACGGTGGTGATTTCCACCACGATGATACGGTGTTCATCACCCATGACGCGGTGAATTGTGAAAGCCGTCAGGTGTTCAAAAAGGTGCTGCGCAACGGGGCGACGGGCGTGTTTCAGGGCAAAATCCTTGTCAAAGAGGGTGCGCAGAAAACCGACGGATATCAAATCAGTCAGTCGCTCTTGCTCGACGAGGATAGCCAGTTCCTCGCCAAGCCCGAGCTGGAGATTTACGCCGATGACGTGGCCTGCTCGCATGGGTCGACCTCTGGCGCGATTGATGAGACTGCGCTCTTTTACCTACGCTCACGCGGTGTGCCCGAGCGGGAGGCGACAGACCTTTTGACACTTGCGTTTCTCGCCGAGGCGCTGGACGAAATCGACGATGACGCGCTCGCAGACGATTTGCGTGACCGGCTTGCCGGTTGGCTGGCGCGGCACGGCTGATGGCTGTTACGTCCGATATCGTCCGGACGTACCGCGCACCACGAGAGGTGGTGCGCGGCCTGCTGGCCGCTGGCGTGCGCGAGGATCGGGCGTTTGTCTTCCTAATCGTTGGCTGCATCCTGATCTTTGTGGCGCAACTGCCGCGCCTTAGCCGTTTGGCCTTTGAGCAAGACATCGAGTTTGGTATCCTTGTGGCCAATTCGGTCATGGGCATCTTGATCATATGGCCGCTGTTTCTCTACCTCATCGCGGGCATGTTGCTTTTGGTTACACGCCTCAAAGGGGGTGCGTTGACCGCCTATCAGGCCCGGCTCGCGCTGTTCTGGGCATTTCTGGCCGCAGCGCCCCTTGGACTGCTGCACGGTCTGACCGTGGCGTTCATTGGTCCCGGCCTGCAGGCCAACCTTGTTGGCGCTGTTTGGTTCGGTTGCCTGATCTGGTTTACCTGGGCCGGATTGCAAGCTGGGCGAGACAGCTGATGGACATTCTGGGGCTACTTTGGCGGCTTGTGGCTGGCAGTGTGACAAGCACGAGCGGCACCGCACGGATGCTGTTTGGCTTTCATCTGACACGCGGGACCTTGTGGTCCGCGATGCTGCTGATGACGATCCTGAATACGCTGATCCTGCTGGTGTTGAATACACTCATCATCGCATCGCTGGGTGCCGATTTGCCGCCGGGGCTGGCGCAACAGGCGGGTCAAACGCTGCCTTTGGTGCATGTGCTGGTGCGCGGCGCTTTCTCGGTGCTGCTCGTGTTTGCGCTGCATTACACCGCAGTCTCGATGAAAGGGACGGGCGGGTTTGAAGGCTCTCTCATGACAGTGCTTTGGAAAGAGGTGCTGGTCTTTGTGATGTTCCTCGGCGTCCTTGCGGTCATGCTGATCAGCCCGACCACAGGCGCGCTGCTGTTTTTGGGCGGCTATTTGGTGATCGCCTGCATTGTGGCGGTTTTTCTCAGCCAGTTGCACGGATTTGACAGCCCGTGGTCCGGGGCGGGGGTCATGCTATTGGCCTCCATCGGGATCATCATTGGGCTGACGATGCTATTGATCTTAATCGGTGTCGGCACGGGTGTGTCGGCGATGGAAGGCTAAACAAATGTATGACGTGAACGCGATCCGTGCCGATTTCCCGATCCTGTCGCGGCAGGTAAATGGCAAGCCGCTGGTCTATCTCGACAGCGGGGCTTCGGCGCAAAAGCCGCAGGTGGTGATTGATGCAATCAGCCATGCCTATAGCCAGGAATATTCCAATGTTCACCGCGGCTTGCACTTCCTTTCTAATCTGGCGACAGACAAATATGAAGGCGTGCGCGGGATCATCGCGCGGTTCCTGAATGCTGGGTCCGAGAATGATATCATCATGAATTCGGGCACGACCGAAGGCATCAATATGGTGGCCTACGGCTGGGCCATGCCGCGGCTCGAAGCGGGGGATGAGATCGTCCTGTCGATCATGGAGCATCACGCCAATATCGTCCCCTGGCATTTCCTCCGGGAGCGGCAGGGTGTTGTGATCAAATGGGTGGATGTGGATGCCAACGGTGATCTTGACCCCCAAGCCGTGATCGACGCCATTGGCCCCCGGACGAAGCTTGTGGCGATCACGCATATGTCCAACGTGCTTGGCACCGTAGTTGATATCAAAGCAATCACCGAGGCCGCCCACGCGCGCGGTGTTCCGGTTCTCGTCGACGGTAGTCAGGCCGCGGTCCACATGCCGGTGGACGTGCAGGATCTGGGCGCCGATTTCTATGCCATCACCGGTCACAAGCTCTACGGCCCGTCTGGGTCGGGCGCAATTTATGTACGCCCCGAGCGGATGGCCGAAATGCGCCCTTTCCTTGGGGGTGGAGACATGATCCGCGATGTCACGCGCGACGCCGTGACTTATAACGACGCGCCGATGAAGTTTGAGGCGGGCACGCCGGGCATTGTGCAAATGATCGGCCTTGGCGTGGCGCTTGAGTATATGATGAGCCACGGGATGGCGGCGATCGCGGCCCATGAGGAAGCATTGCGCGACTATGCGCGGGGCCGGCTTGCGGGGCTCAATTGGCTGCAGGTGCAGGGCCAATCCGCGAGCAAGGGGGCCATCTTCTCCTTTACGCTTGATGGGGCCGCGCACGCGCATGACATCTCGACGGTGCTCGACAAAAAGGGCGTAGCTGTCCGCGCGGGCACGCACTGCGCGATGCCGTTGATGGAGCATATGGGGGTGGGTGCCACCTGCCGGGCGTCCTTTGGCATGTACAACACCACCGATGAGGTTGACGCGCTCATTGACGCGCTCGAGCTGTGCCACGATCTCTTCGCCTAAGGCTTCTATGGGCCACCACCCCCGCCGGAGGCGCAGGCGCGCCACCTTCGGTATTTCCTCATCATCGCGCGACGTGCGGTTTTGCATTGCGAGCCGTCGCAGGCAGGGCTATGACGACCCCGTGGACCCTTAGCTCAGCTGGATAGAGCGCTGCCCTCCGAAGGCAGAGGCCAGAGGTTCGAATCCTCTAGGGTCCGCCACTCTCATTCAGCAATTGATTTTAGCGATTTGGCCTGAGATGGTTTGCTTGAAGCGGAACCAATCGCCGGGGGCACCAAATGCTGGCATTAGATGTGGATCGATCCGGCCGTTTTCTGACGATGAAGACCGACAGCGTCTCTTGTCGGTTTCACGCGATTTGGCTGCGTGACAACGCGCAAGACGCCGAGACACGTGCGGTTGGCAATGGACAGCGGCTGATCACTTTGCGCGATATACCGACAGACACGCAGATCGCGGCGGCCGAGATCGATGCGAGCGGCGCTGTACAGGTGCGGTTTTTGCCTGAGAACAAGGCTGTCAGTTTCGATCCAGATTGGCTGATGGCGCATGCCTATGACACTGCAGCGCCGGATGTGCGGGGCTGGCTGCCGGAGGGGATTGAGCCCTGGGATGCAGGGCTGATGCGCAGCGTGCCCAGTGGTGATTTTGCCGAGCTGCGACAGGATCGTGACGCGCTCCGCCACTGGCTCGGGCACATCGTGCGCTACGGTTTTGCCAAATTGGAGAACGGACCTGTCGAGGAGAATGCGCTTTTTCAGGTTGTCGATCTCTTCGGCTTTGTGCGCGAAACAAACTATGGTCGGCACTTTGAGGTTCGGACCGAGGTTAACCCAACCAACCTTGCCTTCACGGGCCTCGGACTTCAGGCGCATACGGACAATCCCTACCGTGACCCTGTGCCAACCATTCAGGTGCTCTACTGCCTTGAAAGTTCGGCCGCGGGAGGGGCGAACATGGTGGTCGACGGGTTTGCCGCAGCGTTGCGGCTGCGTGACGAAAATCCGGACGGGTTCGCGCTTTTGGCAGATCATTGTGCGCGGTTCGAATATGCCGGAGAAGCGGGCGTGTGCCTGACCTCGCGCCGCCCGATGATCGAGCTGGCTCCAGATGGCGAACTGATTGGCGTGCGTTTCAACAATCGGTCCTGTGCTGCGATTACAGACGTCCCATTTGACAAAATGGAAGCATACTACGCCGCCTACCGCCAATTCGGCGAGATCATCGACAATACTGCGATGGAAGTAACGTTCCGCTTGGAACCCGGAGAGGCCTTTGTTGTTGACAACACCCGCGTTCTGCATGCCCGCAAGGGCTATTCCGGCGAGGGGACGCGCTGGCTCCAAGGCTGTTATGCCGATAGAGACGGGCTTCGTTCGACCTATGACGCCATGATACGGTTTGGGGCATTGGAGGCTGCGGAATGACGCCAAATGTCGAAAGCCTGACGGCTGAAAACATTGTGGCCTTCATCGGCTCAATCTTTGACCGTCGCGGCGACGAGGAGTATCTGGGCGAGCCTGTGACGATGGGCGAACACATGCTGCAAGGTGCCACGATTGCCGAACAAAACGGCCAGTCTGAGGAAATAATCGTTGCCGCCTTGTTGCACGACATTGGCCATTTCACGAGTGAGTTCGGCACATTCTCGATGGATGATACCGAGGACCGCCACCACGAGGATGCTGGCGCCGAGGTTCTGGAGAGGTTCTTTCCGTCGGTCGTGACGGATTGCTGTCGCTACCACGTTGCGGCCAAGCGTTACCTCTGTGCGACGCGGCCCGAGTATTTCGGTCGATTGTCCGAAGCGTCTGTCCACTCCCTAAATCTTCAAGGTGGCCCGATGTCGCCCGCCGAAGTGTCCGAATTTGAAAAAAACCCGAATTTGAGCGATATCATTGCGGTGCGATACCTCGACGAGGCGGGCAAGATTGCTGGTATGGAGACACCGGATTTCTGGCATTTCGCGCCGATGGTGCAGCGGATGGTTGATAGGTATTTGACGCGGACCTGATTGATCGGGAGTGGTATGGGAGTGTGTGCTTCCTTCGTCAGGATGCCTTGCGGATCTTGTCACGACGCTCGGCTTTGCAACGGTTTGCGGATCATCGCCCGCATGTCATCGCGTGAGAGCGGTTTGCCGAAGTAGAACCCCTGAACAGAGGCGCATTTCTCGGCCTGTAAGAACGACAGCTCATCCTGAAATTCCACACCTTCCGCGAGGACCGGAATGCCAAGTGCATCACCAAGCAGGAGGGTCGAGCGAACGATGGCGGCCCGTTGGTGATTGGTATGGACGTCTTGGACAAAGCTGCGGTCGATCTTGATCTTGTCAAAGGGGAAGGCCTGAAGCGTCGCGAGCGAAGAATAGCCCGTGCCAAAATCGTCCATCGCGATGCGCACGCCCATATCCTTGATCTGATGCATCACGTTGAGGGTAAAGTCCTGATCGTCAATGATGCTCGCCTCTGTCACCTCCAGCTCAAGCCTGCGGGGATCAAGGCCGGTTGACTGCAAAATCTCTGATAGATGCGTTATAAATGAAGGCTGAGCCAGTTGCTTGGGGGCGACGTTGACGGCGATAGACAGCTGTTCTTCCCAGCTCGCAGCCTCCGCGCAGGCCGTGCGCAGAACCCAGAGACCGATCTCGCGGATCAGCCCGGTCTCTTCTGCGACAGGGATGAACATGTCCGGCGGGATGAGACCACGCTTGGGGTGGCGCCAGCGGATGAGGACCTCAAACCCAGTGGGCGCGAGGGAGGTGATGTCGTTTTGCAGTTGATAAACCAGCTCAAACTGGTCTTCTGCCACAGCTTTGCGCAGATCGTGGACAAGCATCAGCCGCTCGCGGGTATGAGCGCCCATCGCGGTGTTATAGGTGCAGATGGCTGTGTCGACATCGCTTTTGGCGCGATACATGGCCTGATCTGATTTGTGCAGCAGCGCCTCCATATCGGTGCCATCTTTGACAGTTGTGGCAATGCCGATGGAGGCCCCAAGCGTGGCTGAGAAGGCAGGCGTTTCAATGGGCTCTACGATCAAAGTGTGCAGCCGGTTGGCAAAGGCATCGACCTCGTCCAGCCGCCGAAAGCCGCCCTTGACGGCGACGAACTCATCTCCGCCCGTGCGGGCGATGAATTCGGCCCCGGTACAGGTCGCGTCCAGCCGGGCGGCGATGGTGCGCAGGATTGTGTCTCCGGCGGCGTGACCGTGCAGATCGTTGATCTCTTTGAACAGGTCGAGGTCGATGGTCAGGACGGCCACGCGGGTTGCCTCGTCCTCTTGTATGCGGTCGCGATACAGATCCAGCGTCTCAATCAATCCTGCGCGATTTGCCAGCCCGGTGAGCGGATCATGTGTGACGGAATACTCCAGCTTCCGCAGGGCATCGCGTTCGACGTCTGTCTCAATGCTGAGCGCGGCGAAACCGACAAATAGGATCAGGCTGGCCACTGTGAACACCAGCCAGACCAGAGTCCCATCCTGCAGGGCCTGCTCTGGAACCATGACAATCGGCGACAGGGAGAGTTTAATTGCCCCCATGCCGGTGAAATGCATCGCACAGATCGCAAGGACAAGGAGCAGGGCGGCCCATAACCAACCGCCACGGCGCTTGAGTGCATTGACGTGGTACGCGGCTGCCCCCAGCGCGGCGCCTAAGAGGACCGAGGCGACGATAAGGCTGGTATCCCATGTCAGTGTGCCCGGTATCTGGTACGCCCGCATCCCGGTGTAGTGCATTGTCGTCACTGTCAGGCCAAAGATCATGCCGGCGAGGGCGGGCGTCCACCCGCGTTTGGTTACGCCGTAGACCATGTTGGCGATCAAAACGCCCAGAACCCCCACGGCGAGGGAAGCGGCGGTCAACCCCGGCTCATACCCATGCGTCACGCCGGGATCATAAGCAAGCATGGCGATGAAATGCGTCGCCCAGATCGTAGCCCCGGTGATAAGGCTGCTTAGAATGAGCTGTACATGTTTGCGCCGCCCCTGCGTGCGCCGCAACCGGCGTGTCGTGAGTACAGAGACGCAGGACCCGAGGATGCACACAAGGGCCGCCAACAGAACAAGGCTCCAGCTATGCTCAAACACCAGACATTCAATGACGCGGTACAATTTGGCCTCCGACCCGGCAAATCCTGGGTCGGGGATCGGCAAAAAGTGTGAAGGCAGCGTTCAAATTCGCGCAAAGACTGCCGTCAATTTTAGGCGGATTGTATGGGTCAGGTGCCGCAGAACGTTGTGTAGCGCCCAAAGTCTGATGGGGCGGGCAGGGCGAAGCGGTCCTTGCCGGCCTGGGCCAAGAACGGCTGCGCCAGTACCTCCAACAGCTCTTCAAAAGGTCCGGTATCTCCAGCGGTCGCCGCATCCAGCGCTTCTTCGACTAGGTGATTGCGCGGGATGTAGAGCGGGTTTTTGGCGTCCATGGACGTGGCTACAGCGTTTTTGTCCTCGCCGATGCGTGCGCGCCACGCAGGCATCCATGCTTGCAGAGCGCTGCTGTCTGGCAGTGCGTCTTTTCCGCGAAGAGTGGCCGCCAACTGCCGGAAACTTTGTGTAAAATCGGCTTTGCCTTGCAGTGCGGCGAGGAGCGCATTGATCAGATCAGCGTCACCATCCTGCGCAGTCGTCAGCCCCAGCTTTGCCCGGAATTCGGCTGTCCACGCGGCCTCGTACCGTGGGGCGAAGTCGTTGATGACAGGCACCGCCTTGGCGATGGCGGCGTCGGTGTCCTCATCTATCAAAGGCAAAAGCGCTTCGGCCAACCGCGCGAGGTTCCATTGGGCGATGGGAGGCTGGTTTGCATAGGCGTACCGCCCGCCCGTGTCGATCGAACTAAAGACGGCGCGTTCGTCAAACGTGTCGATGAAGGCGCAGGGGCCGTAGTCAATCGTCTCGCCCGAGATCGTCATGTTATCGGTATTCATCACACCGTGCACGAACCCGAGGCCCATCCATTTTGCGACTAAAGCGGCCTGAGCGTCCCTGACCGCCTCAAGCAGGGCAAGGGCGGGCACGTCTGCTGTTGCGGCGTCAGGGTAGTGTCGGGCGATGGCATAATGGGTGAGTTGACGCAGCTTGGCATGGTCTTGTTGGGCTGCGAAATACTGGAAGGTGCCGACGCGCAGGTGACTGCTGGCCACGCGGGCGAGCACTGCGCCGGGCAGCGGGCCGGCCTCGCGCAGGACGCGTTCGCCGGTGAGGGCAGCGCCTAAGGCACGCGTTGTCGGTACGCCTAGCGCGTGCATCGCCTCGCCAATCAGATATTCGCGCAGGACGGGGCCAACCACGGCCTTGCCATCCCCGCCACGGGAATACGGCGTGCGGCCTGATCCCTTCAGCGCGATGTCACGACGGTTGCCGTGGCTGTCGATGACCTCACCCAAGAGCAAGGCCCGCCCGTCACCCAACTGTGGGGAAAACCCGCCGAACTGGTGGCCCGCGTAGACCTGCGCGATGGGGGTGGCACCCACAGGAGCGGTTGCCCCGGTCAGGACATCCGCCGTCCATTCCACTGGATCAAGCCCTAGCTCTGACGCCAGGACTGCGTTGAATTTCAACGTCTTGGGGGCTGGAGTTACAGCGCCAGCCCACGGGGTATAGAACCCCGCCAGCTCGCGCGCGTAGCTGTTGTCGAATGCTGTCACTCAGCCGCCGTCCGCTTGGGCAGCACCCAGTTTGGCCGGATGAAATGGCAGGTATAGCCGTTCGGGATACGCTCGAGGTAATCCTGATGCTCAGGCTCGGCCTCCCAGAAGGCGCTCACAGGGTCTACTTCCGTCACCACTTTGCCGGGCCACAGACCCGAGGCCTCCACATCCTTGATCGTGTCGATGGCGGTCTCTTTCTGGGCGTCATCAACATAGTAGATCGCCGAGCGATACGACATGCCGCGGTCATTGCCTTGCCGGTTCGGCGTGGTCGGATCGTGGATTTGAAAAAAGAACTCGAGCAAGCGCCGATAGCTGATCAGGCTGGGATCAAACAGGATTTCGATCCCCTCGGCATGGGTGCCGTGATTGCGATAGGTCGCGTTTTCGACATCGCCGCCGGTATAGCCAACACGGGTTGCCTGCACGCCTGGAAGCTTGCGGATCAAATCCTGCATCCCCCAAAAACAGCCACCCGCCAGTACAGCCCGTTCGGTCATCTCAGCACTCC
>JAHDDU010000011.1:23473-42458 GCA_020629175.1 Flavimaricola sp. | reverse complement strand
ATCCCCCAAAAACAGCCACCCGCCAGTACAGCCCGTTCGGTCATCTCAGCACTCCCTTTTTAGATGCATTATATGTGGGGTGCAGGTGCGAGGAAGTCTAGGGTAGAGTGGTGGCGGTGGGTGACCCCATGCTGCGTTTGGATTTGGATAACGGGTGCAATGACGGATCTAGGTTTTTCAAGTTGCATGGGGCCACGCCTAAGACGCTTTGTGGAACGTCAACTTTTGCAAGACTTGACCTATTATCTCAAACCAGAAATCGCGCTGGACAAACAGAAATTGATTTTCGATTGGAGTGAAAGCTGCATCGAAGGACACCGAACTGCTTGGCTCGATGGAGAACTTGAGAACTTTTCGGGAATAGTGCTGCGAAATGATACTCATTCCCCGATTGCCGAAGGTTGGATGGACTTCATCGAGACAGAAGGCGCGCTTTTGGTATTCTGGTGGTTCTTGCGCGGCTTTGCAGACGGTAACATCAATCCAAAAACGTCGAATGACGTACCATTCCACATTTGGCAGTCGCTTTCTGAAGATGCCAAAGAAAAATGGCATGCATTCGCGCCTTCGGAGGTTGGCGGTTGATCTGGCGTTCCCAACGTGAGCTGGGCCATCAACTACGAGGTAGACTTTGTTACAATCCCTTCACCGCCAATGACGTTCCCGTGGGGCAGCGGATTTACCGGTGACGTAGACAGGCCGCGTCGCTATGTCAGGGGCGAAGGGAACGCAATGTTTGAGTTTTTGTCCACTGACGTCATCTTTGACGCCTCGCTTTTGCCCGCCATCACAGTGGCGCTCTTGGCGGGGCTTTTGTCGTTCCTAAGCCCCTGCGTCCTGCCCATCGTGCCGCCGTATCTGGCGTACATGGGGGGAGTTTCTGTGACCGACATGGAAGAGGATGCGTCCGCCCGCAACCGGGCACTCATGGCGGCCACATTCTTTGTGCTGGGCCTGTCGACGGTCTTTTTGATCATCGGGTTCTCCCTCTCGGCCGTCGGCATGCTCTTTGCCCAGAACCAAGAGACGCTGACGATGATCGCGGGCGTGGTGATCATGATCTTTGGTGCGCATTTCATCGGCGTCTACAGGATTGGATTTCTGGATCAGGAAAAACGGCTTGAGGCCGGTGACAAAGGCGGTTCGGCCTTTGGTGCCTATATTCTGGGCCTCGCTTTCGCCTTTGGCTGGACGCCCTGCATCGGGCCGATCCTTGGAACCATTGCCAGCCTTGCGGCGCAAGAGGCGAGTGTGGCGCGTGGGACGACGTTGCTTGCGGCCTATGCCATTGGCCTGGGCCTGCCGTTCCTTGCGGTGGCCGCCTTTTTCCCGCGCATGGGTGGGTTCATGGCGTTTATGAAGCGCAACATGGGGCGTATCGAGAAGGTCTCGGGCGTGTTGCTATGGACCGTTGGTTTGATGATGATCACCGGGCAATTCACTGATTTTGCGTTCTATCTGCAAGAGACATTCCCGGCTTTGGCTGCCATCGGCTAGGCAAGAATGTGCCGCCGGTCTGATTGGCGCGAGAATGGCCACAATCGGGCTTATTTCCGTCCCATTTCGCAGCTAGTCTCAACAGTAGATACGGTCAAACGCCAGTTAAAGGGTGCACCGCATGAGCAGAGCCGAGGGCCAGGAGGTCGCCAAGCGCCGGGTGTTTTACATCCCCGGCTACGATCCGATTCATCCCCGCCGGTACCGAGAGCTTTACCGCAGTGAAGTCGCCAAACAGGGCGAGATTAGCGATTATGAGGCAGAACTGACGCCCCGCAAAGGGACCGACAGCTATGGCTGGCACGTCGATATGGATATTGACGAAGAGCAGGTGAGCGCCGAATTCGAAGTCCTCGTATGGTCCGACATCGTGCGCGACAGCATGAGCCATTCGATGATCTCGACCTACGGCCAGATGTTGCGCACGTCGTGGACCTATATCCGCAGTGGTGCCTTGCGCCGCCTTATGTGGCTCCGCAAAGGGCCGGTGATTGCGGCACTCTACCCCGTGGGGATGCTGATCCTGCAACTGCTGATCGCGCTGTTGATCGGTCTGGGGCTTGGGTGGACGGCGACCTATGTGTTGGGGATCGCATTCAAAGGCTTTGCCGCGATGCTGACTGCAATGGGCGTAGGCACTGGGACGGACCTGTCGGATTACGTCGTCTTCTCCTTTGTCATTTACGTGGTCAAATTTGCGCTGCAATGCATGGCCGTGGTTTGGGTGCTGCGCTGGTTCCGGTCCAAGGATAATAAGTTCTTTGCCCACTACCTGATGCATGATTACGCATACACGGCCCAGCTTAACGGGGCCAATCCGCCCGAGCTTGAGGCGCGGTTGGCGCAGTTTGGCCGCCGGATTTCTGCGGCGCTCAGCGACCCAGAGCTCGATGAAGTGTTGGTCGTTGGACATTCGTCGGGCGCACATCTGGCGATTTCCGTGATCGCTGATCTGATCCGCGCGGGCGCTGTGCGCCACGATGGGCCAAAGCTGGGATTCCTGTCGTTGGGGCAGGTGGTGCCAATGGTGTCCTTCCTGCCAGAGGCCACGCGCCTCCGGGCTGATCTGGCGTATCTGTCCATGCGGCAAGAGGTGACATGGGTCGACGTCACGGCACCGGGGGACGGCTGCTCTTTTGCGCTGTGTGATCCGGTCGCAGTGTCAGGTGTGCGGCCAGAGGGCGCGCGCTGGCCTGTTGTGCTGTCTGCTGCCTTCTCCCAAACATTGCAGCCTAAGACTTGGAAAGAGTTGCGCTGGCGGTTCTTCCGGTTGCATTTCCAATACCTTTGCCATTTCGACAACCCCGGCGATTATGATTACTTCCAGATCACCGCAGGCCCGCGCACGTTGGCAGACCGCTATGGCGGCCGCGCTTCGTCCAAGAGCCGGATTGATGTCGCAGCCTCCAAATACACATCGACAGGCATCGCGGCCGTCGGGTCACCGGCTGAATAGCGCGGCATGATGGATCGCAGATGGCTCATGCTTGGCGGCCTTGGCGCCGTTGTTGTGGGTTTTCAGAACGCCCCTCGCCTTTGGGACTATCTGGACCGCGGGTTCGAATTTGAGCCGATGGCATCGCCCCCCGGTTTTCGGCGGTTTACAGGGCAGGACGACGTCAGTCTTGCCCAGTTCTTTGCTGGTATCGGCGAGCCGGACCCCCGCGATGTGGCCGATGATATCGCCGTGGCTGAGGCGCTCTGCGAGGCGCTGTTCCACCCAGGTGAGGGTGTCCCGGTCGCGGCGTTCTCGGATTACTATTGCCCCTATTGCCGTGTTCTGGACGCGCGTGTCCAAAAGCTGGCGGACGAAGGGCTCATCAGTCTGCGCCATCACGAAACGCCGGTCTTTGGCCCCCGGTCCGAATGGGCGGCGCGCGGCGCGATTGCTGCGCGGGCGCAGGGGGCAGGCCGCGCCTACTTTGAACGTCTCTCAGGCACCGTCGTCATCGCCACGCCGCCCTACCTGCGAGAGGTGGCCGAGGATCTGGGCCTTGATGTCGTACAATTCGCCGAAAGCCTGACCTCGGAAGAGACAGAGGACGAGCTGCGCCGCGCGGCATCTTTGCAACGGCTTTTTGGGTTTATCGGCACCCCGGCTCTGGTTGTTGGTCGCACGGTGATCCAAGGTGCCATATCAGAAACGAACCTGCGGCAACTGATTGATATCGAACGTGAGCAAAGCGCCCAACACCCCTGCGCCTGACCTGCCGCCCAAGCCACCAGCGCGGGATGCGGATGTCTCGCTCTGGCGCTACCTGCGGCTGTTTCGGGCCGATATCCTCTCGGCGCAGCCCGCCAAGCTCTATCATGCCTGGATGGCCGAGTTTAAAACGCCGTTCTTTCGTTCGTTCCTCGTCAATGACCCTACCGTTATCCGGCAGGTGCTGAACGAACGCCCCGATGAGTTTCCCAAGTCTGACCGCGTGGGCGAGGGACTGCGCCCACTCCTTGGCAATTCGGTCTTTCTCACCAACGGTGATGTGTGGAAATCCCAACGGCGGATCATCGACCCCGCGTTCGAAGGCGGCCGCCTGCGCGATGCGTTCCCCGCCATTTGGGTGGCAGGGGCCGCAGCTGCGGACCGACTTGCTGCGCTCGATCATTCCAAGCCCATAGAGATCGAGGCCGAGACGAGCCACGCCGCGGCCGACGTGATCTTTCGCACACTCTTTTCGCTGCCGATTGAGGATGAAACCGCCACCGCCGTGTTCGAAGCGTTCAAGGCCCACCAACGCACCCAGCCGATCCTCAACCTTGGCGCGTTTATCCCTATGCCCAAATGGATGCCCCGGTTTCATCGGAGCGAGACGCGCCGCACTGCCGCCCATATCCGCAGCCTGATCACGCAGATGGTGCGGCGCCGCCAGGACGAGATTGACGCAGGCACCGCCCCCGATGACCTCGCGACCAAGATCATGACGACCAAAGACCCAAAGACGGGCAGGGGCTTTACCCCCGAAGAGATGGTCGATCAGGTCGCAATCTTCTTTCTCGCCGGACACGAGACCAGCGCCTCCGCGCTGGCGTGGACGCTTTACCTTCTGGCGCGGTATCCCAACTGGCAGGCAGAAGTGGCCAAAGAGGTTGCGGACGCTGAGGCTGACTTCTCTCAGCTCTCCAAGCTCCGCATCACCCGTGATGTCTTCCGTGAGGCGCTGCGCCTCTATCCTCCCGTGCCGATGATGGTCCGGCAGGCCGCTGCGCCACAAACCTTTCGCAAGCGCTTGGTCAAACGGGGGGCGCAGGTGGTGCTGTCGCCGTGGCACTTGCACCGGCACGAGCGGATTTGGGAAACACCTGATGCCTTTGATCCCTCGCGTTGGCAGACAGACGCAGGCCGCGCGAGCGCGCGTGAAGCCTATATGCCGTTCTCGGCCGGACCGCGGGTCTGCACAGGTGCGGGATTTGCAATGATGGAAGGGGTGGTGCTCCTGGCGCAGATCCTGCGCCGGTTTGAGGTGAAGGTGACAGAGCAGCCAGCGCCGGTGCCCGTCGCTCATTTGACCGTGCGATCCCGTGACGGAATCTGGTTGCGACTCACTCCACGAGCGTGATGCGAAACAATCCATGAAATCATGATTTTTTGTTCGCAGCTTGATGCCCAATTGAGGCACGAGTGTGATCGATCATTAGGGGAATTTTAACAAAATTAGCCCCTCTTAATTCAAATTAAATCTATGTATATCAGTGATTAACGGAGATTTAGGTCTTTGTGGACTAGATTTCCGACTGTGAATAGCGGGTTTGAATTTGTCAAAACTCTGCTACTCAACACATGTTATGTATCGCCAGAGGATGTTAAGATGGCACTAGTAGAGATGGGTCCGATTGCTGGCAGCGTTATGCGTATGTTTGGCATCGGCGCGAAGAAAAAGCCGCTCTTTACACGCGAGACCCCACGCGTCCGGTCGGCTGATCTGGATGGACAAACGCGTCGTTTGGTTGCGCCGGCTCCGTTGAATGCGCGTGAGGTTCGTGAACAAAACGATCTGCGTGGTCTGCGCAATGCGCTTCACGCGGACGCTGCGTCCTGAAGTCTGCGCAAGACAAAGACACGGATGGCGGACGCTAAGCCAACGTCCCCACGCGTCTCATCTATTTGAGCGGCGAGGCCATTGATGGTCTCGCCGTTTTCATGTGCGATATCGCGGAAAGCCTGCCAAAACTCTTCTTCAAGTGACACACTTGTTCGGTGCTGACGCAGGGTGAGTGAGCGTTTGACTGGCCGTCCGCTCATTCGTCGTCAAACTTGTGCTGATCAAGAAATGTTGCGGTCTTCTCCTCGCGTGCGGCGTCAAGCATCCGCTCCGCCTTGGTCCGGCCAAACCGCACCGCATTCGCGTCCGCTTGCGCCTTTTGCTCGGCCCGCGCCTTGGCCTTGCGATGTTTGTTCAGGTTTATCGGCGTGCCCATGTCCTGCTCTTCTTCTGGCCAAAATAATCCCGGGGGAGGCGCAGCCGGGGGCAGGGCCCCCAACCGGGTAACAACTCTTACTTCGGCCCGATCATATCTTCTGGCCGCACAACCTTGTCAAAGGTCGCCTCGTCCACAAATCCCAGCTTGATCGCTTCTTCCTTAAGCGTCGTACCGTTCTTGTGCGCAGTCTTGGCAACGGTCGTGGCGTTGTCATAGCCGATCGTCGGCGCAAGGGCTGTCACCAGCATCAGGCTCTCACGCATCAGCTTGCCAATACGGTCCTCATCGGCTCGGACACCCACGACACAGTTGTCGGTAAAGGCCACAGCCGCATCGCCTAAAAGCTGCATGGATTGCAACACGTTATAGGCCATCATCGGCTTCATCACGTTCAGCTCAAAGTGTCCCTGCGATCCCGCAAAGCCCACGGCGGCGTCATTGCCCATCACATGGGCGCAGACCTGCGTGATGGCTTCCACCTGCGTCGGGTTCACCTTGCCTGGCATAATCGACGAACCGGGCTCATTCTCGGGCAGCATCAATTCGCCCAACCCGCAGCGCGGGCCAGAGCCCAGCATGCGGATGTCACAAGCGATTTTGTAGATGCTCGCCGCCACGGTTTTGAGCGCGCCCGACATCTCGACCAAAGCGTCGTGCGCCGCAAGTGCTTCAAACTTGTTGGGTGCTGTCACGAAGGGCAGGCCGGTGATGTCTGCCATATGCTTGGCCACTGTCTCGCCCCAGCCTTTGGGCGTGTTCAGGCCGGTGCCGACCGCCGTGCCACCTTGAGCCAGCTCATAAATGGCGGGCAGGGCGGCTTTGATCCGGCGGATGCCCATGGCAACCTGATGCGCATAGCCGCCGAATTCTTGGCCGAGCGTCAGCGGTGTCGCGTCCATTGTGTGGGTGCGGCCAATCTTGATGATGTGATCGAACTCTTTGGATTTCTCCACCAGCACGCCGTGCAGCTTTTCAAGTCCGGGCAGGGTGACATCGCGCGCCGTCATAGCGACAGCGATATGCATCGCGGTAGGGAAGGTGTCGTTGGATGATTGCCCCATGTTGCAATGATCATTCGGGTGGACGGGATCCTTTGACCCAATTGTGCCGCCCAACATCTCAATCGCGCGGTTTGAGATCACCTCGTTGGCGTTCATGTTCGATTGCGTGCCAGAACCTGTCTGCCAGACCACCAGCGGAAAATGATCGTCGAGCTTGCCCGCGACCACCTCGCTCGCGGCCTCGATGATCGCGTTGGCGAGCTTTGCATCCAGTTTACCGCGCTCTTTATTGGCGGTGGCACAGGCCTGTTTAATCACCCCAAGGCCACGCACGATGGCCACCGGCTGCTTTTCCCAGCCAATGGGAAAGTTCATCAGGCTGCGCTGTGTCTGCGCGCCCCAATACTTGTCGGACGGGACCTCGAGAGGGCCAAAGCTGTCGGTTTCGGTGCGGGTATCGGTCATGTCAGGCCCCTTGGGTGTTGGCTATGTCTGACGAGATACCCAAATGGCCAGCGCAGGGCAATCGGCCCCGCCCATGATAGCGCAAAACACGCCGTCTGCGATTTTGCAGTTTCTTTGCAATCCAGTCCAAGGATCGCGCGCGGCCCGCGTCCTATATATGAACCGGCCACCCCCTCCGCGCCGGTTCACTTCATGACGGGAGGGGCGTGTTGCCAGATCGACCCATGCGCTGCTGTCCCTCGCATGACGTTTTTGTCTGGTGTGCACCCCGCCTGTTTGTCGCGGGTTATCGGTTCCCCCAAGTGCCGGTAACCCGCGCCGCAAGTTCCGCGCCCGCCCTTGTCACAAGGTGAGGGCGCGGGTCAGGCTGGGCTTGGTCTGGCCCAGAGGTGTGATTGGAGCATAGACAATCACGCCCGGGGCGCCCGCTCTCCAGGGCGCCCCACCTCTGGGGTCCTCGGAGTTGGCGCTCGATCTAGGTTTTGCGAAAACTGTCGAGG
Organism: Flavimaricola sp.; assembly: GCA_020629175.1. GTDB lineage: Bacteria > Pseudomonadota > Alphaproteobacteria > Rhodobacterales > Rhodobacteraceae > JALZWD01. The sequence continues at coordinate 34,576 of JAHDDU010000011.1, read as the reverse complement.
CTCACGACATCGGCGTTCTGCTTGATGTCGGCGACGTCTGCCTCATCCTCCGCTGATGGTTCTGACACCTCAACCTCAGGTGCTTCGTCCGGGCCGTCGTCTTGCGTTTCAAACCGCAGACCAAATTCAACAGATGGGTCTACAAACGTCTTGATCGCATCGTAAGGCACGTAAAGCGGCTCAGGATTGTCGCCAAAGTTCAAAGTGATGGCAAAGCCGTCGTCATTGACGATGAGATTGTCGAACCAGTTCTGGATCACAATCGTCATCTCGCCGGGATAGCGGTCAGACAGCCAATCTGCGATTTCGACATCCGGGTGCATGGTGTCAAATGTGATAAAGAAGTGGTGCTCACCCGGTAGCCCATCAGCGGCCACGCCCGTCAAAACCTCTTGGATGAGGCTGCGCATGGCGCGGTGCATCAGATTTCCATAGTCGATGGCGCGGGTCACGGTCGGCAGCTCCTTTTTGCATCTGACAGCAGCCTAGGCCAAGCGCCGGGGGGATTAAAGCCCCGGATTACTTCGCAAGTGCCACAAGATGCGCGGCGGAGCCGGTCAGCGCGGCATAATCATCCTCTATCACAGCGACGCCGAAATTGTGCATAAAGCCTGAAAACCGCCCCTTGTTGCGCAACGCCCCTTCAAAGCCGAATGATTGCAAATAAGGTGCAATCGCGCGGCTGACGCCTCCGACAAGATAAATGCCACCAAACGGCAATTGGGTCAGCGCCAGGTTACCCACGACGGACCCCAACATGCGGGTAAATATCTCGGCCGTCTCACGCGCCCGCGGATCACTTTCGTCGGCGCAGGCGGCCATGATCTCGCTGGCCTTCTTCTCGCGCGGATCAGCTGCGCGGTGGCCAAGCCAGGCGTAGACCCGCTCAAGTCCGCGACCGGACAACACGTCTTCGACCGATGGGAAGCCGTGCGCGGTTGAGACATATTCGGCCAGCTCCAATTCATCATCCGATTGCGCCGGCAAATTGACGTGCCCGCTTTCCGAAGGCGTGACATAGCGTCCGGCGTCTGTTTCAAACACAGGGGCAGCATTAAAGCCTGTGCCGACGCCCACAACGAGTTTGGCGGCATGTTCGCCCGCGTCGGGGAAGGGGATGATCTCGCGCAGGTTGGCGGGGTCAATAAACCCGAGCGCGTGGCCTTGCGCCTGCAAGTCGTTCAAAACGGCGACGGTTTCGGCTTTGGTCGCGCGGGCCACGGTTTCCTTGTCGATCGTCCAGTCGAGGTTTGTCATCGTCGCCCGCCCGTCGCGCACGGGGCCAGCAGGCGCCACACAAGCGGCCTTTGCATCCACGCCGCCCATGTCGGCGTTGTACTGGTTGATCACGGACTCGAGGCCCGGAAAATCCTCGTTTGCATAGCGCCGCACCGTCTCGGCCAGGACTTTGCGACCCTCGGCAAGGGCCACGCGCGTGTTCGTTCCGCCGATATCGGCCACCAGAGAGAGGGTGTTGGCAGGATAGGTCATAATCGTCCTTCAGGCTTTCAGGGCAGCGGCGAGCTCGTGATAGGAGGCTTTGGGTGTCCTCTTCAATGTCTCAAAATCAACATGGACGATGCCAAACCGTTTTTCGTACCCTTCGGCCCATTCATAGTTGTCAAGGAGAGACCAGTAAAAGAAGCCGGCCACATTCGCCCCATCTTCAATCGCGCGTTTGGCGGCGAGGATGTGATCATTGATGTAGCTGATCCGCTCCGGGTCATAGACGGCGCCGTTCTCGATCACATCACCCCAGGCCATCCCGTTTTCGGTCACATAAATCGGCATGTCGCCGACGTAGTTTTTGGACAGCCACGTCAGGAAGTGGTGCAACCCATCGGGAAAGATTTCCCATCCCATTTGTGTTTTGGGCAGGGGCCCCGCGACCGGTTTGATTGAGGGCCAGGGACTGTCGGGGTCAGAGGCGATCTGGTTGCGGGTATAGTAGTTGACGCCCAGCCAATCGATGGGCTGGTTGATCCGCTTTAAGTCGTCCTCCCAACCCTTTGGCATATGTGGGGAAAAACCGTCCAGCACAACTTCTGGATAGGTGCCTTTGGTGATCGCTTCAATGAACCAGCGGTTAAAGATGCCATCCTGCAAACCTGCGGCGGCAATGTCCTCAGGCGCATCCGACGCCGGAATGGCGCGGTCAAAGTTCAGCACGATGCCAAGGTTCTGCGTCCCGTTCGCGCGCATCCGCTCCATCGCCTCAGCATGGGCCAGCAGAACGTGGTGCATTGCGCGGGCTGTCGCACGAATGTCGCGGGTGCCGGGGGCATGCGCGCCGATGAAATGCGACAGGAATGCCACGCACCAAGGTTCGTTGATCGTCGCCGTTGCATGGATACGGTCACCCAGACGGCGGGTGATTACATCCGTAAAATCCCCGAACCAGCCCGCCACATCGCGGTTTGTCCAGCCGCCCAAATCCGACAGCGCGCTTGGCATTTCCCAGTGGTAGAGCGTTTGATAGGGCTTGAGGCCCCGCTCCAGCATCGCATCCACCAGCCGGTCATAGAAATCGAGGCCTTCCTCGTTCACCGGACCGCGTCCCTCAGGCATCACACGTGCCCAAGAGGTGCTGAACCGGTAGGCATCCATGCCCGCATCTTTGAGCAGATCAAGGTCTGCCTCATAGCGGTGGTAATGATCGCAGGCGAGAGCGCCATCCTCGGCCCGCACCACGTTGCCGGGCGTGGCAGCAAATGTGTCCCAATGGGTCGGACCGGCGCCACCGAATTTATGCCCTTCGATCTGATAAGCAGCGGTGGCGGCCCCGAAGGTGAACCCTTGGGGAAAATCAGCGCGGGTAAAGTCCATAAGTGTCGTTCCTAATTGGCGCGGTCAGGCGCAGGGCCGGTCGAGCGTCCGACCATGAGTTCCGCCTCAAACAATCGCTGTTCGGGCGCAGAAAGCGGGTTGTTGATCCGGTCTAGCAGCATATTGGCAAGCTGTTCGCCTGCCACACGGACCGAAGACCGGGTCGCGGTAAAAATCGGCACATCTTCGCCATTTTGAAAGTAGGAGAGGGCGTCGTCATGAGTGATGACCGACACGTCTTGTCCCAAGACGAGGTTCAGCTCTTCGATCGCGCGGCGCACGCCGATGGCCGACAGCATTGAGGAGACGAGGAAAGCAGTTGGTGCATTCTCACCTTGCAACATATCGAGGGCGGATTTGTAGCCAAACCCTTCGGTCATCTCATCGGACCGCATCAGGTTTGGATCAACCTCGATCCCGCGGCCCCTGAGCCCATCCTCATAACCGCGGCGACGGCGGACGGCGAAATCCATGATCTCAAATCCGTTGAGCAGGGCAATGCGACGATGACCGAGGTCAATCAGGAACTCTGTCGCGCGGTGAAAGGCGGACCGGTTATTCACGTCCAGCCAGCAATAGGGGGCGGTGTGGCCAGTCGCGCGGCCATGGACAGCGTAAGGCAGGCCGATTTCATTGAGCAGATCGAGGCGCGCATCGTTCATCTTGGGCGCATGCACGATCACCCCATCAACAGATCCGCGTGACTTGAGGTTGCGGTAGGTCTGGCTTTCGTCACTGTCGCTGACCATCGAGATTAGCATTTCGTACCCGCGGGCGTGGTAGGCCGTTGAGGCGCCCGCAATGAAATCGGCAAAGATCGGGTTCACCATCTCATGCTTGGTTGCCATCGGAATGACATGGCCAATCGTCATGGCGCGCCCGGTGGCGAGGCTCTTTGCGCGGGTGTTGGGGCGGTAGTTGTGTTGACGTGCGGCGAGCTCGACCCGTTCGCGCGTTTCAGCGTTCACCTCTGGGTAGCCGTTCAGGGCGCGGCTGACGGTTGTCTGGCTGAGGCCAAGTGTCTGAGACAGTTCTTTTAAGTTCATTGTCGGATCGCAGTGCAGGCCTCAAAGCGCTTTTAGCGCAGATTTACTATAACGATTACGGCGCGATAGGTAAAGCAAAAACTGGTTTTCTTACCAGCAGCCTTGACCCATTTTGCCCTTCTTTTCATCGCTTCTGAGTAAAGGTTGATTGACATAACGTCAAACTTGCGCGACGCTGCGGCATCCAAAGCGCTTTGAATCCGAATCCAATCGGGCAGAGTGCAGGGATATGGAATACGCGCGGGCTGCCGCGCTTTTGGGAGGAATATCCATGAAAAACACACTTCTTACAGGTGTGGCGCTTACGGCTTTGTCCGCAAGCGCTGCTTTGGCTGATGGCCACCTTGCATTCGCACCCGGTGAAGGCCCGTTCAGCTGGGACGCCTATGCCGAGTATGCGGCAAATGCACCTGACCTGTCCGGTCAATCCGTCACCGTCTTTGGCCCATGGCTGAACCCAGAGGACGAGATTTTCTCCTCTGCGCTGGCATACTTTGAAGAGGCGACTGGCGCTGACGTCACCTACACGGGTTCCGACGGCTTTGAGCAGCAGATCGTGATTGACGCCGAAGCAGGCTCGCCACCAAACATCGCTGTGTTCCCACAGCCCGGTCTGGCAGCAAACCTTGCGTCTGCTGGCCTGCTGACACCACTGGGTGACGAGATGGCCGCTTGGGTTGGTGACAACTACGCCGCTGGCTCATCCTGGGTTGATCTGGGCACCTACGCTGACGCAGAAGGTAACGATCAGTTCTACGGCTTCTTCTACAACGTCAACGTGAAGTCGCTCGTTTGGTACGTGCCAGAGAACTTCGAGGATGCGGGCTACGAAATCCCCGGCTCCATGGAAGAGCTGATTGCGCTGTCCGAAGAGATGATCGCCAACGGTGACACGCCGTGGTGCATCGGTCTGGGTTCTGGTCCAGCAACAGGTTGGCCGGCGACAGACTGGGTTGAGGACATCATGCTCCGCACTCAGTCGCCTGAAACCTATGACATGTGGGTCTCGAACGAACTGCCGTTCAACTCGCCAGAAGTGATCAACGCGCTGGAAACATTCGGCATGTTCGCCAAGAACGACGACATGGTCTCGGGTGGTGCTGCGGCTGTTGGCTCGACTGACTTCCGTGACAGCCCTGCCGGTCTGTTCACGTCGCCCGCACAGTGCATGATGCACAAGCAGGCGTCCTTTATCCCGGCCTTTATGCCTGAGGGCGTTGAAATCGGCGTTGACGCTGACTTCTTCTACTTCCCATCTTTCGATGGCGAAGACCTTGGCAACCCGGTTCTGGGTGGCGGTACGCTGATGGCTGTGACCGATCCGTCTGATGCAACAATGGCCCTGATGGAATTCTTCCAGCAGCCCATCGCGCATGAGATCATGATGGCGCAGACAGGCTTCCTGACACCTCACACTGGTGTGAACCTTGACGCTTACAAGGACGCCGCACTGCGCGGTCAGGGCGAAATCCTGCAGAATGCCACAACATTCCGTTTTGACGGGTCAGACCTGATGCCAGGCGCCATCGGTGCCGGGACTTTCTGGACAGGCATGGTGGACTTTGTTGGCGGTGCCTCCGCTGAGGAAGTGGCTACAGCGATCCAGGAAAGCTGGGACGCCATCAAATAAGAGTGCGCTTGTTTTGCACCGTAGCTCCGCGTTCGCGCGGGGCTACACTTTAGCCAATCACATTTGACGGGAGGGGACCATGCATCCAGCGTTGCAGGGATTGATCACGATCATCATCGGCGTGGGCGGATGTGTCGGATATTATTACGGCGCAAACATGCTCCTCGACAAAGTTCTATTCCCAGCCAAAGGGCCAAATGCGGGGCGCAACATTAATCGCGCTGGCATGATCCGCCCTTGGATATTCTTGTTTCCGGCGTTGTGCCTTCTGGGCCTCTATCTCGCCTATCCGGTCTTCGCGACCCTCCGGTTGAGCTTCCTCGAAAGGCTCCCGGGCAATGAATACGCCTTTGTCGGGCTTGAGAATTACACCAAGATGTTCGCCGAGCCCAAGTTTAACGAGGCGCTGCTGAACAACATGCTCTGGCTGATCGTGGTGCCTGCGGCGTCTACCGGGTTTGGCCTTCTTGTGGCGCAGCTGACGGACCGTCTGCGCTGGGGCAGCGTGGCCAAATCTATCATCTTTATGCCTATGGCGATTTCCTTTGTCGGTGCCGCCGTCATCTTTAAACTGGTCTACGAGGCCCGCCCCGAGGACGTGGCCCAGATCGGTATCCTTAACCACCTTTACCTTCTTTTCGGCGGGGACGCCCCGCAGCAATGGTTGCAAATTCCGTTCTGGAACAGCTTTTTCCTGATGGTTGTTCTGATCTGGATCCAAACCGGCTTTGCCATGGTCATTCTGTCTGCCGCATTGCGGGGCATCCCAGAAGAGACGATCGAGGCGGCGATCATCGACGGGGCCAACCCGTTTCAGATTTTCTTCAAGATTAAAATTCCGCAGATCACGTCCACCATCGTTGTGGTTTGGACGACGATTACAATCGCGACGCTCAAGGTCTTTGACATCGTGTTTGCGATGACGAACGGCCAGTGGGAGACGCAGGTCCTCGCCAATTACATGTACGACAAATTGTTCCGCGCGAATGATTGGGGCATGGGGTCGGCCTCGGCCATGATCATCATGCTGCTCGTGACGCCTATTCTGGTTTGGAACGTTTACAACGCCCGCAAGGAGATGCGCTGATGGATGGGATTGCAGGAAACAAAGCGCCCGTCGTCTGGGCGCTCAATATCTCGGTCGTGGCGCTCGTCTTGCTGTGGCTTTTTCCAACGCTCGGCCTGTTTGTGTCGTCGTTCCGCACGGGTGACCAGATCACGGCGTCGGGCTGGTGGTCGGCCATGTTCCCGGCCGAGCAAACGATCCAGCTGCGCGCCGCAGACCCCGATGAAAACCGCGTTGAAACCGAAAGCGGCGTCTTCGTGGTTGAGGCCAACATCTTTGGCGAAGAGGCCTTTGAAGGAGAGCTGACCGCCTGGGCCACCTCTAGTCGTAACCTCAGCGCCTTTGCCCCCGGCGACACCGCTGATCTCGGCGATGGCGAGACACTGACGCTGAATGCCGATGGCACCTACATCTGGCAGGGCAATGATGACCAGATCTCGGGCAGGGGGCAGCGCATCTTTATCGATGCGACAACCCCGCCAGACTTTACGCTCGATAACTACGGTTTCGTTTTGTTTGATGAGAACAATTCCGAAGGCATGGCCAAAGCGTTCTTTAACACGCTCACCGTAGTGATCCCCGCCACGATCATTCCGATCCTGATCGCGGCCTTTGCGGCCTACGCGCTGGCGTGGATGGATTTTCCGGGCCGAGCGCTGCTGATCGCCGCCGTCGTCGGACTTCTTGTTGTACCGCTGCAATTGGCGCTGATCCCGCTGTTGTCCTTCCACAATTCGATCGGCATTGGCAAAGGCTACCTCGGGGTCTGGCTCGCGCATACGGGCTTTGGCTTACCGCTCGCGATATATCTCTTGCGAAACTACATGGTTGGCCTGCCGCGCGACATCATCGAAAACGCCAAGGTCGACGGGGCGACGGACTTTCAGATCTTCACCAAGATCATCCTTCCGCTGTCGTTCCCGGCCTTGGCGTCCTTTGCGATCTTTCAATTCTTGTGGACGTGGAATGACCTCCTCGTCGCACTGGTGTTCCTGATTGACGCATCGGGCCAGACCACAGTGATGACCAAGCAGATTGTGGAGCTCCTCGGCACCCGCGGAGGCGATTGGGAAATCCTCGCAACCTCGGCCTTTGTGTCTATCGCTGTGCCGCTGATTGTCTTTTTCGCAATGCAGAAATACCTCGTGCGCGGCCTTTTGGCCGGTTCGGTTAAGTAAAGGGTACGTTTATGAACGCGGCTTCAAAGCCTTTGGCCTCCTCGGCCTCACTTGACGCGGATTGGTGGCGCGGTGCGGTGATCTATCAGATCTATCCGCGCAGCTATCAGGACAGCAATGGCGATGGCATCGGTGATCTGGCCGGCATCGTGGACCGGCTGGACTACATCGCATCGCTCGGTGTTGACGCCATCTGGATCAGCCCGTTTTTTACCTCGCCGATGAAGGACTTTGGCTACGACGTCAGCAACTACTGCGACGTTGACCCAATGTTCGGCACGTTGGCGGATTTTGACGCCGTCATCGACAAGGCGCATAAGCTCAACATCAAAGTGATGATCGACCTCGTCCTTTCGCACACCTCTGACCAGCATCCCTGGTTTCAGGAGAGCAAGGACGCCGAGAGCGACAAAGCCGATTGGTACGTCTGGGCTGACGCCAAACCCGACGGCAGCCCGCCCAACAACTGGCTATCGATCTTTGGCGGGCCTGCGTGGGAGTGGCACGGCGGGCGGATGCAGTACTACCTGCACAACTTCCTGGTCAGCCAGCCGGACCTGAACTTCCATAACCCCGATGTGCAAGAGGCGCTGCTCGATGTTGAACGCTTCTGGCTCAAGCGTGGGGTCGATGGCTTCCGGCTTGATACGATTAACTTCTACTTTGCTGACAAGCAGCTGCGCGATAATCCCGCGCTGCCGCTCGATCAGCGCAATGACACGATTGCGCCTGCCGTGAACCCCTACAACTGGCAGGACCATGTCCATTCCAAGAACCAGCCCGAGAACCTCGAGTTTCTCAAACGCTTTGGCGCGGAGATGCTCCCCTATGGCGCCGCGGCTGTCGGCGAAGTGGGTGACGCGCAGCGGGGCCTTGAGATTATGGCCGATTACACCTCAGGCGGGGACAAAGTGCAGATGTGCTACCCGTTTGAGATGCTGCAACCCGCGCGCCTCACTGCCGGCGGATTGGGTGAAGTATTTGCCCGCCTCGGCCACCGCGCACCAGACGCCTGGCCTTGCTGGGCGTACTCAAACCACGACGTTGTGCGCCACCCAACGCGCTGGGGCCTGTCTGATGCCGCGACCCGTGCCTACAACACGCTGCTGTTGTGCCTGAAAGGCTCGGTCTGCCTCTACCAAGGCGAGGAACTGGGCTTGCCCGAAGCAGAGGTCGCATTCGAAGACCTGCAAGACCCTTACGGCATCCAGTTCTGGCCCGAGTTTAAAGGCCGCGATGGCTGCCGCACGCCTATGGTCTGGGAAAAGTCGAACAAGACTGCGGGCTTTAGCAGCGGCCAAAGCTGGTTGCCTGTCGACCCCAACCACCTGAGCAAATCGGTAGTGGCCCAAGAAGAAGACCCCGCCGCGATGATCCATCACTACCGCGCCGCCATCGCCCTGCGCCACGCCAATCCAGCACTGGCCAAAGGCGCGATGGACGGCCCGCACATCAACGGCGATGTTGTGTCCTTTACCCGGTTGCACGGGGACACGATGATTTACTGTGCATTCAATCTTGGGGATGCGGACGCAACAGTCACTTTGCCCGATGGCAAATGGACAAACATTGGCGCCGATGTTGGTGCTGCCGACCCGCAACCCCAAACCCATCTTGACCCATGGCAGGCCTGCATCGCCCGCCTTGGCAGCTGATATATTTCGAGGGAGGAACCTATGGCAGATCTCAAGCTGACGGACGTCGCCAAGACCTACGGCGGGACGGTCAACGTCCTCAAAGACATTGACCTCGATATCAAGCAGGGGGAGCTGATCGTCTTCGTAGGCCCCTCAGGCTGTGGCAAATCCACGCTTTTGCGGATGATTGCGGGGCTTGAGAGTATCAGTGATGGCACGCTCGAGATTGATGGCACGGTCGTCAACGACGTGCCGCCTGCACAGCGCGGTATCGCCATGGTGTTCCAATCCTATGCGCTCTACCCGCACATGACGGTGCGCGACAACATGAGCTTTGCTCTGAAACTGGCCAAGAAGTCCCCTGCGGAAATTGATGCCGCTGTGACGAAGGCTGCGAAAATTCTCCAGTTGGACGAATACCTCGACCGCCTGCCCAAAGCGCTCTCTGGTGGTCAGCGCCAGCGCGTCGCCATCGGTCGCTCCATTGTGCGTGACCCCAAGGTGTACCTCTTTGATGAACCACTCTCGAACCTCGACGCCGCTTTGCGCGTCGCGACCCGGCTGGAGATTGCACAGCTTAAGGAGAGCATGCCTGACAGCACGATGATCTACGTCACGCACGACCAGGTGGAGGCGATGACGCTTGCCAGCCGGATCGTTGTACTGGCCAACAAAGGTATCGCGCAGGTCGGTACACCGCTCGAGCTTTATGAGCGGCCCGAGAATGAGTTTGTGGCCCAGTTCATCGGCTCTCCGGCCATGAACCTGCTTCCCGGCAAGATCACAGGTACAGGCGCGCAAACCACCGTCACGCTCGACAGTGGCGGCACCGCTGTGTCCGCGATCTCGACGACCGAGGCCGACATGGGGCTGCAGGTCAACATCGGGGCGCGTCCCGAAGACCTCGTGGCCACTGACGGCGCCGCGCTCTTCGAAGGCAAAGTGCAATTCACCGAGGCCTTGGGCGAAGTCACCATCCTCTACTTTGAAAAGCAGGGCGATGCTGATCCGGTCATTGGGAAACTGCCAGGCATCCACGGCGATCTGCGCGGCCAAACGGTGCGACTTGCCGCAGATCCAGAAAAGGTGCAGATTTTCCACAACGGACAATCACTCTGGTATCGCTAAGTGCCTGCACCCACCAATCGCCTCAAAGCCGCGCTGCGCGGTGACACCTGTACCCGAGGCGTTTGGCTGGTTTTGGCAAGCCCTGCTGTGGCCGAGATGGCCGCGCACGCCGGGTTCGATTGGTGCCTGATTGACGGCGAACACGGCCCCAACACGCTCACAACCATCGAGGCGCAGCTTCAGGCGATGAACGGCGCGCCCGCGTCGCCCGTTGTCCGCTTGCCGATGGCGCAAGAGTGGTTGGTCAAGCAAGTCCTCGACCTTGGCGCGCAATCGCTACTGTTCCCGATGATCCATACAGGCGCTGACGCCGCCGCCGCTGTGGCCGCCTGCCGCTACCCGCCCGACGGTGTTCGCGGGATAGGTGCGACAATCGCACGCGCCAGCGGCTGGGGCAGGGAGGCCGACTACCTCACCAACGCCAACGACGAAATCTGTGTGATCGTTCAGGCTGAAAGCCGCGCAGCGGTCGAAAACATCGACGCCATCGCTGCCACGGATGGGGTGGATTGTGTCTTCATCGGCCCTGCCGATCTCGCCGCCGACATGGGCCATACCGGCGATGCAAGTCACCCCGAAGTCCAAGAGGCGA
>JAHDDU010000011.1:0-23373 GCA_020629175.1 Flavimaricola sp. | reverse complement strand
GCCGCCGACATGGGCCATACCGGCGATGCAAGTCACCCCGAAGTCCAAGAGGCGATAGCCCATGTGATTGCCCGGACCGCTGCCGCGGGCAAAGCGCCGGGGCTCTTTGGCACCGACCCGGCGAAATTTGACGATTACGTCAAATTGGGCGTGCGGATGCTCGCAGTCGGCGCGGACTCTCTGGTGCTGGGCAATGGCCTCCGCAGTCTTGCAGCGGGAACGTCAAATTTAGGCTAAATTCGATCGCCCTCAAAAGGCGCCGTCTTCCAATACCCCATCGGCCGACATCTGCTGATAAAGCAGCCCTTCGCGCAGCCCTCGATCCGCAACGCTCAGCCTGTCCGTGGGCCACAGCCGCATCAACGCCTGCAAAATCGCCGAGCCCGACATGATCAGCGCCTGCCGGTCCTTGCCGATGCGCGGATCATTGCGCCGCCCCTCTGGCCCAAGGCTCAGGTAATCGCGGATCACCGCATCAATCTGATCACTGGTCATCCGCAGGCCATCCACCTTGGTCCGATCATACCGCTTCAGCCCCAAGTGGCTCGCAGCCACCGTCGTCACCGTGCCGCTCGTCCCAATGATCTGAAAGCCCTCTTTGGATTGCTCGCTCTCGGAGGGCGCGAAATCGGCAAGGCTTTCCTCAAAGAACCAGCTCATCAGCGCGAACCGCGCGGCGTCGTCTTCAACATCCTCAAACTGATCGCGCAGTGTCGCCACGCCCAAAGGCACCGAAATCCAATCCACAACCTTGGCCGCCGCAAAGGGACCCGGGTCCGACTTGAACCCGGAATGCAGCCGCATGATCGCATGGGGCCGCTCGCGCTTGGGCACGTTGGTCAGATCAATCCACACAAGCTCGGTCGAGCCTCCGCCGATGTCGACGACCAAGAGCTGCTCTGTCTTGACCGACACCAGCGGCGCGCAAGAGATCACGGCCAGCCGCGCCTCTTCCTCCGGCGGGATCACTTCGAGCACCAGCCCGGTCTCGCGCTTGACCTGCCGCATGAACTGCGCACCGTTCAGCGCGCGCCGCGTCGCCTCTGTCGCGACAAGGCGCATCCGCTTGACCTTGTGGCGCTGCAGCTTTTGCTTGCAAATCCGCAATGCGTTGACGGTACGGTTCATGGACGACCGGCTAAGTTTGCCGGTCGCTTCCAGGCCGTAGCCCAATTGGACAGACTTGGAAAAGCTGTCCACCACGTGAAACTGGCTGCCCTTGGGTTGGGCAATCAGCATGCGGCAACTGTTTGTGCCCAAATCCAGCGCAGCATAGAGCGTGGCCGGATCGGGCGGTCTTGGCGCGGGGGTTTCGACCGCTTTGGGGAACGCGCCCGCGCGAGTGGGACGCTTGGGCGCCATAACACGCCCTCCGATTTTCGAGTTACCCCCAACGTAGGCGCCAACGTCGGCCCGCGCAAGCATTTGCGTCGCTGCGGTTGCACACAAATCGCTCACATGAAGATGATGAAAATTTGGACCGCCCCGATATCTAGCCTTGATGCCAGCCATTTGCGACAACACCTTCGTCGCAAGATGGGCAAACAATGTCGAAAACAAGCGCCGGAATCCGACAGGCGAGGCATAGAAGCGAAAGAGAGACACCCGTTGGGAGGCGGCGAGATATGGCAGATGTCACAATCGTATACTGGCGCGATATCCCCGCGCAGGTCATCGTCGGCAAGGGCCGCCGTGGCACCAAAGTGCAACTGCACGAGCGGTTTGAGCAAGCGATTGACCGGGCGGCGATGAAATCTGGTGCCGCTGAAACGGACGACTACCTTGCCGAATGGCGCAAGGCCGAGCCCTACAGCGTTGACGGTGCCGATGCGGACGTCGCCGCATCCGAGGCCGCCCGGATCGAAGCCGAATATGACAAGGACCGCCTCAAAACTCTCATCGACAACGACGGTCGCGCGTGACCCCCAGCCTGAAGGATAAGCTGATGTCCCTTTTGCCATTCCGCAAGAAAGCGCCGGACGCTCCGGTCACCCCGGATGCCGCTGTCGAAGCGTTCCTGGATGGGTTCTCTATCGAGGTCATGCCGCGCACTGCCGAGAAGGTCGAAGATTTCAAGGAAATCTTGCCCGCCGGCACCCGCGTCTACATCGCTCACATCGAAGGCACGCCGATTGAGGATATGGTCGCCACGGCCAAGCGCCTGGCGTCGGACGGCTTCCCAGTGATGCCTCATTTTCCGGCCCGGATCATCAAAGATGAAGCCACACTGACCGACTGGATTGCCCGCTATCAGGGCGAAGCGGGCGTGGATCAGGCGCTCTTGCTGGCAGGTGGCGTGGCCGAGCCGCACGGTGATTTTCATTCGTCCATGCAGCTTCTTGAAACCGGGGCCTTTGGTAAGGCTGGCTTCAAACGTCTGCACGTGGCGGGCCACCCGGAGGGCAACAAGGATATTGATCCCGATGGATCGATGAAGAACGTCACAGAGGCGCTTGAGTGGAAACAGAAATTCTATGACAGCTCTGATGCCCAAATGGCATTGGCGACCCAATTCTGTTTTGAAGCGGGTCCAGTGATCGAATGGGCGGATGCGTTGAAAGACGCGGGCATCACCATCCCGATCCACATCGGCGTCGCCGGTCCGGCCAAGCTGCAAACGCTGATCAAATTTTCCATCGCGTGCGGTGTGGGGGCGTCACTCAAAGTCCTGCAAAAGCGGGCCAAGGATGTGACCAAGCTGCTCCTGCCATACGAGCCAAACGAATTCATCGCTGAACTGGCAGCACACAAAGCCGCTAACCCGGATTTCAACATCGAGAAAGTCCACTTCTTCCCACTTGGCGGCATCAAGACAAACGCCACCTGGACACGCAACCATGGCGGCGCCTCTGGCACGCCTCTCGCCGCTTCGGCTTAAGGATTAAGAATGACCCGTACTGTAATTGAATCCAAAACGAAAACGGCCGTCATGGGCTTTGACGAGCCGTTCTGCGTGATTGGCGAGCGGATCAACCCAACGGGCCGCAAAATCCTAAACGAAGAGCTTGAGCGCGGCGATTTCAGCCGCGTCGAGGCAGACGCTCTGGCGCAGGTTGCCGCTGGGGCTACCGTGCTCGACATCAACTCTGGCGCCGTCTTCTCCAACAAGATGGCCGAAGACCCGCGCTACGCCGACAACAACTTTGTCGAGCCGGAGTTGATGAAGCAGCTTGTTGAAAAAGTGCAGGCGGTAACGGATTGCCCGCTGTGTATTGACAGCTCTGTCCCCGGTGCACTGGAAAACGGCCTTGCCGCAGCTGAAGGACGCCCGCTTTTGAATTCCGTCACGGGCGAGGAAGAGCGGCTCGAATTGGTCCTGCCGCTGGTGGCCAAATACAACGTGCCTGTTGTAGCGATTTCCAACGATGACACCGGCATTTCCGAGGATCCCGATGTCCGCTTTGCCGTGGCCAAAAAGATCGTGGAACGTGCTGCCGATTTCGGCATTCCGGCCCACGACATCGTGGTTGATCCGCTGGTCATGCCCATAGGCGCCATGTCCACCGCTGGGCTTCAGGTTTTCACCCTCGTTCGCCGCTTGCGCGAAGAGTTGGGTGTGAACACCACCTGCGGCGCGTCTAACATCTCCTTTGGCCTTCCTAACCGGCACGGTATCAACAACGCCTTCCTGCCGATGGCGATGACCGCAGGGATGACCTCGGCCATTATGAACCCCGTGGCCTTGCCGATCGGACCCAAGAAGCTGGCTGAGAAAAAGGCCGAAGTCGAGGCCGCAGGCATCATCCTGCCCGAGGGGATGGATGACGAAACCTTTGTCACGCTCTTTGGCATGGGCAGCACCAAGCCAAAGGCAGGCAAAGAGATGGAAGCCATTCGTGCCGCCAACTTCCTCACCAACAACGACGAAGGCGGCGGCGAGTGGATCAGGTTCAACCGCGCGCCCGTCAAAGAGGGTGAAGGTCGTCAACGCCGCGGTGGCCGTCGCCGCGGGTAGTGCATCTGCCGTATGCATGGAGTGTGCATACGATGTGCATTAGATGTGTATGCAGAAAAACGGGCGTAGCGCTTGCGTTACGCCCGCATGGGTGGGTAAATCCCCCATGGCCAAAACACCCGGTAAAAAGAATAGTTCAGGCAGAGGGCAGCGCGATCTGACCGTCAAGGTGAAGACGGCGCGCGGGCGTAAAATGTCGTCGACGCTTTGGCTGCAACGCCAGCTGAACGATCCCTACGTGCAAAAGGCGCAGGCCGAAGGATATAGGGGAAGAGCGGCCTACAAGATACTGGAATTGGACGATAAATATCGTTTTCTGGTAAACGGCGCGCGCGTCGTCGACCTAGGCTGTGCGCCGGGCGGTTGGCTCCAAGTCGCCGTTCCCCGCATCAACGCTTTGGGCGAGAAAAAGGGCAAGGCCGTGGGCCGCATCATCGGGCTGGACCTGCAAGAGGTCGAACCGGTACCCGGCGCCGAAATCCATGTCCTCGACTTTCTCGAAGACGGCGCGGACGACAAAGTCAAAGAATGGTTAGACGGCCCCGCCGACGTCGTCATGTCCGACATGGCCGCCAGCGCCTCTGGCCACAAGCAGACCGATCATTTGCGTATCATGGCGCTCTGTGAGGCGGCAGCCTATCTGGCCTTTGACGTGCTGAGCGAAGGTGGGACCTTTGTTGCCAAGGTGCTCGCAGGTGGGGCTGAAGGCGATTTGCAGCAGCTGCTCAAGCAGAAATTCAAGAAAGTTGCGAACGTCAAACCGCCGTCATCGCGCTCTGACAGTTCGGAAAAATTCGTCGTCGCCCAAGGGTTTAGAGGCTGACGCTCAACGATTAATGACAGGTGAAGACATGACTCACATCCTCGCGATTGACCAAGGCACCACATCGACCCGCGCGATGATCTTTGACGCCAAAATGCAGATTACTGCTGTCGCGCAACAGGAGTTCACACAGCACTTCCCGCATTCAGGCTGGGTGGAGCATGACGCGAATGAGATCTGGGACACGGTCGTCTCGACCTGTGAGGCGGCTCTGAAGGAGGCGGGACTAAGCGGGTCCGACATTGCAAGCATTGGCATCACCAACCAGCGCGAAACCGTTGTTGTCTGGGACAAATCTGGGGCGCCGATTCACAACGCGGTTGTCTGGCAAGACAGGCGGACAGCGGATTTCTGTGCCAAGCTGCGAGATGAAGGGTTTGAGGACGAGGTGACGGCAAAGACCGGCCTGCTGATGGACCCTTACTTCTCTTCCACCAAACTTAAATGGGTGCTCGACAACGTTGATGGTGCGCGAGAGCGCGCAGAGGCGGGCGACATTCTCTTTGGCACGATCGACAGCTATCTCATCTACCGTATGACGGGCGGCGCCAGGCACGTGACCGATGCAACGAATGCGGCGCGGACGATGCTCTATAACATTCATGATGGCGCGTGGGACGACGGCATTTGTACGCGGCTAGGTATTCCCATGAAGATGCTGCCAGAAGTACTTGATTGTGCGGCAGATTTCGGGGTGACAGAATTGCTGGGGGCACCTGTTCCAATCCTCGGGGTTGCGGGGGATCAACAGGCGGCAACCATTGGTCAGGCCTGTTTCGAACCGGGCATGCTCAAGTCGACCTACGGCACCGGGTGCTTTGCGCTGCTCAACACGGGCGATACGCCTGTCCGCTCGAACAACCGATTGCTCACAACCATTGCCTATCAGTTCGACGGCAAGCCGACCTATGCGCTCGAAGGGTCGATTTTTATCGCCGGTGCCGTGGTGCAATGGCTGCGTGACGGGCTCGGTGTGATCAAGGAGGCGTCTGAGACGCAAGCCTTGGCAGAAGGAGCCGACCCCGAGCAAGAGCTGTACCTTGTGCCTGCCTTTACAGGTCTGGGCGCGCCGCATTGGGACCCGCATGCGCGCGGTGCGATTTTTGGCCTGACGCGGAATTCCGGCCCTGCTGAGTTTGCCCGAGCGGCGCTCGAGAGTGTGGGGTTCCAGACCCGCGATCTCTTAGAGGCGATGCAGGCTGATATGACTGCGGACAAGGATGCGGTCCTGCGCGTGGATGGCGGTATGACGGCGAGCGATTGGTCTATGCAATTCCTGTCGGACATTATCGACGCGCCGGTGGATCGGCCCAAGGTGCTTGAAACGACGGCCCTCGGCGTGGCTTGGCTCGCGGGCTCTCGGGCAGGTCTGTACCCGGATCAGGCCGGGTTTGCAGCGGAATGGGCGCTGGATCAGCGGTTTACGCCGGGGATGGACGCAGAAACGCGAGAGCGGCGGTTCAAAGGTTGGCAGTCAGCTATTGGCCGGACGTTGACCAACTAGTGGGGAGCGCGATCCTTGAAGGATCGCGTCAAAGTTTTTGTCAAAAACTTTGTTCGCCGCTGTTTTGTTGCCAGGGCTGAACCAGGTTGCCAAAGCGGGTAAAGCGCCCTTCGAATGAGAGCTCGACAGTGCCGATCGGTCCGTGGCGCTGCTTGCCGATGACAACCTCTGCTTTGCCGTGCAGGCGCTCCATCTCTTCCTGCCACTGGGCCATCTTTTCCATCTCGTGGTCGCCGGGCTTTTCGCGCTCTTTGTAGTATTCTTCGCGGAACACAAACATCACGACATCGGCGTCCTGCTCGATCGAGCCGGATTCGCGCAGGTCAGAAAGCTGCGGACGCTTGTCTTCGCGGTTCTCGACCTGACGGGACAGCTGAGACAGCGCGATGACCGGAATATCCAGCTCTTTGGCAATGGCCTTGAGTCCTTGGGTGATTTCCGAGATTTCGTTGACCCGGTTGTCGCTGCGGCCAGAGCCGCGCAAGAGCTGTAGGTAGTCCACCATCAAAACATCCAGCCCATGCGTCCGCTTCAGCCGCCGCGCGCGGGCCGCGACCTGGCTGATGGGCAGGGCGGGTGTGTCGTCGATGAACAGGGGGCAGGCCTCCAGGTCTTTGGCGGCTTCGACAAAACGGCGGAATTCGGCTTCGGTCATGTCGCCGCGGCGGATTTGTTCGCTGGGCACTTCAGAGGCCTCAGACAAAATCCGCGCCGCCAATTGCTCGGCGCTCATCTCGAGCGAGTAAAAGCCGACGACGCCACCGTTTACCGCACCTTCGCTGCCATCAGGTAGAGTGCCTTTCTTATACGCCTTGGCGATGTTGAAGGCGATGTTGGTGGCGAGCGAGGTCTTTCCCATGGACGGGCGCCCAGCCAGGATCAGAAGGTCAGACTTGTGCAGCCCGCCCAGCTTTTTATCCATATCAATCAAACCGGTAGAGACGCCAGCTAACCCACCATCGCGCTGGTAGGCGGCATTGGCGACCTGCACGGCGTCGGTCACAGCGCGCAGGAAGGATTGGAACCCGCTCTCTGCGGTGCCTTGCTCGGCCAGTTTATAGAGCTCTTGCTCGGCCTCAACGATTTGCGATTTCGGCTCGACCGAAATGTCCATCGTCCGCGCTTTGTCCGAGATGTTGCGCCCCAGCGTGATCAGCTCGCGACGGATCGCAAGGTCATAGATCATCTGCGCGTAATCGCGGGCGGCGAACGCGCTGATCGCGGCCCCGGCGAGGCGGGCGAGGTAAGCGGGGCCACCAAGCTCTTTCAAGCCTTCATCATCTTCGAGAAACGCTTTGAGCGTCACGGGTGAGGCGAGCGCGTTTTTTGCGATGCGGACGGCAGCGGTGTCATAAATGCGGGCGTGGACAGGATCGTAAAAGTGATCCTTGGTGATGATCGAGGCCACGCGGTCAAAGATGTCGTTGTTGGTCAGGATCGCGCCCAACAACTGCTGCTCGGCCTCAATCGAGTGGGGCATCTGATCGGCGTCCGCCGCTTCGATGCCGGTGGCATTGAATGTCGTGATCTCGTTCATCTGCCCGTCCCCGATTTGCTTTGTTGTTGACCCAACTCATACAAAACCTGCCGGAGGAGAGGCAAATTGTATGTTTTTGTGGATAACCACCCGCACACCACATACTGCCCCAATTGTAACGATTGGGTCAATATCTGGGGTCTTTGACCTCAGGTCCGGAAATAATTTTAGGCGTGGGCGGCAGACCAGCCGTTGGGATCGCGCAAGTAGGTCTCAACTTCGGCCAGGGTCTCTGCGGGGAAAGCGTTTTGCGCCTTGGCCTCGGCCAGAACGTCCCACCAAGTGCATAGATGGATGAGGCTCACGCCTTCTTTGCCCAGCGTTTCTTCGACGCCGTCAAGGATGTCGTAGTAAAAGATCACTGCCGTCCAGTTACAGCTGGCCCCGGTTTCGCGGATCGCATTCACAAAGCTGATCTTGGAGCCGCCGTCGGTTGTCAGATCCTCGACGAGCAGAACGCGCTGTCCTTCGGTCATCACACCTTCAATGCGGGCGTTACGGCCATAGCCTTTGGGCTTTTTGCGCACATAGGTCATGGGCAGGGCCATGCGGTCGGCGACGAAGGCCGAGAAGGGGATGCCCGCCGTTTCGCCGCCGGCGACGTTGTCAAACGCCTCAAACCCAGCCTCGCGCATGATGCTAACCGTCAGAAAATCCATGAGGACAGAACGGATGCGGGGGTAAGAGATCAGCTTGCGGCAATCCACGTATGTGGGGGCCTTTTTGCCGCTGGCGTGGGTAAAGGGCTCGTCCGCGTTAAAATCCACAGCGCCAATTTCCAGCAAAGCCCGAGCGGTGAGGCGGGCCATTTCGTCTTTGGCGGGAAAGCTGGCTGGGATCATATGTGTGTCCTTTGTGGGCTAGGCAACACGCCAATGCAGCGGGAAGCCGGGGTCAAAAATGGTGACGGGGCCGTCGCCTGTGGGCAGGGCGGCGTCAATCTCAAGTGGGTCGCCCTTGATCAATGTGATCGTGTCTTCGTTCGGCGGCAGGCGGTAGAACTTTGGACCATTGAGCGACGTAAAGGCCTCAAGTGCCTTGAGTTTGCCAGCTGCCTCAAACACTTCTGCCAGGCAGGACATCGTGACAGGGGCGGAAAAGACCCCCGCGCAGCCACAGGGCTGCAGTTTGTTGGCGTCGGTATGTGGGGCGCTGTCGGTGCCAAGAAAAAACCGCGGATCGCCGGAAATGGCGGCCTCTACCAGCGCCACGCGGTGCGCTTCGCGCTTGGCGACAGGCAGGCAGTAGTAGTGCGGTCTGATCCCACCGGCGAGGATGTGGTTGCGGTTGATGATCAGGTGGTGCGTGGTGATCGTCGCAGCGAGGTTTTTGGGCGTGTCGCGGACGTAGTCCACCGCGTCCTGCGTTGTCACATGCTCCATGATCACGCGCAGGTCGGGGACGGCTTTGCGGATGGGCTTGAGGATCTTGTCGATGAACACAGCTTCGCGGTCAAAGATATCGATCGCAGAGTCTGTCACTTCGCCATGCACGCAGAGCGGCATGCCAATCTCCGCCATCGTCTCGAGCACCGGGCGCACTTTCTCAAAGTCGGTGACGCCAGAGGCCGAGTTTGTCGTGGCGCCCGCGGGGTAGAGTTTGACTGCCTTCGCCACGCCACGGCCAAACGCATCGGCCACGTCTGCGGCATCGGTGTCTTCGGTCAGGTAGAGCGTCATCAGAGGTTCGAACGTCGATCCCTCGGGCAGGGCGGCCATGATGCGGTCGTGGTAAGCATGTGCCTGTGCGCCAGTCACGACGGGTGGCACAAGGTTTGGCATGATGATCGCACGGCCGAAATGCCGCGCCGTTTCGGGTGCCACGGCAGCCAGCATAGCTCCATCCCGCAGGTGGAGATGCCAATCGTCTGGGCGGCGGATGGTGAGTTCGGTCTGCATGCGCTTGGACTACACCGCCCGGCGCGGTCTGACCATAGGGACTTGCACGAAATGCCCCTCGCCGCGATAGTCGGGGCGGGAACAGATCAAGGGGAACAGTAATGATCGGGTTTATCGTGGCCGTGGTGGCAGGATTTTTGACGCCACAAGCCGAAGGTGTCTTAGCGCGGCCAGCGGCTGCGGCTCTCCGGAAGTACATTCGGATCGAGGACGCAGAGATGCGGCTCTTTGCCTTTATGCTGGCGATGCTGGCGGCAGGTGTAGCGGCAAACCTCCTGGGCTCGGGCTCCACCTTCTGGATCATTCTGGGCGGCGTGCTTGGCTACTTCGGGACGAGGATCATCTCCGCCGTACAAGCGCTCACAGGACAAAAGGAAGGCTGATGCGTGCTATTTTCGGGGCTGTCTGTCTTGGCTTGGCCGCTGGCCCGGTGATGGCTGAGTGCCTGAGCCAGAGCGACCTTGGGCGTGGTGTTACTGTGTCTTACGCCACGGGTGAGGTTTCTGTATTTCGGCGAGTGTCATCTGGCCTGATCTTTACGGATGAGACCTACACAGATGGCTCGACAACGCGGTTTGTCTTGGACCGGGGCATCCACGTGGTCGAGGAATACGACCTCGACGATGATCTGCGGCCCATTGCGAATACCGGGGCCACTTATACCTATCCGCTGGGGATGCAATCCCTGCCTGATATTACCGCCGGGATGCGGCTGGAGACGCGTGTGGTTCAGACGTGGTACGATGGCTACGCGTATGACATGTCGCTGCTGGTCGAGGCGCGTGAGGGGGCGCCGATCACTGTGAGCGGTTGTACCTATGATGTGATTGATACCACCGTCACGTTCGATCTGGGGACCGAGGATGAATTTCGCGTCGATTATCAGTTTCTGCCAGCCATTGGCATTTCAATCCTGGCCATCGTGACCTCCGCAGGTGCGACGCCAGAATTCTGGAATATCTCAAGTCTGGAGCGGGCGTCGAAGTAACGCTTATTCCGCCGCAGTGCCTTGCAATGATAGCAACGCATCCCGTTTGGCAGCGAACATGTCCGCTTCACGGGTCGACATGCCATGGGCGCAAAGACGTAGAGCCAGGTCATTGCGGCCCGCGTTTTCCAGCCGCTTGAGCAGGGATCGCAGGTATGGCGGCAATTGCCGCCGCGCGCGCCACATCTGACCAAAGACTGATGGTGTCAAACGGCCTTCGATGGCCGCTTCCATCATCTTGGGCGTGATGTCGAGCGCGTCGCAGAACTGCTCAATCCGCGGGCCGACGTAAGGCGTGCTGAGCCGCGTCACATTGGGCCTGCGGTAGAGTGCGGAATGAACGGCATCTGCCGTCGCCGTCGGATCGGCCACGATGTAGGTATCGCGCGACGCCTCTACCATATCGGGGCCGTAGCCATACCGCGTCGTAAAATCGGTCGTGCGCATGTTCATATAGCGCCGGTCCCAGCGGGCGACATCCGGATCCAGCGTGGCGACAGGGCGCAACGCCAGAACGCGCGCGCCGGGTGCCGCCACGGAATAGGCCGCCGCCGCGTAGCCACCTGCATGCTCGCCATAGAACAGGACCTGATCAAAATCCTCAAAGAACCCGTCATCGGTTTGCCGGTCGATAAAGCGGTAGACCCGTTCGTTGCGGAACCATGTCGCTCGGTGGGCGATGACCGTCAGGACGGACCAGCCGTTGCGCGTGACCATGTCAAAACTGCGGGGTTTGGCACCGCGCCGTTTGCGGATGCTGTCGACTGTCTCAAATGTCACGAGCAGTTTGGGCCCCGCATCAATCATGATAGCGGAATGATCGTCGCCCAAAGGCTCAAAATACCCATGCTCTTCACCCAGATGGTCAAGTGCATTGAACCACTCGTTGATGGGCAGATCGGACAGGTCGACGCTCACGTCGGGGATGGGTACTGGCATTGTGGTCTTCTCACTCACTACACTGACCCCCATGTTCCCCCGAACGTCGGGGCCGAATTTGGGGCAGGCGGGGTCGGCAACGTGCCGGGTCCGCATCAGCTACTGGAACTTACTCGTTTGGTTTCGCGTCAAAAGAACGCCTGAAGGCCGGTCTGGGCACGTCCCAGAATCAGCGCGTGGATGTCGTGGGTGCCCTCATAGGTGTTCACCGTCTCAAGATTGATCATATGGCGCATCACCGGAAAGCTGTCAGAGATGCCGTTGCCGCCGTGCATATCGCGGGCGTCGCGGGCAATGGTCAGGGCCTTGCCGCAGTTGTTGCGCTTCATCAGACTGATCATTTCAGGCGCAGCCTGACCTTGCTCCATCAGACGGCCCACCTGCAGCGAGCCTTGGAGGCCGAGGGTGATTTCGGTCTGCATATCGGCAAGCTTTTTCTGGAACAATTGGGTCTGGGCCAGTGGTTTGCCAAATTGCTTGCGGTCCAGCCCGTATTGCCGTGCGGCGTGCCAACAGGCCTCTGCCGCCCCCATGACGCCCCAGGAAATACCGTAACGCGCGCGGTTCAAACAGCCGAACGGTCCTTTGAGGCCGGACACCTCGGGCAACAGGGCGTCTTCACCCACCTCGACATTGTCCATCACAATCTCGCCGGTGATAGAGGCCCGCAAGGACAACTTGCCACCGACTTTGGGAGCGCTGAGACCCTTCATGCCTTTTTCAAGGACAAAGCCTTTGATCTTGCCGCCGTGTGCCTCGGACTTGGCCCATACGACAAAGACATCGGCAATCGGCGCGTTCGAGATCCACATTTTGGACCCATTGAGGACGTAGCCGCCATCCACCGCCTTGGCCGTCGTCTTCATGCCCCCAGGGTCAGAGCCTGCGTCGGGCTCGGTCAGACCAAAGCAGCCAATGAGTGTGCCGGCCGCAAGGCCGGGCAAGTACTTCTGCTTTTGCGCCTCTGTCCCGTAGGCCTCAATCGGGTACATCACGAGCGAAGACTGCACCGACATCATCGAGCGGTAGCCGCTGTCCACACGCTCGACCTCTCGCGCGATCAAGCCGTAAGTGACATAGCCCGCGCCAAGGCCGCCATAAGCCTCGTTCGTCGTGGCGCCCAGAAGGCCGGCCTCGCCCATCTCGGCAAAAATGGCAGGGTCCGTGACTTCATCGCGGTAGCCCTCGACAACGCGGGTTGCGAGCTTGGCCTCGGCGAAAGCGCGGGCGCTGTCGCGCAACATCCGCTCGTCCTCGGTCAGTTGGCTTTCAAGCCGAAACGGATCGGCCCAGTCAAAGCTGGACAAATCCGGGCCAAAGCCTTCTGCCGTTATTTTTGTTGTCTCGTTCATCGCAGGCATCCACCCATGCCGTTTCGTTGACACAAAACTAGCGGCTTGTCTGCGGGGCGGCAAGGCGTGGGTTGACCTATGGGTCAGAGATGCGCAGCCTGTCACAACCAAAGGGGGATCACGCGTGGCATTCGACAGTATAGAAGCGGTGCAAGAGCAGCTTTCAGCGGAAGGCTATGTGTGTGGCCGGGCGCTAGCAACTGTTGTGTTTCTAGGCCTGCGCTTGGGCCGCCCGCTGTTTCTGGAGGGAGAGGCCGGGACCGGCAAGACCGAGATTGCCAAGGCCATTGCCAGTGCCTTGGGTCGCAAACTGATCCGGTTGCAGTGCTTTGAAGGTCTTGATGCGGCAAGCGCCGTCTATGAATGGAACTTTGCGGGGCAGATGATTGCCATTCGTGCGGCCGAAGCGACAGGGGGCGCGGACAAGAGTGCGCTGCAACAGGAATTGTTCTCCGAAGATTACCTCATCGGGCGCCCCTTGCTCGACGCGATGCGCCCGCAAGAGGGCGGCGCTCCGGTTTTGCTGATTGACGAGATTGACCGGACCGATGCTCCGTTTGAGGCATTCCTGCTCGAGGCGCTCAGCGAATTCCAGGTGACGGTGCCAGAGCTTGGGACCATCAAGGCCCCAGAGCCACCAATTGTCATCCTGACGTCTAATCGGACGCGCGAGGTGCATGACGCTCTGAAACGGCGGTGTCTGTACCATTGGGTCGATTATCCTTCATTTGAACGCGAGATCGACATCCTGAACTCCCGCGCGCCGGAGGCTGCTGAGCAGTTGTCGCGCGAGGTCGTCGCCTTTGTTCAACAGCTGCGGACCGAGGATCTGTTCAAAAAGCCCGGCGTTGCGGAAACGATTGACTGGGCCAAATGCTTGCTCGCGCTGGATGTCATCACGCTATCGCCGGATGTCATCGCTGATACGCTTGGCGCGATCCTCAAGTATCAGGACGATATTCAAAAGCTGCAGGGGAGTGAGGCAAAACGTATTTTAGACGAGGCAAAGGCGGAAATGTCACTTTAGGGGAAAAACAATATTTTTTCCCCGTATGGTCAAGATTTCCCCACTTGGACGATTCATTCCAAGGAAGTGAGTTACCTGTGCGTCAGAGATTTTACACACCATCAAGACCATCGGCATTTTGCCGAACTTTAGGAGAAAACTATGTTTAAGAAATTGATTGCGACCGCTGCGACTATATTCGCGATTGGTGCAACGTCCGCGGCAGCATGCCCTAACTTCAACCTTGCGCCACATTTTGGCTCGATCCAGTTGGATGCCGGGTTCCTGCCTGATCCGCAAATCCGCAACGTGACCGCGGGCGGCACAATCAATCTCAACCGCTGCGGGTTCAGCAACCTTTATACCTATGGTGAGCCGCTCAACGGTTTCGTCACCACCCGTCCAGACTTCAGTCTTAACTGGCGTGGCCAGTCGGGTCAGCTGACGATTGCCCTGTCATCGAACGCGGATGGCATTTTGCTTGTCAACGCGCCTGATGGTCGGACATGGTACTACGACGATGACTATCGTGGCCTGAACCCGGCGATCACTATTCAAAACCCGCAGCAGGGCCGTTACGATATCTGGATTGGCTCTTATGATGGTTCGCGCCGTAACCCGGCACAGCTGATCTTTACGGAATACAACTACTAATCATGCAGCTGGGGGGCGCAGTTCATTGCCGGAATATGCGCCCCTTACACTCCCAGACGATGGCAAACTGTCCCACAACATCATCTGGTTCGCTCGCGCGCTTCGCAAAGCGGGGCTCCCCCTTGGACCCGGTCGCGCGATAGATGCGATCCGCGCGGTAGAGGCGGCAGGGTTCACCAACAAAGCAGACTTTTACTGGACGCTTCACGCTTGCTTTGTCACCAAGCGCGAGCAGAGCGCCGTTTTCGCACAGATTTTCCGGCTCTATTGGCGGGATCCGCAATACCTCGAACATATGATGTCGTTCATGACGCCGATGGTGCGTGGTGTGGCCGAGAAGCGAACTGCGAAGCCTGCAGAGAAGCGGGCTGCGGAGGCGCTCCTGGATGGGGCCAACCGAGAAGTGCCGCAGAGCGAGACGCCGCAGGAAGAAGCGCTGATCGAGATTGATGCGCGCCACACAGCCTCTGCCGAAGAGCGTTTGCGAACGCTCGATTTTGAGCAGATGAGCACAGACGAGATGGCGCAGGCCAAACGGCTGATCGCGGCCTTGAAGCTGCCTGTGCCTCCGATCTTGAGCCGCCGTACAGAGGCGCGCCCCGGACCGTCGCCAGATTGGCGGCGGACGCTGCGGCAGTCCGCGCGGATGGGGGGCGAGGTGACAGCACCCGCAACCCGCAGACGGCGCGAACGGATGCCGAACCTTGTGGTGCTGTGCGATATTTCCGGTTCGATGAGCGAATACTCCCGCGCGGTTTTGCATTTCGTTCATAGCGTCGCCAACCGGCAAGGGCAGGGTTGGGCGCAGGTGCATGCCTTTACCTTTGGGACGCGGCTGACCAATATTTCGCGCCACCTTGCTGCGCGCGACGTGGATGCAGCTTTGGCCGCCGCTGGCGCAGAGGCGCAGGATTGGTCCGGTGGCACCCGGATCGGCACGTCGCTCGCCGTGTTCAACCGGGATTGGTCACGCAGGGTTTTGGGGCAGGGGGCTGTGGTCCTGCTGATCACTGACGGGCTGGACCGGGATACGGATGGCGGATTGGGCCGCGCGATGGAGCGGCTCGCGCTTTCGGCGCGGCATTTGATCTGGCTGAACCCATTGCTGCGGTGGGACGGATTCGCACCCAAGGCCCGCGGTATTGCCGAGATGCTGCCCCACGTGGACAGCTTTCGCGCTGGGCATAACATCGCGGCCCTTGCCGGGCTGGCCGAGGCCTTGGCCCGGCCAGAGGACAGCGGCGAAAAGGCTCGGTTGATGGCGCTCTTGCAGTCCGCAGACGGTTGACACGCCGCAGCCTTGGCCCAAGTCTGGGCACATGCCCGACCCCCTTGATCCGCTCACTCTCGCATTGGAATGGCACACCGCCGGGCGCGGTGCTGTGTTGGCCACAGTTGTTGAAACGTGGGGCTCGGCCCCTCGGGCGGTTGGCAGCCAGTTGGTGATCGACGCAGAGGGCCGGATGGAAGGCTCAGTCTCTGGCGGATGCGTCGAAGGGGCTGTCATCATAGAAGCTATTGAAGCGTTGGAAGACGGTGCGCCCCGTCTGTTGACATACGGGGTGAGCGATGATGACGCGTTTGCCGTAGGTCTGGCGTGCGGTGGGACGATCCGCGTGCTGGTCGAACCTGTGGGCACGGCTATGCCTTTGGACTTGTTGCGAACGGTGATTGAAGCGAAGAACGCTGGGCAACCTGTTGGTATTGAACGTAAAGAGGGTGGTACGCATCGTCTGATCGGGCCGTCTGATCATGCCGAGATGTTCCGGCTCGACAGGTCGGGCTTCACCGAGGATGGGCGCTTTGTCCTCATCCTCAACCCGCCGCTCAAGCTGATCGTGGTGGGCGCGGTTCACATCGCACAGCCGTTGGTCCGCATGGCCGCAGAGCTGGGGTTTGCGGTCACGCTGGTCGATCCGCGCCCGGCCTTTGGCGATGCTGCGAGGTTTCCGGGTGTCACGATTGTAGACGATTGGCCCGATGAGGCGCTGCAAAGGCTTGGCCTTGATAGCCGCACCGCTGTTGTGACGTTGACCCACGACCCCAAGCTCGATGATCCTGCGATCGAGCAGGCGCTGCGATCAGACGTGTTTTACCTTGGCTGTCTCGGCTCAACCCGCACCCACGCGAAACGTGTCGCCCGGCTGACAGAGGCCGGGTTCACAACGGACGAGATTGACCGCATCCACGGGCCTGTTGGCCTTGACCTCGGGGGGCGCAAGCCAGCTGAGATCGCGCTTAGTATCCTTGCGGAGATCACCCAAGTGTTGCGCACAGCATGAAGTTTGGCCCCGTGCCCTTAGACGAGGCCGTGGGCGCAATCCTCGCGCATTCGGTCGCGGTGGCGGGTGGAAAATTGCGCAAGGGAAAAACGCTAGACGCACGCGATATCGCTCAATTGAGAGATGCTGGAAAAAGCGAGGTCATTGTCGCCCGCATGTCCGCCGAGGACGTGCATGAGGACCTTGCGGCAGCTGAATTGGCAGATGCGATGCAAGTGGATGGGTTGACCGCGACAGCAGCATCCACTGGAAGGGTGAATATCGTCGCGCAAGCATCAGGAATTGTTGAGGTAAATGCCGCAGCGATCCACGCTGTCAACGCCGTTTCGCCAGATATAACGGTTGCAACGATTCCCGAATGGCAACGGGTTGCAGCGGGGGATTTGGTAGCCACTATCAAGATCATCCCCTATGCCACCCGCAAGGATGACCTTGCCCGTGCTGTTCAGGCTGCGAAGGATGGCCTTCTTCTGCACAGGCCCAAATTCACCACCGCGACATTGATCGAGACCAACATTGGCGCAGACGCGCCACCTCTGAAGGGCCGTCGCGTCCTGTCAGACAGGCTAGCGCGGCTGGACATGACCCTCACAAACCGGGTCATCGTGTCGCACGTAGAGGTTGATCTTGCGCGCGCTATCGCCGCCGCCGAGGGGGAGGTGGTGTTCCTTTTGACCGCCTCTGCAACGTCGGACAGTGCGGACGTCGGACCTGCCGCTCTTCTCCGGGCCGGGGGGCAGCTGGAACGGTTTGGAATGCCTGTTGATCCGGGTAATCTTCTCTTTGTTGGAACCCATAAAAACAGGCCTTTGATCGGCTTGCCCGGTTGTGCTCGGTCGCCCGCACTCAATGGCGCTGATTGGGTGTTGGAGCGCATCATTTGCACTGGTGCTATCAGCACGACGCAGATCGCCAGAATGGGTGTTGGCGGTCTGCTCAAGGAAATTCCAAGCCGTCCGAGGCCGCGTCTAACGAGTGATTAAATAGCTGTGAAGGCTCATTTTACCGGTTCTCAGATGGAAGATGCCGTGCTTAACTCAACGTCAAAAGAAGATAACAAGGGAGGACGACATGACACAGGTCTCGATGACTGTGAACGGCAAACCCGTTTCTGCCGACGCCGAAGGGCGGACACTACTTGTAGATTTCCTGCGAAATCAGCTGCGCCTGACGGGCACGCATGTGGGCTGTGATACCAGCCAATGCGGCGCTTGCGTGGTGCATGTGAACGGGCAGGCGGTCAAAGCCTGCACGATGTTCGCCGCGGAGGCTGAAGGAGCCGAAGTGCGCACCATCGAAGGGATGGCCAATGACGACGGCTCGCTCGGTGTGATCCAACAGGCGTTTCAGGATCATCACGGTCTGCAATGCGGGTTCTGTACGCCAGGCATGGTGATGTCAGCGGCCGCTCTTTTGCGCGACAACCCCAAGCCGAGTGAGGCGGAAATCCGTGAATACCTCGAAGGCAATATTTGTCGCTGCACGGGATATCACAACATCATCAAATCCATCCTTGCCGCCAGCGGTCAGGAGGTTGCGATTGCGGCTGAGTAACGTGACGATCGTCGCTCTGCTAACGGCCAGTTCTGCGATGGCAGATGGGTTCAGCGTGCGCGACATGGGCGAAATCAGCAACCGGGATGACTGCATGCGGCGTGCGGAGTTTGCGTTGAATGCACACACCAAGATCAATGGTGGCCGTGTCGATGTCTCGGATTGGGTTGTCTACGGCTGGGATGTTGGTCCCGGTCGCAATGACATCTCTTTCATGTGCCCATGGGTGAACGGTGATATCATCAATGCCTTTGTTGTGATCCACGGCGATGGCGACGGCTCGGCCAATGACGACGTGAATACGGACAACCGCGAAGCCATCGGTGACGCGTTGGACGCCTTATTCAATTAACCGCAAATGCGCCGCTCTGGGAGGAGGGCCGCATGAGCGTGATACATCGGGAGGAGACCCCAAATGCCAAAGGACAATGGAATTGGTGCCAGCAGTAAGCGGCGCGAAGATGTACGTTTCCTGACAGGAGACGGGCAATACACCGACGACATCAACATTCATGGCCAGCTGTATGTGCATTTCCTGCGCTCGGACGTCGCGCATGCGAAAATCAACGCGGTCAACACCGAAGCTGCGGCGGCCATGCCTGGCGTGCAGCGCATCTTTACCGGCGCAGACTTTGAGGCCGTGGGCTCCATCCCCTGCGGCTGGCAAGTGACAGACCGCCACGGCGAGCCGATGCAAGAGCCGCGCCACGCGGTGCTGGCACATGACAAGGTGCGCCACGTAGGCGATCCCATAGCTGCCGTTGTGGCCGACACGTACGCGCAGGCGCGTGACGCTGCCGAGGCGATTGAACTGGACCTTACCGATCTGCCCGCTGTGATCGACATGAAGGAAGCCGCGAAAGAGGGTAGCACCAAGGTCCATGACGATCTGACGTCAAACCTCTGTTATGATTGGGGGTTCGTCGAAGAGAACCGCGATGCGGTGGACGCTGCGATCAAAGAAGCGGCCCATGTCACGACACTCGAGTTGGTGAATAACCGCCTTGTCGCGAACCCCATGGAGCCGCGTGTTGCTGTGGGGGATTACGACAAATCCAAGGATGAGCATACGCTCTATACCACCAGTCAGAACCCGCATGTGATCCGGCTGCTGATGGGCGCTTTCGTGCTGGGCATCCCCGAGCACAAACTGCGGGTAATCGCTCCTGATGTCGGCGGCGGGTTTGGTACTAAAATCTTCCATTATGCCGAAGAGGCGTTCTGTACCTTCGCCGCCAAAGAGCTGAAGCGCCCGGTCAAATGGACAGCCAGCCGGTCCGAGGCGTTCATGTCGGACGCGCAGGGCCGCGATCACGTGACCAAGATCGAATTGGCGCTGGATGCGGACAACAACTTCACCGCCATCAGGACGGAAACTTACGCAAATATGGGGGCTTACCTGTCGACCTTCGCGTCGTCTGTGCCCACATGGCTGCACGGCACATTGATGGCGGGCAACTACAAAACGCCGCTGATCTACGTGAACGTTAAGGCAATGTTCACCAACACCGTCCCGGTGGACGCCTACCGTGGCGCGGGCCGGCCCGAGGCGACGTTCCAGCTTGAACGCGTGATCGACAAGGCCGCGCGCGAGCTGGGCGTCGATCCCATCGCACTTCGGCGTCAGAACTATGTCACCGAGTTCCCCTATGCGACGCCAGTTGCGGTCGAGTACGACACCGGCGACTATCACGCGACGATGGACAAGCTCGAAGAGATCGCCGATCTCAAAGGCTTTGACGCACGCCGCAAGGAGAGCGAGGCCAAGGGCAAACTTCGCGGCCTCGGCATCAACAGTTATATTGAGGCCTGCGGTATCGCACCCTCCAATCTGGTTGGCCAGTTGGGCGCACGGGCTGGTCTTTATGACGCTGCAACAGTTCGGGTGAACGCCACAGGCTCAATCAGCGTCATGGTCGGCGCGCACAGCCACGGACAGGGGCACGAGACGACCTTCCCGCAGGTGATCGCCGAGATGATCGGGATTCCAGAGGAGCAGATCGACATTGTCCACGGCGACACGGGCCGCATCCCGTTCGGAATGGGAACCTACGGCTCGCGCAGCCTCGCTGTTTGCGGCTCTGCCATGGTGCGCGCGGCAGAGAAGGTGAT
The DNA here is from genome assembly GCA_020629175.1 of Flavimaricola sp. Taxonomy (GTDB): domain Bacteria; phylum Pseudomonadota; class Alphaproteobacteria; order Rhodobacterales; family Rhodobacteraceae; genus JALZWD01. Next base: position 2,769 of record JAHDDU010000011.1, on the reverse strand, counting down.
TGCCAAGTCCAAAAAGATCGCCGCCCACCTGCTGGAGGCGAGCGCGGACGACATCGAGCTCAAGGATGGTAAGTTCAGCGTTGCCGGCACGGACAAAGAGGTTGAATGGGGCGCTGTGACGCTCGCGGCCTATGTGCCGCACAATTATCCGCTTGAGGATATTGAGCCGGGGCTGGAAGAGACGGCGTTTTATGATCCCGCCAACTTTACCTATCCCGCGGGTGCCTATGCTTGCGAGGTTGAAGTGGATCCCGACACAGGCAAAGTCACCATCGAACGCTTTTCAGCCGCTGATGATTTTGGCAACGTTATCAATCCAATGATCGTGGACGGGCAAGTTCATGGCGGGATCGCCCAGGGCATCGGGCAGGCGCTGCTTGAGAACTGCTCGTATGATGACACGGGTCAGCTGCTCAGCGCATCCTATATGGATTACGCCATGCCGCGGGCCGATGATGTGCCGTTCTATGCAGTGGACCATTCCTGCCAGACGCCCTGCACGCACAACCCGCTGGGGGTGAAGGGCTGTGGTGAGGCGGGGGCCATCGGCTCACCGCCGTCCGTGGTCAATGCGGTGATCGACGCGCTGCACTCAGGCGGCCACAAGGTGGCGCATATCGACATGCCACTCACACCAGGCCGTGTGTGGTCTGCAATGAACAGCTAAGGAGAAGAACGTCATGTATGCTTTTGAAATCGAACGGCCTTCTTCCATTGCCGATGCGGTCGCAGCGTTGAAATCGGAGGAGGCGCAAGCTCTGGGCGGGGGGCAGACCCTGATTCCCGCGCTGAAACAGCGCCTTGCGATGCCAGAACAATTGGTAAGCCTTGCAGGCATTCCCGAGATGCGCGGCGTGTGCAAATCCGACGCAGGCGAGCTTTGCATTGGCGGCGCCACACCCCATGCTGTGGTCGCCAAAGAGGCGATGGCCGATTTTCCGGCGCTCGCCGATATGGCCGGCCACATCGGGGATCCTGCGGTGCGCAACCGGGGGACCATCGGTGGCAGCCTTGCGAACAACGATCCATCGGCCTGCTATCCCTGTGCGGCATTGGCAACCGGGGCCGCGATCATCACCAATGCGCGCGAAATTGCGGCGGATGACTACTTTCAGGGGATGTTCTCGACCGCCCTCGAAGAGGGTGAGATCATTACTGAGGTCAAATTGCCCATTCCGGAGAAGGCGAACTATCAAAAGTTCGTCCAGCCAGCCTCACGCTTTGCGCTCGTGGGCGTGATGGTTGCGAAATATGCGGATGGCGTCCGTGTCGCCGTCACGGGTGCGTCGGAAAACGGCGTATTCCGGTGGAGCGAGGCAGAGGCCGCTTTGTCGGCGGACTTCTCGGCGTCTGCGCTTGACGACATTAAGACGAGCGCTGACGGCATGATCGGCGATCTGCATGGCTCGCCAGAGTATCGCGCGCATCTGATCGGCGTGCTGACCAAGCGGGCGGTGACCGCAGCGGCCTAAAGAGTTGATCGAGTAGAGCGCGGTCAGTATCACAAACCGCGCTCTTCACAGTCTCGCAATTTCGAAACTTACTTCGCCAGTGGCCCGATGAGCATGACCATCTGGCGGCCTTCCATCTTGGGAAAGTTCTCCACCTTGCCGTGCTCTTTGGTGTCCTCGGCCACCCGCTCAAGCAATTCACGGCCAAGCTGTTGGTGGGCCATCTCACGCCCGCGGAAACGCAAGGTAACTTTCACCTTGTCGCCGTTTTCAAGGAACTTGAACACGTTGCGCATTTTGACGTCGTAGTCGTTGGTGTCGGTGTTCGGACGGAATTTGACTTCCTTGATCTCGATCACCTTCTGGTTTTTGCGCGCTTCAGCTTCCTTCTTCTGGGTTTCGTACTTGTACTTGCCGAAATCCATGATTTTGCAGACGGGCGGATTGGCGTTGGGCGAAATCTCGACAAGGTCGAGTCCGGCGTCCTCTGCCATCATCAGGGCGCGATCGGGTGAGACGACACCCACATTCTCTCCATCTGCACCGATGAGTCTGATCTCTGTGGCCTTGATCCGGTCGTTGACGCGGGGGCCTGTGTCGCGCTGTGGTGGCGCGTTATGTGGTCTGCGGGCTATGGCCTTTGTCCTTTTGATAGTTTTGGCTTGCTGCGGCAAGGTAAACGGCGCCCCCCTCAGGTTCAAGCGACAAAGCGCTTTAATTCCCCCTGAATGGTGCTTCCATCGGACAGATCATTCTGACATATGATCGCTCGCAAGCGGCCGGACGGCCGCACGATGAACCTTAAGGGGGTTATTATCATGAACAGAATCGCGACGATTGTTGTCCTTCTCGCCATCGCTGGTGGTGGCTATTATTTCTATCAGGATGCACAGCAGGGCGGCGAAGGTGCAGGCGGGTTGCTGGAAGATGCGACCGGCGCTGTCGAAGGTGCCGCAGATGCGGCTGGTGATCTTGCCGACGGTGCCGCAGACGCTGCTGGTGACCTTGCAGACGGTGTCGCTGAGGCTGTGGAAGGCGCAGCGGATGCGGCTGGTGACGTCGCAGGCTCGGCTGCTGAGGCCGTCGAAGGTGCCGTCAACGACGTGGTTGAAGGCGCCGCGGAGGCCGTCGAAGGCGCGACCGAAGCCGTTGAAGGCGCGGTTGATGGTGTGACGGATGCGGCGACAGATCTCGTCGAAGGGGCTACGGATACAGCGGCCGATGTCGCCGACGGTGCGGCCGAAGCCGTTGAGGGCGTGGCAGATGATGCCGCTGCCGCAACGGACGAAGCAGCCGCTGCCGCTGAAGAAGCCGCTGC
>JAHDDU010000010.1:5078-71912 GCA_020629175.1 Flavimaricola sp. | reverse complement strand
ACGCCCGCGCCGTTCAGGATGACGGGGTTTTTGGCGTTCGAGATCAGTTCGGCTGCTTTGGCGATAGAGTTTTCGCCACCGGGGGATGTTTCGAACTCGATCGGATCAGGGATTTCAATGTCGACAACTTGTGTCCAGAAATCGCGTGGGATGTTGATCTGGGCAGGGCCGGACAAACGCTTGGCCTGAGAAATCACGCGGGTCAGAACTTCGACGATGCGGCTCGGGTCGCGGACTTCTTCCTGATAGGCCACGCAATCGGCAAACAGGTTCATCTGCTCCATCTCTTGGAAACCGCCTTGACCGATGGTCTTGTTGGCGGCCTGCGGTGTGACGAGCAGGACAGGCGTGTGGTTCCAGTAAGCTGTTTTCACAGCGGTCACAAAGTTTGTGATGCCAGGGCCGTTCTGCGCGATCATCATCGACATTTCGCCGGTGGCACGTGTGTAGCCATCAGACATAAAGCCCGCAGACCCCTCATGCGCACAGTCCCAGAACTTGACGCCCGCTTTGGGGAACAGGTCAGAGATTGGCATCATGGCAGAACCGATGATACCAAAGGCATGACGGATACCATGCTTTTGCAAGGATTTGACGAAGGCTTCTTCGGTGGTCATTTTCATGACGAGCGTCTCCTGGTTGGGGTGTTTGCGCGGGTGTACATCACTCTAGGGCATCTGGGGAGTCTTGGAGTAAGTCCAAAACACCAACAGATTTATAGCCAAACTTGCGGATTGAGACTTTCGGTCTCATTCCTGCAGGCCGTCGGCAATCAAGCTTACGCCGTCTTTGATCCGGTTCACCGGGATGGAAGAGTAGGCGAGCCTGTAAAACGATGTTGGCGGTTCGGAGCCAGCAAAGAACGCGGCTCCGGGTTCGATGAGAACGCCCTTTGCCCTGAGGTCCAAGGCGAGTTTTTGTGTATCAACGCCCGGTGCCTCAAGCCACATTGCGGATCCGCCGTATGCGCCTTCGCCCGCCACCGTCAGCCCATGCTCGCCGATGGCCGCCTCCAGTGCTTTGCGGCGTTCGTGGTAGGCGCGGCTGGTGCGGCGGATCAGGGCGTCGTAATGGCCGAGCGAGAGGAAGTAGGCGGTCGTGCGTTGCAGCTGCCCCGGTGGGTGGCGCAGCACGGAGGCGCGGAGCGACCGGGCCGCCGCAATAAAGGGCGCGGGGCCAACGAGGTACCCCAAGCGGAGTCCGGGGAAGATGGATTTAGAGAAAGAGCCCACGTGGATGACGCGGCCGGTTCTGTCGAGCGACTTGAGTGCGGGTGAGGGCGGGCGCAAGAACGACATCTCAAAATCATAGTCGTCTTCCACGATCAGCATATCCTCGGCCTCGGCCCGGTCCAGCAGATCGTGCCGCCGCGCCAGCGGCATCGTCGCGGTCGTTGGGCAATGGTGTGAGGGAGTGGTGAACACGACGTCTGTATCTGGCGCGATGCTTTCAGGACGCAGGCCTTCGCTGTCCACATCGAGAGCGTCATAGTTCGTGGCTGCCGTCTCAATAATTGAGCGGAGCGAGGGGTAGCCAGGGTTCTCGATCGCGGCCTTTTTGCCGGGACCGAGGAGGAGCTGGGCCGTCATCCACAGCGCGTTCTGGGCCCCCATCGTGACCAGTATCTCGTCCGGGTTGGCAAGGATGCCACGCCTTGGAAGCGTTTGCCTAGCAATGAAATCAATGAGTTCTGGATCGTCCTGATCAAACCGGTCAGCGGTCAGACTGTCAAAGTCGCGCTTGCCCAGTGATTGCAAAGCGCAGAGCCGCCAGTTCGCTTGATCAAACAGTGTTGGATCGGCCTGGCCATAGATAAAGTTGTAGCGGTAGGTCGCCCAATCGCTTGGCTTTTCAAGAAAGAGCGTGGGCGCCTTGTCCCCGATCACCGCGTTCCAGTCGACTGTGGAATTGTCGGGCGCGCGAGCGGGGAAGGCGGGCGGTTCGGGGGCGTTTTCGCTGACGTAATAGCCAGACCGGCCGCGGGCTGTCAGGTAATCATCGGCGACAAGTTCAGTGTAGGCCAGCGTGACGGTGATGCGGCTGACACCCAGATGCAGGGCCAGCTTGCGGCTGCTGGGCAAGCGTTCTCCGGGACGAAACCGACCCTGCAGGATGCCTTCTGCCACCATCTGCTGGATGCGCGATTGCAACGTTCCCGGAGCGGATGGGTCGAGAAAGAAAGTTTCGATTGAGATCATGGGTCTGGCCTTATTTGGCGGCCAACTTGGACTTATGGCGCTGTTTTTGCAACCGGTGCCGCCGATAAATCCTGTCGAAATTTCTGATGCACGAGCGATGCACATCCCATGCACAACAGATGCACATGCGCGTGCCTATCTTGTGGCACGGCCAAGTGGTGGTCCTTGTTGTCCGTCAAAGACCTGTGCAGCGTTGTGGACTGGCCTTAGAGCTCTGGCCCCCGGATGACTGGGCGTGCTAGGCACAGGGCAAACGAAAGTGAGGACGCAGATGCGTGGCTCGATGATCATGGTCGGACTGGCGGCAGGGATGCTGGGAACGGCGGCACTGGCCGAAACGGGCACAGGATTTTACCTCAATGATCAGGGGTGGGCACTGACCAATCGGCATGTCGTCGACGACTGCGCGGCGGTTCAGGTGGGCGGGGCTGCGGCCATCAGCGTGATCACCGATCCTGTCGCTGATCTGGCGCTGGTTCACGCGCCGAACCCGGCGGTGACCCACAAGCTCGCCGTGCGGCAGAGGCCGCCGATGATCGGAGAGCCGGTCGCCGTTGCAGGCTTTCCTTTGCCGACCCTGCTGGACGCCGTGATGCGCACGACCATGGGAGAGGTGAATGCGCAGGTGGGCCCACAGGGCGACGCGCGCTACATCCAGATGTCCGCACCGATCCAGCCTGGCAACTCCGGTGGACCGCTTCTGGATGAGAACGGCCTCGTGATCGGAGTGGTGGCTGCCACCCTGTCTGCCGCCGCATTTGATCAGGCGCAGAATGTGAATTTTGCTGTCAGCTCTGAACAGCTCTTTCGGTTCTTGGACGCGGCTGATGTGGCCTATACCGCCTCCCCCGTCATTCCGGGTGCGGTGATCCAACTGGGTGGCAATGCGCCGACAATTCAAAGTCGCGCAGCAGAGGCTAGCGCGGCCATTGTGCAGATTGTCTGCCTGAATTGATACACCATTGATATACATTCTTGTGCTGCTAATCTGACGTCGCCGGCGATTGGTCCGGTGACGTTCTCAGGGCGGGGTGGAATTCCCCACCGGCGGTGAAAGCCCGCGAGCGCCTCGGCAATGTCGAGGGTCAGCAGATCTGGTGCAATTCCAGAGCCGACGGTCATAGTCCGGATGAGAGAGAGCGGGAGAGTGCGGTGCGGGAGCGCAGCACTTGGCCTGTCTTTGCCTTGGGTTTCATGCGCAAAGAAAGGATGTTTGCATGACCCGATTAAATGGAAACACGGCCCTTCTGGGGGCCATTTTGATGATTGTCGCAGGGGTGGCCTTTGCGGCTGTAAACCTCGCCGTGCAATGGGCCACGATGCGGTTGGGGGCGACCCCGGCGGCGGTGGTGTTTTGGCAATATGCCGTGGCTCTGATTCTGGTGTTGCCGCTGATTGATACACGTGCCGCGCTGCGCGACGGGGCCTGGGGCTGGCAGATGGCCCGCGTGGCTCTGGCCGCTGTGGGGGTACAGTTCTGGGTGTATGGGTTGGCATATGTGCCGATCTGGCAGGCGATTTCGTTGATCCTGCTGTCACCGGTTTTTGTCACGCTTGGGGCCGCCGTTATTCTGGGCGAGCGGGTGACGCCGGCGCGATGGGGCGCTGTGACACTGGGCCTGTTGGGCGGTGTTGTGGTTCTAGCGCCGTGGTCTGATGGCTTTGGCACGGCCACGCTGTATCCGTTGGCCGCCGCTGCATTCTGGGCCGCGTCTTCGGTCCTGACCAAACGGCTCGCGTTGCGCGAGGATGCGGGCAGCCTGACATTCTGGCTCTTGGCGCTGCTGGTGCCGGTGAATTTTGCACTTGCCGTGCCCACGGGATTTGGGGTGTCTGGCGATGCGTTGATGATCGTCGCACTGGCGGGCGTGTTTACAGCGATTGCGCAATATGCGCTGGCCAGCGCCTACAGGCGGGCCGATGCTGCGTATCTCCAGCCGTTTGACCATCTCAAACTGCCGCTGAATGTGCTGTTCGGGTTTCTGGCCTTTGGTTTTGCGCCCGAGGGCTGGATCTGGGCCGGAGTGGCGATGATCCTGTGCGCCAGCATTTGGGTGCTGTGGGACGAAGCCTAGACCCCTTTACGGCATGCGGAGAGGGGATTTCTGCATGCCGGTTTCGTCAAAGTTTGCGGGGTCAAGCCAGCGGTCGAACTCGGCCCGGATGGCGGGCCAGTCTTTGTCGATAATGGCAAACCAAGCGGTGTCGCGATTGCGGCCCTTGTAAGCAGTTGCTTGGCGGAACGTGCCTTCGTATTGAAAGCCCAAGCGCTCGGCCGCTGCGCGAGAGGGGGCGTTGAGGCTGTCGCATTTCCATTCGTAGCGGCGATAGCCTTGGTCAAAGGCATGGCGCATCATCAGATACATCGCCTCGGTCGAGGTGCGGGTGCGTTGCAGGGCGGGCGACATGGCGATCCAGCCAACCTCTGCGCTGCCCACCTCGGGCTTGATCCGCAGGTAAGAGGCGGTGCCGAGCGGCGTGCCTGCGGCGTCCATGATAGTAAAAAACAGCGGGTCTTCCGACCGGGCGGATTTGGCCACCCATGCGGTATAGTCGGCCAATGTTTCAAAAGGGCCGTCGGGCATGTAGGTCCACATGCGGTTGTCCGTGCTGGCGCGGTTGGCCTTGTGCAATGCCGGAGCATGCTCGAGGCTGAGTGGTGCGAGCCGGGTGTACTGGCCGGTGAGGGCGATATGCGGCAGTGCGGGCCGCGGGAGGTCAACGTCGAGCGGCGCGCCGATGGGTTGGCCTAGGGGGTTGGTCTGCGTCATGAGCGCATGGGGCGGGCCAGAGCCCGCCCGTGCATATCTTATTTGCCGTAGACGACGCGGCCGATGGCCTCGTCCACGCTGGCGAGGATTTGGTCGATGTCGTCCTTCGTCGCGATCAGCGCGGGTGCGAACAACAGGGTGTTGTTGAACCCGGGCAGCGAGCGGTTGGTGCCGCCGATGATCGTGCCTTGCGCCATACAGTCGGCCACGATGCCATAGGTGATGGCTTCGTCGACGGGCTCTTTGGTGTCGCGGTCTTTGACCAGCTCGATCCCCTGGAACAGACCCATGCCGCGGGTGTCGCCGATGCAATCGTACTTGTCCATCAGCTCGGCTGTTTTTTCAGCCATGTATGCGCCCATGCGGACCGAGTTGCCGGTCAGGTCTTCGTCCTCGATGATCTTCATGTTCTCAAGCGCCGCTGTCGGGCCTGCGGTGCAGCCGCCGAAGGTGGAGATATCGCGGAAGTAGCCCATCTTGTCCGTGTCGTCCTTGAACATGTCAAAGACCTTGTTCGTGGTGACACAGCACGAAATCGCCGCATAGCCGGAGGCCACGCCTTTGGCCATTGTAACGATGTCGGGCTGCACGCCGAACTGCTGGTAGCCGAACCAAGTGCCGGTGCGGCCAAGGCCGCAGACGACCTCGTCGATGTGGAGAAGGATGTCGTACTTTTTGCAGATCTCCTGCACTTTTTCCCAATAGCCTTTGGGGGGCACGATGATGCCGCCGCCTGCGGTGATGGGCTCGAGGCAGAGGGCGCCGACGGTTTCGGGGCCTTCGCGCAGGATGACCTCTTCGATGGCTTCAGCGGCTTTGATGCCATAGCTGTCGCCCGCGTATTCTTCTTGTGCGCGGTATTCGAGGCAGTGCGGGACTTTGACGAAACCCGGTGTGAAGGGGCCATACTGGGCGTTGCGCTCTTCCTGACCGCCAGCCGACAGAGTGGCGATGGTTGTGCCGTGGTAGTCACGGTCGCGGTAGAGGATCTTGTGCTTTTTGCCGCCGTAGTACTTGTGGCTGATCTGGCGGACCATTTTGAACGCCTTCTCGTTCGCCTCGGACCCAGAGTTGGCATAGTAAACCCGGTCAAGGCCGGGCATCTTTTCAATCAGACGTTTGGCAAAGTTGGCGCCGGGCACGGAGCCTGCGACGCCAGCGAAGTAGCACATTTTGACCAACTGGTCGCGGACCGCATCGGCGATCTGCTCGCGGCCGTAGCCTACGTTTACGGTCCAAACAGCACCAGACACGGAATCGATGTGTTCCTTGCCATTGATGTCCCAGACTTTGAGACCTTTCCCTTCAACAATGATGCGGGGATCAACGGTTTCAAAAGGCTTGTGCTGAATCAGATGATGCCACACGTTGGCGCGGTCTGCTTCGATCACGTGGCGGGGGTCGTTTTGCATCAGGTCCATCGGGGCGCTCCATCAATCGATTTGTCGTGCAAAGGGGTGCAGCCCGAATCCAATTTCGCAACTGCCCATTCTATATGCAGTCTTTGGGGCAGGTTGGCATTCCCGATAGGGCCAAAACTATCGGTTGCATATAGCCAAAAAGTCTCATTTTGGAGCGATTTCTGCGGAAAACGCTGACGTAACCATTTGATTTTAAAGGATGCGATGGACGGTGGCTCAGAGGCGGACCGGCCTAAGGGCTGCTAGTGCTTTTCAATGATTGATTGACGCAGGTGTCCAATTTTCATTCGCTTGGGCGCGTGTCGTGGACGTGTGTGAGACGGCGGGAACCGACCAGCCGGACCGGGTGACCACGATACTGTGTTCGGGATCAGACAACTTGGGCTATTCAAGTCCGACGGAACGTGATCAAATTTGTTGCGACGCAAGCGCTGCGCTTGCAATTGACATGAGGCGGGACGAACCTGCCCCTGTATCCGGCTCAGCCATGAGCCACCAAAAGGGAGACTACTTCAATGAAACTCAAAACATACCTCACAGGTGCGGCCGCCGGTATGGCACTGCTCGCCGGTGCTCAGACAGCAACAGCTGCGGGCCACCTGGAAGAGATCACAGTTGCGTATTTCCTCGAGTGGCCAATGCCATTCCAGTTCGCAAAAGTTCAGGGCATGTACGAAGAAGCCATGGGCGTCGACATCAACTGGGTTAGCTTTGACACCGGTACAGCGATGTCTGCCGCTATGGCATCCGGTGATGTGCACATCTCTGTCAGCCAGGGTGTTCCACCCTTCGTGGTTGCAGCCTCTGCCGGTCAGGACATCCAAATCCTCGACGTTGCGGTTTCCTACGCTGACAACGACAACTGTGTTGTGAGCGCAGGCCGTGAGATCACGGCAGAGAACGCTGGCGATCTGGCAGGCTCCAAGGTTGCTGTGCCACTGGGCACGGCTGCACACTACGGTTTCCTGCGTCAGATGGACCACTTTGGCGTGGACCTCGCGTCGCTTGAGATCGTGGACATGGCCCCCGCTGAGGGTGCGGCTGCGCTGTCTCAGGAAGCTGTCGACATGGCCTGCGGTTGGGGCGGTGCGCTTCGCCGCATGACAGAGTTCGGCAACGTGCTGCTGACAGGCGCTGAAAAAGAAGCGCTCGGCATCCTCGTCTTTGACGTGACATCTGCACCTGCGGACTTCATCGCCGAAGAGAGCGAGCTGGTCACACAGTTCCTCGCCGTCACTGCAGAAGCCAACGCGATGTGGAACTCGGGCGAGAACACAGACGAGATGCTGCCTGTGATCGCTCAGGACGCTGGTATGGACATGGATGCTACAGCGGCAACGCTGGCGACATTCGTCTTCCCAACAGTTGAAGAGCAGCTGTCTGAGGCATGGCTCGGCGGCAACGCCCAGACATTCATGGGCGGTGTTGCTGGCGTCTTCGTTGAGAGCGGTTCGATCCCATCGGCTCTGGATGACTACTCCGGCGCTGTGAACACAGGTCCGCTGTCCGGCGTTTCCAACTAAGACTTTTGGGGGCAGCAGGCGTTGGCCTGCTGCCCTTAATCCAATTGGCCCTATTGATGGGTCGATGTTTGCCTGCATGACAATGCACTAAGGGCCCCTGAGAGAGGCCTGATCCAACCGGGACATTTACAATGAGCGATCTCGTCATCGACAAGCTTTCGATGCGGTTCGATCTGCCCAATGGCAGTTCGGTCCAGGCATTGAAGGACGTTTCCATCAACCTCAAAAAAGGCGAGCTGCTTTCGGTTCTTGGACCGTCTGGTTGCGGTAAGACCACGCTTTTGAACATCGTTGCAGGTTTCCTTGCGCCGACCGAGGGAACGATCAACCTCAACAATTCGGTTGTGACCGGTCCCAGCCCTGAGCGGGGTATGGTGTTCCAGCAAGGCGCGCTGTTTGAGTGGATGAACGTGCGCGAGAACGTGGGGTTTGGCCCGTCGATGAAGGGCATGCCCAAGGCGGAAAAGCGCGAGAAAGTGGATCACCTTTTAGACGTCGTGGGCCTCGGGGATTTCAAAGAGAAGGCGGTGTACGAACTCTCTGGCGGGATGCAGCAGCGTGTGGCCTTGGCCCGCTGTCTGTGTAACGAGCCCGACGTGATTTTGATGGACGAGCCGCTTGGCGCGCTGGACGCGCTGACGCGTGAAAAAATGCAAGGCCTCGTCCTGAAGCTATGGAAAGAGACAGGCAAGACGATCATCCTGATTACGCACTCCGTTGAAGAGGCGTTGCTTTTGGGGGAACGCCTGATCGTGATGGCGCCGCGTCCGGGGCGTATTCACAAGGAATACAATTTGCCGTTCGCGGAAATGGGCGTGGGTGCCGATCTGCGTCAGGTCAAAAAGCATCCTGATTTCGGGACAACGCGGGATGAGATTCTCGCAATGATCTGGGACATGGAAGAAGAGATTATGGGCCGGACGGAGGCTGCATCATGAGCGAACTTTTCGCAAAACTGGGTGAAGAAACCTGGACGGTTTTGTCGGGCGTACTCTTCGCGATCCCATACCTTGCGGGGTATATCGCGCTTATCCTTGTGGCCTTGCTCATCTGGAATGGGGTCAAGCGGCTTCTGACGCCAAAGAAAGACTACAGCTCGCTCAAAACAGTGACGTTTGGCGATGAAAGCGCTGTGGCGTCGAACACGGTCGCGTCTGTCGTGTCAGTCGTTGCAATCTTTGTCCTTTGGGGCATGTTCACGGCCAGCAACTGGGTGCCGGGCTTTTTGCACGTCCCAGGCCCGCATGCGGGAGAGGGCGAATTCACCTATACGCTAACGGCAGAGGACGGCAGCACGGATGATGCAACTGTCAGCGTCCTGATGCCAGGGCAGGGGGAAGAGATCCCGGACGCGCCCGAGGTTGAGTTGGGCGATGGCTTTGCCAAGAACGACAGCATCGTGGTCGAGCCATTCCGTAGCGAACTGCTCCTGTTTGATGGTAATGACGAAACGACACGCCGCGATGGGGCCGAGGTCACTGCGATCAATGGCGAGTCGATTGAGCGCGGTGGATCGGTCTCTGTTGGGTTCGGTACGGTTGTTATGACCGATCGTGGCACGCTGAACGTGACGCCGAACCAGGGCCTGCAGATGGAGGCGCTTTATCTGCCGCCGCCCGAGGCTGTATGGCAGACGGCGAAGGACATCTGGAATGACGGCTTCCGCAACTTTTCGTTTGCAGAGCACCTTGGGTTTTCGATCTTTCGCGTGATCGTTGGTTTCCTGTTGGGCGCGATTGTGGGCATTCCGCTGGGCTATGCGATGGGTCTGAGCGATTGGTTCCGCGGCTGGTTTGATCCGATTGTGGAGTTTATGCGCCCGGTGCCGCCGCTCGCGCTGATCCCGCTTGTCATCTTGTGGTTTGGCATCGGGGAGGAGGGCAAGATCGTTCTGCTGTTCCTTGCGTCGCTGTGGATCATGGCCATTGGCGCGCGATCAGGCGTATCTGGTGTGCGGATTTCCAAAGTGCACGCGGCCTATTCGCTGGGTGCCAGCAAATGGCAGATCATGCGCCACGTCATTATCCCGAACTCTCTGCCCGAAATATTCACCGCCGCACGTGTCGCGATGGGGGTTGCCTGGGGTACAGTTGTGGCCGCCGAGCTTGTGGCCGCGAGCCAGGGTGTCGGTATGATGATCATGGTGGCGTCCAAGTTCCAGGCCACGGCCATCGTGATCTTTGGTATCATTGTCATCGGCATTGTGGGTTTCGCCATCGACATGCTGGTGCGAATGCTCGAGCGCTGGATGGTGCCGTGGAAGGGCAAAGGCTGATCAATTCGGCATGACATGTTGGGGCGGCCCTCCTGGGGGCCGCCCATTTTGTTTGCAGGGTGGCGCAACAAAATGCGGGTTGCCTAAAATTTACCAATTGATAAAAAAAATAGATGTGCCAAGGTAGCCCTATCAGATGCGATAGGGAGCCGCCGATGACCGATCCGATGACGCCGGGAATTGCAGCCGCACGTTTAAGCAAAGAGGCCTTGGCCGAGAACTTTGCCGATTTGCACGCACCATATGCACCGCATGAGGCGGCGGTGGCGGCAGACCGGTGCTACTTTTGCCATGATGCGCCCTGCATCACGGCCTGCCCCACGTCGATCGATATCCCGCTGTTCATTCGTCAAATTCAGGCGGGCCAGCCCGAGGGCGCGGCGCGGACCATTCTGGATCAGAACATTCTGGGCGGAATGTGCGCCCGGGTTTGCCCAACCGAGACACTGTGCGAAGAAGCCTGTGTGCGCGAAGCGGCCGAAGGCAAGCCGGTAGAGATTGGCAGGCTGCAACGCCATGCAACCGATGTCTTGATGGCCAAGGGGGATCATCCCTACACCCGCGCGGCGGATACGGGCAAACGCGTGGCCGTGGTGGGGGCAGGTCCTGCGGGTCTGGCCTGTGCGCACAGGCTGGCGATGAAGGGGCATGCGGTCACGCTCTATGAGGCGCGATCCAAGCCGGGTGGTCTGAATGAGTTTGGGATTGCGGCCTATAAATCCGTTGATGATTTCGCCGCGCGCGAGGCGGAATGGGTGATGGGCATTGGCGGGATCACGCTGGCACAAGGCATGCTGGGCGACGACCTGACGCTTGACGGTCTCACCGCCGAATTTGATGCGGTGTTCCTGGGTGTCGGCCTTGGAGGTGTCAACGCACTGCGGGCCGAAGGGGAAGAGCGTGCCGGTGTTGAGGATGCGGTGTCCTTCATTGCCGATCTGCGGCAGGCGGGTGATCTGGCCAGTCTGCCGATTGGACGCAACGTTGTGGTCATTGGCGGCGGCATGACGGCCGTGGATGCCGCTGTGCAAGCCAAGTTGCTAGGCGCGCAGAACGTGACAATCGCCTACCGCCGCGCGCGCGAGGATATGTCTGCCAGCCGGTATGAACAGGACCTCGCCGCGTCCAAGGGCGTGCGGCTGATGTTCAATGTGATGCCCAAGGCGGTGCATGGCAACGGCGCAGCGGTTGAGATCGAGCTGGAATATACCGCCAGCGGACCGGACGGGCTTCGCGGCACGGGAGAGACAATCCGCCTGCCTGCGGATCAGGTGTTCAAGGCGATTGGCCAAACGCTGACCACCGATGCCGGGTTGGCTGTCGAAGGTGGCAAGATCACCGTCGATGCCTCTGGCAAATCCAGCATGGACCGCGTTTGGGCCGGTGGCGATTGCGCCAGCGGAGGCGATGACCTGACTGTGACCGCCGTTGCCGAGGGCCGCGATGCGGCAGAGGATATTCACCGCGTACTCAGCGCGTAGGGAGGACCCAAGATGGCTGATATTTCCGCGAATTTTCTGGGCATCAAGAGCCCCAATCCGTTCTGGCTGGCTTCGGCGCCGCCAACGGATAAGGAGTACAACGTCCGCCGTGCCTTTGAGGCGGGATGGGGCGGCGTGGTGTGGAAAACGCTGGGGTCCGAAGGGCCGCCGGTGGTGAATGTGAACGGCCCGCGATACGGTGCCATCTATGGTGCGGACCGGAGGCTCTTGGGCCTCAATAACATCGAGCTGATTACAGATCGGGATCTTTACACCAACCTTGATGAAATAAAGCGGGTGAAGGCGGATTATCCGGACCGGGCCATCATCGTCAGCATCATGGTGCCGTGTGAGGAAGAGGCGTGGAAAGCCATTCTGCCGTTGGTCGAAGACACCGGTGCAGATGGGATCGAGCTGAACTTTGGCTGCCCACATGGAATGAGCGAGCGGGGCATGGGTGCCGCCGTGGGTCAAGTGCCCGAGTACATCGAAATGGTGACGCGGTGGTGCAAGCAGTACTACTCCAAACCGGTCATCGTAAAGCTGACGCCCAACATCACCGACATCCGTAAACCCGCGGCGGCGGCCAAGGCCGGTGGTGCTGATGCGGTCAGCCTGATCAACACGATCAATTCGATCACGAGCGTTGATCTGGACAACATGTGCCCCGAGCCAAGCATCGACGGCAAGGGCACCCACGGCGGCTATTGCGGCCCGGCGGTAAAGCCTATCGCTATGTCCATGGTGTCCGAGATCGCGCGCAATCCTGAGACAAACGGTTTGCCAATCAGCGGCATCGGCGGTGTGACCACGTGGCGCGACGCGGCCGAGTTCATGGCGCTGGGCTGTGGCAATGTGCAAGTGTGTACGGCTGCGATGACCTATGGGTTCAAGATCGTGCAGGAGATGATCGCAGGCCTTAGTCAGTGGATGGACGAAAAGGGTCATGCATCGCTGGACGATTTCATCGGCATGGCTGTGCCAAACACGACCGATTGGCAGTACCTCAACCTCAATCACATCACCAAGGCGCGGATTTCTCAGGATGATTGCATCAAGTGCGGCCGGTGTTACGCCGCCTGCGAAGATACCAGTCATCAGGCGATTTCCATGTCTGAGGACCGGACATTTGAAGTGATTGATGCGGAATGCGTGGCCTGCAACCTCTGCGTCAACGTCTGCCCGGTCGAAGGGTGTATCACGATGGAAACTCTCGCCCCCGGTGCGATTGATGCGCGGACCGGCAAGACCGTCGAGGCGGACTACGCCAATTGGACGACGCACCCGAATAACCCTTCGGCCACTGCGGCGGAGTAGTGATGCGGTGGCTGGCCCTTTTTCTGGGGCTTGCCGTGTGCCTCGCCGGGGGATGGGGGCTGAGCAAGAGCCAGCGGGTCCAGCTTTTTGGAGATCTGATCACACGGATCGAGATGTCGGAGCCGCGCATCGCACTGACCTTTGATGACGGACCGTCTCCAAGGTTTTTGAGTGGAGTGCTTGATGTTCTGGACGGGCGGGATGTCCGTGCGACCTTCTTTTTGACGGGACAGGAGGCGGAACAGCACCCAGATCTTGTTGCGGAGATTGCAAACCGCGGGCATCAGTTGGGCAATCATGGTTATAGCCACAGTCGGATGATCCTGCGATCTCCGGCTTGGATTGAGGGCGAGATTGACCGGACGGATGCGGCCCTGCGCGCGCGCGGGTTCGAGGGCGCCATTCCATTCCGCCCCCCTTATGGACAAAGGTTAATTGTCCTTCCTTGGCTCCTCGCACGGGAAGGGCGGCCCGTCGTGTTGTGGGATGTGGAGGCGGATGATCTGGCAGAGGGTCAGACGCCGGAGGCCTATGCCCAAGAGATCATTGCCCGAGTGGAGCCGGGATCGATTATATTGATGCATGTCATGTACGGCAGCCGCGACACCGCGCGCGCGGCGTTGCCGTTGATCATCGACGGCCTGCACGCGCGCGGATATTCGTTTGCTACATTGGCGGAGCTGGAGGGTTAGACGCTTTTGTCCAACCCGCCATCCTGAGAGGGGGCAGAGCCGGGCGTCGTTGCGTTCAATGCCGTTTCATCGCTCTGATTTGCGCCTGACAGTTCACTTAATGGCGTAACCTGGGAAGTTGCCCAACCGGCCGCTGTGCTTTCCACGCGTTCGACAATGTTCGCTGCCCGTGCGCGCTCAACCGCGGCCTCTGCTTCTGCGCGAAGCTGCGCATCGTCGGGCGCAGGTGCAGGGGCTGCGAGTGCAATTTCGGCCACAGGTGGCGGCGGCTGGCGTTCGATCCGAACCGGCTCGGATGCGGCGCTCTCGACGACGGGTGCCGATTGCGGCTGCTGCTGCGGTGTGTTCGCGCTTTCGTTGGACGGCTGGGTGGGTTCAACGCTCTCGGGTTCCTGCGGCGTCGGCTCGGCTTGGGGTTTGTTGTGCTGGCCTGGCGGGACGAGGCCCAGTGCATTCAATACTGTCATCTTTCATCCTTTGGTAACGCCCCCACCGGATGTGGTAGGATTACCGTCAGGAATATTGCCAAGAAGTTAACAGCTGCGGGCAAGACTATGGCATTGGCCGGGGTGGTTAATGCAAATTAACTACTTGGCGCCAACAGGCGTTCGAAAATCAAATCCAGCGTTTCTTCGGCCTTTGGGAAAGGGTCGTCCTCATTGAGGATTGTGCGAACCTGCACGTCAAAATCCGCATAGTGCTGCGTCAACGACCATATCGCAAAGATCAGGTGGTAGGGATCGACTTGGGCGATCTTACCTTCGTCAGACCATTCTTTGATGATCCGGGCGTATCTGTCGACCAGCGGTTTGAGATCCGCTTCGAGCACGTCCTTGATGCGGGGGGCACCTTGCAGAATCTCGATGGCAAAGAGGCGGCTTTCGCGCGGGTAGTCCCGGCTTAGCGCCAGCTTGCGGCGCATGTAGGCCATTAGCTCTGTCTTTGGATCACCATCCATGTCGAGCGCTTTGAGCGGATCAAGCCATGTGTCCAGCAGCCGTGCGAGGAGCTTGGTATAAATCTCTTCTTTGGATTTGAAGTAGTAGAGCAGGTTCGGTTTGGACAAACCCGCAGCTGAGGCGATTTGATCCAGGGTTGAGCCCCGGAACCCATGCGCTGAAAACACATCAAGCCCCGCATTCAAAATGAGGTCGCGGTTGCGGGTTTGGATTCGGGTTGCCGGTTTAGCAGACGCCATGCGCAGTCCTCTGGATGTCCTGTCAGGTGATACCTAACGTGCAAATTGTTTTGTCGGAATGGCTAGTTCTACAGCAGTTCAGAGGGCGTGACCCAAAAACCGCGGACAAAACTTGACTGATCCATGTCCTCTGTTAACGTCGATTTTACCGATTGGTCAAATGTCAAAATTGAAAGGCCGCAGGCATGGCGCACGCTCCCGGAGAAAATCTTCGCATCAACGGTGAGCGGCTATGGGACAGCCTGATGGAGATGGCCAAGATCGGCCCCGGCGTGGCCGGTGGCAACAACCGCCAGACCCTGACGGACGAAGACGGCGAAGGGCGGCATCTGTTCCAGAAGTGGTGTCTGGATGCAGGCTGTTCGATGGGCGTGGACGAGATCGGCAATATGTTCGCCCGCCGCGACGGCACGGATCCAGAGGCCTTGCCCGTCTATGTGGGCAGCCACCTCGACACCCAGCCCACAGGTGGCAAGTATGATGGCGTTTTGGGGGTTCTTGGCGGGCTCGAGATTTTGCGGACGATGAATGATTTGGGGATCAAGACAAAGCATCCCATCGTCGTGACCAACTGGACCAACGAAGAGGGGACCCGTTACGCGCCGGCGATGCTTGCCAGCGGGGTGTTCGCGGGCAAGCACACGCTGGATTGGGCCAATGACCGCGTCGATGCCGACGGCAAGCGCTTTGGCGATGAGTTGGAGCGGATCGGTTGGAAGGGCACCGAGAAGGTGGGCGACCGCAAGATGCATGCCTTCTTTGAGCTGCATATCGAGCAGGGCCCCATTCTTGAGGCCGAGGGCAAGGACATTGGCGTTGTCACCCACGGCCAAGGGCTGCGCTGGATAGAATGCACGGTGACGGGCAAAGAGAGCCACACCGGCTCGACGCCCATGCACATGCGTAAAAACGCAGGCCGCGGCCTCGCGCTGATCACAGAGCTCGTGCATGAAATTGCGATGAAAAACCAGCCCAACGCGGTTGGCGCCATCGGGCATATCGATGTCTATCCGAACTCGCGCAACATCATCCCGGGCAAGGTTGTGTTTACCGTCGACATGCGCACCCACCTTCTGGACAAGCTCAACGCAATGGTGGCCGAGCTGATGGAGCGTGCGCCGCAGTTGTGCGATGAGATCGGCGTTGAATTTTCTTGCGAGATTGTCGGCCAGTTTGACCCTCCTGCGTTTGACGAAGGTTGCGTGCGCGCCGTGCGCGATGCGGCGGAACGGCTTGGGTATAGCCACATGGATATTGTCAGCGGCGCAGGCCATGACGCCTGTTGGATCAATGATGTTGCACCAACGGCGATGGTGATGTGCCCCTGTGTGGACGGGTTGAGCCATAACGAGGCCGAAGAGATCAGCCCGGAATGGGCCGCCGCGGGCACGGACGTGTTGTTTCATGCGGTGGTTGAAACGGCGGAGATCGTCGGGTGAGCGTTTCAAGACTTGACCAAAGGGGCTCGAGCGCCTTTAGCACAGGGCGTAGTGTGAACTTTGAAGGACCCGCCTCATGCACCGCCTGATCCCTGTTATTGCTCTTGTTGGCCTTGTTGCTTGCGAACCGATGCCCGTCGACGTGTCTGACCGCGTCTTGCCCGCTGAAGTGCAGGCCTATCTGTTGCCCGGTCAGCCCCAGACCCTGATCGTGCAGAACAGCGCTGGGTGCTACCTGATCTCAAACGAGACGACGGAACCCCGGTCCGGTTATTTCCTGCGAGACCAGTCTACGAATGAGCCGCTGTGTTATGATCGAGACGGGATGCGCATTCCCTATGTTGCCCCAGCGCCAGAAGCGCCAGAGGCGGCGAGTTAAACGTCAAAGGACCCTGAATGCACCTGACCTCCGCCGCCCTGACCTTTGCACTCTCCAGTGCTGTTTGGGCGCAGGATGCGTCAGTCCCGCCCTGTTCTGGGACTGCGGCAGGTGCGCAGGATTGTGTGATCCTGTCGGCCGACCGGGTCATCGTCTTTCTCTATCAAACGGTGCCGGACGGTGCGCTGCTGCGGATCACGCAAGCAGGGGCGGACGGCTCGGGCCTGCGCACAAGCGACGGTATTGCGGTGAAGGCCCCAAATCAGCCGCCTGTCTTGCATGATATGACAGGTGACGGCGTGCCAGAGCTGTTCGTGCCTGTCGCCGCCGCGCCGTCTGGCACGCATTTTCAGATTTGGTCTGCCGGAGAAGATGGATTTCTGGCGCCCTATGACAGTGTGACCGCCGCACGCCCAGAGCAATTTGAGCCACTAGACGGGTTGGTTCGGTTTGTTGGCGGTTCTGACGGCGAGGTGCAGATCGAAAGTATCTACGACTGGGAGCCGGATGGCCTGCGCCTTCTCTATGCGCTTTCCGCGAACGCAGACACGGGCGAGTGCAGCATGATCACGGGCCGCGCGTTGTTTCATCAGGATGTGATTTTGGCGGACTGCGAGGATCGCCTGGCCCAAACCACCACGCAAGGGGAGAACTGACATGACCACAGTTATCAAAAACGGCACCGTGGTGACCCACGACCTGACCTATAAGGCCGACGTGCTGATCGAAGGTGGCAAGATCATCGAGATCGGGGATGACCTGAAGGGCGATGAGGTTCTCGATGCCACAGGTTGCTACGTCATGCCGGGTGGCATTGATCCGCACACGCATCTTGAGATGCCTTTTATGGGTACCTATTCCACCGATGACTTTGAAAGCGGCACCCGCGCGGCGCTGTCGGGTGGGACAACGATGGTCGTGGATTTCGCGCTGCCAGCCCCCGGGCAGGGGCTCCTCGATGCGCTGCAAATGTGGGACAACAAGGCCGGCCGCGCCAATTGCGACTACAGCTATCATATGGCCGTCACTTGGTGGGGCGAGCAGGTCTTTGATGACATGAAAACCGTGATCGAGACGCGGGGCATCAACACATTCAAGCACTTCATGGCCTATAAAGGCGCGCTGATGGTGCAGGATGATGAAATGTATGCCTCGTTCCAGCGGTTGGCAGAGCTGGGCGGAATTGCCATGGTCCACGCCGAGAATGGGGATGTGGTGGCGGACCTGTCGGCCAAGTTGCTCGCAGAGGGCAATGTCGGGCCAGAGGCGCACGCCTATTCCCGTCCGCCGCAGGTTGAGGGGGAGGCCACGAACCGCGCGATCATGATCGCGGATATGGCGGGCGTGCCGCTTTACGTGGTGCACACCTCTTGCGAAGAAAGCCACGAGGCCATCCGCCGGGCGCGCCAGCAGGGCAAACGCGTCTGGGGCGAGCCGCTGATCCAGCATCTGACGCTTGATGAAAGCGAATATTTCAACAAGGATTGGGACCACGCCGCCCGCCGGGTGATGAGCCCGCCGTTCCGCAATAAGCAGCATCAGGACAGCCTCTGGGCCGGTCTGCAAAGCGGGTCTTTGAGTGTGGTGGCCACAGACCACTGCGCCTTTACCACTGAGCAGAAACGCTACGGCGTTGGTGACTTTACCAAAATTCCGAACGGAACCGGCGGTCTGGAGGACCGGATGCCGATGCTCTGGACCTATGGGGTGCGCACCGGGCGTTTGACGCCGAATGAATTCGTGGCCGTGACATCGACCAACATCGCCAAAATCCTCAACTGCTATCCGCGCAAGGGAGCGGTCGCCGTTGGGGCCGATGCAGACATCGTCGTTTGGGACCCCGAAAAGTCTAAGACGATCAGCGCGGGCAGCCAGCAATCGGCCATCGACTACAACGTGTTTGAAGGCAAAGAAGTCATTGGCCTGCCGCGCTACACGCTCACGCGTGGTTATGTGGCTGTACAGGACGGCGAGGTGCAAACCAAAGAGGGCCACGGCGAGTTCATTGCGCGCAAAGGCAACACGCCAGTGAACACGGCGCTGTCGGCCTGGAAAGAGATCACCAATCCGCGTCCGGTTGAGCGCAGTGGCATTCCGGCGAGTGGGGTCTGATGTGACGACGAAGAAATTGGCCTTGGCCAGACTGTTTTCAGGCAAAGGCTGCGCTGTATGAGTGTCATCAGCGCCAATGCCCTTGATCTGACGTTCGAGACCAACGATGGCCCCGTGCACGCGCTCAAGGGGGTGAGCCTCGACATCAACAAAGGCGACTTTGTAAGCTTTATCGGCCCGTCTGGCTGCGGCAAAACAACGTTTCTGCGTTGCATCGCAGGGCTTGAGACGCCGACGGGCGGCACGCTGACCGTCAACGGTATGTCACCGGACGAGGCGCGACAAGCGCGGGCCTATGGTTATGTGTTTCAGGCGGCGGGTCTGTATCCGTGGCGAACGATTGGTCAAAATATCAAATTACCACTCGAAATTATGCAATTTGGGCGTAATGAGCAAAATCAGCGTGTCAAAAGCGTTCTGGAGCTTGTGGAGCTTTCGGGGTTTGAAAACAAATATCCCTGGCAATTGTCTGGTGGCATGCAGCAACGGGCCAGCATCGCCCGGGCGCTTGCCTTTGATGCGGATATCTTGCTGATGGACGAGCCCTTTGGCGCTCTGGACGAGATTGTCCGCGATCATCTCAATGAGCAGCTTCTGGCACTCTGGGCGCGCACAGAGAAAACCATTGGGTTTGTGACGCATTCGATCCCCGAAGCCGTTTATCTAAGCACCCATATCGTGGTGATGAGCCCGCGGCCGGGACGCATTACAGATGTGATAGAGAGTCCGCTTCCGAAAGAGCGTCCGCTCGATATTCGCGATAGTCAGGAATTTATTGAGATTGCGCACCGCGTGCGTGAAGGGCTACGTGCGGGGCATCTGGATGAGTAGCGGAGTGAAGTTTCACGAAATTTCACCGGGCCCACAAATTTTGCGAAATGTGTGGAGGGCCTGATGCGACGCTTGGTGCCCGTTCTGACCGTCGTTTTGGCCATTTTCGCCATTTGGTACGTGGCCTGCGTGCCGATGAATGTGCGTGAAGTTCTGACGCAAGCCGAGCGAGCCGGGGCCGAGATTGTCCCGGCTGCGGCGGCAGAGCGGCGCGATGCCGGGGCCCTCGGTTTGGTTCTGCGCAATACGGCGCACCTCGGGGCATCGTGGAGCATGGAGCGGGCAAAGCTGCCCGCGCCGCACCAAGTCGCCGTCGAATTGTGGGACAGTACAGTGGGGGAAGAAGTCTATGGCAGGCGAGGTATCGTGCGGTCGGGGACGCTCTCAAACCGAAGTTTGATCTATCACGGAGGCGTGACGCTGAGCGCGACACTCTTTGGCTTTCTCATTGGTACAGCGGCAGGGGTCTTGCTGGCGATTGGTATCGTGCAAAGCCGCACGATGGAGATGTCTGTGATGCCCTGGGCCATTGTCAGTCAAACGATCCCGATCATCGCGCTCGCGCCGATGATCATCGTGGTGCTGTATTCGTTGGGCCTCGACCGGTTCTTGCCAGAGGGCATTGCGGGGCTACTGCCCAAGGCAGTCATCTCGGCCTATCTGTCTTTCTTCCCGGTGCTTGTTGGTATGGTCAAGGGCCTGCGGTCGCCGGATCAGATGCAGCTTGACCTGATGCAGACCTATAATGCCAGCCGCGGTGAGGTGATGCGCAAGCTGCGTCTGCCTGCGTCGGTGCCCTACCTCTTTGCCTCGCTCAAAGTTGGGATTGCAGCGTCGCTGGTCGGCGCCATCGTGGGTGAATTGCCGGTCCAGCGCGGCGGGTTGGGCGCGCGGATGTTGGCGGGGACGTATTACGGCCAGACCACGCAAATCTGGGCGGCGCTGATCGCGGCAGCCCTGCTGGCCGCGTTGCTCGTCTTTGCCATGGGATGGATTGAGCGCCGCACGTTACGCTCGATGGGGGTGCAGGCATGATGCTCGTTATCGCCGCATTGCTTATCTGGGCTGTCGGATGGGGACTCAACATCTGGCTTGCCAATGGCGTTTACTCAAAAAGTGGGCTCACCCAAATTGCCGTTCCGGTGATTTTCGGGGGCACTATCATTGCGATGTGGGAGCTTTTGGTCCGCGGGCTGGAGGTTCCAGGCGTTATCCTTCCTCCGCCAAGCGCGATCGCTTCGGCCTTTGCCTCCAGTCTGCCAATCTTGTGGGGCGATTTTGTTCAAACCATCGTCAAAGGCGCATTGTCCGGCTTTGCGATTGGCCTGGCCGCAGCGCTCGGCACGGCGGTCCTCGTCGATCGCTATGATTTTCTCAAACGGGGTCTCTTACCAGTTGGTAATTTTATGGCTGCGTTGCCCATCGTTGGTATCGCGCCCATCTTTGTCATGTGGTTCGGGTTTGGCTGGCAATCGAAGGCAGCGGTCGTTGTGGCGATGGTGTTCTTTCCCATTCTGGTCAATGCCGTCGCTGGTTTGCAGGACACAACAGCGATGCAACGCGATCTGATGCGCACCTTTGGGGCCCGGTATTGGAACACCTTATTCAAACTGCGCCTGCCCGCGGCGTTGCCGTTTATCTTTAACGGATTGAAAATAGCGATTACGCTTTCACTCGTAGGGGCAATAGTTGCTGAATTTTTTGGCTCGCCGACGCAGGGGCTGGGCTTTCGGATATCGACCTCTGTCGGGCAGCTGGCGCTTGATATGGTATGGTCAGCGATCCTTGTGGCAGCGCTCGCAGGCAGTCTGCTCTATGGAGTCTTGGTTTTGATCGAACGGCGCCTCACGTTCTGGCATCCGTCGCAAAGAGGATAACAAAAAAAGAGCCACGAGTTCATCGGGCCGAAGTACACAATGATTGGGAGTATAGATGATGAAGAATTGGATTTTCGGTGCAGCGGCAGCTGCGATGGCAAGTGCCTCTCCCGCATGGGCGGATGGCCATGCGGATGAAGTGCGACTGCAGTTGCAGTGGGTCACACAAGCGCAGTTCGCAGGTTACTACGTGGCCTTGGATCAGGGCTTTTACGAAGAAGAAGGCCTCGCCGTGACGGTGCTGCCCGGTGGGCCGGACATCGCACCTCCGCAGGTCCTTGCGGGCGGTGGCGCTGATGTGATGCTCAACTGGATGCCCTCCGCACTTGCCGCACGCGAGCGTGGTTTGCCGGTGGTAAACATCGCTCAGCCCTTTGCCACGTCGGGCCTCATGCTCACCTGCTGGAAAGACACCGGCATCACTGGACCGCAAGACTTCCGGGGCCGCACCATCGGGGTTTGGTTCTTTGGCAACGAATACCCCTTCCTCAGCTGGATGAGCCAGGAAGGCATTCCGACAGATGGCGGCGAAGATGGCGTGACCGTCCTGCGGCAGGGCTTTAACGTAGACCCGCTGCTGCAGCGGCAGGCGGATTGCATTTCGACCATGACGTACAACGAATATGGTCAGGTGCTTGACGCTGGCGTGTCTGAGGATGAGCTTGTGACCTTCACCTACGAAGAGATGGGCGTCTCGACGCTCGAGGACGGCATGTATGTCCTTGAAGAAAACCTTAATGATCCGGAGTTTGCCGACCGTATGGTTCGGTTCGTCCGCGCCTCTATGCGTGGCTGGAAATGGGCCGAAGAGAACCCGGAAGATGCCGCGATGATCGTGCTGGACTATGATGAAACCGGCGCACAATCTGAGGCGCATCAGCTGCGCATGATGGGTGAGATTGCCAAGCTCACGGCCGGCTCTGACGGCACGCTTGATATTGAGGCCTACCAGCGGACAGTTGATACGCTCCTTGCTGGTGGTTCTGATCCGGTGATCACGGCCGAGCCCGATGGGGCCTACACCACGGCGATCACGGACCTCGCTTTGCAATAAGCGCGGACTTTTGGTGACGTGATGCGGCGCGGGGGCTCTCCGCGCCGTTTTTGGTGCCGCAAATGGCGCGATCCTTATGGCCTCTGCGCAAGCGTCCGTGCTTCTTTGGGCCATCACCCCCGCCGGAGGCATCCGGCATTTCCGCCCCTTACAATTTTAGGATTTGGAACATGCCAGTACTTTTGGGCATCGACACCGGTGGCACCTACACGGACGCGGTCGTCATCGAAGACGGGACGGATAAGGTCCTGGCAACGGCCAAGGCGTTGACCACCCGACCGGATTTGTCCCGGGGCATTGCGGGCGCGATTGATGCGGTCATGGTCGAGGCGCAGGTTGCGGCGTCTGATGTCGGGATGGTGTCCTTGTCCACCACCCTTGCGACAAATGCTTTGGTTGAGGGGCAGGGCGGGCGGGTTGCGCTGATCTTCATCGGGTTCGAGGAGGCCGAGCTTGAGCGCGATGGCTTGCGCGATGCCCTCGCCGGTGATCCGGTGGTCCGGCTTGCCGGTGGGCATGGTCACGCTGGCGAGGAAATAGCACCCTTTGATGCGGACGGCCTGCGCTCCGCGCTCAAGGGACTTGGAACGGACATCACAGGCTATGCTGTGGCTGCCCGGTTTGCCACGCGCAACCCTGCGCATGAGCTCGCGGCCTTAGAGTTGATCCGGGCGACCACGGGCAAGCCTGTCACCTGCTCGCATGAATTGTCGAGTGGTTTGGGCGGTCCGAAACGGGCGCTTACGGCGGTGCTCAATGCCCGGCTGATTGGCATGATCGACGGTCTCATCACGGCATGTGAAACGCATCTTGATGCGCATGGTATCGCGGCACGGTTGATGGTTGTGCGCGGCGATGGGGCTTTGGTCTCTGCAGATCTTGCGCGGGAAAAGCCGATAGAGACGATCCTCAGTGGCCCTGCGGCCAGTATCGCAGGTGCTGCGTGGCTGACGGGTGTGGACACCGCTTTGGTGAGCGATATTGGCGGAACGACGACCGATGTTTGCCTGCTCCGCGACGGACGACCGGCGATTGACCCTGAAGGCGCGCGTGTGGGCCCATTCCGCACGATGGTCGAGGCTGTGGCGATGCGCACCACAGGTCTTGGTGGGGATAGCGAAGTTCATGTCGAGGAGGGGCTAAACCGTGGGCTGCGCCTCGGTCCGCGCCGCGTTATGCCTGTGTCGCTTCTTGCGGTCGATCAGCCTGAACTGGTGCACAAGGCACTGGACCGCGCGCTGGCGAGTGCGGTCCCGGTTCCGGGTGGTGGGCAGTTTGTAGTCCCTCTTTGGACAGAAATGCCCGAAGGACTAGATGACCGGGAAGCTGCGGTGGCCGGGCGTCTTATGAGCGGGCCCGTCGCCTTTTCGGATGCTGTTCAAACACGGGTCGAGGGGCCGGCGCTGAACCGGCTGGTCGCGCGTGGATTCGTCATGCTGTCAGCCGTGACGCCATCGGATGCGTCCCATGTCTTGAATAGCGCGAGCGCATGGGATGCGGACGCTGCCCGCAAAGCGGTTGAGCTGATGGCCCGACGACGGACGGGGGGCGGCGACAGGCTCGCCCCAGATGCCGAGGCCCTCGCGCAGATGATCGTGGACCAACTCACCGCGCAAACAATGACCTGTCTGCTCGAAGCGGCCTTTGCCGAAGATGGCAGAGATTGGGGTGATGTGAAGGCATCAGCGCTGGCACGGCATCCGCTGACACATGCGGGATTGGAGCATCACCGCTCGGTCGTCGCGACCCAGCTTTCGCTCGCGGTGCCCATAGTAGGACTAGGGGCGTCGGCGGCTACGTACTATGGCGCGGTCGGCGCGCGTTTGAATGCCGAAATGCTTTTGCCCGCGCATGGCGGTGTGGCGAATGCCATCGGCGCCGTCGTTGGACAGGTATCTATGACGACGAATGGCACGATCACGTCCGCTGGGTCAGATACGTTCATTGTTCACCTTGCCGAGGGACCGCAACGGTTTAGCGATCTGGAGCAGGCTTTGCAGGCGCTTCGGGCGTCTCTTCAGGCTCAGTCCGCTGCGCGGGCCGCCGCAACAGGTGTTGAGGCGCCAAGGATGACCGAAACGCTCGACATCAAAGAGGCAGAGGTCGAAGGGCAGAAGACCTTTTTCGAGGCGCAGATGTCAGTGACAGCCCAAGGCCGCCCGCGGATCGCGCATTGATCACTGCGCAGGTGTCTCAATCTGTTTGGAGATGTCGGTGGCATCTTCGATCCAATGGGCAACGATGCCGCGGAGTGCTGTGCCGTCCGCATCGGCCACCGCTGTGCGGATAGCCTTAAGGCAAGCGGCGACTTCAATCTCGCTGAGATAGGTTTCGCGTGCGAGCAAGATCTTAGCGTGAGGGGTCGTGGTTTGCCCTTCACCAATCAGCAATTCTTCCTCAAGTTTTTCACCGGGGCGCAGCCCAGTGATTTCAATCTCGATATCGCCGCCGGGATTGTCGTCATCGCGCAGTGTATAGCCTGCCGCTTCAATCATTTGGCGCGCCAGATTGTAGATCGGGATCGGGTCCCCCATGTCGAGGACAAAGACCTCGCCCCCGGTGGCGAAAGTACCCGCAACAAGGACGAGCCGCGCCGCCTCTGAGATGGTCATGAAGTAGCGCGTGACATTCCGATCCGTCAGCGTCACGGGGCCGCCGCGATTGATCTGATCCTGAAACAGCGGGATCACGGACCCCGAAGAGCCCATCACATTTCCAAACCGCACCATCGAGAACACGGTCCGGTTGCCCGCCGTGCCGTAGCGGCTGGCCAGATCCTGTACGACGATCTCTGCAAGACGCTTGGACGCGCCCATCATGTTCTTTGGTCGTACGGCCTTGTCCGTCGAGATCAAGATGAACCGTTTCACGCCCAAGTCGGCAGCCGCCGTGGCCAAAACATGTGTGCCCAATACGTTATTGCCAAAGCCAGGAACCGGGTCACGCTCAACAATTGGGACATGTTTGTAAGCAGCAGCATGCAAAACGACTTCGGTCGCGTTCTGCGCCAAAACCTTGCGGACATAGCTTGCGTCGGCGACGGACCCGAGTACGGGCACAAGAGTGACGCCCAACTTCTCCGCTTGCCCTTCGAGCTCACGCGTTATGGTGAACAGTGCGAGTTCACTCAGCTCAAGCAGGACGAGCCTTCTGGGTTGGCAGGTGATCAATTGCCGACAAAGCTCGGACCCGATTGATCCTCCTGCGCCCGAGATCAGGATGGATTTGCCTGCATAAGTTTCGGATCCGCCGGGCAATTCGGAGTCCAGTGCAGGGCGGCCCAAAAACCGACCGGGCGAGGCGGGCCGGAGTTGATCGACAAGGCGAGAAGAGCTGCCGGCCAATTGTGCGAAGGATGGCAATGTCTCAACCACTAGCGACATATCTTCGAGCTTGGACGTGATCTGCGCCCGCCTGGCCCGCGATTGAGAGGGCATGGCCAAAAGTACACGGGTGATCCCGTACTCGGTTGCGAGTGTTGGGATCGTTACGGGAGAGTACACCCGCAGACCTTGGACAAGTGTGGATTGAATGCCGGGATTGTCATCGACAAAGGCCACAGGTTGGATTGCATCATCGGTCTTGAGAGCGCGGGCAAGCTGCTGCCCGGTACGCCCGGCACCATAGATCAGGATAGGAACTTGCCGCTCGCCACTGCTGTAAATCCAGCGAAGCCCTTGCAACAGGATGTATCGCGATCCAGCTGCAAATGCGAAGTAGACAAAGCCGAATGTCACGGCCGTTGCCAAGGGGCTTGGCCCATTGGTCAATGTATCAAGGATGCCGGTTGCGGCAGCCATTATCACCGCGTGGAACGCTGTCATCCCTAGTGCGCGGGCTTCATAAGCTTTGAGCTGCACTTTGTGGATGCCCATGACGGCGGCCAAAAGGCCTGCCATGAACATGAGTATCGCGACGGCTTGCCATATGTGGATCAGGCCGATTTCGGGAATGATACTGTTTTGCTGGAGGGCCAAGGCTGCCGTGAGTGCAAGGGGCAGCAGCGCTACATCAAGGGCCACGATAACCGCGCGCTTAGTGTGACGCGACATCGCCGTCACCATGTTGAGCAACAAAGTCTGTGTCGCTGCCATCTTGTCCCTTTGATCACACGCCTCTGCACCTGGAAGCGGGTTATGAGGAAATCCCTATCTCTTTCAACCATTGGTGTAAACGTGAGGGCATTTCAGAGCTGCTTTGGGCGTGCTTTTGCCTAATTTTGCGGCATCTTTGCCGCGGTGCTTGGTCTATTCGCGCTTAAACGGCTTTGCAGCGGTCAGGCAAATCAATCGAAGGTCGCTGCACAGCGTCCGTTCCTGTTGATAGATCAGATCCAGCCGTGCTTTGCGCGGGATGCAACGCCGTCGGTAGACCTCGTCGGTCTCTTCGGGTGTTTTGCATTCAGCTAAAAGGCGTTCTTCAGTCTTGTGAAAGACGAGCGAAGCGAGCCCGGTTACACCTGGCTTATCGCTGAGGACTTTTGCATAGAGTGCGGGATAGGCTGAGACGTAGACCCGCAGGGGTGGCCGCGGGCCGACAAGCGCGATGTCGCCTTTGAAGACGTTCCAGATCTGTGGCAGCTCATCTGCTCGGGTGCGCCGCAAGAAACGGTGTACGGCGGAAACGCGTTTGGATTTGTCTCCGCCCGTGACACCTGTGTTTTGATCATCTGTGGTGTTTTTCATTGTCCTGAATTTGATCAGGCGGAAGGGCTCATCGACACCCTTCATGCGCTCAGACACGTAAAACAGCGGTCGTCCTTCAGCCACGAGCAGCACGATGCAGACAACAATGAAAACGGGCCAAAGGGTAATCGTCAGCAAAGCGGCTACCAAAAGGTCAAGACATCGGCGCGCCATCAGCTTGACGCTCCGGGCCAGCCTGCATTTGCAGCCCCATCGACGACAGACTGTGCTGTCGCGGTGGGGAGCGTCACGTACTTCGACTGTGTGGCAAGATCGAGAGAGAGCGTCGGAATGGCGGTGGGAGGGGCTGGTTTCCAGGCCCATGCTGCATTTGCCGCATCCAAAATGCCCGACATATGAATGAGACCGGGTTGAGCGATGTTCAGAACGGGTGGCGGCGAACGTTCCTCCCAATTTTCCAGAAGGGTAAGCATAGCCTCAATCAGGTGCAGAGGGGTGATATACATCCGTTCCGGGCTTTGCCCGTTTGGCAGCTGGTCCAAAACGACAGGCCCCAATGCCGCATTCAGCAGCACCATATCAGCACCCGCGACATTCGCGATCCGAAGGGCGCAATTTGGATGACTATGGCGTCGTGCAACAGCCTCCATCGCCGCTTTGGATTTCCCGTAAGGCGAGGCAGGAGTGAGCTTGGCGTCCTCTCGAATGGCGGTGCTTTGCGGGGTGTAGACTGATTGGGATGAGCACAGGAGGACTGGTCCCAGATCGTGTTGCCGCGCCATGTCGAGTGCTGCACGAGCAGCCACCTCGTTGAAGCTCATTGCTCCAGCATCACCTGCAGTGCAGCCGGCGAGGACAATGACGCCGTGGATGTCGGTCGGAACATCAGTAGGTGTCGGGTCATTTAGATCATAGTGCCAATCGACGTCTCCGCGGCGACCGTGCCAGACCGGGGGGACTGTTCGCGGCCACAGTCCCTTGTCCCAGAGCGTCCGCCACATCCGGCCAATTCGGCCGGTTGAGCCAAGGATGAGAGGGCGTTTTGTCGATAGCGCTGGCATGATGGTTGGCTAGCGCATCCACGCCGGTCAGGCCAGCGCTCAATCGCTAAAGATCCTAGATGCAGCATAGAGCCGGAGCCCGCCGCCGAGGAAACAAAGCGATCCGAAAATCCACGCCATGATGGAAAAACTTCCCGCAAAGAAGCACAAGAGGATAAAGAAGATGATCGTCTCGGTGCCTTCAAGCAGCCCATTGGAATAGTAGAGCGACTTGATGCCCTGCGCCTGCGTTTCCATGTCGTGTTTTTCGGCAAGGATTGCGTATCCAAGAAACGTCGTTCCATTGAAGTAGAAGGCCGCCAGCAAGAAGGCGCCCGCCGCGCCATGGTTGGCCGGGTCCATCAGGACAAAGGCCAGCGGTATCGCACCATAAAACAAGAAGTCTGCCGCGATATCGAGATAGCCGCCAAAATCCGTCTTGGTGGTTGCGCGGGCCACTGCTCCGTCCAGCCCATCCGCAAGGCGAGAGGCCAAAAGCGGGATCAACGCAAAGCCCGGATGCCCAATTGCGATTAGGACGGCGGCAAACAAGCCAAGGCCCAGCCCTGTCATCGTCACCATGTTTGCCGTGTAGCCGCGCTCCGCGAGAGCAGAGCCCAAGCGGTTTAGGGTTGGATCAAGAAGGCGGCGTGCGGTGGCATCAAGCATTTGGAGGTCCTCTACGCTCAAAGCCATAGTCGGCGTCGGTTTAGCACGGCAACCGCGAAGATGCGCGCCTGACGTCATCGTGAGCGGCGTTACATCGAGAACACCACTAAATCCGCTCGAAATCTGAGGGTAGTAAAGGCAATCGGGCGACCATTTTGCGCATAGACAATACGTTCCAACTTTTGGAGGGCTGCACCTGACGATTGGCTAAGGAGCCGGCCGATTTTGGATGAGCAGGTTTCGGCCGTAAGCCGACGGGAGATATGTGAAATGCCGTGTCCCGACCTTTCGAGATGTTGAATGAGTGAGCCGGTCAAATCTTCGGAATGGGGCAGGGCATTTGCGGGCAAGACCGATGCTTCGTGGGCGAGAACAATATCATCAATGGTTCGCAGGCGCATGGTGCGCGATACCTGTTCGTGAGGCGAGCCACCGAGGGCTTGTACGTCAATCGCCTCGGGCTGTCCGAAGCCGGAGGAAAGCGGGACAAAGCCGCAGACCCGACCCGCTGCCTCAATCACTTGGGACAAAGAGGCGGAAGAGCTGATCGGCCAATCGAGCGGCGCAACAGGTCCATTCACAAAAAGCCCGGATCTGCGGCGCCTGTCGATCAACCCGTCTTGTGCCAGCAGATCAATCGCCTTGCGCACTGTGATCCGACTGACGCCCGCGCTTTCAGCGATGTTGCGTTCAGATGGCAACCGCTGACCCGTATGAAGGGTGCCGGACGTGATGGCCTTGGCAATGTGGGCGGCGAGTTGGAGGTAACGTGCGCCGTGACCGCGCTCGAACCATTCTACGTTCTCAAAGGTTATTCTCGTGTGCATCTAAGCCTCAAAAGAGAACCAATTGGCAGGGAAGTATAACCACACATGTTTCGGTATTGAAACGCCAAACAGCACTCGCACCCGCCATGTGAATGCGGCAAAGTACGATTTCACGGGGGAGAGCGCAGGGCCTATGGCATTTCGGTTTTTGCATACGTCAGATTTGCATCTTGGCAAGCCGTTCGGGCGGTTTGACGAGGCGATCCGAGGGCGTTTGCGCGAAGCGCGGCATGCGGTCATTGGACGGCTTGCCAAAGCTGCGCGCGCGGCAGAGGCGCCGTTTGTCCTTTTGGCGGGTGATACGTTTGATGCAGAGACACCATCCCCCCAAACCCTCGCGCAAGCACTACAGGCTATGGCGCAAGCCTCTGATCTGACATGGGTTCTGATGCCCGGCAACCACGACAGCCTTGCCGCGACAGAGCTTTGGCGCCGGATTGCGGCTGATGCGGTGCCAAACGTTCGGTTGGCGTTGGAGCCTGAGGTGATGATGCTGACGCCGGACGTGGCGCTTTTACCCGCGCCCTGTACCCAGCGGCATCCCGGCCGTGACCTGACCCTCTGGATGGACGGGGCTGCAACGCCGGACGGGTGCGCTCGTATCGGTCTCGCACATGGTGGCATCGCTGGCTTTGATGGAATGGAAGCAGCCGCCATCATCCCGCCAGACCGCGCCGAACAGTCCGGCCTCGCTTATCTTGGCCTTGGCGACTGGCACGGGCAAATGCAGATTGGCCAGAGGACATGGTATTCTGGTGCGCCTGAGCAGGACAGCTTTAAACATGCAGGACCGGGCGGTGCTTTGATCGTTTCGGTTGATGGCGCGCAGTGCGACGTCACAACTTGCCCTATCGGGCAGTTCCACTGGCAGTCGATCGCGGTCGACCTTTTGCCGGGGGACACTGGTATAGATCAGGTGACATCAGCGCTTCCCCACCCCGAGCAGCGCAGGGACAGCCTGATTGATTTGCGGCTGCGAGGGCGCCAGACCTTGGTTGAGCGTGCAGCGATTGACCAGCTTTGTGCCCGCATTGGTGCCGAGTTTGGCGCGTTCTTTGTGGATGCGTCAGAGTTGCAGAGCCAAGCCTTAGTGACGGACCTCGACATTATAGAGGCGACCGGGGCCCTTCGTGATGCGGCAGAGGCGCTCATGGCACGGGCCGAGGACACTGGCGCAACAGGGGCGGATCGCGCAACGTCCGCGGCAGCATTGAATGCGCTCTTTTCGATCATGAGCGAGGCCTCCTCGTGAAGTTGCGGGCGGTAAGGCTTGAGAATGTCCGGCGGTTTGCCGGCAAGACCGTAGAGATCAGCGACATCGGGGATGGGATCACGGTTCTGAGCGCGCCCAATGAATTTGGCAAATCCACCATTTTCGACGCGCTCCATGCTGTTTTCTTTGAGAAGTTCTCTGGCAAGTCGCAAAGCATCAAAGATTTGCAGCCCCACAGCGGCGGCGCACCGAACGTCCGGGTGGAGATTGAGACGCCAAAGGGGCGGTTCTGGATTGAGAAGCAATGGTTGAGCCGTCCTGCGGCGCGTGTGACCGATTGTGCCAGCGGCCGCCTCATCGCCAGTGAGGACGAAGCCGAGGCGTGGATTGCGCAGATCGTTGGAGCGGACTTGCGCGGGCCAACCGGGCTTTTGTGGGTGCGTCAGGGCGATGTCTGGCTGGACCCCGAAGGTGCCACCGCGCGCGAGAAATCAGAACGCGAAGATCGCCGCCGGGTGCGCCAGAACCTTCTCAATTCGGTTGTCGGGCGCGAGATTGACATGATGACCGGCGGTCGGCGTATGGATCAGGTTCTTCACAGGGTTGGTGAGAAACTCGATCTTTTGGCCACCAAACGTGGGAAGCCTAAAGCGGGCGGGGCCTGGGCTGTGGCTGTGGATGCGGCAGCGGCGTTGGAGGAAGAGGCGACGGGGCTACGGATCGCCGTCAGCGATTTGCGTCAATCTCTGGTGGACCGCCACCTTGCCGAGAGGCGATTGGCAGAGCTGGATGACCCCGATGTGATTGCGCAGCAGGCA
Organism: Flavimaricola sp.; assembly: GCA_020629175.1. Lineage (GTDB taxonomy): Bacteria > Pseudomonadota > Alphaproteobacteria > Rhodobacterales > Rhodobacteraceae > JALZWD01. The sequence goes on along the minus strand of JAHDDU010000010.1, from coordinate 40,131 downwards.
GAGCTTTTGGCGCGTGCGGAAGAGGCGCATGCCGCGGCGGTGGCCCACCAAGTTCGCGCAGACCAAGCCCGACAGGCCAACCAAGTAGCAGAGCTGTCCCTGCGCGACGTGCAGCGCCAATTGTCTGACTTCGACGCTCGGACAGAGGCCGCTAAGGCCGCCGTTGCAGCGCATTCTGATGCAAATCGCGAACTGGCAATTGCACGCGAACACATGACGCAGCATCAGGCGGCGGAGACCCGCGCGACGTCCAAACGTGATGAGGCGGATGGCAAGGCAAAGCATCTGCGTACGGCCTTGGATAAAGCGCGTATCGCGGCAACAGCACAGGCGGCGGCAGAGCGGCTTGCGGCGTTGAGGGCGCAGTTAACGTCGGCCGAAACGGCGCGGCGTCAATTGGAGGAGGCTGAGGCAGCTCTGGCAAATGTGCGGATAACGCCAGAGTCTCTGAGAGCTGCTGAGCAGGCGCATGCAGACGCTTTGAGCGCCCGTAAACTTGCCGAGGCGCAAGGCGTTCGCGTGACGTTGCAATATGAGGGTGATGCACGGGCCTCATTCGAGGGTGCAGAGATCGAGCCAGACCAACCGGTTGTCCTACGAGAGCCTTCTGTTCTGAAATTGCCGGGTATCGGTAAAATGATGCTCGAGCCGCCAGCCAACTCTGACACCTCCATTGACGACGCAGAACGCGCATTGAGGTCTGCTTTGCAAAACTGTGCCGCGGCGAGCATCGAAGACGCGCGTGTCGCGCTGCAGGCCCGCGATGACCTTCGCGCGCGCTGCAACCGCGCCAAAGATGTTCTGGCAAATGTCGCACCCAAAGGCATTGCTGACCTCCAAGCTGCCTGTGCGGCGCTAGAGGCGGACGCTGCGTCTGCCGGCGAACCCGGGGATATTGCCGATTTAACCGCGCAACTGCGGAGGGCAGACGCGGCGCTGGCAGAGTGTGATGGCGCGCTTGCCGCGGCGGTGTCCTTGGCCCGCCAAGCGCAGGCTGATTTGGCGCGGGCCGAAGCAAACGTAGCGTCTGCCGAAAACGCGGTTGCTGCGGCGGTCTTGCCCGACGGCGATCGCGATGCATTAGCACGGGGCGTGGATACCGCGGAGGCGCAGGTCCGTGAAACGCGTGAGGCTGTCGATAGCCTAAAGGCGCAAGCGCCTGATGTCGGGGCGGCAGAGGCTGCCTTGCAAAGGGCACGCTCCGTTCAGGACCGGACAGAAAAGGAACGCAACGCCACAGTGAAGGCCCTAGCCGAACTCAATGGTGAAATCTCGGCACGGGCCTCACGTGGAGTGGAGGAGGCATTGGCGGACGTCGCGGGGCGGGCGAAAGCAGCGGCTGCGCGTGCGGCTCGCTTTGAAGGCGAGGTTGCCGCTTTGACGCTGTTGCGAGACACTTTGCTCGCTGCACGATCCACGGCGCGAGACGCGTACTTTGAACCCGTCCGGCGCACGCTCATGCCGCTTTTGGCGATGGTGTATGATCAGGCCGAATTGGTGATGGACGACGCAACCTTGTTGCCCAGTGGATTGCGCAGGGGTGGGCAGGATGAGCGGCTGGATATTCTGTCGGGCGGCACGCGAGAGCAGATTGCGATCCTCACCCGCCTTGCCTTTGCGGCTTTGCTAAATGAGGCGGGGCAGCCGGTGCCGGTGATCCTTGATGATGCATTGGTCCATAGTGACGACGATCGAATCGCGGCGATGTTCAACGCATTGCACCGCAGCGCCAGCGCGCAGCAGATTATCGTCCTGACATGCCGCCAGCGCGCCTTTCGGGACTTGGGTGGGGCTGAGGCGCAGGTGCGGATCAGTGATCAGCGTGACGTACCCTAAAAGGTCACCCAGGTTTGCAGGCTGAGGCCTGTACCATAGTCCCCGCTGAGTGCCTGAACCAGCCCTGCGCGGACCTGAAGGTTGTCGCGTGCGGTCCAGATAATGCTGGGGGCAATCTTGGTATAGGTGTCGCCCGTTAGCCCGACGCCCACTTGTCCTTGCAATGCAGAGGTCCAGTCATCGTTAAAACGGTATCCCCAGGTACCGTCGATTTTGGTTTGGGTCAGAGTCCGGGTCAGACCGTAGCTCACCTCTGCGTCAACGGCGAGCCATCCTGTCGGCAAGCCGCGGCCCCAATGTAGCGTGGCCCGAATGGTTTCGTCCTGGGCTCCGTTAGGCGTTTGAGTGAGGCCCGCGCCGAGCCCCAGCGCGAATTGATCGCGCGCTGTCGTCTCGGTCAGTGTGTAGCGCGCAAATGCAAACATGCTCCCCGCCTCACCCCGGTCCGCTGTGAACCCGTCGAGGCCGAATGTTAGTCGTTCCGAGTATCCGTATTCAAAGTACAGAGTTGGGTCGTAGTGCACCGGCCGGGCGGCCTCGCCGAACAGCGCGATGTTGCCGCCGAAAGAGAGGAACATCTCCCCTTCTTCGCGTGGCCAGGCGCCGGCGGTTGCAGAGGATGCCGTACACAATAAGATCAAAGACAAGACGCGCATTGGCATAGTTTGCACAACTTAATCGTGCATTTCCAGTTTTTAATCGCGCAAATAGTGTGTCTGTTGCGGCTTTGCCTACCTTAAATGGAGGGCGTAGGCGATATATGCGGGAACTTCCCGAGCGATGGCGGCTGCGCGTTTGCGCATTGATTGCAAAGGTGGTCGCACCGCACTCCCGCGAGGGGAAAGGCCAACGCGTCGCGCCATCAGGCATGCGCGAGGCAGGTGATAGCCGTCACTGATGATGACGACCTCGCGCGACGATAGCATAGCGGCGGCATTCCGCAGATTTTCGGCAGTGTTGGTGGAGCGATCTTCGCGCAGGATTGCTGCGTCGGGCACGCCGGTGTCTTGCAAGAGTTTTGCCATCACGTCCGCCTCGGTCGGCGGGTAGCGCCCCAGCCCGCCGCACGCGATAAGTTGATTGACCTCACCTGAGTGATAGAGCCCTGCTGCATGCAGCGTTCTGCGCCTCAACGTTGGTGAGGGGCCGTCGCGCCAAACGGCGGCGCCCAGTATGATCCCCGGTCTAGCCATCCTGACGTGCCTGACCTTTGAGCCACCGCATGAAGGTTTTGGCATTCGCGGTGACGGTCCCTTTGGGGTGCACGATCCAATAACCCACGCCGGGGCGGTCAATGTCCAAAAGGCGCACCATGCGCCCATCTTTCACGTCCTGACCAATCAAAGCGCGCGACAGAATACTGATCGCAGCACCTGAGCGGACGGCCGCCATGGCCAGACCTCCACTGGGGACCGTGCGGACATTCGCGTCGGCGATGTTGAGCCCGGCCGACTTGGCCAGAGTCTGGGTTTCGCGGTGAAGATCATCAAACACCCAAGGCAGGTCAGCAACTTCTGCCATCGACGATGGGGTGGTGCCACCGATGAGGCTGGGTGCCGCGACAATGGAGAAGTCAGCGGGCAGGAGCAGGCGCGCCTCCAGCCCCGGCCAGTCGCCGTTGCCGAACCGCACACCCAGATCAAGGCCGTCACGCCTGAGGTCGCTCAGCCCAACGCTTGGTGTCAGTGATACCATAAGATCAGGAAACTGCCGCCAAAAGTCTGGCAGGCGTGGCATCAGCCAATTCTCGGCAAAGCTGGGCGTGACTGTGACGGCGAGTGGACGGCGTTTGGCGGTATCTTGCAGAGCATGAACGCCCGCGACGATCCGGGCAAAGCCCTCACCCAAATCTCCAGCCAACCGGGCGCCCGCTTCGGTCAGCGCCATGCCGCGTCCTTCGCGCACCATGAGCGATGTTTGGAGGTGGGCCTCAACGGAGCGCACATGCTGCGCCACTGCGGCGTGGGTAACGTTCAGCTCGGCCGCTGCCGCAGTGAGCGATCCAAGCCGGGCAGCTGCTTCAAAGGCGCGCAGGGAGGCAAGCGTGGGGATGTCATTCCATATCATAGCTCAGCTTACATATTGAAAATCTTCGCGACTCGCAATCTTGCATATCAGAAAGGAGACTGGGGGCATCAAGCAACTATGAGGCTTAGTCATGCTAACAATTTTCGCAAAATCCATGAACGTCGCGGCCCGTCAGGACAATTGGAATCCGCCGCCGCATTGGCGCGAGGACGACCGTCAGTGGCGGGACGAACAGCGCGAGCCGGAAGCGGCTGCCGTTCGCCGCCGCGCACTGTTGGTGGCCGGTCTTTGGTAACTGAGACTTGCGGCGCATACTCGATTGAACCAAGGTCATCGCAACAACAGGAGCTTTGCGATGACCGACACCCCGACCCCGCCCAGTGATGCCGATCGCCATGCCAATAAGATGGCCAAGAAGAAGGCTGCGCGGGATAAAATCATGGCGACAAAGACGGACCAGAAGGGGCTCGTCATCGTCCACACGGGCAAAGGCAAGGGTAAATCCAGCGCTGCTTTTGGGATGATCTTCCGTTGCATCGCCCATGATATGAAATGCGCTGTTGTGCAGTTCATCAAAGGCGGAATGAGCACGGGGGAGCGGGATTTGATCCTGTCAAAGTTTGAAGCTACCTGCGCGTTCCACACCATGGGCGAAGGGTTCACCTGGGAGACGCAGGACAAATCCCGTGACACCGAGATGGCGCAAGCTGCCTGGGCCAAAGCCAAAGAATTGATCCGCGATCCGTCGCATAAAATGGTGTTACTCGATGAGATCAATATCGCCATTCGCTATGACTACGTCGACATTGCCGAGGTCGTCGCCTTCTTGCGCGATGAAAAACCAGAAATGACACACGTCGTGCTGACAGGGCGAAATGCACATGACGATCTCATTGAGCTGGCCGATCTCGTCACCGAAATGGAGTTGGTGAAACATCCGTTCCGCTCGGGGATCAAGGCGCAGATTGGCGTTGAGTTCTAGCATCGAAACACGGCGACAAGGGTGTAAACTCTGATTGTCAGTCGGTTGCGACAATTGGCGAAGACAAGACGGGTTGGGTCTCAGGCGGTTGTATGATACCTTAGGGTCAGACACATTGCTCTGCTTGCGCGTTAGCCATGCGCGAGTTTCAGGGGAACAACAGCATTGGATATCCGCAGTGAGTAATCACGGCGACCCACCCGTTGACGGCAGAGGACGCATGCTGGCTGCAGCACGCGCCGCCAAACGGGTTCTGCCCGACGATGCAATTAATGAGCTTGCAGAAGAGGTTGTGGCCAGACTGGCCAGCCGGATTGGGCGCGTCACAGTTGAGCCGCGGCTAGATGTGAGCATAGAGGCGTTCTGTGCGGCCCTTATCTCGCCCGATGCGGAGGCAGCCTCGCGAATCATTGCTCAGGAACGTCGCGATGGGGTGCCTCTGGACGTGGTCTATCTGCACACTTTGTCCGGAGCCGCGCGGCATCTGGGTGTCATGTGGGAAAAGGACGAAGTGTCCTTTTTGGGCCTGACAGTGGCTGCGGGGAGGATTTTTGAGATCATGCGCGGACTTCGGCAAGAGGTGCCGCAACAGGCGCATGATCCCAAGAGCGCCAAGCGTGCGTTCTTTGCAGCAGTTCCGGGTGAGACCCACACCTTGGGTGTGACGATGGCCGCAGCCCTTCTGCGCAATCACGGCTGGGCGATCGAATTGCGCACTGGGATGTCACACGATGCACTCGTCGAGGCTATTGCAGCCGACGACCAAAAGATGATTGGGCTGTCCGCCGGCCGCGCCGAGGGCGTCGTGGCTCTGATCCGGCTTGTGCTGGCGCTTCGCATCGTCAAGCCGGAGGCCAAGATTATCGTGTGCGGCCACGTAGTCTCCGAGGTGCGGGGCCTGGTCGAACTGGTGAATGCGGACGCGGTAATCGAAGACACGGGCGACGTCACCAACCAGATGGACGCGCTTCTGGCGCAGTATCAGGCCTGAGCCTTCTTGCCAGCCTCACGCGCCGCGGTGAGCGTCATGCCGGTGCTCAGCGCCTCGTGATCGACGATCACTTCGATGATGGCCAATGTGCCTGAGGCTTGGGCCCGTTGGAACGCTGAGGCGAAATCTTCTGTCTTCGTCACTGTCTCACCGTGCGCACCGTAGGCTTGGGCCAATGCGGCAAAATCCGGGTTGGCAAGGTCGGTGCCAGAGACGCGGGCGGGATAGGTTTTTTCCTGATGCATCCGGATGGTGCCATAACGGCCATTGTTGATGACGACCACGACGGGCTTGGCGCCGTGCTGCACAGCCGTCGACATCTCATTCAGTGTCATCTGAAAGCAGCCATCACCGGCGAGGCAGACGACAGTCCGGTCAGGGTGCTGCAGCGAGGCTGAGATGGCCGCCGGGAAGCCGTAGCCCATAGAGCCAGAGGTCGGCGCCAGTTGCGTGCCGTGACCTTTATAAACGAAGTAACGGTGCAGCCAGGCGGCGTAGTTTCCTGCCCCGTTCGTCAAAATTGCATTCTCTGGCAGAGTCTCAGACAGCCAGTGAATGATCTGCTCGAGCTTGGCATCACCGGGACTGGCTTTGGGCGTGATCCAACCCTCGTAGTCGGCCCGCGCCGCGGCGGTCCATTCGCCGCATTCGATGCCGCAGGATGGGAGCTGTGCGAGGGCCTGAACTATCGCGGGACCGCTGGCACAGGCGGCAAACTTTGGAGGGTAGACCTGCGCGGGCGACTCAGCCTCCGCATGGATATGCATGATCTCAGGCCCGGGGGAGGCAGGATCAAGCAGCGTGTAGCCCTGCGTTTCAATATCTCCAAGCCGCGAGCCAATCACGAGGAGCCGGTCCACTTGCTGAAGGCGCTGGCCAAGGGCGGGGTTCACGCCAACGTTCAGATCGCCCGCATAACACGGGTGCCGATTGTCGATGTAATCTTGCCTCCGGAAACCTGCGGCGATGGGGATGTTCTGCGTCTTTGCGAATTGCGCCAAATCGTCTGCTGCGTATTTCGACCAGAGTGGTCCACCCACAATGACCATCGGACGTTTGGCTTTGCCCAACCATTTGAGCACATCCTTGGCCATGCTCTTGACCGATGGCTGAAACCGGCGGGGTGGGGCGATGTCGGGGATCTCTGTCACGGCGGACAACATGTTCTCGGGCAACGCTAGCACGACAGGGCCGGGGCGGCCTGACATGGCGGTGGCAAAAGCGCGGTTGACGTATTCAGGCAGGCGGTCCGTTTGATCTATCTCTGCCACCCATTTGGCAATGTCGCCAAAGGTCTGGCGGTAGTTGACCTCCTGAAAAGCCTCTCGGTCGCGATGTCCAGTATCAATCTGGCCGACAAAGAGGATCATCGGGGTGCTGTCCTGTCGCGCGATGTGGATGCCTGCGGCTGCGTTGGTCGCCCCCGGGCCGCGGGTGACAAAGGCAATGCCCGGCTGACCGGTCAGTTTGCCGTGGGCTTCGGCCATCATTGCGGCACCGCCTTCGTGGCGGCAGATTACGTTTTGAATGTCGCTGTCGTGCAATCCGTCGAGCGCCGCGAGAAAACTCTCGCCCGGGACGGAAAACACCCGCGTCACACCGCGCAAGGCCAGTTGATCAATCAGGATTTTCCCGCCGTGCCGCTGCATGTCCCGCCCTCAGTTCTGTTCACCTATCACCATGGGGCAGTGCGCAGATGAGGACAAGATGCCGGTTGTCGCTGACGATCATAGCCATAGGTTTGCAGCCAAGCACAGATATTGAAAGGACAACACATGGCAAAGCTTCTGGGGATTTCCGGATCGCTCCGCGCGGGCTCATTGAACACACAATTGGTGAAAGAGGCGGCACGCCTATTTGACGCTGAGGCGTTCACTTTGGCCGATCTCAACCTGCCGCTCTATAACGGTGATGTGGAGGAAGCGTCCGGCATCCCGGCTTCGGTTCAGCTTTTGTCGGATCAGATCAAGGCGGCGGATGCCGTTGTGATTTCAACGCCTGAGTATAACAAATCCATTTCCGGCGTTTTGAAGAACGCACTGGATTGGGTCAGTCGCACGGAAGGTGCGCCTTGGGCGGGCAAGCCCGTGGCGCTGATGTCCGCGACGGCAGGCCGTGCCGGTGGGGAACGGGCGCAATTTGCGCTGCGGCTGTGCATGATGCCGTTCCGGGCGCATGTTCTGCCGGGGCCGGAAGTGCTTGTCGGTGGTGCTCAGAACGAGTTCGACGAGCAGGGGCGGCTGACAGGCGAGGGATATGTCAAGTTCCTTGGTCAGTTGATGGAGGACCTTAAGGCGCAGACCTAAGCGCGGAAGTCGTCTGGTATGCTGTCCATCCCGGTAAGCATCAGATCGGCCATGACCTCGCCCACGAGCGGGGCCATCCCAAATCCGATCTTGAAGCCACCGTTCGCAATGAATGCGCCTGGCCGTGCGGGATGTGCCCCCAGCACAGGGGCACGACTACGCGAGCGGGGGCGGATACCGGCCCAGCGTTCGATCACGGGTACATCAGCAAGGACGGGTAGCGCTGCGCGGGCGCGGGCGATCACATCGTCAAGCTGAGTATCGGTGCCATCGTGGGACCAGTCCCTTTCCGACGTGGAGCCGATCGCGGTGGTGCCATCCGCGTGGGGAATGATGTGTAGTGCCTCGGCAAAGAGTTGCGGCTGGTTGCGCGCATCAAAGTCGAGAAGGGCGGCCTGTCCCTTGATCCCAGAGCCGGGTGGGGAGAGGTCCGCAAGCCCTTCGGTGCCGGTGGCCCAAAGGACCTGACCCTCATCCTTTCCTTCGGCAGCAACGTGTCCCCCCTTGGCCTCGACCGCGGCGACCAGTGCTGCAACAGCCCGGCGTGGGTGGATGCGCGCCGAGAGCGTGTCATGGATCAACCAGCCAGAGGGGGACGCGGGGGCCCAAGGCGCACCAGATGCCGCGACAACCTCCCATGTGGCGTGATCGCTCCAAAGCTCTCGCGCCGTCTCCGCCCGGCGATGGGCGAGTGCCAGCGCAGCGTCATCCGCAATGGGTTGCAGGCGTCCATGCCGCGCGTAACCGGCGTCTTGATCAGAAGCGTCTTTGACCTCTTGCCAGTAGGCTTGGGCCATTAGCAGGCTTTTGAGTTGAAACGCCTTTTTCTCATTCCAGTTCTCCGGAACATGCGGGCTGAGCGCGCCGACGATCCCGCCCGAGGCCCCTGCGCCTGGACCGTTAGGATCAATGACTTGCACCCTTGCGCCGCGCTTGATGCAGGACCACGCGACCGAGAGCCCAAAGATCCCGGCCCCGCGCACGGTCACGTCGTATCTTGTCATTGAGGGGTTCCTTGCGCATGGTCCGTTGTGGAGTTTAGGGCGGATGGGCATGCAGGACCAGCAGGCAAAGATCGAGTGGCGCGATGGTCGTGTGCCCGTCTCAACGCAGTTTGATGATCCTTACTTCTCGCTCGAGGATGGCGTTGCCGAAACCGAGCACGTTTTTCTTATGGGCAACGACCTGCCGGGCCGGTTTGAGGACGGGTTTCATATCGCTGAACTCGGATTTGGGACCGGTCTGAATTTTCTGGTCGCCTGGCAGGCATGGGAAGCGAAAGGCGCGATCGGCCGGCTACATTTCACCAGTTTCGAAGCGTTTCCAATGGTGCCGGGGGATCGCGCCCAAGCCCTGCGCGCGTTCCCGAGCCTCTCGCCTTACGCAGAGCGGTGGGCCGACGGACTTTCGCGGACCGATCCGCTCTTGACGGTGATTGAAGGCGACGCGCGTGAAACATTGACTGGGTGGGACGGCGCGGCAGATGCGTGGTTTCTCGATGGGTTTTCGCCTGCCAAAAACCCCGAGCTATGGGAGCCGCCGTTGATGCAAGCCGTGGGTGATCACACCAAGCACGGCGGCACTTTCGCTACCTACACCGCAGCAGGTAATGTGCGGCGCGCTTTGCAAACAGCCGGATTTGAGGTCGAGCGCATCCAGGGTTTTGGCCGCAAACGCCATATGAGCCGAGGGCGGAAAGTCTGATGCGCAACGATGCCCGTCTTGGCATTGCGTTGATGGTGGCCGCCATGGTCGTGTTTGCCAGCCAGGACGGTCTGTCTCGTTATCTGGCCGAGCGATACAATGTGCTGATGGTGGTGATGATACGCTATTGGTTCTTTGCCCTTTTTGTCATCGCGATTGCCCGAAGGCGGGCAGGCTCCATCCGTGCCGCTGCAGCAACGCGGCAGCCATGGTTGCAGGCGTTTCGGGGTGTCCTTTTGGCGGCAGAGATTTGTGTGTCAGTCGTGGCCTATGTGGCCATAGGCTTGATCGAAACCCACGCGATTTTCGCGGCCTATCCGTTGATTATCGCAAGCCTCGCCGGGCCAGTATTGGGGGAGCGGATGGGCTGGCGGCGTTGGCTGGCGGTTGCAGCAGGATTTGTCGGCATCCTGATCATCCTGCAACCCGGCGCAGCCGTCTTCTCGCCCTCCGCGGCCCTTGCTTTGCTGGCGGCATTTATGTTCGCGGTTTATGGCCTGGCCACCCGTTACGCGGCGCGCAAAGACAGTGCTGCGACGAGCTTTTTCTGGACCGGGACGACGGGGGCGGTGGCCATCACTGCCGTAGGCGTTTGGGTCTGGGAGCCGCTCTTGCGCGAGGATTGGGCGATGATGGGTTTGCTCTGCGTGATGGGCGCATTGGGGCACTATCTGCTGATCAAGGTCTATGAGGTGGCCGAGGCTAGCACCGTCCAACCCTTTGCCTATCTTCACCTCGTTTTTGCGGCGGTCATCGGTGTCAGCGTGTTTGGCGAGGCGCTGGAATGGAACATTGTCGTGGGCGCCGTGATCGTTGTGGGAGCAGGACTGTTCACACTCTGGCGTGAGAGCCTGTCGCGCTAGGGCCGCGCCTCTGGCCGCAGGACAGGCGGCGCACCGCGCAACAGCTCCATGAAGCGCACAGGCCGGGTCTGGCCTGTCAGCCTTGCATTGTACACAGGGATCGATTCCGACACCCGCATCACGTAGTTGCGGGTCTCTGTGAAGGGGATCAACTCGATCCAGTCGATCACGTCGACCTCGTCTTGCCGGGGATCCCCACGTTCCGCCATCCACGTGCGCGGACGTGAGGGGCCAGCGTTGTAACCGGCGGCGATCAACACGGGCGAGTCGCCAAACATTTCGGTCAGGTTGGCGAGGTATTGCGCCCCGAGCCGGGCATTGTACGGCCAATCCGATGTGAGCCTACCCCGCGAGTACGGCAGCCCCAACTCGCTCGCGACTTCCTCTGCCGTGCCGGGCATTAGCTGCATCAGTCCCAGTGCACCGACAGGTGAGCCTACGGTGAAGTTGAACTCGCTCTCCCGCCGGGCGATGGAGAGGGCGAGGGCGTCTGACACCGGCAGGTCCATTTCGGCCAATGGATGGAGCGGGAAGTAGTGCGCAGGGATCATGATATCGCGGGCGACGGCCGTTTTCCCCACAAGGACGGTCAAGAAAGGTTCGTTGCGCGCGGTCAACACATCCCCCAATTGGCCCAGACCTTCACGATCCAGCGTTTGCGCAAGCTTTGAGATAAAGAGCACCGCTGTGCCCCGCTCGCCCGCGTCGAGCAGGGTGAAAGCGGCTTGCATCAGATCGCCGGTGATGAACGCGGCACCCCGCCAATCGGCGAAGTCTTCACGGCCCGCGATGGCTGGGTCCAGAGACAGGCCCAGCCTGTCTGACGCGACGAGCCCGTAAAACGCGGTTTGGTGCTGTGCGGCGCGGAGATAGGCGGCTGTTGCGGCCTCTTCATTGCCGCGCTCTTCCTCTGCGCGTCCCAGCCAATAAGCCGCTCGCGAGCTGGAGATGGGGCCGCTAACGACAGCATCGAGGGCCGAAAAATGCCGCAAGGCCTGATCCGGGGCGTTCAGCCCACGCAAGCTGATGTAGCCTGCTAGCCATTCAAGATCGGTGTAGAAGCGCAAATCCCGGCCAGTGGTTTGCAAATGATGGTTGGAGGCGAGGTCGTAAGCCACCTCGGGCCGCCCTTGCCGCAAATGCCAACGGGCGAGTGAGGCCCGCCACGAGGCCCAGCGAAATGGTTGGCCCAGCCCGGCTGCGGAACCACTGCGATTTTGTAGAATGGCCGTGGCGTTGGTGTAGTCGCCGCGCGTGGCAAAGCGGTTGAACCGGTCATAAAACAGGCCTGTCTCTTCGCGCAGCGCGGCGGGTACGTCGCCAAAGCGTTCAGCGGCATCGTCTGCGTCTCGGATCAAGGCGATCCGGGCTGCGACAAGCGTTTGCTGATCTTCTGGCAGCAGATCAAGCAGGCGTTCCGCGTCTTCCGTCCGCCAGCGCCAAAGCATCGCATCCGCGCGGGCTGCGTGATGCGGGGCGAGGGCGTCGCCGAACGCCTCTGTCATCACGGCAAAGCCGTCCTCATCCAGCCCAAGCGTGCGCCATGCCGTCACCATCGCCGCCTCCGCCTCTTGCGGCTGGCCAACCGCGCGGTGAGCGCGGACGAGCGCGACGACACCTTCGCCGGTCAAAGGCTTGGTCTCTTCAAAATAGGCGATGACGGTTGCCGGGTCATACCCGTTCGGAATGCTCCTCTCACCCTCGCGTCTTACCTGTTCGAGGCCGGGCCAGTGCGGGTGGGTTTCCAAAAATCGGATGTAATCAGGGAAGCTGCCAGCCCCCTCTCGCAGCCGCGTCCACGTGACCAGAGTATGCGCCACTTCGCCTTGGGGCAGCGCGAGGGCATAGGCCAAATCCCAGGCCTCATCTTCCATCGCCTCGGCCACTGGGCGAAAGTCTGCAGGTTGCGCGGAGGCAGGTGCAGACCAAAGTGCCACCAGAAATATCAATATCCGCATAGTGCCTCACGCCTGCGTTGAACCTTGAACCTAAGTGTTTGGACGCAACCCGCAACTCACAAACTTGGCAAGCGGATGAAAGGTGGTTAGGAAGCGGCGCAGAAACGGCCTGCGATGGGCCCACCACGAAAAGGATGCGTGCCATGATCAAGGGATCTCTTCCCGCCCTCGTCACGCCGTTTGCGAACGGCCAGGTGGATCTGGAAACGCTCAAGAAGCTCGTGGATTGGCACATTGATCAGGGTAGTCACGGGCTTGTTCCTGTTGGCACCACGGGAGAAAGCCCGACGCTGACGCATGAAGAACATGATCTGGTTGTCGAAACCGTGGTGCAACAAGCCGCGGGGCGCATACCTGTTATTGCGGGTGCCGGGTCCAACAACACTATTGAGACTGTGCGTCTGGTCGAGGCCGCCAAGGCCGCCGGCGCCGATGCCGCCTTGGTGGTGACACCCTACTACAACAAGCCCACCCAAGAGGGCCTGATCGCGCATTTTGAAGCGGCGGCGGCCTGTGGTCTTCCCATCATCATCTACAACATCCCTGGCCGTTCCGTCGTGGATATGACGCCGGATACCATGGGCACTTTGGCCAAGAACCCCAATATCATTGGTGTGAAGGATGCGACGGCTGATTTGTCCCGCGTGCCCGCGCAACGGATGCGGTGTGGTGCCGATTTCATCCAGCTGTCGGGTGAAGATGCGACGGCTCTGGGTTTTAACGCACATGGTGGACAAGGCTGCATTTCGGTAACGGCCAATATCGCGCCTGCGCTTTGCGCTCAGTTTCAGGAAGCGACTCTTGCGGGTGACTTTGCCGCAGCGCTCACGCAGCTCGACCGCCTGATGCCGCTGCATGAGGCAGTGTTCACAGAGCCCGGCCTTGCCGGTGCAAAATACGGCATGTCACTTCTGGGCCTTTGCGAGAATGAGGTGCGCTTGCCGCTGGTCGGTGTGACGCCTCCGACGCAGGAAAAAATCCGCACAGCGATGGTGCACGCGGGACTGTTGAACTAACGCAGCCAACCGGGCGCGTAGTCGATCTGGCTGCACTTGGCGAGCTTGGCTACACGCCCCATCTCGGCTTCGAACCTCTTCTGCCGGCCGGCCCCCAAAGGGGCGCCGGGTTCGGGCCAGTAGCCGGTGATGCGCATGGTGTCCTTGGCGCGGTCGGCCTTCACATCGACCCGCCCGATCAAACGCGCGCCTTCCATGACCGGAAAGACGTAGTAGCCGTATTGGCGCTTGGCCTCGGGCACGAAAATTTCGATCCTGTAGTGAAACCCGAATAGCCGCTCCGCCCGTTTGCGGTCGCGCAGCGCCGGGTCAAACGGAGAAAGAAGGCGCACCCGGTTCGGTGGAGGTGCCGTTTTAGCGGCGCGCTCAAGAACGTCTGGCTGCGCGAAGCTGCGGCGGAGCATGCCGTCGTGGCCCTCAACGTCAATTTCGATGATGTCACCGCGGGCGAGGGCCGTCGCACACCATGCCTTGGCCTCCGCTGGTTTCACCAAGTCGAAAAAGGCGGCCAGCTCACCGCTCGTGGCAAAGCCCAACCGGTCCAGCGCCATGGTGCAGCCCCAGTTAACCGTCTCTTCGGTATGGAACCGTGCGTTCAGATATTCTGGCGGAATAACCCGCTCTGTCAGGTCATAAATCTTGCGGAAATTGACCCGGCGCACGACCGATAACTCACCCGTTCGCCAGAGATACTCCAGCGCCGTCTTCGAGGGATGCCAATCCCACCAGCCACCCGAGCCGCGCTTTTCTCCTGCGCCGACATCGCCACTGCCGCAGGCGCCATAATCGGTGATCTGGCGACGGACGCCGTCGAGCTGCTTCATAAAGTCATCACGCCGCCACTCTTTCCAGCGGCTTTGCAGCCATGCAGCATCATCTGCAAACTTTTTGCGCCAATGAGGGAAATGGGCGATTGGCAGGGCCGAGGCATCGTGGGTCCAATGCTCGAACACACGGCGGTCGCGGTCCAACAGGTGATCCAAGGCGCGTGGCCTGTATTGATTTTGCCGCGACCAGAGGATCAGGTCATGTGCGCGCGCCAATGTATTGACGCTGTCAAGCTGAACAAATCCCAAATCATCAAGAAGTCCTGCGAGGTCATCGCCTCGGCCGGTACCAGAGGGTGCCTCTCCGAGAAGGTGGTGATGCAAGAACAGGTGCCGCGCAGCGAGGTTGGATAGAATGGGTCGTGACATACCCGCACTTTACCTCTGTTGCAGCGGGTTGCGACCCAATTCGTGCGGGACCGACCACTGGACAGTTTCCATGGCAACCCCTATCTCGGCACAACTATGGCCAAGAAACCTGAGAAGACGAATTACAAGGTCGTCGCCGAGAACCGGCGCGCGCGCTACGACTATGCCATCGAGGAAGACCTTGAGGTTGGCATTGTGCTGCAAGGATCAGAAGTGAAGTCTTTGCGGGTTGGCCAATCGAACATCGCGGAAAGCTATGCCAGCGTCGAGAACGGCGAACTTTGGCTGACGAATGCCTACATCGCCAAATACGAGCCCGCAAAGACCTGGGGCCACACAAACGAGCGTCAGCGCCGCAAGCTGTTGTGTAAAGCGAAAGAGCTATCAAAGCTCTGGAATGCGACCCAGCGTGAGGGAATGACCCTCGTGCCATTGGTGATGTATTTCAATGACAAAGGTCGGGTGAAGCTCAAGATCGCGATTGCCAAAGGCAAAAAGCTGCATGACAAGCGCGAGACCGAGGCCAAGCGGGATTGGGGCCGTCAAAAACAGCGCCTGTTGCGGGACAACAGCTAGTGGTTGGTCAGGCATTCCAGACCATATCTCGATTTCTTCTGTAATATTTTGTTAACTGCTGCTATTTTGTGCGCAAGGTTCGCGAACGGGTCGGCGCCTACCGCTACGTCAACAATCGGCCCGACAGGAAGGAACGGGACACATGGAAGCCATTCTCCCTCTAATCATTCAAGCCGTCTCTGGGCTGGTCGGCGGCAACGGTGTTGGCGCGGCCGCACGTGGCCTGTCGCTTGGCGGTGCGGGCAACAGCATCGTTGGCGCCATTGGTGGCGTCCTTGGTGGCGGCCTGCTTGGTGGCCCCATCGGGAACCTCTTGGGCGGTGCTGGTGAAGCTGCAGCGGATGCTGCCTCGTCCGGTGCGATGGACGGGATCATCGGTCAGGTCGCCTCTGGCGGCGTTGGCGGTGGCGTGCTGATGGCCATCGTTGGTGTCGTCAAGAAAATGATGAGCAACAACGGCTAATCAACCCTCATTGAAATGACGCAAGCGGGCCTGCTTTTGCGGGCCCGTTTGCCGTTCGGGACCTTGCCAGACTGCGCCCGGAGGTCTAGGTCATGCTGCGTGTCCGAAACGAGGTATGCCCATGTCCGACGATCCAAAATCCTTGGTGTCGACCCAATGGTTGGCTGACCATCTGAAGTCACCTGATCTGCGGATCCTCGATGCCACGTGGTTCTTGCCGGCGATGGAGCGTGACGCCAAAGCGGAATATGCAGAGGGCCACATACCTGGTGCGCGGTACTTTGATATTGATGAGATCGCCGATTTGCGCACTGGACAGCCGCACACAGTGGCCCCAATCGAAAAATTCATGTCCCGAATGAGAGCGATGGGTGTGGGCGACGGACATCAAGTGGTGGTGTATGACGCGCTTGGTCTATTCTCGGCGGCCCGCGTTTGGTGGAACTTTCGCCTGATGGGCCAGATGGATGTGGCGGTTCTGGATGGTGGGCTGCCGAAGTGGAAGGCCGAGGGGCGTCCATTGACGGATGAGGCCCCTATCATTCGCGACAGGCATATGACGGTCACGCGCCAGAACGGCATGATCAAGGACGTGACCGAAGTGGCGCGTGCGGCCAAACTTGGCAGTCACGAGATTATCGACGCGCGACCCGAGGGCCGGTTCACCGGTGCAGAGGAAGAGCCACGCGAGGGCATGCGCTCCGGGCATATCCCCGGCTCCAAAAACATCCCCTTTGCTGAGGTGCTCAACGGCGATGGCACGATGAAAGGTCGTGCTGAGCTTGAGAAGGTGTTTCGCGATGCGGGCGTTGATTTGACAAAACCTGCGATCACCACCTGCGGATCGGGCGTGACCGCGGGTATTCTTGCGCTGGCGCTGACGCGGATCGGTAAAGAAGACCACGCCGTTTACGATGGATCATGGTCCGAATGGGGCATGTTCGCAGATCTACCAATCGCCACTGGAGAGGCTTGATGTTTGATACCCTTGCAGCGCAGCCCGCTGATAAAATTCTGTCCCTGATGGCCGCTTATCGGGCTGATCCGCGCGAGGCCAAGGTTGATCTGGGCGTAGGTGTTTACAAGGATGCGTCAGGCAAGACGCCTGTGATGCGTGCGGTTAAGGCCGCTGAACAACGGCTTGTCGATGCGCAGGACACGAAAGCCTACACCGGCCTTGCCGGGGATCCGGCCTTTTCAGACGCGATGATCGGGCTGGTGCTCGGAGATGCTGTTGAACGCGAGCGTATCGGCGCCGTGGCCACACCCGGTGGCACGGGTGCTATTCGTCAGGCGTTGGAGCTGATCAAGCTCGCGGCCCCTGAGGCCACGGTTTGGCTGTCAAACCCGACCTGGCCGAACCATCCGTCGATCATCAAATTTTTAGGCATCCCCTCCGCCGAGTATCGCTATTTCGACAGCGCCACACGCGGTGTCGATTTCGCAGGCATGATGGAAGACCTGCAAGCGATCAAAGCGGGCGATGTTGTTTTGCTGCACGGGTGCTGCCACAACCCGACGGGCGCGAACCTGAGCGGGGCGCAATGGCATGAGGTCATTGCCCTTCTGAAGGCCAAAGAGGCCATCCCGTTCATCGACATTGCCTATCAGGGGTTTGGCGATGGGCTGGAGGCAGATGCCGCAGCGACCCGGCTTGTGGCAGCGGGCGTGGACGAGTGTCTGATTGCGGCGTCCTGTTCCAAGAATTTTGGAATTTATCGCGAGCGGACAGGCATCTTGATGGCCGTGACGCGCAACGCAGAGGCCGCGACAAAAGCGCAAGGCACGCTGTCGTTCCTCAATCGGCAGAACTATTCTTTCCCGCCCGATCACGGGGCGCGCGTCGTGACGACGATCCTCACGGATCCGGCGCTCCGTGCGGATTGGGAGGCCGAGCTGGAAGAGGTTCGCCTTGGCATGCTGACACTGCGGCAGAGCCTTGCAGATGAGCTGAAGCGTCTGACCAATGATGACCGGTTCGATTTTCTGGCCCATCACCGCGGCATGTTCTCGCGTCTTGGGACGACGCCGGAGCTTGTCGAGAAGATGCGCGCGGACCACGGGATATACATGGTGGGCGACAGCCGCATGAACATTGCGGGACTGAACGAGGCGACGATCCCCGTTCTGGCGCGCGCGATTGTGGATGCGGGCGTCTGACCGGGTCTACTGCGCTGTCCAAACCTGTGTATCGGGATGAAATTGGGACCAGGCGAACCAGAATGCCTGATGGCTGCCCAGATCGCTGCCATCCTCACTCACCGCACGCAATCCTCCCGCGTCGAGGATGAGCCGGACATCTTCAAAGCCAACGTCCTGCCCGCTCTGCAAGGCGGCAAGGGCCGTGCTGCGCTGAAAGGCGACCGGAGTGCCGGCCGAAGTGGTGATGCCGATCACGTCTTCATGCACTGACATGCGGGGATCCACATCTCCCACAGGAAAGATCGGCCCATTGGCGTCGCGTGTGTTGCGCAAATCAAAGTCCCGGCCAAGGGCGAGGTCTTCGGTCAGCACGGTGGTGTGCGGATGGGCGGCTTTCCATGCGCCCCAAGTGGTGGTGATCACTGGTGCCTGATCCAACACGATGCCACGTTCGGCCAGAGGGCCGGTCACGGCGTGCCCGAGGAACGTGTCGAAAACAGAGTAGGTGTTGATGTCAAACATCACCTTGTTTGACCGGATCAAGAGACCCGAAGTGCGCAGGACAGGGCGCGAGATACCGACAGGCATCATGTCTGTATAGTAGGCCTGCGCCGCGCCACAGAGCGTGCAGTACGGAATGCCCAGATCACGGCCGCCCAAAGTGTCATTCACCATCTCGCGGATTTCCATGATCCGGCGCGGATAGGCGCGCGCTTCGCCATTGATTGAGAGCCCAAAAACGACGGCGTCATCGGCGAGCCATGTCGCCTCTTCCGCAGAGCTGACGGTCGGGTTGTCGACCGCTGGGATGCAGTGGCATATGTCATTGGTGGTGTCGTAAGGTCTGTCGTCAATATTGACCCCACCCCATGAGACGAGCGGCCAGTTGATATCACCTTCCACAAATATCTGCTCCCACCCGGGGACATAGTTGGTAAAGATTGTGCGCTTGTCAGCAAGGTAGCCGGGATAAGCAGGCATATCCCACGCGATCATGTGGTTCGTGACGCGGCCCCAATGGTCAATGCCGTCGCGTTCCACATCAAGGATCGAGTAGGAGGTGCGGGCGAGAGCGGCAGCAAACTCAGGCCGCCATGTAAAGCGCATCATGTCGGTGAGCAGCCAGACGGAGCGAGGGTCGCCAGCGGCGACGAGCGCATCAAAAGCATCGCCATCCACCGGGTTCCAGGCGGATTGGTTAAGGCTGTAGCCCAGAATGTCTGCAAGCGCCTCCTGTGCCTCTGTCGACAGCGGGCCGCTCGGTATCGTAGGCGGGGCGCCGTAGGCTGCTACGACATGGTCTGGTAGCGCTGCAGTTTGTGCGCGCAGTGGCTGTGTCCATGTCAAGCAAGCGCAAAGGCCAAGGGCGAGCAGGGTTACGAAACGATTGAGTGGAATGGAACGTGTCATGGGCCTCACCTTGACTGAATTGCGCCTGACTATATCCCCGGATCGCTCACCCTGCGTTCACGTTTGCTTTAGGCACAAAAAAACCCCGGGCGCGAGGGAGCGCGCGCCCGGGGCCGTGTCAAAGGCCTAGGAGGGATTTAGCCTTTGGTGAAGTCTGGATAGGCCTCCATGCCAAGCTCGGAGCTGTCGAGGCCCATGATCTCGGCTTCTTCGTCGACACGGATCCCGACGGTCGCCTTCAGGACGAACCAAACGATACCGGAAACGATTGAGACGAAGAGGCCTGTGATGATGATTGGCATCAGCTGCCCCATAAAGGTCGCAGTCTCAGAGCTGATCAGCACCGCCAGAGTGCCCCAGATACCTGCAAAAAGGTGAACCGGGATTGCACCAACGACATCGTCGATCTTCAGCTTGTCGAGGAACGGTACGGCGAAGACCACGATCACACCACCAACAGCACCGATCACTGTCGCAAGGCCAAGCGTCGGCTCAAGCGGACCAGCTGTGATCGACACGAGACCGGCGAGGGCACCGTTCAGGATCATGGTGAGGTCAGGCTTTTTGTACATCAGCTGTGTGAGGATCAGCGCTGTTACAGCACCACCTGCGGCAGCAGCGTTTGTGTTGGCAAAGATACGGCCAACGTCAGCCACGTCACCGACAGAGCCCATGGCAAGCTGTGAGCCGCCGTTAAAGCCGAACCAGCCAAGCCACAGGATGAATGTGCCGAGTGTGGCCATCTGCAGGTTGGAGCCCAGCATTGGGACAACGCGACCGTCCTTGTACTTGCCAATACGTGGCCCAAGGATGATCGCCCCGACGAGCGCAGCCCAGCCGCCGACCGAATGCACGATTGTCGAACCTGCGAAGTCTTCAAACTCGTAATCGCTGGCAAAGAAGCCACCACCCCAGGACCATGAGGCCTGGATTGGGTAGATGATACCCGTCAGCAGGATGGTGAAGATCAAGAACGGCCAGAGCTTGATGCGCTCAGCCAATGCACCAGAGACGATAGAGGCGGTGGCTGCACAGAACATGAGCTGGAAGATGTAGTCTGAGCTTGTCGCGGCATAGGAGTAATCGTCCGCACCTGCAGCATCGACGCCGACGGCTTCCATGACAGCTACGCCCCAAAGGTTGGACAGCAGACCACCTGTCTCGTCAGAGCCGATCATCCAATCTCCCAATGGGTACATAAGATTGTATCCGATGGCATAGTAAGCAATTGCGGCGAGAGAGAAGAGCGCCACGTTTTTCGTCATCTGCATCGTGACGTTTTTGGAACGCACCAAACCGCCTTCGAGCATGGCAAAGCCTGCAGCCATAAAGAACACAAGCACGCCGCCAAACAGGAACAGCAGCGAGTTCATGATAAAGACCATATCGGTCGACGGGTTCACGCCCGCTTCTTGAGCGGAGGCAGCGCTTGCGGTCACTGCGACGAGCGCTGTGGCAAGGGCCAGGGGTGTTTTGAGTTTCATCATCCGTAGTACTCCTTCCAACGCCGCTTAGAGCGCGTCGTCGTTGGTTTCGCCGGTGCGCACGCGCATGGCACTTTCGAGGTCGAGGACAAACACTTTGCCGTCGCCGATTTTGTCTGTTTTCGCGGTTGTCGAGATGGTCGAGACAACTTGCTCGGCCATGTTGTCCTGAACCGCGATCTCGAGCTTTACCTTCGGTACGAAGTTCACGGCGTACTCGGCGCCGCGATAAATCTCGGTGTGTCCGGACTGGGATCCAAAGCCCTTGATCTCAGTCACCATCATCCCGCGCACCCCGATGCCAGTCAGCGCTTCGCGGACCTCTTCGAGTTTGAACGGTTTGATTGTCGCGATGATGTATTTCACGATTTTCCCCTCGTTGTTGCAAAACCGGCCAGTGTCAGCCGCGCTCCGCTGCATCAAGGAGGGCTGGCGCGGGCAGGCTCAAGGAATCGGCAGTGATGAACTGGGGGTGTTTCGTGCGATAACGCACAATTTTTGCACAAAAAAATGTGTTCGATTAAAAATTAGGCGGACGAGAATCCTGAAAAACTACGATTTTGCCTGCTCTACTTTCCAAAACCGACTCTGTATATTCAGTGCATAACAATGAACCGGCAGGTCACGAGATGAGTGGAACAGGCAAACGCAAAGGCCATTTGGTGGCTGATAGGCGCTATCGAAACGCGAAAAAGCCAGCGCCTGCGCCCAAGCCGCGCATGTCGCGCAAGCGCAAACCTGCAAAGCCCAAGCGCGGGCCAATAGGGGCCCTTCTGTCGATGATTGGCGGTGTTCTGCGCGGGATCCTGCGCATCGTCTGGGCTTTGGTCTGGCGTCTGACAGCTGTTGTTACGCTGATCATTGGGATCGCAGTCGCCTATTATGCGTCAACTTTGCCGTCGTTCGATCAGCTGTTGGATGGGCGGGTGAACGGGTCTGTGACGTTGCTCGACCGCGATGGTCAGGTCTTTGCCACGCGCGGGGACCAGCATGGGGGCTTTGTGACCATCCAGTCTGTTTCGCCACATCTGCATGATGCCATTGTGGCCACTGAAGACCGCCGGTTCTATTGGCATCCTGGTGTTGACCCGATCGGTATTGCCAATGCCATCCGCAGCAATCTGAGCAATCCCGGCGCAGGACGGGGTGGATCCACGTTGACGCAGCAGACCGCCAAGCTTCTTTGCAACGGACGCGAGTACGATCCCCAGACGTGGGAGAGCGAGGCCGCCTACGAGGCGGACTGCCGCTCGGCTACGATCTGGCGCAAAGCGCAAGAGGCGGCCTATGCGATTGCGATGGAAGTGATGTACACGAAGGAAGAGATCCTCACGATCTACCTCAACCGCGCGTATTTTGGCGGATCGTCCTACGGTGTTGAGGCTGCTTCAAATCGGTACTTTGGGATCAGCGCGTCGGAATTGAGCCCGGCCCAAGCGGCCAACCTCGCCGGCGTGTTGCAGGCCCCGAGCCGTTTGGCGCTCACCAGCAATGTCGAACGATCGCAGGGACGCGCGAGTGTTGTCGTGGGCTTGATGGAGGCACAGGGCTATCTGTCGTCCGATCAAGCGGCGGAGGCACGCGCCAATCCCGCCAATCTGTCAGAAGGTTCGGAGGCCGCGGCGCAGGTCGCAGGCGCCTTTGCCGATTGGGTCATGCGCACTGGGCCAGAGTTCTTTACCCATGACACGACCGAAGATGTGATCATTCGCACCACCCTCGACCCGCGAATTCAAACAGCTGCCGAGCAGGCCTTGTTGAGCACCTTTGATGATAGCTTGCGCGACGGCAGCGAGGTTCAGGGTGCGGTCATCGTGATGTCTGCAGATGGCGCAGTTCGTGCGATGGTTGGCGGGCGCGACGTCCGCGCGGTCGGCCTGTTCAACCGTGCAACAAGCGCGGTGAGGCAGCCGGGATCATCTTTCAAGCCGTTCATCTTTGCGGCGGCCTTGGATCAGGGCTACAGCGGCAACGATGTGATCATTGACGAGCCAATTTGCTGGACGACACCCGGATCAGGTGAGTGGTGCCCTGAGAACTATGACCGTGAGTTCGTGGGCCCTGTCGATTTGACCACAGCGCTAGAAGGGTCGCGCAATATTCCGGCCATTGTGCTGTCCGAAACCGTGGGCCGCGATAATGTCCGGGCGACTGCCCAAGGCTTTGGCATTCAGAGCGATCTGGCAAGCGGGCCGGCGCTCGCGCTTGGGGTGTCAGAGGCCACACTGATTGAGATGACTGGGGCCTATGCCGGTATCCTGAATGGAGGGTCAGCGGTAACGCCTTACGGACTGATTGACCTGCGCATGCGGGGGGACGACGCGCCTTTGATGGAGCAAGATGGTGGCATCCGCGAGCGGGTAATCCGGGAAGAGGCTGCGCGTGAACTGACTTGGATGATGAACCAGGTTGTTGAGCGCGGTACCGGCAGCCGTGCGCGGATCGAAGGCTATGAGCTGGCCGCCAAAACAGGCACGACGAATGGCGCGCGAGATGCGTGGTTCATCGGGTTTTCGAGCGATTATGTGGTGGGTGTCTGGATGGGGTTTGACGATAACGAACCAATGCAAGGCGTCACTGGCGGTGGCCTGCCTGCCGAGATTTGGCGGCGCACGATGGAGGGTGTTCTGGCTGGATCGCAGCCTACGCCGCTTCCGATGATGCCGCCCGAAGGGTTCGGCGCGCAGCTGGCTGCTGAAAGTTTTGAGATCACCGATGAAGAGCTGGACCGGATGCTAGAAGAGCAGTTTGGCGCTCCAGCCCAGACAAATGGTCAGACCAATTCTGAGGTTGATGCCCTTCTCGACAGTATCTTTGGCAACAACTAGCCCTGCGGCAACTCGCGGATCAGTCGGTCAAGGTCGCCACCGCGGGCGTCCAGCTGGGCGAGGATTTCGGTCCGTTCGCTCAGCAGCATGTTGATACCTTCAATGACGATGTTGAAGAATAGCGGGCGGCCGCGGCTGTCTTCGACGTGGAAATCAACCCGGAACGGCGCTTCCCCGCGCAGGTCCACCGTTGTTTCAACCTCTACACCGCGGGGTAAGTCGCGCGTGGTGACAACCTGAATTTGCCCGCCGATGAATTCGCGAAATCTGCGGCCATATTTGCGGGCAACATAGGTGGAATAAGCTGTGGCCCAGGCGTTCAACTGTGCAGCGGTCGCCCGCCGTCTTTCAACACCCAGAACGTACCCTGCGATCGTTGAGACATCTGCGTAGCGTTGAAAGATGGCTTCAAACTGGCGCAGCATCTGAGCCTCGCCTACGCCGGATGCAATGACGGCATTCACCTCTGTTACAAGGTTTTCCACCAAGGACCGTGCGGCGGATTGGCTGACGGCCAAGGCCGGGGCCGCGATCAGGCCTGCTGCAGCGGAGCCGATGAACAGGCGGCGATCCATCGTTTCGGTCATTCAAAAGTCCTCGAATGGGTCGACAAAGCTTTCATCCGTCGTGCTGGCCTCATCGCCAAGTTCAAATCGGCGGTTTTGCAGATAGATCAGGCGAGCTTGTGCGTAACTATCGGCGCTTTCGTACAGAATATCATCAAGTGTGTCGCCAAGACGACCACGCTCCACGACTTGCCCTGCAACGCGCGCGATCCCGCCGTATTCCAGCTGAGGGGCAGACCCGACACGCCCCAGCGGATCAATTATCGCATCCACGATCCGCCCGACGGCGTCCCGTTCGGTCGACGGACCATAAAACGGGAGCTCAACATAGGCACCTTCTGGCAACCCCCAGACATAAAGCGTTTCGCCAAAGTCCGTCTCTTCCTCAGCCAGCCCAATGGCGCCTGCGGGGTCCAGGAGGCCAAAAACACCGACTGTTGAGTTGATCACAAACCGCATCGTGTTGGTCGCGGCCCCGCCGATGTCGCCCTGAAGGAGCCCGTTCAAAACGGCGCCTGGCAGCCCGACGTTGTCCGCAAAATTGACGATCGGCTGGGTCAGCTCTTCTGGCGCGGCCTCGCTCACTCCAGACGCACCGCGGACAAAGGCCCGATCCAAAGCGACGTTAAAGGCGTGGATGTCCCTGTTTTGCGCTTCAAAGGGATCGTGTATTTGCACGCCGTCAGGCGCGGGAGTGCAGGCAGCGATGCTCAGAACCACAAAGATCAAAGAGACGATAGGGGCGCGAGACACGGGGGCTCCTGTCAAAGACTTCACGTTGTTTGCGACATAAGGCGAAAGACTGCCGATTACATCACAAATAGGCAGAAATGTGCGGTATTGTTTATTCTTACCAGACAATTCTCCATCTTGATGCCACAAAGGGACGGCACCTCACAATGGAGCAGAGCGAAAGTACGCCGATGAACGATCAGGTGACAAA
Source organism: Flavimaricola sp. (assembly GCA_020629175.1). Classification (GTDB taxonomy): domain Bacteria; phylum Pseudomonadota; class Alphaproteobacteria; order Rhodobacterales; family Rhodobacteraceae; genus JALZWD01. The sequence continues at coordinate 14,839 of JAHDDU010000010.1, read as the reverse complement.
AACAGGCCTAGCAGAACTCCGTGCCGCACGCGCTGAAAGCCGTGCGCTGTATTGGGCTGTGGCGGCCTTTAGCTTTTTTGTGAACATGCTGATGCTGACCGGCCCGTTGTATATGTTGAATGTGTATGACCGCGTACTGGGCTCGCGGTCGCTTGAGACCTTGATCGCACTGTCCGTTCTCGTGGCTTTTTTGTTCGCGATGATGGGTCTTTTGGACATCGTGCGAGGCCGGATCATGGGCCGCGTCGGAGCGCGTTTGCAGGCCCGGCTGGACGAACGCGTGTTTTCCGCTGGTATTCGCGGCACGTCAAACGCAGCTGTCCGTAAAGAAGCGGCGACGGCCCAGCGCGACCTTGAAGCGGTACAGCGGCTGGTGGCCTCGCCCGCGCTGATGGCGGTGTTTGATTTGCCCTTTGCTCCGCTGTTCTTTCTGGGGATATTCATTTTCCACAGTTATCTCGGCATTCTCGCTCTCGTTGGCGCGGCGGTCCTTATCGCCCTCGCTATCGCCAATCAGGCCACGTCCCGCCGCCCGCTTGAGACGCTGAACGCAGCGACGGTGCAATCTGAGGCCCTTGGGGCGCAGATCCGGTCTGAAAGCGAATTGGTCATGTCACTCGGGATGCGCGAAGCAGCCTTTGCTCGCTGGCAACGGGCCCGGACAAAATCGCTGGATGCGAGCCTTGCCGCTACCGAAACAGGCGGTGCATTCACCGGCACGACGAAGGCCGTGCGCCTGTTCTTGCAGTCGGCAATGCTGGGCCTTGGGGCCTATTTGGTTTTGCAAAACGAGCTGTCCCCCGGTGCGATGATCGCGGGGTCAATCCTGTTGGGCCGGGCGCTGGCACCTATTGAGTTGATCGTCGGCCAATCCGCGATGTTTCAGCGCGCGAAAGAGGGGTGGTCGTCGCTTGCGCGCCTTCTTGGGACGATCCCTGAAAGTGAGGGGCGCACAGCCTTACCCTCTCCCAAAGGTCATTTGGATGTGGAGCAGGCGACCGTTGTGCTGCCGGGCGAGCAGGTGGCCACTATTCGGATGATGAGTTTTCAGGTGCGTCCCGGGCAGGCGGTGGGTGTCATCGGCTCGTCCGGTTCCGGCAAGTCGACGCTGGCCAAAGCACTGACCGGCCTCATCACGCCCGCCGCGGGAAAGATCCGGCTGGATGGCGCAGCACTCGATCAATATGAGCCGGACGTTCTGGGCCGCCATATCGGCTATATGCCGCAACGTGTGAGCCTGTTTGACGGCACGATCAAGGATAACATTGCCCGCCTCTCGCCCGAACCGGATGACGCCGCTGTGGTCCTTGCGGCCAAACGTGCCGGTGCGCACGAGATGATCCTCAAACTGCCAGAGGGTTATGACACCCGCGTGTCTGCGAATGGAGGGCGGCTGTCGGGTGGACAAATGCAGCGGATCGGTTTGGCGCGTGCGATGTACGGCGATCCTGTGATGCTTGTGTTGGATGAGCCAAACTCGAACCTCGACAATGATGGCTCCGCCGCACTCAACAACGCGATCAAAGAATTCAAACGGGCAGGACGCATTGTTTTGATCATGGCACATCGCCCGGCGGCCATTCAGGAATGTGATATGTTGCTGGTCATTGATGGCGGCACCCGGCGTGCCTTTGGCCCCAAGGATGAGGTGCTGCGCGACATGGTTCAGAACCATCAGCAAATTCAGCAGTCGGTTGGTGGCGGGGGTGTCACATGAGCAAGGATGTTTCCAAACGCACCGTCCGTGGGCCGATGATGCTGGGCATTCTTGGCCTGCTGGTGCTGGTTGGCGGCTTTGGCGGCTGGGCTGTGATGGCGCAGATCACGGGGGCTGTCATTTCGACGGGCCAGATCGAAGTCGATCAAAATCGTCAGGTCGTGCAGCATCCGGATGGCGGTGTCGTCGATGAAATTCTGGTAAGCGAAGGCGCGACCGTCGGTGCGGGCGACATCCTCATCAGGCTTGATGCAGAAACGCTCAGTTCGGAGCTGGCCGTTGTCGAAGGGCAACTTCTTGAAGTGATGGCCCGCCGTGCGCGGCTGGAGGCGGAACGAGACGATGCGGAAGCGCTAGATTTTGATCCCTATCTGCTCGCGTCCGAAAAGCAGGTGGCTGCCGAGCTAATGGCGGGCCAAGAACGATTGTTCGCAGCGCGTCGCGATACGCTGGCCCAACAGGCCGAGCAATTGTCGCGCCGCAGGGCACAGATCTCCAGTCAGATTGAAGGAATCGAAGCGCAACGCGTCGCCTTGGCAGAGCAGTTGGACCTTATCGCGGAAGAGCTTGCTACGCAGCAGGATTTGCTGGACCGAGGGCTCGCGCAAGCGGCGCGTGTTTTGGCGCTGCAGCGCGAAACGGCGAATCTGGAAGGGCGCAGCGGTGAACTGACGGCCTCTGTCGCGCAGGCCGAGGGGCGGATTACCGAGATTGAGATCGAGATATTGCGCTTGCGGACCACCACGCGGGAAGATGCGATCACGCGACTGCGCGATCTTCAGTACAATGAAATTGAACTGTCCGAGCGTCGCCGGACACTGACGACGCGCCTTGACCGGCTGGACATTCGTGCGCCTGTCGCAGGGGTCGTTTACGGCTTGCAAGTCTTTGCGCCAAGGTCCGTCATTCGGGCGGCGGACCCGGTTCTGTATCTCGTGCCGCAGGATCGTCCTCTGGTTATCACCACGCAGGTTTTGCCGCAGGATATTGACCAGATTTTTGTGGGCCAAGAAGTGGCCGTTCGCTTTCCCGCATTTGATCAACGCCGGACACCAGAGCTTTTTGCGACGGTGACCCAAGTCTCAGCCGATGCCTTTCAGGATCAGAACAATCAGGTCAGCTATTACCGCACAGAGATTGCACTGAATGAAGGTGAGATCACGCGGCTGCCGGATGATATGACCCTGATCCCAGGTATGCCGGTGGAGGCCTATCTCGCCACGGATGAACGCAGCCCGCTGGACTATCTGATCAAACCGCTCACTGACTATTTTGCCAAAGCATTCCGCGAAGGTTGATTGCCCCTAACAGCGCTGCGCGGTAGCCTCTCCCAAATCATGTTGAGAGGGATGCCCGATGACAGGAACGTTTGAAACCAAGCTTGCAGAATTAGGCGTAACTTTGCCCGATGCGCCGGCTCCGGCGGCCAACTATGTGCCCTATGTTGTTGTGGGAAACCTCGTGCATGTCTCAGGACAAATCGCGCAAGGCCCCGATGGATTTATCACGGGAAAACTCGGTGCGGACATGGATGTTGAGGCCGGCGCCGCTGCTGCGCGGACCTGCGCTATCGCCTTGCTCGCGCAGGTCAAAGCCGCCTGTGGCGGTGATCTGGACCGATTGGTAAAGGTGGTAAAGCTCGGCGGGTTTGTGAACTCGACGCCGGATTTCACCGATCAGCCCAAGGTGATTAATGGAGCGTCTGACCTCATGGCTGAAGCGTTGGGTGACGCTGGCAAACACGCTCGCGCTGCCGTTTCTGCGCCCTCTCTCCCCTTTGGAGTTGCTGTCGAGATTGACGGCATCTTTCAGATCAAATGAGCTTGCATCCTGATTTCCTGACCAAGCCGCTGGCCCACCGCGGTCTGCATGACAAGGACGCGGGCCGTCCGGAAAATAGCCTAGAGGCTGTCGCGGCAGCCATAGACCGTGGTTATGGGATCGAGATTGATCTCCAGCTTTCTGCCGACAAAGTACCGATGGTTTTTCACGACTATCACCTCGGGAGGTTGACTGGAGAAACCGGCCCTGTCGCACAACGTACAGCGGATGAGCTTGCCCAGATTATCCTGACCGGTGGCGCCACGGGCATTCCGACGCTTGCGCAAGTTTTGGGCATGGTGGGAGGCCGTGTGCCTCTGCTGATTGAGATCAAGGATCAGGACGGGGCGATGGGATCGAACGTTGGGCCTCTTGAGTTGGCGACAGCGCAGGCCCTGGAGGCCTACAAGGGACCTGTCGCAGTCATGTCGTTCAATCCGTACTCCGTGATGGCAATGCGTGCCGTAGCGCCCAACATCGTGCGGGGTCTCGTGACCTCCGCTTATGATCCGGACACCTGGCAACCTCTACCGAAATCGGTTTGCGAGACCTTACGTGATATTCCAGACTACGAACGCTCTGGGTCCAGCTTTATCAGTCATGAAGCCGCGGATTTGGGCCGCGCGCGCGTTTCTGATCTGAAGGCTGCAGGTGCAGATATCCTGTGCTGGACGATCAAATCGCCCGAAGCCGAGGCCGAAGCGCGTAAGGTCTGCCAAAATATCACCTTTGAAGGGTATCTTGCCTGAAATGGCGATTGACCGGGCTTGGCTGCACACCATGTAACCGTGCAGCCTGAGGGATATTCGTGTCGGACGATAAAATTGAGATTACCGCGCATGTTTCGCTGTCCGAGATCGGGCAGGCCGATTGGGATGCCTGCGCCTGCCCTGAAGGGGCGGAGGGGCGTCCGATTGATCCTTTTACCACCTACCGCGTGCTTTCGGCGATGGAAGCAAGCGGATCAGTCGGTCCCGGAAGCGGTTGGCAACCGCGATATCTGTCGGCACGACGCGGCGATGAGGTGATCGCTGTCGCACCGCTTTATGCCAAGGGCCATTCGCAAGGCGAGTACATCTTTGATCACAACTGGGCGCATGCTTGGGAGCGGGCAGGCGGACGCTATTACCCCAAACTCCAGATCGCCGTTCCCTTCACGCCCGCCACGGGGCGGCGGTTCCTGACCCGACCGGGGCATGAGGTGGACGGTATGGCAGCACTCGTCCAGGGTGCCGTGCAGATCGCTTCTGACAACCAATTGTCATCGCTTCACATCACCTTCTGCACCGAAGCCGAGAGCCTTGCAGGGGCCGAGATGGGGCTTTTGCCGCGGATCGGGCAACAGTTTCATTGGCTGAACGACGGGTATCCTGATTTTGAAACGTTCCTTGCCGCCCTCTCGTCTCGCAAGCGCAAAAATATCCGCAAAGAACGCGCGCAAGCACAGGCGTTCGGTGGCCAGATCGTGCGGCTGACCGGCGATCAAATTGAGCCCGAACATTGGGATGCATTCTGGGAGTTCTACCAAGACACTGGTGCCCGAAAATGGGGCCAGCCGTATCTGACACGGCGCTTCTTTGACATCGCGCAGGAAACCCTGAGGGATGACATCCTTCTGGTTCTGGCACTGCGCGACGGTGTGCCTGTGGCTGGGGCGCTGAACATGATTGGCCGCGATACGCTGTATGGCCGATACTGGGGCTGCACCGAGCATCACCCCTGCCTGCATTTTGAAATCTGCTACTATCAGGCGATCGACTACGCCATCGCCAATGGGTTTTCGCGTGTCGAGGCGGGGGCCCAGGGCGAGCACAAGCTCGCGCGTGGGTATCTGCCTGTGGCCACGCATTCGCTTCATTGGTTGGCGGATGAGGGGTTTCGCGGTGCAGTGGCTGATTATTTGCGAGCCGAGACAGAGGCTGTTGATCACGATATTGAAGTGCTGACGGACTATGGGCCGTTCAAACGCCCCAAAGTGGAGGAACAGGAATGAGCACAGCTTTGGATGAGGCCGGTCGCGCCGCACTTTTCGCTGCTGGCTGGACGATGGTGGAGGGCCGTGACGCGGTGGAAAAGACATATGTCTTTGGAAACTTTATCGAGGCCTTTGCGTTTATGACCCAATGCGCGTTACACGCCGAGAAACTGAACCATCATCCCGAGTGGTCGAATGTCTACAAGACTGTCGTCGTCACGCTGACCACGCATGACACCGGCGGGCTGAGCGATTTGGATGCCAAACTGGCCGAGCGGATGGACAAGATTGCTGGACTTTGAATGGAAAACTTCCTCGCGATTGAGATCTGGAACGGGCGCACCGTCGCCGACCTGATTTCTCCCGAATACCTGCTGGGCCTTGCGGGCAACATCGTGGGCGCTGTCGCGATCCTGATTGTTGGCTTTATGCTTGCGCGGTTCTTCCGCCGCCGCGTCGTGCGCCTTGCGCAAAAGCATGAAAACCTCGATCAAACGCTGTTCAACTTCCTGTCGAACATCGTGTGGTATGCTGTCGTCGCACTGACGATTTTGATCGTCCTCAATACCTTTGGCGTTCAGACAGCATCATTGATTGCGGTCTTTGGTGCTGCGGGCTTGGCCATTGGATTGGCACTGCAAGGGACGCTGTCAAACGTTGCCGCTGGCGTGATGATCGTGTTTTTCCGGCCCATCAAGCTGGGCGACTTTGTCAGCATTAATGGTGAGATGGGCACGGTCATGAACATCAACCTGAACTTTACCGAGCTTGCGACGGTCGACAACGTCCAGGTTATCGTGCCCAACAGCCAGGTTTGGGGCAACACGATCACCAATTACTCAGTCTATGATCAGCGCCGCGCCGAATGGATCTTTGGGGTCAGTTACGGCTCAAATTTGCAGCTGGCCGAACAAACCATTCGCGAGACGATCATGGCGGACCCGCGCTCTCTGGCTGAGCCTGAGCCGTTCATTCAGGTGAATAATCTAGGCGACTTCTCGGTCGATTTTCTTGTGCGCGTTTGGGTCGCGCGGCCAGAGTACTTTGCCTATCAGGCCGATATGAAGCGCAAGGTCAAAGAAGCGCTGGATGTCGCTGGTGTTGAGATCCCGTTCCCGACCCAGACAATGATCCGGGCCGAGTAACGGAGCAGCCTCAGAGCTGGTCGCGGAGCGTTTCGCCGGCGGAAATTTCGCACTCACCTGGGCTGCCTTCGGCGTTCAGGTGAGTCACTTTGCCGTTGTCAACAACCATGGAATAGCGCTTGGACCGATCGATCAAACCGACAGGAGGTGCCGAAAAGTCCATGCCGATGGCTTTGGTGAACTCGGCGCTCGCATCGCCTAGCATTGCAATCCCAGCATCCGCGGCACCGGTGCTGTCAGACCAGTTTTTCATCACGAACGGATCGTTGACGGAAATGCAGATGATGTCCTCAATCCCTTTGCCGCGCAGATCATCCGCAACCCGCATAAATGACGGGACATGGGCCGTTGTGCACACGCCCGTATACGCGCCAGGCAGGGCGAAGATCACAACCTTGCGGCCCTCTGTGAGTGAGGAAAGCTGAACGCCCTCGGGCCCTTCGGCCCCCATTTTCAGCAAAGTTGCGTCGGGCAGCGTGTCACCGATGGAAATTGTCATATCAGGCCCCTGTCAGGAATTGCGTTGTGTGTCTGAGGATATAGGGTGCGCTCTATGAGATGACCACTGAAAGCAGAACAAATGGCAGAGCATTTCGTCATCATCGGCGCAGGGCAGGCAGGATCTTCACTCGTCGCGAAGCTGCGCGCCGAAGGGTTCCAAGGTGACATTACGATGGTGGGGGCCGAAGCAGTCCCGCCGTATCAGCGCCCGCCCTTGTCCAAGGCATATTTGCTGGGCGAGATGGAGGAAGAGCGGCTCTACCTCAGACCGGTCAGCTTTTACGCGGACAACAACATCCACCTCCGGCTCGACACACGTGCCGTTGCCGTGGATGCCGCTGGCAAAACCGTTGAGCTGAGCGACGGATCAAACCTGCCATATGACAAGCTCGCGCTGACCACCGGTTCGCATCCCCGGACCTTGCCCACTGCCATTGGCGGTGCCTTGGACAATGTCTTTACCGTCCGTGATCTGCGCGACGCAGACGCAATGGCCCCGCATATGGTTCAGGGCAAACACGTGTTGATCATCGGCGGTGGCTACATTGGGCTCGAGGCTGCTGCCGTAGCTGCCAAACGTGGGCTCGATGTGACGCTTGTGGAAATGGCGGACAGAATTCTGCAACGGGTGGCAGCACCTGAAACGTCAGACTACTTCCGGGCCCTTCACGCGGATCACGGTGTCAAGATTATCGAAGGGGTGGGCCTTGATCATCTCACCGGGGATGGCGCTGTTTCGGGTGCCATCCTCGCCGATGGCACCGAACTTCCTGCAGATTTTGTGATCGTCGGCGTGGGCATCACACCTGCCGATGCTTTGGCCTCTGGGGCCGGGCTGACGATCGACAACGGCATTGCCACAGATGAGGCTACGCAAACCTCTGACCCGCATATTTTCGCTGCTGGCGATTGCGCCTCTTGTCTGTTCGAAGACCAACGCATCCGGATCGAAAGCGTCGGCAACGCGATTGATATGGCCGAAGTGGCGGCGCAAAACATGATGGGCAAGGGGGTGACATATGCGCCCAAGCCGTGGTTCTGGTCCGACCAGTACGATTGCAAACTACAGATCGCAGGCCTGAACCTCGGGTATGACTCCGTTTATGTGCGTGAGGCAGAGGCCGCGCGGTCGCATTGGTATTACCGTGAGGAGCGACTGATTGCAGTCGACGCAATGAACGACCCGCGCAACTACATGATCGGCAAACGCCTGATTGAGGCCGGCAAGTCTCCAGATCCCGCGGTGTTGAGTGATCCGGCGACGGACATGAAGGCCTTGTTGAAACTGTGAGGATCATCGCAGGTCAGCATCGTGGGACGCATCTGGCGGACGTTGGCAAAGGGGATGAGGCCGCCCATTTGCGGCCAACCTCGGACCGGGTGCGTGAAAGCGTGTTTTCCATTCTGACCTCTGGCAAAATGGGCAATCCGGTCGTCGGTGCCCGCGTGCTTGATCTCTTTGCGGGGACAGGGGCCTTGGGGTTAGAGGCGCTGTCCCGCGGCGCGGTGCATGCCACCTTTGTGGATAGCGGCAAGGCCGCGCAGGCGCTCTTGGCCCAAAACATCGCCAAGCTGCGCAGAGAGGCGGATTGCAGCGTGATCAAGGGGAGGGCTGACAGCCTGCCGAACGCCTCGCAGGCCTGCGGCCTTGTCTTTCTTGATCCCCCCTATGGTGATGATCTGGGCGCAAGCGCGCTGCGGTCCGCGCAGGCGCAGGGTTGGATCGCGCCTGAGGCCACCATCGTCTGGGAAGAGCGACTGCCACAGGCCCCGCTAACCGGATACGCGCTGCTCGAGCAGCGCCAATTCGGGGACACCTGGATCACCTTCTTAAAGGTCACAGAATGATGCAGCCCAAACTGATTATTTTCGACTGCGACGGCGTTCTGGTCGACAGCGAGCCCGTCACAGCAGACGTCATGGCAGGCTTTTTCACCGACCGAGGCCTGCCGCTTAACCCGCAGGAGGCCAACCACCTCTTCGTTGGTGGCACGCTTTTGAGTGCTGGCGAAGAAGCAGCGCGGCGAGGGGCGAAGCTGGAAGATGCGTGGTTCGAAACCCTGACCCGCACCATTCATGATCGGTTGCGCGAAGGTGTGGCGTTAATCCCAGGTGTTGCGGATATCATCGACGCTGCGGAGAGGGCCGGGATCAAGATGGCTGTTGTCAGCAACGGACCGATGCCCAAGATGGAAATCACATTGGCCCCTCATGGGCTTCTTGACCGGTTTGCCGGACGCATCTTTTTCACCACAAACCGGGCAGAGAAAAAGCCCGCGCCTTTCATGGTCAACGCGGCCATGGCGCAAGCTGGGGTGAGCGCGGAAGAAACGGTGATGATCGATGATAGCGCTTCTGGCTGCCTTGCCGCACATCGCGCCGGAGTTAGATGCTTTGGCTTTGCGACAGAAGGGCAAGACGAGGATCTACGCGCGGTTGGAGCCGAGGTTGTGCATGACATGGCGGACATTCACGCGGCTCTGGAGCTTTAGAATGTTGCGTTGACCAGGTCGCGCTGAATGGCGAAGGCTTGGGATTGATCCGGGCAGAAATCGTAAGTCATGACCAATGTGATGCCGGTGGTCAGTCGGACAAAGAAAGC
>JAHDDU010000010.1:0-4978 GCA_020629175.1 Flavimaricola sp. | reverse complement strand
CCTCATCCGTAGGTCGGATGGAAGGTTCCCGCGGGGGAGAGCGTGAAGATGTCCGCACCATCCGCAGTGATGCCGATAGAATGCTCAAACTGCGCCGACAGGCTCTTGTCGCGGGTAACAGCGGTCCAGTCGTCCGCGAGGACTTTGGTTTCCGGGCGGCCCAGATTCACCATCGGTTCGATGGTAAAGAACATCCCTTCTTCCAGCGTGGCCGCTGTACCCGGGCGGCCATAGTGCAGCACATTGGGCGGCGCGTGAAACACTCGGCCCAGCCCATGGCCGCAGAAATCCCGGACAACGGACATTCGATTGCTCTCAACATAGGTCTGGATCGCGGCACCGATGTCACCGAACGTGTTGCCGGGCTTGGCCGCCTCAATCCCTTTCATCAGGGCGTCATGAGTGACCTGGATCAAGCGCTCGGCTTTTCGCGGCAGCTTGCCCGCAACATACATCCGGCTCGTGTCTCCAAACCAGCCATCGACGATCACGGTGACGTCAATGTTTAGAATGTCGCCATCTTTTAGCGTCTTATCGCCCGGAATGCCGTGGCAGACAACGTGGTTCACGCTGATGCAAGAGGCGTGCTTGTAGCCTTTGTACCCAATGGTGGCAGAGGTTGCACCGGCCTCCTCCACCCACTCGGTGATCAACTTGTCGAGGGCCGCAGTCGACTGGCCCGGCTCCACATGCTCAGCGATCCGGTCGAGGATGCTGGCCGCCAATGCGCCTGCCGCATGCATGCCGGCAAAGTCTGCCGGATCGTAAATGCGGATGCCGTCCTTTGTCAGCCTGCCTTTGCGTTCGTCCACGTCGTACCCTTTCAAATCTTTGCACCGACATAGGGGATCAGAGGCAGCGATGGAAGAGATGGGCGTTTTTGCCGTCAAATTTGCTTCATACTAGGGTCACAAAGCCCCCCAAAGGTCAGGCCAGCGGAAGGGAGTATATCATGACCCAAGACGCCGTGTCGGCACTGGAAGAGCTCTGGCGGAGTTTTGTCGTTCTTGTTGCACTGGCCCTGACGGTCGCGGGCATGTTCGCATTTGACTCGCCGGGGTTGAACGAGGCCGTCGAGCCAGCTGCAGTGCAAGACCCGAAATGGGCAGCACTTTGGAAGCTTTTGCTCATTGGGTACGCCGCCTACATGCTCCGCCGCTACTTTTGGAAACCTTACCAGCGGCTTTCGCGCGCGCCGCTCGTCAGTCGGGACCGCCGCGCATTGATGGCCGGGGTTGCCGCACTTTCGTTGCCATGTAGCGTCCTCTTGGGCGGTATTCTCACGGCCGGTATTCTTGCGATTGAGGCCGAAGTGACTGGTGGGTTTCTGATCTTTCTGGTCGCCATTTTCCTGTGGGAGTGGGTGTCGACGCGCGCCGCACGAAACGCGACCCGGGCCATTGCCTGGGCTGGCTTGGCCAAACCTATGGCGCCTCAAACCTGACCGGTTTTCCTAAGGTAATCCCTTCGGGTGACAGCAGCGTGTCGATGGCCAAAACTTCTACGCCCGCCTGTTGCGCTGCCACAAATCCATTTGCATACGCCGTATCAATATCAGCGGCGAGCGTCATCGAGGTACAATCGGTCCGTTGGATGAGGTACAGCATCACGGCGCGACCGCCAGCGTGCACAACGCGGGCAAGCTCGCCCAGATGCTTCGTTCCGCGCGCGGTGACGCTGTCGGGAAACTCGGCAAGGCCCGGAGTACGGCTGAGCGTGACGCTCTTGACCTCAACGTAGATGTCCCCTTCAGGCCCGCTCAGCAGAAAGTCGATACGGCTGTTCTCGCCGTATTTCACCTCTGGCCGGACAAGCTCGTAAGCAGGTAAACCCGGCACCTCATGCGCCATCAAGGCGGCCTTTAGTGCGCGGTTGGGTAAGGAGGTATCAACCCCGGTGAAATGCCCGTTTTCATGGTCAACAAGCCGCCAGCCGTAATTGAGCTTTTTCTTGGGGTCATCGTTGGGTTCAAGCCAGCACCGCATACCAGGTTCGGCCAGTCCCATCATCGAGCCTGGGTTGGCGCAATGGGCAGTGATCTCGCGCCCGTCATCGAGGGTCATATCGGCGAGGAACCGTTTGTAACGACGGATCAGGCGGGCGGGGATGAGCGGGGTGGCAAACTGCATGGGCCGGGCTATACCTGTCCTGACACCAAAGGAGAAGCCGATGCCCAACCCCACCGCCGCTATGCTTGTCATCGGAGACGAAATCCTTTCAGGCCGCACGCGGGATGCCAACATGCATCATCTGGCCGGGCAGCTGACAGAGGCGGGCATCGACCTCAAAGAAGTGCGCGTTGTGTCTGATGATGCGGACGCGATTGTGGCTGCTGTAAAGGCACTGTCCGAAAATTATGACACGGTCATCACCTCTGGCGGAATTGGCCCGACACACGACGACATCACAGCTGACTGCATCGCCCGCGCGTTTGGCGACACGATCGATGTGCGCGATGACGCGCGGGCCCTTTTGCAGGCGCATTATGACAGACAGGGAACGGAGCTGAACGAGGCGCGCCTGCGCATGGCGCGCATCCCGTCCACGGCCACGTTGATCGACAATCCCGTCAGCGTGGCGCCGGGGTTCAAGGTGCAAAACGTGCATGTCATGGCCGGCGTCCCGTCTGTCTTTCAGGCGATGGTCGCGAGTGTGTTGCCCACGCTGACAGGTGGACAACCACTCCTCTCAGAGACGCTCCGCGTCGAACGGGGCGAAGGCGATATTGCCGGGCCCTTCGGAGTGCTGGCCGAGCGCTATCCCGGCCTGTCGTTCGGCAGCTATCCGTTTCAAAAAGATGGGAAGTTTGGCGCAAACCTTGTGGTGCGGGGGCAGGATACCGCGCTGCTCGCGTCTGCGATGGATGAGTTGAAGGCGCTGTTCCCGGAATGACGCTGCCGACCGCCTCCGAGCTTTATGCTCTGATTGACTCGACATGGCCCGCCGCCCGGCGATGGCGGGACGGTCCGTGGGTGTTGCGCGACGGGCAGGGGGGCGGCAGCCGGGTCAGTGCCGCGACGGGGGTTGAGGACTTCGCTCCCTCCGACATTGACCGGGCCGAAGGGCAGATGAGCGTCTTGAACCAACCGCATCTGTTCATGATCCGCGATGGTGACGACGCGCTTGATGCGGCCTTGGCTGCGCGGGGATACGCCATCAAAGACCCTGTTGTGATCTACTCAGCCCAGATTTCCACCCTCTGCGATGAGCCGTTGCCGCCTGTGACAACCTTCCGCGTTTGGCCGCCACTGCAGGCTGTGCGGGATGTGTGGCTCGACGGCGGCATTGGCTCTGCACGGGTTGCCGTGATGGACCGCGTGCGCGGCCCCAAGACCTGCATTCTTGGCCGTGTTTCAGACACACCCGCGGGGGCAGCATTTGTTGCCTGCGATGGCCCGGACGCGATGGTCCATGCGATTGAGACGAAGGCTGCGTTTCGGCGCAACGGGCTTGCCCGCCACATGTTGCGCGCTGCCGCCTATTGGGCAGCGGAGAACGGGGCCACATCGCTCAACCTGTTGGTCACAAAAGAGAATGCGGCGGCCAACGCGCTTTACCAGTCCATGGGCATGACACCGTTGGCCTCTTATCACTACCGGATTGCACCTTGAGAACGCTGGCACGTCTCCTCCTGTTTTGTACGCCCGTTACGGCGCTGGGCCAAACGCTGGAGTTTCCGTCGAACGCGTCGCTTGAGGCGGAGGTGAGGGAAGCCGAGGCGGACTACGCTTTGCCCACCGGGCCCTTTGCCGACGACATTCTACCAACACGGACCGAAACCGGACCCTTCAGGCAACAGGCCTGGCGGGTGAATGCCGGCGGATTGACCACGCTCCAGCTTATTCGGCCCCTGCGGCAGCAGCTTGTTGATGCTGGCTATGTCATTCTTTTTGAATGCGAAACTGAGACATGTGGTGGGTTTGATTTTCGGTTTGGAACACCAGTCCTGCCACCCCCCGCGATGTACGTCGACCTTGGTGATTTCCGCTTTCTTTCCGCCCAAAGCGAAGGAGATGTGGTCACCCTTTTGGCCAGTCGTTCGGCGAATTCGGGCTTTATTCAGGTCATCACCGTCGGCGCCGAGATTGCGCCAGCGACCACAGCAGCCCCCGCACGTAGCGAACGCCCCGCGGTTGATCTTGGCGATTTTGGCGCGGTGCTGGAAACGGACGGCCGCGTCGTTCTGGCGGATCTCGCCTTCCAGACTGGCTCCTCGTCGTTAGGAGATGGCCCCTTTAACACATTGCAATCACTGGCGGATTACCTGCTCGACAATCCGGACCGACGGATCGCTCTTGTTGGTCATACGGATGCCGAAGGATCGTTGGAGGGGAACATCGCGCTATCGCGTCGGCGTGCCAATTCGGTGTTGGATCGGCTGGTCGAGTCCTACGGCGTGCCGAGGGGCCAGATGGAGGCGCAAGGTATGGGATATCTTGCGCCGCTGTCCACGAACCTGACGGCAGAAGGACGCGACCTTAACCGCCGGGTAGAGGTGATTGTCACCAACACACCCTAGAGCTTATCCTCGTACCGTAGAATGCCTGCGACGTTGGGGGCCGTCGGATCATCGGTTGGGTGAACGACGCCGTTGTTGACGATTATCTCGGGTAGGTCAAAGGGGCTAATCCCTTCTAAACATGCAAGATTTACGCCAAACTCATTTGGGTTAGAGCGCCGCTTGTGATGCGTGTAGATGCCACAGGTGGGACAGAAATAATGCTCGGCCACGCGGGTGTTAAACTGATAGAGCGTGAGGTGATCTTGGCCCTTGGTGAACTGCAAATCCTCAAGCCCTGCCGTTACGGCAACAGCCCCGCGCATGCGGCAAAAACTGCAGGTGCAGCGCCGCGCGGAGGCCAACCCTTCGGGCAAAGAGACGGTGAACTGGACGGCGCCACAGTGACAAGCGGCGGTGTGCGTGCTGGGCATTCGGGATCCTTCGATCTGCGGATTTGAGGCATGCACATTGTATGCA
>JAHDDU010000085.1 GCA_020629175.1 Flavimaricola sp. | reverse complement strand
CCGCCCCTGGGCACCATTCTCACATTACCTCTGAATGAACCGCCGGTTTTGGTCGTGATTTTCGTTGCAAACACAAAGACGCCCTTCCAGATCTCTCTGAAAGGGCGCTGCTGTCAGGCAATGATGTCTTTCAAAGACCTCGGCTCATCACTCGGTGGGCCAGCCGCCAACGGCTTTCACCTCAAGGTACTCTTCCAGACCCCAAACACCGCCTTCACGGCCGTTCCCGGATTGCTTCATGCCGCCAAACGGGCTGCGTGCTGAGCGTGCTTGTCCGTTTATGTCGACCATGCCAGTCCGTAGCTGTCGCGCCACGCGACGCGCCTTCTCACCATCGGTCGTCTGAACGTAGTTGGTCAGGCCGTAATCCGTGTCATTGGCAATAGCGATGGCCTCCTCTTCGGTGTCAAACGGCATCATGCCAAGTACAGGCCCAAAAATCTCTTCGCGCATGATCCGCATGTCATTGGTGCAATCTGCAAAGATGGTCGGGCGTACGAAGTAGCCACGGTTCATGCCCTCAGGCCGTCCAAGACCACCTGCGACCAGCTTGGCCTTGTCCTCGTTGATGCCGACTTCGATGAGGTCCTGAACCTTGTTGAACTGCATCTCGCTGACCAACGGGCCGATGTGCTTGCCGTCGCGGTTTGCGAGGTCCACTGCCGTTGCCTCTGCCGCCGCGACGGCTTCTTCCACAGCCTGGTCATAGCGGCTGCGCTCGACCAGCATCCGGGTGGGGGCGTTACAAGACTGGCCCGTGTTGTTAAAGCACCGTGCCACGCCCTGGGCTACGGCATTTGGCGCTGCATCGGCAAAGACGATGTTCGCACCCTTGCCGCCAAGCTCGAGCGAAACCCGCTTGATCGTGTCGGCGGCGGATTTGCTGATCAGCTTCCCGGCGCGTGAAGATCCTGTAAAGGACACCATATCCACGTCCTTATGCGCCGACAGCTGCGAGCCAACGCCCACACCATCGCCGTTAAGCATGTTGTAGACGCCCGCAGGTACACCAGCCTCGTGCAGGATTTCGGTGAACAACATTCCAGAAAGAGGCGATTGCTCTGATGGTTTCAGCACCATTGTGCAGCCTGCAGCAATCGCTGGCATGACCTTCAACGCAATCTGGTTCATCGGCCAGTTCCATGGCGTGATCAGCGCACAGACACCGATGGGCTCATAAATGATCCGGTCGTTCGGAGCGTCTTCCCGTAGTCCACGCTCAAACTCGAACTCTTCCAGCGTCTTGATGAATCCATCGATGTGGTAAGTTCCGGTGCCGGATTGAGAGGCTTTCGACATCGAAATTGGCGCGCCCATCTCACCCGAGATCGTCTCGCCCATCTCATCTGATCGCTTCTTATAGACCTCAAGGATCGAACGCATCAGGTCCAGACGCTCGGCCTTGCTGCTTTGCGCCCAGCTGGGCCAAGCCGCGCGGGCCGCAGCAACGGCGGCATCCGTATCCGCCTGACCACCGAGCGAAATCGTGGCATACGGCTCCTCGGTCGAGGGATTAATGACCGCGAAATCTGACCCTGCCTGAGGATCAACCCATGTTCCGTTGATATAGAATTGGCGCTTGTCGAGCATATTTCCCCTCAGTCCGGCCTTGGTGGCCAAAGTTTGCCTAGTGTTTCGTCGCTCTACCTACGCCGAAACAAAGAATTTTCCCAGTCTACAGCGGCATGGGGGAGAATTTTGCGACTTCTCCCATTGGGCGGGGGTGTGCCAAACGCTTTGTTGGCCCCACACAGTGGTGGAAATCCAGTCATGACGACAGGATCGCCAAAGTGGAGGGGAACCATGAAAAGTTATATCGCCGAAGCCTTCGGTACGTTTGTTCTGGTCTTTTTTGGCGTGGGATCCGCCGTTCTCGCAGGGGGCGGTATTGGTATTGCCGACAGCATTTCGATCACGGGCATCAGCCTTGCCTTTGGCATCTCAGTCATCGCGATGGCCTACTCCATCGGTCAAGTATCTGGCGCGCATCTCAATCCGGCCGTATCGCTTGGCGCGATGATCGCCGGGCGTATCGATAGGCAAACGTTTATCGGCTACAGTGCAGCTCAAACGGGCGGCGCGATCATTGCGGCCTTTATGATCTTCATCCTCGCTAAGGGCAGTGCCGGTGGCTATGACATCGCCGTCAACGGCCTAGGACAGAACGGCTGGGGCGAAGGGTATGGCGGCGAGTTCTACATGATTTCAGCCTTCATCTTTGAAGTCATCGCAACTGCCGTTTTCATCGTTGTCATCCTCGGCGTGACCGAAGAAAAAACTGGCTCTCCGGCCTTTGCTGGTCTCGTAATTGGCCTCGCGCTAACGATGATCCACCTCGTGGGCATCACAGTCACCGGCACGTCGGTCAACCCAGCACGCTCTATTGGTCCAGCCTTGTTTGCGGGCGGTACGGCTTTGGGTCAATTGTGGCTCTTCATTGTGGCGCCCATGATTGGCGCGGCCATCGGCGGCATGCTTCACAAGATGAAGATCACGTCACCCGGCGATCCTGAGTAACCCAAGCCTCAGATTGCCAGATGCGCCCCGTCCCTCACCGGCGGGGCGTTTTCGTTGCAA